>NZ_VEGP01000009.1:105867-123249 GCF_007679495.1 Paenibacillus sp. 32O-W | reverse complement strand
AACACGTTTACATCGATAATTTTAACTCAAGCACCCCAAATTGAGCCTCAATCGCCCGGTTTATTCCGAGATCCTATATATTATGTATATGCCCAGCGTTCGATAAGGAAAAAAAAGAACAAAAAAAACACGATAACCCAATCGTGCCTGTCGGTGATGCCTATATCATTCAGGTGACGGTTACAGATAATGCAAAGCTATTCAGTTAGAACCCCTTGGATAAAACGAATTTTTTGAATCATTGCTATCTTCTCCTTTCACCAGAATTTAAACTACATATTTCCATTATAAATTGTATTTGGAAGCCGATCAAGAGCTTAATTTCTTTTTTTACCACAATAGAATTTATAAGTTATTGCGTCCTGAATAACTTCAAATTCTATTTGGCGATAAAAACAACCTCTAAACGCGGTCGTTCATCTATGAAATACTCCGATAGGAGTTTTTCTCATAATATAGAAAATTATAAGTTCTGGGTTCCCCGCAATGTACTGTATAAACCTTAACCGAAGCAAAGTCACGAAGATCGACCGCGTTAAGGAAGGTTTAGACGCTGACTCCGTTAGAGTGCGGATGGAATACGCTTCGGAGGCTATGCGTCACTTGTGGGGATCTAAAGGGTGGGGGCCCGCGAGGACCCCCGCCGATCGAATCTCCGTATTAAACGGAGACCACCTCAGCTATTGTAATCAATCCGATCACACTCCTTTCCTCGGAATTTGCCGGCACCATTAATTTACTATTTCCTCGGTTCAGGTACAAGCGAAAGAATAGTTATAACCGTTCTTTCCTTTACTTAACCGATGCCATAAGGCCCCGGGATCGCTTGCCGGGTTAAGGAAGCTTCACTGAAACAAGCCCTTCATGCCCTAGCTGTCGCCAATGGATAGCTGTCCGTTATTTCAAGAACGCGTGCAACCTTTTTATAATCTATTGCGTCCGTAATATTGGTAAAGATTAGTACAAATACGAGGAGGCTTGCTTCATGAAAGCACCGAAAACTCTGCTTGCATTTGGTATGACAACAGCCATGATGTTTTCATTACTTCCTTCGGCTTATGCGGATCAGCCGGTCTCTGCTTCTCACACCTCATCTAAAGCCGTAACGGTTCTTCAGTCCCCTGCATTGCCTGCAGATAACGTAGCATCGGATAAAGCCAATGAGGAAGCGGCCGCACGGGCCAAGATCAGTAAAGAACGGGCCATCGAGCTGGCCAAAGCCTCTGCGGATGTGCCGGCAGATTATTCCCTTCAGAACATCAGCTTCAATACCTGGGGAGCGACCGGCAAAACCGGCGCCTGGAGCCTGAGCTTTGTCAAAGAGGAGCAGGATCGCTACTACGGAAATATTCAAGTGACCGTCAACGCGGAAACCGGAAAGATCAGCCACATAAGCAAATATGTCAATGATCCGGAAAACCGCCCTTCCTTCCCTCCCAAGGTAGAACTGCAGGAGGCCAAGACCATTGCCGGACAATTACTGGAACGGTATAATCCGGAGCTGAAAGACGCCGTTCGCTACAACGAAGATATGGAAAAATGGGCGAAGCCGCCGCTGGACGGCAATGTATCTTATTCGATCAAATATGACCGGCTGGTGAACGGGATTCCCTTCCCCGGGAACTACATCCAGTTTACTATCGATTCGAACGGGAATATGACTCAATACGAGTATTACTGGGAGGAGCAGCTATCATTCGAGGAGGCCGCTTCCGCCCTTAGCCAGGAGCAGGCTCTGCAAATCATTAAAGAACAAGCCAAGCCCCATTTGAACTATCTTATGAACGGAAATAGCAGGGGGAAAAAGTGGGAGCCCGCGCTAACCTATTCGTTAAGAAATGTGCTGCTGGACGCCAATTCCGGAAAATTCATCAATGAAGCGGGCAAACCGGCTTCCGCTTCGGTCAGCTACTCTCCGCTAACCGATAAACCGCTCGCTCCGATGCCGCCTTCCAATCTGCAGTTAACGGAAAAGCAGGCAGAGGAACAGGTGAGGAAGCTGCTCTCGCTGCCGGAGAATGCCGAACTGACGGATGCATACTATAACGAAAATGTGGATTCAGGAGTGGCCACCTGGAACTTGAACTGGAAGGCCCCTCAAGAAGGCGGCAAGGACGAATATTGGATTTACGCCTCGGTCAACAGCTCGACGGGGGAGATCCTCTCCTTCAACAAAGGGCGGCCGATTGTGCTGGACAAAGAGTCTGAACAGCAGGAGAGCCAGTTAAATGCGGAAACCGCCAAGAAAACCGCCATCGAATTCGTTCAAAGCCTGTATCCTCACTACAGCAATCAGTTGGCGGTCGACGAGCAGGCGTTTAACGACTTCCCGGCGGAAAAAATAAGAATGGCCGAATCGGTCATTGTCCCTTTCAAGCAGCTCATTAACGGCATACCAACCGAATCGGAAGGAATTAGCGTACAAATTGACAGCGCAACGGGAGAAGTAAGCGGCGTTTGGACCAACCTGTATACTTCTCCGCATCCGGAGAACGTGCCTGAGCTGATGGATGACAAAGAAGCCCTGTCCCTACTGCTGTCCCATTATGACCTGCAGCTGCAATACGTCATTCCGATGAACCCGGGCTACCCGGTTCCCATCATATGGACTAAGTCCTCTACGTCTGAGGAGGAAGCGAAATCCGCCAAGCCGGTTTACCGTCTGGTGCCCAAGCATCCGTTGGACGGCTTGTTCCTGGACGCTTCCACCGGGCAATGGCGCAGCCGGGAGGACGGATCGCCGGCCAATCCGGAGAAGCAGCAGGCGTCGGATCTGGAAAATCATTGGGCACGCAAGGAATTGCAGTTGATGATGGACTACAACGCCATCGATGTCGTGGACGGCAAGGTTTATCCCGACAAGGAGATTACACGCGGAGAGATGATCAAGATGCTCGTCATCGCCCGCAATGGCGGCGGCTTCGTCCCTTATTTCGACCAGAGCCGCAAAGCGACGTTTGCCGATGTCGGCAGCTCTTCCCCATACTTCTCCTATGTCGAAGCGGCAGTTGACGCGAACCTGATCGACCGGAGCCAGTCCTCGTTCCAGCCCGATAGCCATATGAACCGGGAAGAATTGGCGGCTCTTCTGGTCCGGGCCCTTGGGTACAGCAAGCTGGCGGAGCATCCGGATATGTTCCGGTTATCCGCAGCAGATGCCGACCAGATCCAGCTTAAGGGGCAGGTCGCGCTTGTGCTCGGTCTGGGCATCCTTACGACATCGGAGGACGGCCGATTCCAACCCGAACAGAAGGTAAGCCGCGCGCAGGCGGCGACCAGCTTCTACCGCTATCTGGAGAAAAGGGCGACTCTACGAGACACCCCGATCCAATACTATTAATCTTGTTCCCCTCATCCCCCGGGCGATCCTGCATCGGGGGATGCTTTTCTGTCCGCGTTGATTACAGCGGGCCTTCCGTGTCTCTCTCTTCCCAATCGTCCTTTTCCGGAAGCTGCCTGAGCTCCATACTTTGACCGCAATGGTAGCAATACTTCGAAACCGCTTCATTCCTCGTGCCGCAGGAAGAACAGATAAGCTTGGGCGGCTCCCGCTCCTCAAATCGGTATCCGCAGGAGGGACAGTAATTGGCCTCTAACGGAACGTTGCGCCCGCATGCGCACTCTTTGATCTGCTTGACCTCCTTGATTTTCAGCTCCAGCTCCCGGATTTCCTGGCGAATCCGGATGATTTGTTTGCCCGCCTCCTCAATGAAAGGCTCCGCCTGGGATAAATCCTTGACGGTATAGGCGTTGAAGACTTCCTCTCCAATCGCTTCGAAATATTTCTCCACTTCCCGTTCCTTTGTGGAAATTTGCGCCTTCATCCGAGTGATTTCGAGCGTTTGCTGCGCCATCTTCGCCGCTTCTGCAGCGCCTTCCTTGAATTTGTTCAAGAACCCTTTCATCTTCGTCTTCCCCCGTTCTTATTCATTCCAGCTCTTTATCTCCGGCGATACGGTAACTATGGGTGCAAGTGACCATTACTCTTGCTGCCCTATATACGCTCCTACTACAGCTTATGATCCGGTTTACCGGGGTATGGTTAACGATTATGATCCCCTTCATAATATTTCGTTTTCATTACAATATTTGCGGGAAACGAAATAATCGGGATTGACAACCAATAGCACTACCCGACAAACTGAGGTATAAGGATAAAATTTCTAATACATAGCAGCGAAGGACTCTGCCCCCCCCTTCGACGGATACAAATTATCCCTGCTTTAAAGGAGGAACCCTATAAAGTGACCCAATCCAAGCCCATGGAAGTTTCGCAACTGGATCGTTTGATGAAGCCTCATACCGAAGCACAATCCGGACTGGTATGGCTGTCCCCGCTTCATTCGCCCTTCCGCATTTCCGGCTTCCCCTGGCTCCGGCAGGACGGCAAATACCGGAGACTGCCCGTAGCTTCTCCATGGCCGATTCCACCTGCGGTGGATTCTCTCGCCAACTGCACTGCCGGGGGACAAATCGCCTTCATGACCGACTCACGCAAGCTTTCGATCAGAGTCCGTCTGTCGGGTCCGGCCAATATGCCCCATATGCCCTCTACCGGCCAATGCGGATTCGATTGTTATTTGGGGATGAACGGTGAGTTCACCTTCTATAGCACATCCAAGTACGATCATACCCGAACCGAGTACGAGGTGGATCTGTTTGCTTTGGAAAGCAAGCAAATGCGCGCAGTCACCCTGTATTTCCCGCTATACCAGGGAGTCGAGGAAGTGGAGCTCGGCCTGGAGGCGGATGCCCTTGTCCAGGCCCCTTCGCCTTATGCAAGCAGCAAGAAAGTCATCCTGTACGGGACATCGATTACCCAAGGCGGGTGTGCCTCTCGTCCCGGCATGGCCTATCCCAATATATTAAGCCGTTCCATCCCTTTGGAATTCGTCAACCTCGGTTTCTCCGGGAACGGACGCGGCGAACCGGAATTGGCTCGCATTATTGGCGAAATAGAGAATCCGGGGTGCTATATCCTCGATTACGAGGCCAATTCAGTCAGTCCGGAGAAGCTTCGTGAGACATTGCCCGAGTTTATCCGTATTTTACGCGAAAAGCATCCGGAGGTGCCTATTATCGTTGTGTCGAGAATCCAATATTCGATGGATCGCTTCGACTCCAGGCTTAACGCCAATCGTCTCGCCAACCTTGAATTCCAGAGGCAAACCGTCGAGCAGCTTAGAGAAAATGGGGATCGCCGCATTCATTTCTATGACGGGTCCTCCCTGTTAGGTGACCGTTATCACGAATGCACGGTAGACGGGATTCATCCTACCGACCTTGGCTTTCTCCTGATGGCCGACGGATTAAACCCTTTTATTCGCGAAGTGGTGGCGGAGCTGTTGGAAGACCATCCCCCGACGAAGTAATTGACGGGTCCGCCCGTTGGCAAGGCTGGCTCCGTATGACAACAAGGCCGGAACAGGGCGCGGCGATTTCCATGCTTCGCGCCTGTTCCGGCCGATTGAATTAATGGAGGGGCAGCCAGATCGTAACGATCGTCCCTTGGCCGAATACGCTGCTGATCCCCATTCTCCCCTTATGAAGCTGCACGATCTCCTTACAGATGGACAGTCCGAGGCCGCTTCCCGGATAGCGGGTCGTGCCTTTAAAAAACTTTTCCGTAACCCGCTTAATATTTTCCGCCTGAATACCTTCCCCGGTATCCTCTACCTGGATTCGAACCTCCTCTTCCTCCCGGGCCGTCGTCAGCCGGATGGTCCCGCCTTCCGGAGTGAATTTGATGGCATTATCCAACAAATTAACCATGACCTGTTTGAGCCGATTGCGATCCGCTGTCAGTTCAAGCGGCCCTTCCCCCAGCTCCACCTCAATATTCAGCTTGTGGCGGTTACCGCTTGCGATGAACTGCTCCCCGATTTCCTCCACCAGCCGGTTGATATCGACAAGCTCACAACGGATACCCATGCCTCCCGACTGAAGCTTGGAGAAATCCAGCAGATCCTCAACCAGTCCGATGAGCCGATCCGTTTCTTTCGTAATGACTCCCAGCCCCAATTTCGTCTCCTCTTTCTCCTCCAGGCCGCCGGATAGCAGCGTCTCGCTCCATCCTTTGATGGATGTCAGCGGCGTGCGCAGCTCATGAGATACCGAGGATATAAATTCGTTCTTCAGCTTCTCGTTGCGAACGATCTCTTCCGCCATATAGTTCAGGGTATCGGCCAGATGGCCGACTTCGTCATCATACCGCTTCTCCGCCTTGCGGGAGAAATCCCCTCCGGCCATATATTTGGCTACCGTCGTCAGTTCTCCTATCGGGCTGACGATTCGCCGGGCCATTAACCAACTGACGAGAAGAGACAAGCAGACAACCGCCAGACCGACCCCGATTGCCGCGCCCGTTATCTTGTTCAGCACCTCATCGACTCTCTTGATGGATGTCGTATAGCGAAGAATGCCGATCATGCGGGAATCCTGCATCAACGGCTGGGATAAGGCCAGGATTCGTTCCTTCGTATCGGGATCGATGCCCATCCAGGTTTCCGCAGAACCTTTCAGAGCGGCTTGAATATCGGGGGTGGGCGTTTTTTTCCCAGGCGGTAGGCCATAGGAATCGATGACCAGATTTCCGTATAAATCGATCACTTCCACTCGGGTGAAATCTTCGGTAATTTCATTCTCGAAGATGTATCTGGATTGGTCCCCCAGGGAATATTCATCCAAATATTGACCGTAAAATCTGGCGGATACAGCCGCTCTTTCACTGAGCGCCTGGGTCGCGCTTCCGTAGTAATATTGTCTGACGGTTCCGACAAACAGCACTCCCAGAATAAGAACCACTCCGAGGATGACTATGCCGTAACCTAACATCATTCTGCCTCTGATCGTTTTCAATTCGGATGTCCCTTCCATAAATATCCGTATCCCCAGACCGTTTCAATATATTTGGGACGGGACGGATCAGCTTCGATTTTTTGCCGGATTCTGCGGATATTAACATCCACAATCTTTAAATCGCCTATATAGTGCTTGCCCCAGACGGTGTCCAGAATCTCGTCCCGGCTGACACTTTTATTGGCATTTTCCATAAAAAGCTTCATGATGGCAAATTCCGTAGGCGTTACATCAATTTCCTCTCTATTCTTGTATAGCTTGCGTTCGTCTAGGGAAATAGAGAAAGGACCGGATTCCAGTTCATTCTTCGCAGGATGGGAAGAGTTCAGCCTGCGCTGCAGAGCCTGGACCCTAGCCACCAGCTCGGTTGGACTGAACGGTTTGACGACATAATCATCCGCCCCGAGCTGCAGCCCGGTCACCTTATCCGTATCTTGAGTTTTAGCCGTTAACATAATAATTCCCATGTCCGGGTAGAGCTTTCGGATTCGCTCGCATACCTCAAATCCACTAATGGTCGGCAGCATGACGTCGAGAATGGCAATGTCCACTGCTTCCTGCTCCAATTTTTCGAGGGCTTCCTCGCCGGTTTCCGCCTCAATCACTTCAATGCCGTTTCGGCCTAAATTAATCCGTACAAATCCGCGGATAGCCTCTTCGTCTTCCAGAATGAGCACCTTCATCTCCATCATCCTTTCTGTCTATTAGACCCTTTTGTCAAAATCGCAGCTTGACCGCTCCCTTTCGTATAACGAATATTGGGCCGTTCACATTCCGTATCTAACAATTATTTCAATCATTGTGAAATCGCGTCTATAAAGGCACCTTGCCGTTATAAGTGAACGAAGTGAAACAGTTCCCGTGCCTGCTGTGCATCAATTCGCAATCTTTCGTACTCTCGGGCATATTTATCCGGAAGGTTGGGATTGCCTTCGGGCAGAACGGCAATGAAGGATTTATCATTCCTTTCTCCCAACGGAACAATAATCGCCTGCTTCTCCTTCCATTCCTTCTCCTTCTCCTGCTTCTGATTGCGCGGGAAGTAAGTGAGGGTCAGCAGCTCTTGCTTACGATGTTCTCCCGCTCCGATATATTCAATAACAATCGAGCCCGGAGAGGCTTCCTCGGCTTTTCTAATCGTCACCAGATCATGCCAACTTTCTGGAAAATCGAGGCGAAATCCCGCAGAGAAATCAAAATAGCTGTCTCGTACCCATTTAAGGCTTTCCTGCCCATCCCATTGATGCCAGGAATGAATCCAGGGGATGGAGACCAGCGGCATTTCTTCCGTTCCCACGGGCTGCTTCATTAAGTCGATTTCGATGATCCCGTCATTGTTAATATCTTCGCTTGTGACGGTGTAAGGGTTGAAAATCGCTTCAGGGGCTCTGCCCCTCCCGGCAAAGACGTTGCGAAGACGGCCGTCCTCGACCACCAACAGCGTTGTCTGGGAGGAGTGTGCGCCCACTCCTGCATCAATAAATATTCCTTTACGCGATTCCGTAGCATTCCCCAGCAGAATCTGCGAGTACCCGTTGATGGTTCCGTCCAATGCCAGCCTATCCGACGGCCTGAGCTTTCCTTCAATAAATCGATATAACTCTGCTTTGGATACATGCTCTGTACGGTCAAACTGGAACAGCACAATTTCCGATACACCATCGTTATCCAAATCGCCAACAGCCAGCTCGGTGTAGGAATGCCGGCCGATTTCTCTGGCTGACGTTCCTTCGAAGGAGTAGGCCGTTAATTCCTTCTTGACTTCCTCCCCGCCGCTCCAGCCGACAAGCATATCTTTGACCCCGTTACCTGTTACGTCCTGAAAATCAAGATAATGAACGGTGCTTCCCAGCTCCTGAATTTCCGCCATCTTCTCCCATTTGCCATTCTTTCTGCTCAGGATAATAGCCCCGAGCTCGAATTGGTTCATTTCCTTTTTATAAAATGCGACCGCTTCATTCTGTCCGTCCCCATTCAGATCTATTTCATTGATTGCCGCCGTGCCTGCCGGCGAGTGGGCCGGCAGAGTAAGCTTCGCCCCTGAAGGGAGGTGCTCGATCACAGCCAGCCTCATCTCCTGCAAATCAGCCGTGACCGACGGGGCTTTCAATAAGTCAACCGGCGGTACAGCAAAGCTGCATCCGGAGACCAACCCCAAACAGCAGAGAATGGCGGCACCGGTTATCCATTTGTTGGACATAATCAACCTCCTTACGATTTATCCGGACATGAAGAGCATGGATGTCTATCTATCCTAAGTCTGCAGCACCAAACCAGGTCCGGTAAATCAAAACACCCGGCCGCCTCCCATTGGAAAAGCGGCCAGGTCCGATAACAATCTCTCATGGAGACAATTCAGGAACGGTTACGATTGTGTAACCTTCCTCCTGCAGATAATCTATCAATTGAGGAAGAAATTCCACCGTATTGCTTAAATCGCTGTTCTTTCCTCCAAAGCTGTGCATCAACACAATGCCGCCGGGCTTCGCCTGCTTCTTGACGATGTTCATCATTTCGTCCGGTGAGGTGCCTGCCCAATCCCGAGGATCAACGGTCCATCCTACCAATTGGTATCCCTTATCGTCCAGGACGGATTGAACCTTATCGGACATGGCACCATAAGGCGCCCTGAACAGACTGATCTTCTGTCCGGTGATCTGAAATAGCAAATCACTCAACCGGTCGATGGCATGACCGACTTCCTTAGTGTTCAATTCCGTGAGCTTCTCGTGCCCCCATGTATGGTTCCCTACAAGATGACCTTCATCGATTATTTGCTGGACCATTTCGGGATAAGCTTCCGCTTGCTTCCCTACGAGAAAGAAGGTTGCCTTGATGTTGCGTTCCTTTAATATCTCCAATATTTGGGGAGTCCATTTCAAATCCGGACCGTCATCGAAGGTGAGGGCAATTCTCTTCTCTTCCCCGGCTTCGTCAGCACCCGTTCCCTGAGGCGGCGGAGACGTCTGTTCTTCCTGCCGGTCAGGCTGGGCTGAAGGCGAAGGATCCGCATTCGGCGTCTGCGATGGTGAAATGGAAGGTGAGGGGGGTACCGCCTTCCCGGTATCCGTTGTCGGAGTCGGGGTAGCCTTCGGTGGGGAGGACGTTGCCGCCTCCGGTGCCGGAGAAGGTGTCTCGCCTGTCAAACCACTCCCGTCAAGCTCTTTCCCATTCACAGCCGGGCTTCCGGTCACCGCCTTGCTTCCCCCGCCGGCAATCAATGCTTCCACTCTATTATACCCTATAGAAATAACGAGAATAAACAACAATACTAAACTAAACCGCCGCCAATTAATTCTTCTTTTTCTTCTTTTCATGTTTCCCCTACTCCCAATATCCATTCATATTTTATGTAACTTCCAAGGGTATTCTAGAGTTCCTCCAATTATTTCCGCTCCGTAAATGCCTCCTCCACAAGCTCCAATCGGCCCTTGCGCACGGACCATACGGACTCAACAGCCGCCAGATCCTCGGTATGAATGGCACCCGAGACGATCTGTGTCCCTTTCAAATCATAGATTCCGTCGCCGTTTGTATCGACAGGCACCAGGGAGACAAATCCTCCGACTGTCCCTTCCGCAGGCTGCATCAGCTTTCCTTGCGGATCATAGACAAGCGCACGGACGTATCGTTCTTTGGAAGGATATACATCCACTGTCTCCTTCCTGGAGGTTTCCCTGCTCGTTATTTCGGCTTTATAACCGTTCTTGAATATAACATCTAACTGCAATCCTTCATTTAACTGCTTCTGATCCACAATAGGGTGAAGCTCGCCGCCAGTGAATGTTAGCAAGCTATAAGCGCCCCCACCCAGCTTGCCCGGATACCGGGAATGGGGAAGGGTGACGAAAATATCTTTAATGCTCTCTTCAGTAAATCTCCCTATCCATATCTTTGGGTTATAGGCGCTATCGATCTCTCCCACGGAGCTGGTGCTCCATTCCCCGGTGGAACTTGATTTTATCGCTACCTTAATTGATGAATAGAGCTCTTGTGCGGCATCGATCTTGTTGCCCAGAAGAACAATGTGATCCCGGCTGCCGTCCCCGTTAACATCCGCATACTTGGAATCCAGAATGAAATATGGCCCGCTATCGGCCTGCTCGAGAATCGGTTCCTCGAATTTATCGTTTACCGCGTATAGGGGCGACGGCTCATTATCCCAGTCATACGGCTTCACGTCCAGCTCTGTCAGCCGAAACAGCCCGTTCTGAACCGCCCAACGGGACGTAATGGCCGCCAACCGGTCGCTCGCTGCAAAGCCGTACACATATTGACGGCCTTCCAAATAATAGGTCCCATCCGCCTTCTGAACTGGAATCAACGAGGAGTAGCGCTGAACCTTGCCTTCTAACGGTTGGAGCAATTTACCGTTCTCATCGTAGATTTCCCGTTTAATGTGCTCGTCTTTGCGGGACTCGATATCGATAACGACCGTCTCTCCGGCAGGAAGTCTCGTCAGCTCCGCCTTAAATCCATCCTGGAAGAGAACGCGGTAATCGACACCCGCATTTAACTGATCCGATTGCACCAGCTTGGCTGCCTGGCCTTCCTTGAATGTGAGCAAACTATAGGATTGGATTTCCCCTTGAGGATTACCGTCTATCGTCACGAATAAATCCGGAATTCCATCCCTGTCCAAATCAATAAGATCCATTCGTGGATTGTAGGCCGGATAATCTGCTTCTATCGGTACCTGGACATAACGGTTCTCCTGCAAGTCCTGAACCACGACCTGTACATCGTATACAGATGAATCTTCCGGGTCCCTCTTAGCTCCTATCAAAGAGATTAGATCGGCAAGCCCGTCTCCTGTCACATCCTTCTCCATGAAGGCCAACAGGACCCGCTGCTCCTGATCCTTCTCCTCCTCCGGCAAAGCTCGAGCGATTTCGACAGGATGAACAGGATCCGGTGAGACATCCCCGGGATGCCAGAACATCATCATTCCAGCCGCAACTACTCCGCCTATGAGCGCAGCGCTGGTATACTTCAAATAAGCTTTCATAATTTCAGTTCTCTCCATCCGGCTAATTGCAAGTTCAATAGTTTTATAGTAAGGCGAATAGAGTCGAAAGTAGTTACGGAACCATTACAAATATTTGCATAAACCGATTCTTGAGGAGGTCTTGAAAAGATTGTCGAAAGCTCTCGGGGAATTCCAGAAATTTCGGATGATGTCGATCACTTTATTAAGTATAAGACGTGATGGATTAGAAAAGAAGGAAATCTGTCGAATGATAAAAAAAGCTCCTAACGGAGCCTCTTCGAAGATGAATAACCCGGTATTAGAGGTGGCTTTTTATGCCAATTAGAAAGTCGTTCCATTTTAATGCTTTAATGAACTTAAACTTTCTAATGTGGTAAAAAATCCTTCCAAGCAAAGAATTCGTCTAGCTCGGAAGGATGGCGTTCGTTCATAAGATTATGAGCCGGCATTCGAAGTAAGGGGGAGAGATACTTCCACCGTAGTCCCGGCATTCACCTTGCTCTTGATGTTTAATTGCCCGCAATGGGCTTCTACAATGCGCCAGCATGTCATCAAGCCCAGTCCGGTGCCATAATCTTTGGTCGTAAAGAAAGGTTCTCCGATTCTGGTCATGAATTGCTGGGGAATCCCGATCCCCTGATCTATAACCTTGATGATTAATTTATCCGGTAGTCCATGCTCAGCCGTAATTCGGACCGCTCCTCCATCCGGCATCGCTTCCAGCGAATTTTTCAGCAGGTTAATGAACAACTGCTTAAGCTGATTCTCGTCGCACCATAACAGAGGCAAATCCGGCTCAAATCCGGTAGTGATCCGGACATTGCTCATAATAGCCTGGGTATTGATCAGTGAAATGACACTCTTTAAAATCGAAGTCACCGATGTCATACGAAAATTGACATTCTGCGGTTTGGATAGAACCATGAATTCGTTCACGATACTGTTGATTCTATGTAGTTCTGACAGCATGATATCGAAAAATTTATGATTATCCTCATTCTTCGACTTGAGAAGCTGGGTAAACCCCATCAATGACGTGAGGGGATTCCGGATTTCATGGGCTACTCCGGCGGCCAATTGCCCTACCACGGAGAGCTTCTCCGAACGGCGAATCAGTTCTTCCTTCCTCTTCTGCTCGGTAGTATCCCTCAGAACACTTTGGATGAGAGTCTGCCCCGTGTGATGATGTACATATTTCGACAGAACCTCCAGTTGAATCGTCCGGCCATCCAGCCGAACCGCCTGTAACTCATCTATGCTGGTTTGCATGGACGAATGACCGGCACGCTCCAGCTTCCTTCTCAGCTTCTCGCCCTCTCCCTCCGGAATAAGCTCAAAGATGGATCGGCCGGACAGCTCCGCCGGAGCGGAAGCCCCGAGCAATTCCGCTGCCGCTGGATTCACATATAGAATTTCTCCTTGAGAATGCAATACAACCGGTACAGGCGAGCTATCGATGTACTCACACTGGAATAGCTTCACACCAGATTCGTTATTGTGCTGATCTGACTGCTGTCGATCTCCACGTACGGATATTAGGCCGCTCAGCCATGCCAGTCCCATCAGCACCAGGAAATGGGTGACGAAATTAACAATGGCAGCCGGTTCCGGGACGCTCGCTGCTAACTGAAGCGCATACACGATTGCAAGGCTTCCTGCAAGAATATAAGTTATCCGCCTTCCCCAATAAATTGATGAATGGATAACTATACAATAAATAAGCGATAATAGAGGACTGTTGCTCCCTCCGGTGGCCAGAATGAGCCACAGGATTTGAACATATCCCCAAAATACCGCAAATTTCGACAACAACGGGTGAATATTTGCCGACCTTGGCACAATTAACGACGCAGCATGAAGGAAAATTAGGGTGCTTGCCCCATAGACAAAAACAGGAGCAATCCGGTTTGCATCTAATCCTAAGGCCGAGATTAAAGGTGTGGTATAGAAAAGGACGGCAAGGATAAGCCAGAAACCAATACTGATAAAGGAGCCGCTCACCTCGATACGGCGAGTCAAGGATTGTTTATTTCCCACATCGATCATCCTCGTATTTTTCCGACCTTTGCCTAAGGGATGACTACCCGTTATCCTACAGACCCTGCCCCTGGACGAGGCTAATGGACAGCGGCCATTAGGTTGGAAAATTTCATAAATATTAGTTGAATTTTGTCATATTTTATCTCCTATTATATAGTACTTTAGCATTAGAATGAACTCTTTTTTAAAAATAAGACTTTTAAAAGTCCTGGGGCTTCCAGTCAACTCTCTATAACAACAAAAAAAGCACTCACGAGCCTTGGCTCAACTATGAGTGCTTTCCATAATTGGACGGTAGTCCGGCTTCTTAATGAACGATGTAATGAAGCAGGGTACGGACCATTGCACCAGTGCCTCCCTCGGGATCGACTCCCCGTTCCTTCAGTAAATAGGCCGTGCCTCCCGTGTCCAGATGAATCCACGGCGTGTCCTCGGCAAATTCGCCTATGAACAATCCCCCGGTGATCGCCCCTGCCCAACGGTTGACCGTAGAATTTTTGATATCGGCGACCGAACTTTTCAACGCTTCCTTATACTCGGGGTATGCAGGCAGCTGCCACAGCCTCTCTCCGCTTCGTTCCGCGGCCTGCAGCAATTCCTTCATAAAAGCATCGTTATTCGAAACCGCCCCCGTCGCCAAGTCCCCTAGACTAACGAGAACGGCTCCTGTCAGGGTAGCCACATCGATAATGCGCCCGGCGCCGAGCTGTTTAGCATAGGTTACGCCATCGGCCAGGATGATCCTTCCTTCGGCGTCGGTATTCGTAACCTCAATGGTTTTGCCGCTAAGGGTAGAAATAACATCACCGGGCTTCAGCGCCCTGTCGGAAGGCATATTCTCTGCCGACGGTATAACCGCCAGAACATTGACCTGGGGCTTCATTTCCCCGATGGCCTTCATGACTCCAAGCAGGACAGCACCGCCGCCCATATCGCTAATCATTTCGTCCATGCCGTCCGCTTTTTTCAAGGAGATGCCGCCCGTATCGAAGGTTACGCCTTTGCCGACGAGCCCCAGAACGTTCTTCCATTCCGGCAGCCCCTGGTATTTTAAGACAATCATCCGGGGCGGGTGAATGCTTCCTTTGCCGACGTTATATAAGCCAAGCATCCCTTGCTCCAGAAGCTGCTTTTCATCGAGAACTGCACATTCCAGGCCATAAGCTTCGGCAAGCCGCTTTGCTTCCGAGGCCATGGTCTCCGGAACGAACGCATTGCCCGGCGTATTCGTTAAATCCCGGGCATAGTTGGTTGCCGATGCATAGATACAGCCTGTTTGAATCGCATCTTGCAGCTTGGCTTCTTCAGCCTTATCCGTGACATAATATTTCACTTGCTCCAGCAGCACACGGGAAGGGGCTGTTTTCTTGTAGGTTTGTCTATAGTAGCTTCCCAACATAAAGCCTTCCGTCAGTGCCCGAATCCGGGTTAGCGGATCGCTCTCCGTCTTACCCACGCTATCTGTCATAATCGCAAGTTTGCCGATCCCCCTTGCCAGCGCTTTGCGGACAGCCGCTGCCGCTGCTTCACGCCATGCTTGAGCATCGGCACCACTAGGGCCCAAACCAGCTATAATGATCTGCGGATAAGGGTTGAACCCAAGGGTGGGCAGCACTTCCGCTTCCCCCCTCCCGGCTGCAAACACTTTCGCTTCCGATAACCCAACAATGGCATCCTTCAGCTCCTGCCTCAGCAGCGGCGGGGGTGCTTCTTCCTGACTCATGAAATAAACCAGTGCCTCGTTCCGGTCGGGACTCCCCGCTTCAGGACTGTCATAGGTCCACGAGAAGAGCCGGGAGTCAGTGCTATTCCATCCGTTCATACCGTCACCTCAATTAGAAAAATAAGATACCGATTGCTGAATAACTGTCTGCATAGGGAGATGGTAAGGACACTTCTGTTCACATAACGGCTGTTCTTTGCACGGCTCATAATCGGCACACGAAAATAATTTATCCTTATGCTTCTGGTAGAAGGCATCACCCTTGGGAAGAAGTCCAAAATGATTGCGAATTCGACTGGAGATCATGACATCCGGGATAGGAATGCCGATTGGACAGGAGCAGTAATTGCAGCGCCGGCAATTGTGCCCGCCCAATTCCATTGCCAAGGATTCCAGCTCTTCCCGCTCCTCGGTACCTACTTCCTGCTCTTGCGCCCTAAGGTTCTCGCGAACCTCATCCACGCTGACCATCCCCGAAATCGTAACATGGACGTCCTGGCTGTAGGGATAGCGGATCGCTTTCTCTACCGGTTGAATGAAGCCTCCTGACAATGGCTTCATGGCCACCTTCCCCATCTGCTTCCGGGTTAACGCAGGAATCAATTGCTCCAGGGCAAAAGGTTGGGCGAGATTTAGATGGAACAAAACCTGATCGAAGCTGCCGGATTCAATCCATCGGGTCAATAGATCCGGCCGATGGCCGGTAATTCCGATAAACCGGATTTTGCCGGCCCCCCTCGCTTCCAAAGCGGCCCGATAGGCGCCATCCTCCGCCATAACTTTCTCAAATTCATGCTCATAATTGACATAATGAATTTGCAGCAAATCGATCGTATCGGTACGCAGCTTGTTCAGACTGTTCTCGATCTCCTGCCTGGCCGACTCGTAATCCCGTTTATTCGTCTTGGTGGCCAGAAAGTATTCATCCCGCCGTCCGGCGATCGACCGGCCTATGATCTCCTCGCTATTCCGATATGCTGCCGCCGTATCTATATAATTGATTCCTTGGTCCAATGCATAATTCAATGCTTTATCCGCTTGCTCGTAGGGAACCCCGGGCAAATTCATGGCCCCGAACCCTAATGAGGATACTTTGTACCCGGTCTTGCCGAAAATGCTGTACCGCATCGTTCTCCCCCTAACTATTAGAGTATAGAGTTTAAGCCATATTATTATACCTTGTATACTAAACAATGAGATAAACATATTTTATCATAAGTCGAGCCTGGCGGACGGTTTAAAGAAAAAAAGGAGCTGCCAAAGCAGTCTCCAAAGTTTGTTTCAATTCATGCTGCACTTTTGTTTGTTTTAGGGCAACCCGTGCAGCGATCAGGAGGTCCATTTAAGATTATGTATAAGTATATCTCGGGATAAAGAAAACCGATTTCTATGATCTTGTCCAAAATGGCAAAAAGACCCTTTCGGGGGCCCGGTTTCTACTTGTAGCCGTGATAAAAAACTTTATACGCGGGAAGCTGGTCCAGATTCATTTCCTCCCATTTCTCGTGCTCCTTATTTCGCTTCTCTTGATCCTTTCGCTGCTTTTCCTGCTCCTTACTCCGTTTCTCCTGTTCCTTTTCTTTCTCCTTCTCTTGTTCCTTCTGCTGCTTTTCCTGCTCCTTACTCCGTTTCTCCTGTTCCTTTTCTTTCTCCTTCTCTTGTTCCTGCCGCTGCTTTTCCTGCTCCTTACTCCGTTTCTCCTGTTCCTTTTCTTTCTCCTTCTCTTGTTCCTGCCGCTGCTTTTCCTGCTCCTTATTCCATTTCTCCTGTT
>NZ_VEGP01000009.1:0-105768 GCF_007679495.1 Paenibacillus sp. 32O-W | reverse complement strand
TCCTTTTCTTTCTCCTTCTCTTGTTCCTGCCGCTGCTTTTCCTGCTCCTTATTCCGTTTCTCCTGTTCCTTTTCTTTCTCCTTCTCTTGTTCCTGCCGCTGCTTTTCCTGCTCCTTATTCCGTTTCTCCTGTTCCTTTTCTTTCCCCTTCTCTTGTTCCTGCCGCTGCTTTTCCTGTTCCTTATTCCGTTTCTCCTGTTCTTTTTCTTTCTCCTTCCCTTGTTCCTGCCGCTGCTTTTCCTGCTCCTTATTCCGTTTCTCCTGTTCTTTTTCTTTCTCCTTCTCTTTCTCATTCTTTTCTTTCTCTAGCTCTTCATTATATTTTTCGCGATCTCTCCTTTCCTGCTCCTGCTTCTTTTTTTGCTCCTTTTCCAGCTCTTTCTTCTCTTTCTCCTGCTCCTTTTCCCACTTCTCTTGTTCCTTCTTTCGCTGCTGCTGCTCCTTATCCTTTGCCTTCTCCTGTTCCTTCTTTTCTTTCTCCTGTTCTTTCCTGATTTGCTCCTGCTCTTTTCTAATTTGCTCCTGTTCCTTATCCAGCGCCTTGTCGGCGTCCTTCTCTTTATTATCCTGCTTCAGGTCATCATCCTTGTCCTCGGCCTTTCCGTTGGAGTCTTCAGATTCGATAACCGCTTTATCGGCTTGATCGGTGAATTCCTTGCTTTGTCGGATAAGCTGGAGCTTCTTATCCAGGCTTCCGTTCTTCTCTTCCTCCCACAACTCTTTGATTTCTTCTTTGGTTAGCGGCTCGGGCCCGATTAATTCATTCAAGCCCCCTGCTTGCTGAGCCACAACATAAATTGATGTTTGTTTCATCTCGTCGATACTGATGGAGTATCCGTTGTTCTTTGCATTCAAGTAAACGGCATACTTGCCCGTCGAAATACCTTCATTCGCCGCTGCTTCCCTTACCGTCTCCGGTGCGGAGAAAGCCGCGACAACATACTGGTCAGCCTGATCCGGATGCATCTTCCGGACATGTTCAGTAATCAGTTCTTTAACTTCAAGGCTCAGGATATCGTCCTTCAGCTTAGTATTGCTTCCGACCACCGTACTCGCCACGATAATATCTGCTGCTCCCCGGCTCAGTACCTGATTTTCCGCCTGACGGAGAAGATCCTCCGTAACGTCGGTCAACGGTCTGCCTGAGAATTGAACCCCTTTGATCAAGAGTTTCCCATCCTGGTTCAGTCCGACCAAGGAGCGCACTTTATGTCCATTATCGATCCCTATCTCAATGCTCGGATTGATATCGATAGAGACATAAGCAACGACTTCCTTAGCTCCCACCCATGAAAAGATGGAAACAAAAACAATTACAAAAGCGATAACCGCTGCCATGGAAGAGAACATAGCAATAGAAGAACCGGCTAAACGGCGACGGGGAGAAGCAAACCAAATTTCTTCCCCGATGTGGCAATCATTAATTTTACGCTGTACTTCCAGAAAAGTGCCTTCCGGGGTCATCACGATGACCGATCCCTGCTTGATTTCCACAACAATTCCTCTGTTCAATTCTCTTCACCCCTTTCCTGCGTGTGGTTGACAGGAAGCAAATATTGCTTCAAGTGGGGATACGGCCCATGATAAATAAGTGCAATCGCAATGATGTATTTGCGATTTCGCTCCAGCGTTTTTCTGGAGATGCTGACTTTGGTCAACAGCTCCTTAATCGGCAGCATGCGCTTCTGAAGCAGCTGCTCCATCAGTTCGGGATCTTCAGACAGAAGCTTCCCGATATAATGTAAATTCTGTCGGGAATCGACGTGCTTGGGGGAAGCCTCTACCAGATCGGAGAAGGAAATATCAAACTTCCCCAGGCTGCCGTTCAGCTCCTCAATTTCATTCCCCCGCTCCTTGGCGTCCTGCTGCATTCCGTAATAGTCCATCGCCTGGCGAATCTCGACAGGATTAATGATATTGTCCTCGTCATCCTCCACTTCGAAAGAGCTATAGGGAATATGCTGCGAAAAACGTTGTTCCTTACGTATATGATCGATCAGTCTCCGGCGAATCACGGTCTCGGCGAAGCCGAGAAATGATTTGCCTGCCGTTTCCGAATATTGATTAATGGCCTCGTTAAAGGCCGCCAACCCGATACTGAATTCGTCATCCTTGGAGGGATCGATATATTTTTTACAGAAACGGCTTGTCACTTTTGCTACAAACGGCTGGTAATCCGTAATAAACTGATTCCTTAGCCGCAAATCGCCCTTCTGGATCCTTTCCACCATGCGTTCAGGCGGAGAGGTGTCCTTCGAACGGTGAGACTGGCTCCTACCTAAAAACCGTTTCAACAGTACCAGTAACAAATAGTCCACCTCACACTATAACGATTCGATGCTGTCATCAATCCTTTGAGGGGTAAGTAAATCAAGCGGCCTATATTATTAGACATCTATTTCATCGTCAAAACTTATAATTCTATTAATATGATTATATGATTATACCATATCCGCGAAGGAACTATACTCACAGCCTGCTTACCTCCGTGCAGCAAGTCGGTTTCGCGGGGCTTGACTTTTTCTGCACAAGCATCGAATCGGACAGGAATATCCGCCTGGTTACTTAAAAAAAGCTCCTAACGAAGCCTCTTCGAAGATGAATAACCCGGTATTAGAGGTGGCTTTTTATGCCAATTAGAAAGTTTGTTCTTTGTTTAATGCTTTAATGAACTTAAACTTTCTAATGTGGTCAAACAAAAAAACGCCTCCGAAGAGACGTTTTCCTTATGATAAAGTTATGTGGTTGTATTTTTCTGAACCAGCTTTCTTCTTCGATGGCTGAGCACCTGCAGTCTTTTCTTTAACTGCCGGGCCCATTCCTCGTCTTGAATCTGTTTGGCAACCGTTAGCAGATCCAGAGCCATATCAATCTGGTTACGTACAATGTCTATAGGTTCTTCATTTTCCGTATTAACGCAGTTTTCAAAAAGCTCCGGCCCGTCTTTCACGTCCGCATATTCAATGAAGTCGACCTCCGATGCTCCGTCTGAGCAAGCGTATTCGGCTAATATTTCATATTCATTCTCCACCATATGATGAACTTCCACCCGATGACATACCGGACAAAACAATATAGGGACGTTATGAATGTGGGTTCTAACATGCTTCAATGTGCCCTTGGTTCCAATCATACTTGCACCACAGCAGAAACTCATTGTACCCCTCCTCAACGCCGTCTTTTATGAAATCGGTTCATCTGCCATCCATGTTTAAACCCTATTCGGCAACACTAAACAGAATTCCTGCGATTTCTCCGGCTAGGAAAAAAAATAATTACTAAACAGTGTACAATAGCTGCCATCCATTTTCTATGAGGAAAGTATGGATTTATTGGAAATGAATATCAACTCTATGGCGGTGTCCGTGTCGGTGCCGGTTCCAGAAACATGAGTACGAAAAAACAAACCCCCCCGGACAATCTCCGGAAGGGCCGATATGAATTATTGACGGATAGCCGCTACGATCAGGTCACCCATCTGCTGAGTGCCGATGGCTGAGGACTTGTCTACCGCGATATCTCCGGTGCGGTGGCCTGCATCGAGCACTTCCTTAACAGCGCGTTCAATCGCCGCTGCAGCGTCATGGTAGCCGAAAGTCAAGCGGAACATTAATGCAACGGACAGAATAGTCGCAATCGGATTAGCTATGCCTTGTCCGGCGATGTCCGGTGCGGATCCGTGCACAGGCTCGTACAGCCCGAAGCTGCCCTCTCCCAGGGAAGCAGACGAAAGCATACCGATGGAACCGGTAAGCATAGCCGCCTCATCGCTCAGAATATCACCGAACATATTCTCGGTAACGATGACGTCGAAGCTTGAAGGCCTGCGCAGAAGCTGCATAGCACAGTTATCTACCAGCACATGCTCCAGCTCGACATCCGGATAGTCCGGAGCAATGCGGTTAACGGTCTCTCTCCACAAGCGGGAGGTCTCCAGTACATTCGCTTTATCAACGGAAGCCAGCTTCTTCCTGCGGGTTCTGGCAATCTCGAACGCCTGACGGACAATCCGCTCCACTTCCTTGACATTATAGACACAGGTATCGACCGCTTCCTCACCGTTCTCTCCCTCGCGTCTCAGCTTCTCACCGAAGTAAATTC
The DNA here is from genome assembly GCF_007679495.1 of Paenibacillus sp. 32O-W. Classification (GTDB taxonomy): domain Bacteria; phylum Bacillota; class Bacilli; order Paenibacillales; family NBRC-103111; genus Paenibacillus_L; species Paenibacillus_L residui. The sequence goes on along the minus strand of NZ_VEGP01000009.1, from coordinate 101,668 downwards.
CGCCGGTCAGCTCGCGCACCACGATCAAATCGGTTCCTTCAAGCACCTCCGGCTTAAGGGTGGAGGCATCCTTCAAGCAGTCAAAAATGACTGCCGGACGAATATTCGAAAACAATCCGAGTGCCTTGCGAATGCCAAGAAGTCCGGTTTCCGGGCGCAGCTCCTTCGGGTTGTTGTCCCATTTCGGTCCGCCTACGGCGCCAAGCAGAACGGCATCCGAGCGCCGGCACATCTCGAGGGTATCCTCGGGAAGCGGAGTTCCCTTCTCATCGATGGCGATTCCGCCGAACAATCCATGCTCCGTTTCGAAACGGTATCCGAATACTTCCTCCGTTTTCTTCAACACTTTCTCTGCTTCGGCTACAACCTCGGGACCGATTCCATCTCCGGCGATAACCGCAATCTTCTTCACATCTGCCACATAAACCACTCCTTACATCTCGACCTATAATAATGAATGATGTCTTTAGATAAAGACTCCTTATTAAAAGCTATCTTCTTTGTAACACAATTCACGTCATTTTACAAAGATATAAAAGCTATGAATCCGATAGGTATTGGCTATAACAAATCCGTTCCTTCATCTTCTTCTATTTTTGTGAAAATTGCCATTGTCACCCGGTTTGTTGTGCCGTACAATTATATATTAAAGAATATAGAGGAGTCTTGTCCATGGATTATCAATTTTCCGAATCATTGCAGCACTTCAAGTCTAGCGCAGTCAGAGAAATTCTTAAGCTGACGCAAGGCAAGTCCATTATTTCCTTCGCAGGCGGTTTACCGGCGGAGGAGCTGTTTCCCGTCGAAGCGGTGCGGGATGCATATGTAGCCGCTCTGAACAGAGGAAACAGCAGCTTGCAATACGGGCTAACCGAAGGCTATCTGCCTTTGCGTGAAGCACTCGCCGAGAGAATGCGTCAGAAGAATATTACGGTCACCCCCGATGAAATGATCCTGACGACGGGCTCTCAGCAATCGATAGACTTATTAACACGTATCTATATCGATCCGGGTGATGTGATTCTGGTACAACAGCCGACCTATCTCGCAGCACTGCAGGTGTTCCAGGCTCGCGGGGCACGCGTCGTTGCCGTTAAGGGCGATGAATTCGGAATGGATCTGGAGGATGCCGCCGCCAAAATCAAGCAGCACCAGCCAAAGCTGCTGTATGTAACTCCGACCTTCTCCAATCCTACGGGCTATGTCTGGAATCTGGAAAGAAGGCAGGGCATTCTTCAATTATGCCGCCGGCATAATGTTCTTATTCTTGAAGACGACCCTTACGGGGAACTTCAGTACAGTTCCGATCGCTTGTATCCGTCCATCTTCTCTCTGGATACTCATCCGCACGGCTCGGCCGTCGTATACACCAGCACCTTCTCCAAGACCGTAGCCCCCGCTTTGCGTACAGGCTGGGCCATCGGAGACCCGGCAATTATCCGGAATATGGCCAGAGCGAAACAAGCCGCGGATCTTCATTCCAGCTCTATGGATCAGCAGGCCTTATACGAGCTGCTCTGCCGCTTTGATCTGGATGCCCATATTGCCGGAATCCGCAAGGATTACGAACAGAGAATGCTCCTTATGACCGATCTTCTGGAAGGGCTTAATATTCCTGGACTACGCTGGAATCGGCCCGAAGGAGGAATGTTCATCTGGCTGGAGCTGCCGGAAGGCTACAAAGCGGAAGAACTGCTCGTCAAGGCGGTGGAGGAAGGCGTCGCCTTCGTTCCCGGAGCGCCTTTCTACGCAGGTGAACCGCAAGTCAACACATGCCGTTTCAACTTTACTCATAGCGATAGCAAGGAAATGAAGCTCGGCATGGAAAGATTCGCGCGGGCCATGAACAGCTACGTTCCTTCCCCCGTTTAATGGTTGCAGCTTTCTTATATTGTGAAAAATCCCCTCGTGCCCTGGTAAGGGTCGGGGGGATTCCTCATTTATAATTAATATGCCGTTAATAAAGGGCTATTACTTCTGAATCCACTGCATCATTTCACGCAATTGAGCGCCGACTTTTTCGATTGGATGCTCGTTTTCTCTGCGGCGGGTAGCTGTGAAGAAGGCGCGGTTGGATTGGTTCTCCACGATGAAATTGCGCGCGAAGACTCCGGTTTGAATTTCTTCCAGAACTTTCTTCATCTCCTTCTTCGTCTCCTCGGTAACGATGCGAGGTCCTGTTACATAATCGCCATACTCAGCCGTGTCGCTGATGGAATAACGCATGCGCGCCAATCCGCCCTCATACATCAGGTCAACGATCAGCTTCAGCTCATGGAGACATTCGAAATAAGCGATTTCCGGCTGATAACCGGCTTCGATCAATGTTTCGAAACCTGCTTTGACCAGAGCGGATACGCCGCCGCACAGTACAGCTTGCTCACCGAACAGGTCGGTTTCCGTTTCTTCACGGAATGTCGTTTCGATAACTCCCGCACGAGTGGAGCCAATTCCTTTAGCATAAGCCAGACCGATCTCATGCGCTTGTCCGGTTGCGTTCTGTTCTACGGCGATCAGTGCAGGTACGCCGAAGCCTTCGACATAAGTGCGGCGAACCAGATGTCCGGGAGATTTAGGAGCGATCATCAGAACGTCCGTATGCTCGTCCGGAACGATTTGTCCGAAGTGAATATTGAAGCCGTGGGAGAACATCAGAGCGGCTCCCTTCTTCAGGTTCGGCTGGATTTGCTCCTTGAATACTTTGGCTTGCAGTTCATCATTGATAAGCAATTGTACAACGTCCGCGCGACGGGCAGCCTCATCTACTTCATACACTTCGAAGCCGTCATCCTTGGCTGCATCCCAGGACTTCCCTTTGCGAAGACCGATAATGACATTCAATCCGCTGTCGCGAAGGTTTTGGGCCTGAGCGTGGCCTTGGCTTCCATATCCGATAATTGCGATCGTTTTGTTCTGAAGAGCACCCAGATTAGCATCTTGCTCATAATACATTTTAACTGCCATGGAAATAGTTCCTCCTTTAATTTAAAAACCCTTGAGTGGGTGTTGCAACGGAACCCTCTTGCATACATGGACTGAATTTTTCTGTTCGAAGCGATCCGCTCTAACACCCACTCAAGAGTGTATTATCTGAATTACTTAGGCCGCAAACTTAATGGACCGAACCGCGAACCATTGCGGTTACACCCGTGCGGGTCAATTCGCGAATACCGTATGGCTTCAGCAATTCGACCATTGCATCGATTTTGTCACTGTCGCCGACAACCTGAACGATTAGCGTATGGGGGCCGATGTCAACAACGGCTGCCCTGAACGTATCGACGATCCCCAATATTTCGGGACGCATCCCGGGCTCGGCATTGATTTTGATCAGGGCGAGCTCGCGGGCGACCATCGGATGGCTGCTCAGGTTAACCACTTTAATAACGTCAATCAGTTTATAAAGCTGTTTGGTTACCTGATCCAACGTATGTTCGTCGCCGACCGTTACGATGACCATACGGGAGAGGCCCGGCTCCTCGGATTCCCCTACCGTAATGCTCTCGATATTGAACCCGCGGCGGCCGAATAATCCGGCTACCCGCTGAAGCACTCCCGGCTGATTGTTGACCAGAACGGCGATCGTATGTTTTCTCTCGTTCATTCCGAATCCCCCATTATCATCTCATCTATCGTGCATCCTTGAGTGACCATCGGATAGACATTCTCACCCTTCGGCACTACAAAGTCAATCAGCACCGGTCCAGGAGTATCAAGCGCTTCCTGCCAAGCTTTACGCGCTTCTTCCTTCGTCGTCGCGCGCAGCCCTTTGACACCGTAGGCTTCCGCCAGCTTCACGAAATCAGGGCTTCCCGCAAGATCGATATGGCTGTAGCGGTTATCGTAAATAATTTCCTGCCATTGGCGGACCATACCGAGCACCTGATTGTTGATGACGACAATTTTCACCGGAATGTTGTTGATGGCACAGATCGCCAGCTCCTGGGAACACATCTGCATTCCGCCGTCCCCGTTGATCGATACGACCAGCTTGTCGGGATTGCCCATCTGGGCTCCGATAGCCGAAGGGAAACCGAAGCCCATAGTGCCTAATCCTCCGGAGGTGATCCAGGAGCGGGGCCGGTTGAATTTGTAATATTGAGCCACCCACATCTGATGCTGTCCTACATCGGTAGTAATAATGGCATCGCCCCGGGTCGTTTCGTTGATCATCTCGATAACGTATTGAGGCTTCAGCTCCATATCCGAATCTTTATACTTCAGCGGGTACTTCGCTTTCATCTCCTGTACCCTGGCTACCCAAGCATCCGTATTGGCCCGTACGGCTTTAGTATTCGCGTAGCCGAGCACATCCTTGACATTGCCGATGATCGGAATGTCGGTCTTCACGTTCTTGCCGATCTCGGCCGGATCGACATCGATGTGAACAATCTTGGCCTTCGGCGCGAAGCCATCCAGCTTCATCGTCACCCGATCATCGAATCTGGCGCCGATACAAATCAGCAGGTCGCTCTCCTGAATGGCGTGGTTAGCGGTATAAGTCCCATGCATTCCGGGCATCCCCATCCACAGCTCATGACCGCTCGGGAAGCCGCCCAGGCCCAGCAGCGTCGTCGTGATCGGAATGTTGGTCTTGTTGACAAACTCGATCAGCTCGTCGGACGCATCCGCATAGACAACCCCTCCGCCGGCCAGAATGACCGGCCGTTCAGCCTGCTGAATGGCATTCAGCATAGCATCGGTCTGTACCTTGTTCGGATCGGTAGACGGATTGTATCCGCGAATCGTCACCGGATCCAACTGAGGCTGGAACAACGTCTTGTTCGCCGAAACATCCTTCGGAATGTCGATCAGAACCGGTCCCTTGCGCCCGGTATTGGCGATATGGAAAGCTTCATGAATGATACGTCCCAAATCTTCGACCTTGCGGACAAGGTAGCTGTGCTTCGTGATCGGCATCGTAATTCCGGTAATATCGGCTTCCTGGAAGGCATCCGTTCCGATGAAATTCGTCGCGACGTTTCCGGTAATCACGACAAGCGGTACGGAGTCCATATAAGCCGTTGCAATTCCGGTAACGAGGTTGGTCGCTCCCGGACCGGAAGTGGCGATACAGACGCCTACCTTGCCGGTGGAGCGGGCATAGCCGTCAGCCGCGTGGATGGCTCCTTGTTCATGTCGGGTTAATAGATGGTGGAAGTCCGGATTGCCGTGCATGGCGTCGTAAATAAACAGAACCGCGCCTCCCGGGTAACCGAAAACACATTCAACCCCTTCCAGCAGTAGGCTCCGCAGCAAAATCTCCGAACCGGAAATCACTTCCGGCTTCATCAGCTTGGCTTTTAATTCTTCGTGTAAAACTTTGGTTGGATTCTGAACACTCATCCATAACCCCTCCTTTCAATAATAAGCAGCACCGCTTGCATCACACCTTACGGTTTGCGGCAGCAAACCTCAACTTCCCTAACAGCCTTGCGAGTTCGTTCTATATAAGGATAGACCGAAGGATAAGCCGCTCCCCCCTGAAGATGCGCCAGCACAGGAATAAACTAAAAAAACCTCTTCAATCCCATGCCTGTCAAAAAGACATTAAACGGGACGAAAGAGGTTGATCTTCCGTGGTACCACCCTGCTTTGTAGGCGCCTCGCAGCGCATTACCTTAACGGGTATCCTAACCAGTTTCCGCTAGCTAGAAACCATCAGCACGGTAACGTGTGCCATTCCGATTTTCCCTAATAGGCTCTTCGCTTTTCAGGAAAACAGCTCCGAGGTGAGCTCGTTAATAAGGGATTAAGGCCAAGGTTTCAGCAAATCCTTCGCTCTCTGAACATAAGAGCCCTTATACTTCGTCCTCTTCATAGCTGATAAGAAGATGTTCAACTGTAGAATCTAATTAAAGATTATTATATGCACTAGCCGGAAAATAGTCAATACTTTTTCGACAAGAGCTTTCCGGCGGGGATACAAAAACAAAAAAACCGGTCAAGGCCATGACCCTAACCGGATTTTCATTAGGCGTTGATTTTAGCTTTGGCGGCATTGGCCAGATCGGAGAATGCCTTGGCATCGGAAACAGCCAGCTCTGCCAAAATTTTGCGGTTAACGTCTACACCCGCAAGCTTCAAGCCGTGCATAAATTTGCTGTAGCTGAGACCGTTCATGCGGGCAGCCGCATTGATACGGGTAATCCACAGTTTGCGGAAATCACGCTTCTTGTTGCGGCGGTCGCGGTAAGCGTACAGAAGGGATTTCATCACCTGCGCGTTAGCCGTTTTAAACAGTCTGTGCTTGGAACCGAAGTATCCTTTAGCCAGCTTCAAAATCTTTTTATGTCGACGACGGGTTACGAATCCGCCTTTAACTCTTGCCATAATGTTCTACCTCCTATTGTTATGCGTTGGATTCGGATTATTTTACGTACACGAGCAAACTCTTGATGCGTTTCACATCGCCTGCCGCCATAACGACCGATTTACGCAGATGGCGCTTGCGGGAAGGAGACTTGCTCTCCAGGATATGCCGCTTGTACGCGCGGTTCCTTTTGATCTTTCCGGTTCCGGTTTTCGAGAAACGCTTTGCAGCGCCGCGGTGTGTTTTCATTTTTGGCATGGAATGGTCCTCCTTGTGTCGAATTATTTCGGCGATAAAATCATGATCATGCTGCGGCCTTCCAGCTTTGGCTTGCGCTCTACATTGCTGAGGCTTTCCGCCTCCGCCGCAACGCGCTCCAGCACTTTCTGCCCGATTTGCGCATGGGTAATTTCACGCCCGCGGAAGCGGACGGAACATTTCACCTTATCTCCGTCTTTAAGAAATTTCACTACGTTGCGAAGCTTGGTTTGGAAATCATGCTCCTCAATGGAGGCGCTGAATCTGACTTCCTTAATGTCGACCACCTTTTGATTCTTACGGGCTTCCTTCTCTTTCTTCTGCATCTCGTAGCGGTACTTGCCATAATCCATAATGCGGCATACCGGCGGTTTAGCGTTAGGAGCGACGCTGACAAGATCGAGATTCGCATCGGCGGCAATTTGGAGAGCTTCGCGGGTCGGCTTGATGCCCAACTGCTCCCCGTCGGCACCGATCAAACGGACTTCTCTGACACGAATCTCCTCATTGACTAAATGGTCTTTACTAATAGTATTCCACCTCCGTAAATAATCTGGCGACAGCAACAAAACAGGCCCATATGCCCAAGGGATAAGGGCCGCGCCGTCTCTTCGAAACGGCGGCAGTCCGCTCGTCAGGAAATATCAGTGTACTGATTAAGCTTACACTTTCTGACATTCCAGCAGGGCAAATAAAAAAGATGTGGGCAAACCAAGCCCACATCTGCATTCACAGTCCAGCGATTCTATCGTTTGACCGGGAACCTGCCAACAACCGGTCGGCCAGGTGAGAAGCGGGCGCTTCTGCTTCATTGTACAAACATCACTGTACTACTATACCATTTTCAGTCATTGGCTGTCAATGGCTTGACGCCTAATATTCAGGCGCTAGCCGGCCTGTTTGCTCTGTACTTCATCAAATCTGATTACACGCGTATGCTTCGTATGGCTCCACTTTTTGTTCGTTTGAGTAAAGAAAGCAACCGTTGTGATGGGCCACCAGGACAACATATAAATAGGGTAAAGCAGTAGATATAAATACATCTTCCAGGAAGCCTTCTCCATGGCTAACGATATCGGCAGCAGGAGATAGATGGCTATGGCGATACCGTTGATAATCGGCGCTACCTCGTACAGGTTGGCCACCGAATTATCGAGCAGCACTCCCCCCACCCAGAAAATTACCGCTATAATAAAAGCGAGGAAAAAGTTATAAGCATTCGCCGAGTATATGGCCGCATCGATCTTGGTCCAGCTACGTTCCTTGATTCCCTGCCACAACAGCGGGAAGAAATATTTGCGGCATACGTCAAAGTGGCCTTGCATCCAGCGCAGACGCTGTTTGGCCGAAGCTTTGAAGGTGAGAGGCTTCTCGTCATACACCCTGGCTTCAAAGTTCAGCGTCGGCTTTATCCCCAGCTTGACGCAGCGCATGGAAAATTCCAGGTCCTCCACCAGGCTCGTTGCGCCCCATCCTATTTGCTTGAGCAGGTCGGAATCGAAACACATTCCCGTGCCGCCCAAATAGTTGGCCAAGCCAAGGTTCTTACGAGGCAGTTGCCAGAAACGATTGGCGAAATAATAAGATATCGCGTAAGAAACAGTAACCCAGGAATCAAGCGGATTCTTGGTATCGAGATAAGCCTGGATAACCTTGGAGCCTGAACACAGGTCGTTGTTCATATGAATCAGATAATCGGGATCGACCAGATTATCGGCGTCGAACATAACAACCGCATCGTAGGAGCGCGGAAGCTTCCACAGCTTCTTAAGCATCCATTCGATGGCATAGCCTTTGCCGCGCAAATTGGGGTTGCGCCGTTCGAAGGCATATACTCCGTGCTCCTTCACAATTTCCGCCGTACGATCCGTGCAGTTATCACAGATAACCATGATATCGTACAGCTCTTTCGGATATTTCAAACTCTTTAGATTCTCAATTAACGCTCCGATGACCTGCTCTTCGTTATGAGCAGCTACCAGAATTGCAAATGACTTCTGCGGCTCGTACTGGATTTGTTTCTTCTTCCGGTACCACCCAAAGAAAGTCAAGAACAGTTGGTAACCCCCGATTAACGCCAAGACAATCTGCAATCCAAGGAATACATTGTCCAGCATTTGTGGTAAATCCCCCTTTTGTTTTCCCTTTTTTCTCTTTATTTACGGGAATCTGGTATAACCTTTAGCCGAATTTGATTTTCCTCTCTTTGGCCTGATTTGTCAAAATTATATTTCTGCTTGAAATCACCGGAATAGACATAATTGGCGGGAAAAGCCTGCAAGATGAATCTCAGCCTTGCAATATGCTTCATTCTATCCTGTTTTCATGTATTATCTATAGTTCTTCGACCAACGTCAGAGAGGTGTTTCAGCAGCCGGTTAATGTGTTTTATTATAAAACAATCCTAATTTTCATTACAACCTAACCTTAGCCTGCTACAAAAAGCAAGTAGACATTCAATAGAAATTTTCCGCATCACTCCTTTCAAAACATAATTTCGAATCGTTAATATTAACCAGTATGTCCACTATTGCTATACTTTCAACGCAGGGAAACAGACTAAGCCGAAAATTGCCTCTTACTACTTCTGTTACCCCCAATAAACACGATCTGAAACACCGCACAGCTTTCCATTTTTTTAACCACTACAATATCGGTTTTGAAATCATTGCGCAACCATGACAAAAGCCCCCTTGCGGGAGCAGTTAAATCGGTCTGTCCAATATAAAATCAATGCAACCAAAGAATCAATTAGCCAGGTTATAAAGTTCTATTTCTATTCATTTCTTCATTATTACAGCCTTAATATAACAATCTTCCCTATCCTCTGCACTTGTTGATTGCCGCAACTGTAGGCCCGAAACGGGATTCATGTCGAAAATGTATGCGCTTTAAGCGTTATCTTCCTTCTCAAGGTATTGTTCGTGCTCTTCCAACGCTTGGCTGCCAATCACTACTTCACAGCGATAAATGGGCATCCCTTGGCTTACAAATTTCAGCTCATATTCCGTAGGGATTAAATCTTCCCTCAGTCCGTTCGCATGAAGATCCAGGGAAATATTCCGCATTCTCAAGCCCATATTTGCAAAAGAATTAAGTGAAAACTCGAAGAGGCTTCGGGAGTCCGTCTTGAAATGAATTTCTCCTCTGTTATTCAGGATTGATTTGTATTTATTCACGAAACCGGAATGAGTCAACCGGCGTCTCGCATGCTTCTTCTTCGGCCAAGGATCACTGAAGTTTAAATAAATTCTCTCCAATTCTCCGGGAGCAAATACGTCTTCAATCGTTTGGATATTCATTAGTGCCAGAGCGATATTGCCTAGCCCCGCCCCATGCTCTTCCCGCACGGCCCTCACCTTGTCGCTTGCACGTCTGATCAACTCATCATACATGTCTACGCCTATATAATTAATATCAGGATGAGCAAAGCTCAGGTCGCTGATAAATTTGCCCTTTCCCATTCCTAATTCGACATGAATCGGGTTCGAGTTCCCGAAGTATTCCGACCATCTTCCCTTCCATTGGGACGGCTGAAGAATAACAAGATCCTCCTGTCTCTCCAGACTTTCCCTGATTCCCTTTCTTCCTCTTAAACGCATGAGCTAGACCTCCACACCTTGATATACAAAATAACCTCATAAAAAAATGACGTGTAATCTTCAAAGCCTATTCCGTCCGCACTCCAACGGAGTCGGCGTCTAAACCTTCCTCTAAACGCGGTCGCTCTTCCTGACTTTGCTTCGATAAAGGTTTGTACTGTACTTTGCGGGGAGCCCCTTGAACTATAAATTCTGCACAAAAGATAGCATAGTTCATGGAGACTAAAAAATCAAAAGAAAATGATGTCTCCAACAAAAAAGAGAATGTTAACGCGGATGGCGTCAAGATTCTCTTCCTTGCCGGTTATTCGGTTATCCGGGATATCCATTCCCTCTGCAGATGATCCCGCAGCTTCTTACGCACAGAGGGCAGCAATTGCTGGTCCTGGTGAAAGCGGCTGCCGCTCAGCGCCATCAATTCCTTAACAGTCAATTCTACGGCTATTATTTGCTCCTTATCCGGAATGGTTACCATTGCCTGCTGTGCATTCATATCATTCACCTCGGCATATTATGGATGGGATTGCTGCCTGTATGATGTTGACTGAATATGATTTCATAAATGATCTTAAACTTTTTTCCTACTTATTATATAGTATATCGGATTAAGCCTTCTTTATCAATTTGCAACCGCTTCATAACGGACATAAAAGTTTGCTGTTCATATGAACAAACTCCCAGTTCCATATGGAAAAAGGAGTTTGTTCAGGCGTGCTATTTCTGCGGTTGGTCCCCCCGATTCCTTCCGCCTAGCCCGGCCAAGCCGAGCAATCCAAGCAATCCGAGCCATCCCCAATTCATTGTGTTGTCTGCCCGTGTTGCTGCTCCGGTACGGTAAGTGCTCATGTTATAAGCTCCCGTTCCGTTTCCTCTGCCAGGAATTTGGTTCGTGTAAGTGCTTCTCGTTGTCCCATTCCCGTTCATGTCCCCGCTGACCCGATTAACATCGGTAGTTCCCACATTGGCGCCGTTAAGCCCCGAAGGAGTGTTGATACCCGGCGAATACTTCCCGTAGCTCCCCGGATAATTCGCATTACCGCTCATGTCCTGGGCACCCGTATAAGTTCCGTTGGTATTGACCGTTGTGGTCCCTGGCTGAGGAGCACCCGTGTCGGTAGTCCCTGCGGCATCCGCAGGTACCGCAAACACGAACATCGTAAGGATAACAGCTATTCCCAAACCTTTGTTCAACTGTAAATCCTCCAATCTATGATTGATATGTGATGGCACGTTCTTATTGTCCTCCCGCGAATAAGGTTCTATCCTGCGGGGATATTGGTAATCCTCCCATGTTCTTGGTACCCGGATGCAATTTCTCTTGTGATAAGTTAAAATGAAAAAAAACCTGTCTAAGTATAAGCCGGTGCCATGGCATGAGCGGTGTCCGGGAAGATGGAGTCCGATGGGGCCATAGAGAACAGCGGTTTTATGCAATGGAATAAGGGAGTTATATTAATGAACTTGATTAACGCAGCGCCCCGGACATGGGGCGACAAACGATTTCATACGTGGAATTACGAAATGAGACAGCAGTTCGGCACCAAAGTATTCAAGGTTATGCTGGATGCCGGATTCACCTGTCCCAATCGGGACGGAAGAATAGCAATTGGAGGCTGTACCTTCTGCAGCAAGCGGGGCTCGGGAGATTTTGCCGGAAACCGTCGGGAGGATCTGGTGACACAATTCTACACGATCCGCGACCGCCAGCATCTCAAATGGCCGGATGCGAAATATATAGGGTACTTCCAGGCCTATACGAACACTTATGCGCCGGTCGATGTTCTGCGGGATTACTACGAAGTCATTCTGCAGCAGCCGGGAGTGGTCGGCTTATCCATTGCCACCCGTCCCGACTGTCTTCCGGAAGACGTTGTCGAATATTTGGCGGAGCTGAACGAAAGAACCTATCTATGGGTAGAACTGGGGCTGCAGACCGTACATGAGGAAACTTCCCGGCTGATTAACCGTGCTCATGACACTCAATGCTTTATCGATGGCGTATCCAAGCTGCGGAAGCATAACATCCGGACTTGCGCCCATATTATCTACGGATTGCCGGGAGAAGACGAGGCCATGATGCTGGAAACGGGAAGACAGGTTTCGCATATGGATGTACAAGGCATCAAAATTCACTTGCTGCATCTAATGAAGAAGACACCGATGGTTAAGCAGTACGAGGCCGGATTGCTGAAATTTCTGGAGAAGGACGAATACGTCAAGCTGGTCGTAGACACGCTGGAGATGCTTCCGCCCGAAATGATTGTCCACCGCTTGACGGGAGACGCCCCCCGTGATCTGCTGATCGGGCCCATGTGGAGTCTTAAGAAATGGGAGGTTCTCAACTCGATTGATGCGGAATTAAGACGAAGAAATACTTGGCAAGGAAAAGAACGGGACGCGGTTCAAAGCGGACTTGTTTAAATGAACAACTGGACCGAGTCTGATTACCCTTTATTTGGGTCCAGATAGTGCAATGTAGGAGGAATTATGGGTTTTATATCGATCCTGAGCTATGCTCACCGCCTGGTGTCCGAGCAGCTTCAACCGGGGGATATCGCGATAGACGCAACGGTCGGCAATGGCGTCGACAGCTTGTTCCTGGCCGAAAGAGTCGGTCTGCAGGGAAGTGTATACGGCTTCGATATACAGGCTGAGGCACTCCGCAAGGCATCCGGCCGATTGGAAAAGCATATGGGAGACCGACATCCGGTACGTTGGATTCAGGCCTCTCATTCCTTAATGAAGGAGCATGTTCCAGAGGCTTGTCACGGACGGGTCGGAGCCATCATGTTCAACCTCGGGTATTTGCCCGGCTCCGATCATAGCACGATTACCGTCCCCGAAACGACCCTCCCTGCATTGAACGCGGCAGTGGATCTGCTCCGCCCGGGAGGGTTAACGACCATAGTGCTTTATACCGGCCATGAAGGCGGAGACAGGGAAGCCGCTGCCGTTGAGCAGTGGGCCGCTGAATTGCCCCAGCCGAACTTCCAGGTGCTCAAATACGCCATGATCAACCAACGCAACCACCCGCCTTATCTTATTGCCGTAGCCAAGCGGGAAGTTGCACTTCGCCGTTAATGGGGACATTTTGTTTGCGAATGAGTGCTTCGGCGCTCGTCTTGGGGTCACCCCCTTTAATAATCAGAGGAGAAAAAACAGAAAGTGGGGATTCTTAATTGAAATCATATCCGCTGAAGTTTATACCGGAAATGAAGGAAAGAGTTTGGGGAGGCAATTCTTTAGCCAAATTCGGTCTGCCTGTTAAGGAAAATAGCAAAATCGGAGAAGGCTGGATGATTGGCGATCATCCTAACGGCACTACGAAGGTTGCCAACGGGGAACTGGCCGGATTGGGCCTCGATGAAATCCGCAGCAAGTACGGAGAGCTTATCTTCGGAACCAAGGGCATAAACTCGCCTAACGGCCGTTTTCCTCTTCTGCTCAAACTTCTCGATTGCGAAGACGACCTGTCCGTTCAGGTGCATCCCGGAGACGATTATGCCGGATTGCCCGAAGGAGAGCTTGGCAAGACGGAAATGTGGTACATTCTTGAAGCCAAGCCGGGGGCTAAAATCATCTATGGGCTGAAGCCCGGTACAACAAGGGAAAGCCTTGCGGAAGCGATAGAAGGCAAACGTATATTGGATTATCTGCAGGAGGTTCCGGTTGCGGCCGGAGATTCGTTCTATATTCCTGCGGGAACGGTTCATGCTCTTGGAGCGGGTGTGCTGGTTGCAGAGGTTCAGCAAAATTCGGATACCGTTTACCGCCTGTACGATTATGATCGACCGGGCCTGGACGGCAAGCCCCGAGAGCTTCATATCGAGGATTCGCTGAATGTCATCGCTTACGAAGGAGCCGGGGCAACAAGAATGACTACCGAGGTCCCGGGGCCGAATCAATGGCTCAAGCTGGCCCATTCCCCCTATTTTATTGTAGAAAAGGGAGTTGTGAACGGCCGCTGGGAGCTGCAAACTTCTAAGGAAACGTTCGTCATTCATATCGTCTGCGAAGGAAGCGGACAAATTTCGTGGGATGGGGAAAGCATGCCCATCAAAGCCGGAGAGTGTCTACTGCTGCCCGCCTCACTCGAAAACTATCAATTGGAAGGCAATTTGACCGTCCTCCGCAGCTATTTGCCTTAATACAGAATCTCCGGAGTCCGGGATAGGCTCAATCCCCGGGTTCCGGAGTTTTTTTGACCACATAGGAATCTTTAAGTTCTTTACAGCGTTAATACGACGAAAATATAGATTCCTATTGGCATAAAAAGCTTCCTCTAATACCGGGTTATTCATCTTCGAGATGGCTCCGTTAGGAGCTTTTTTTACCACATAGGAATCTTTAAGTTCTTTATAGCGTTAATACGATGAAAATATAGATTCCTATTGGCATAAAAAGCTTCCTCTAATACCGGGTTATTCATCTTCGAGATGGCTCCGTTAGGAGCTTTTTTTACCACATAGGAATCTTTAAGTTCTTTATAGCGTTAATACGATGAAAATATAGATTCCTATTGGCATAAAAAGCTTCCTCTAATACCGGGTTATTCATCTTCGAGATGGCTCCGTTAGGAGCTTTTTTTATTAGCGATGAATTTACATCGGGCCATCCATCAAATGGATAGAATGCAATGGAAATATCTGTCATAGGATTTGAATAAGAACGGATGACCGCTCTTCCGGCTTCCGTTTGGTCATAAACGATACCTAACCATCCTTAGAACTTTTCCTTAACCCTTCAAACAGCCCGATTCGAAGGCCGCTGCATATACAACATTTAGGAACGAACCGCTCCCAAATCCACCTCCTTCCTTCATTAATTAAGCTCTCCGTACGTTTTTCGTTATTGACCCATCATTTTTCAATATTTCCTTATTTAGAATTATTATAAAAAGATATTGACTATTTGTTTGAAATGAATTAAATTTAATTCATAGTAATTGATATTGATTCTCAATTACAACGGCACAGAACCATTTACTTAAAATAAATAATGAGGTGAAGATCGAATGTCCACAAACAAGAACAACCTGACGACGAGTTGGGGCGCTCCTGTAGGAGACAATCAGAATTCCATGACGGCAGGATCGCGAGGTCCGACATTAATTCAGGATGTGCATCTTCTGGAGAAATTGGCCCATTTCAACCGGGAGCGTGTTCCCGAACGGGTCGTTCATGCCAAAGGTGCAGGTGCCCACGGTTATTTCGAAGTGACGAACGATCTCACTAAGTATACGAAAGCGAATATCCTGTCGGAAGTCGGCAAGCAGACACCGGTATTCGTTCGTTTCTCCACGGTAGCTGGCGAGTTGGGCTCTGCCGATACGGTTCGGGACCCGCGCGGATTCGCCGTGAAGTTCTATACCGAAGAGGGCAACTATGATCTGGTCGGTAATAATACACCGGTATTTTTCATTCGGGACGCTATCAAATTTCCGGACTTTATCCATACTCAGAAACGCCATCCCCAAACCCATCTGAAAAATCCGAACGCCGTATGGGATTTCTGGTCGCTGTCTCCGGAATCCCTGCATCAAGTCACCATACTGATGTCTGACCGCGGTATCCCGGCAACGTACAGACATATGCACGGATTCGGCAGCCATACCTTCAAATGGGTAAATGAGCAAGGCGAAGCCGTCTGGGTCAAGTATCATTTCAAAACCGAACAAGGCATCAAAAATCTGGATGTCGATCTGGCCGCCAAGCTGGCAGGGGAAAATCCGGATTATCATACGGAAGATTTATTCAACGCCATCGCAGAGGGCGACTACCCTTCGTGGAAGCTTTGTGTCCAGATTATGCCGCTGGAGGATGCCAAGACGTACCGCTTCGATCCGTTCGATGTAACGAAGGTCTGGTCCCAGAAAGATTACCCGCTTATCGAAGTCGGCCGCATGGTACTAAACCGCAACCCGGAAAACTATTTCGCGGAAGTCGAACAGGCAACCTTCTCTCCGGGCAATTTCGTACCCGGCATTGAGGCTTCGCCGGACAAAATGCTGCAGGGACGCCTCTTCGCCTATTCGGACGCGCATCGTTACCGTGTCGGGGCGAATCACAATACGCTGCCGATCAACCGTCCGATCGCACCGGTTAACCATTATCAGCGCGATGGGCAAATGAGATTTGACGGCAACGGCGGCAGTTCTCTCTATTATGAGCCTAACAGCTACGGCGGACCAACCGAATCGCCCGAGAACAAACCGGCTCCTTTCGAAGTATCCGGTATGGCCGACAGCGTCCCTTACGATCATAATGATCATTATACCCAAGCCGGCGATCTATACCGTCTGATGAGTGAGGAGGAGCAAAGCCGGCTGATCCGCAATATCGTGGCCGCCATGAAGCCTGTAGATAAGGATGAAATAAAAATCCGTCAAATCGGTCACTGGCTTAAAGCCGATCCGGATTTGGGCAGACGGATTGCGGAAGGACTCGGACTGCCTGTTCCGCATAACGAAGACTAAATAAAGCTTCTGCTCCACATGATCTTTGCAATTATTTTCATCATCCGACGTTGAAGCTTCCATTGAAGCCCTCGGACTTGTTGTCGAATATTTCCTTGGCGGCAGCTTTTCTGCCAATCCGAAAGAAAAAAAACCGGGCGTAATGCCCGGTTTTTCTCATTCGGTGCGCAAGCACCCTTTCATCTTAGGAGAGAGAGTCACAAATTATTTCATAGCCGATCATTATTGAATATCATGAAGCTCCATCTTCTCCAGTTCTTTCTTCCGCTTCTTCTTCAATGCCTCTCTTCCTGTTATGGATGTGACATAGTAAGCCGGCATTTCGGAAGCATCAGGGGGATAGTAGACGACAAGCAGGCTCGGATCGGATTCCCTGACTTCCCCCGTACACAAATAAAGTTCCAGATCGAAAGGCAGAACCTCAATCACAGCATGCTTGTGCAATTCCTTCTCGCTGAGCTTGAGCTCGGCAAATTCCGGGGATACCTTCTCCGGATGCTCCGCCAGCCAGCGTAAATACCGGGATTGCTCGGCCTTATCAATGGTGAAGTTCCACCATATTTTACGCGGCTTATATTTATGGTTCATAAAGTAATCCAGCTTCATCAGCCCTTCAACCACTTCCAGAGAGGCCGTATCCCGGCAGCGTAAGAAGCTGTGAAGACGCGTGAACAAATCCTCGAGCTGATGGCCGATTTTCTGCCATCCCTGCTCTTCCCAGTAATCCCCGAATTGCTGGAAGAAATCGAAGGCGGAAGGAAACTCGTTCTTGATTAAATAGAGAACGGTCCGGTCCAGCCGATGGGCATTCCAATATTTCTCCAACACATCCTCCACCCGTTTAATCCGGACGATATCCGAGAAGGGCAGCACGTCGTTGCCCAGGATTTCATAGGGAGCATGGTCCATATAGACGTAGCCATATTTCTCCGCATCGTTGCGCAGCCCCGTTCCTCTTAGCATTTTCAGGAAGCCCAACTGCAATTCCTCCGGGCCGAGCGCAAATACATCGTTGAACGTTTTGCGGAAGGAATCGTAATTTTCCTCCGGCAGCCCGGCTATCAGATCCAGATGCTGATCGATCTTGTGGCTGTCTCTCACCATGGTCACCGTTCGGGTCAGCTTGGCGAAGTTTTGCCGTCTCTTGACCAGCTCGTTCGTCAGATCGTTAGTCGACTGCACCCCGATTTCAAAGCGGAAGATGCCGGGCGGCGCATGTTCGGAAAGAAACTCAAGCACCTCGGGGCGCATAATGTCCGCCGTAATTTCGAACTGGAACACACATCCGCGATGATTCTTGATCAGGAAATCGAATATTTCCAGAGCATATTCCCGCTTGATGTTAAATGTGCGGTCGACAAATTTGATCAGCTTCGCTCCGGAATCGATCAGGTAAAGCAGATCTGCCTTTGTTCTCTCCATATCGAAATACCGGACCCCAACCTCTATGCTGGATAAGCAGAATTGACAGCTGAAAGGACACCCCCGGCTCGTCTCGAAATAAACTACCCGATTCGCCAAGGTCGGAACATCTTCTTCAAACCGGTGGGGAGACGGAATTTCGTTCAAGTCAAGCTTGGGCCTTCCCGGAGTGATGATGACCTCGTCCCCTTTGCGGTAGGCAATCCCATAGACGAAGTGAAACTTCCGGTCCCCTTCAATTACCTGAAGCAGGTGGTGGAAGGTTTCCTCGCCTTCCCCCATCACGATAAAATCGACCTCCGGCAGCCGCTTCATCCAATAGTCGGTATCGTAGGAAACCTCCGGGCCTCCCAGTACAATGATCAGCTCCGGCATAATTTTCTTGATCATCTTAATGATTGCGATCGTCTCTTCAATATTCCAGATATAACAGGAAAAGCCCAGCACATCCGGGCGTCTCTGATACAGGTCGGAAACGATATTCATGGCGGGGTCTTTAATCGTATATTCCGCAATATCCACCTCGAAATCCTTCTGGCAAAAAGCTTTCAAATAGCGGATCGCCAACGAGGTATGAATATATTTCGCATTTAACGTAGCGATAAGCACCTTCATTATCAAAACCCTCTTCTATTCCCTGAATGATTAATTTTAAGGTCATGCTTCTCCCCTATTCTACATGTAAACCGCCCGGATGACAAAAAAAGAGTTCCTCTTTCTCAAATATAGTTCTGCACCGGGCGCCGGACCAACCCAAGCGCCGGCCAACGCCCAACGCGCGCCGGGAAGGGCGCGCGTTGGGAAATAAGCATCCGAAATAAGTTATGCCCAAATCACTGAACCGACTGAAGTGTCATTAAGCAGCCGGATTCCATGATCATTCCCACTTGAAGGTGAAAGCCGATACGGCGAAAGCCACAGCCATCCAGCCTCCAAGGAGAAGCGCTTCCGACCAAAGATCCAGCCAGCCGGCCCCAACATTCATAACCTGGCGAAGCGCTGTCGTTAAATGCGAGATAGGCAGCAGCTGAATGACCGGCTGCAGCCATTCGGGCAAGTTTTTGACAGGGAAGAACACTCCCCCCATGAACAGCATGGGAAAAGAGATAAAGCCGGCGATCGGTCCGGCGCTTTCCGGTGTCTTGGCCAAGCTGGCGATGATAAAGCCGATCGATATGAAGGCCAGGGTGCCGAAAATGACGAAGCTGAGCAGAAGCAGCCAGGAACCGTTGATTTGTGTTCCGAACAGCCAACTGGCGATAAGGAGCACAATCGAAGCCTGGAGGGTGCTGAGAATAAGCCTCGCTGAAATTTGCGCCGCAATGAAGCTGGAGGCCTTCAGCGGAGTACTCTGCATTCTGCGGAGAACGCCGCGCTCCCGCCAGGAGGCGATCTGGCCGGCTACCCCGTTCAGGTTGTTGGACATAATCATCATCGCCACGATTCCGGGAACAATGAAATCAATATATTTCAAATTTAACGATTGCACGCCTTCTTCGTGAACTGTGACAACCGGTATGTAGTTCGTCATTTGCTTGCTGATGGCGTCCACGACCTGTGTAACGGCCAATTTGCCGATTTCAGAGGCAGCCATGTTCGTATCGTCATAATAGACCTGGATTTCAGCCGCACGGACCTGCCCGGGTGCGGCATGGAGGGCCGCTTCATAGCCTTGCGGAATAATAACCACCAACTGCTCGTCTCCATGCTTCAGCCTGCTCAACGCTTCTTCCTCATCCGAGCTGATGCGCAATTCAAGCACCTGAGTATTTCGCATGGCTTGGACAAAGGCCCGGGAAGCTTCGCTTCCATCTTTATCAATCAGAACAAGATTCATCGAAAGGGAATTTCCGCTATTAAAGAACAGGCCCAGGATAACCATGAAAAAAACCGGAAACGCCACCGACCAAAGCAGCATCTGCCGATTGCGGGCAAACAGTCTGAGCTGGGCAAGCGTTAACTGCCAATAGCCTTTCATTCTTCTCTCAGACTCCTTCCGGTCATATGAATAAATACATCTTCCAGCGTAGCCGTCCTCGTCTGCAAATCGGTAAGCTGAAGTCCGGCCTCCGAAGCAAATGCTATCAAATCCGTCAATGTCGCTTGCATATGATCGGTGTAGAGGACGTATTTACCGTTCCGGAGGTCGGCCTGCTTCACTTCGTTAAGCTTTCTAAGCCGCTCCAAGAGAAGTGTCCCCTCTGCTTCACCTCCGGGGACTTCCAAGCGGGAACAGTTTTGCGCTTCCGGTGCAGCTTTTGCTGCGTAAGCCGCTTCGACGGAAAATGTTCCGGCGGCTGCTTCTCCATCGGCAGAAGCGCCCTCGCAGGCTGAATCCGCTTCGGAATGTCCGGCCATTCCCGTACGCCGGTCTATTCCGGTATGTTCCTCCCGCCCGTACCGGCCGTCCCATCCATGGCAGTCGCCGGACAGGCGAAACTCCACCGCATTGCCGGATTCCAGGCTGCGGATCAGCCTCTCGGGAGTATCCAGGGCGATGACTTCTCCCCGGTCCATCAGGCAAATCCGGTCACACAGCACATGAGCCTCATCCATGTAATGGGTGGACAGCACGATCGTCTTGCCTACTCTCTTCAGTTGGAGGATAATTTCCCAGAGTACTCTTCGTGCCTGAGGGTCCAATCCGGTGGTCGGCTCGTCCAGGAAAACGACCAAGGGATCGTTCACCAATGCAAGGGCAATAGCCAGCCTCTGCTTCTGTCCGCCGGACAAATGCTTGACGCGGGCGTTCTTTTTGTCCTCGAGAATCATATCCTTAAGCAGCGTCCCTACGGGAACGGACCGTTTATAAAAGCTTGCATACATCCGGATAATCTCATGCACCTTCAACAAATCGAACAAGGAGGTCGATTGAAGCTGAACCCCTATCCTTTCCTTGATCTTGTGAATGTCTCTTTGCGTGTCGAAGCCCGCCAGCACGGCCGTCCCTTCATCCGGCAGGCGGAGGCCCTCCATCATTTCCATCGTCGTTGTTTTGCCTGCCCCATTAGGCCCGAGCAATCCGAACACTTCGCCTTCCATCACCTGAAACGTTACTCCGTTGACGGCCGTGAAGCTCCCGTACCTTTTGACCAGCCGGTTCACCTCAATCATCGGCTTCTTCGTCTGTTTTTCTTCCTTACCCGGGTTCTCCGCGTTCAATTCGCTTCTCCTTTCCCTGGCTGACCACACATTTGCAATAACTTCCATGTAACTGCATAGACTTGCTCACATTTATATGTACCGACACGCATTTCAGGGACTCACCCTACTCTTGCAAACGCCGTCACGCATTACCCATTTTTCGCCATTCCAAACTTTCTTCTATAATAAATAAGCGAATGAATAGACCAAGCTGAAAGTACCTATGCTGAACAATATCCGCATCCCGAATGCCTGTACTTGGCACCGCATCTAACGGCGAATCCGGAAAACCCCACTGGCAGACCAAATTGAGAATGAAAAATGGGATACAAATATTTCCGGACATTAATCGAAAGCTGCAGATGAAATTTGCTTGCGAATATTGTAACCTAGTTCTGTATACTAGCAGGACCAGGCTGCCTCGGGTGCAGCTTAATGTTTCACAAAAGGTAGACGGTCAGCGTTACAATCTCAGTATACTATGTCAGTTAACGGGATGCATTCTAATTGTAAGTGAGGTATATTGAGAAAAACGTTGTCATTGAGCCCTTTCGAGTTCTTGTTTTGTCCTGGCTGACATTGTCAAACATTGACGGAACGGAAAATGAAGACTGCCCCTTAAACCTTATCATCTGGTATTGATTTAAAAGGTGCTTGGACGCTCCCCCTTGAAAATCAGGGTAAGCCGGGTGCCGGTGAAGCGGCAGAGGCAAGGCTATCTAAATGGATTTTGTCCAGTTAGCTTGCTCAATGAACCGAAAAAAAGAAAACTACATGGAAAATCCGTCTATTTTCATCATCTGATGGTGTCGCGGTCAGCGGCATGGGGGTCTAAATGGAAAATATCCATCTAGTTTGGGCTAAATGGGTGACATGAAGGAAAATCCGTCTATTTTACCATCTGCAGGCATCGTTGCAAGCGGAGGAGCGGCACGTCTAACTGTATTTTGTACAGGTAGATTCAAGCGAATGGGCGAAAATGATCAAACTAACTGGATAAACTACAGTTAAAATGGGCAACTTTGGGCGAAACGGCTGTTTTGGCGCAAACTAGCTGTAGGTTTTCCAGTTAGATTTCCGTATTTCTTCCGAATATAGAAATCTAACTGTATGAAATCCATCCCTCTGGTTTTTAGGGTTATTCTCACGCAAGATCATTCATTCGCAGGATTTCGACCTCTTTGATGATCATGGAGTGGAGGTCACAGACCTGGAACGGTGGGGGAAACTATCCCCCGCAGAAACATAAGCATGCGGAAATAGAGGAACGTGAACGATTTCCTTCTTCTTCCATTATGCTGCACGTCTGCTCCACCGAATACTTGGAGATTCACCATCCCATATCTCAACGGGTCTGCGCCCTTACCTTCCTTCGTTATACCTGTCCAAGAGGTGGAGGCCGATCAGTTTTTAGTAACGGGTCTGTGCCCTTATGGATTTCCCTGTCGGTACTCTGCGTACTTGCTTTGTGAACTCCTGCGAATGAATCAACTTGCGCGAGAACAGGCCATAGCGTCGAATGCAAAAGGGGACAATGCCCCTGCTGATCAGGCAGCTGTACGAAGCTTCAGCGCTTGTGCTTTGCCGGCGTCAAACGATTCACCGTTGCGAGCAAGAGCAACCAGCATGCGAACGAGTTTGCCGATCAGTTTGAAGATCGAGGTTTGCTTCTTGATGCGACGGGTGTGGACGTTGTGGTCGTGCCACGCCCGGAACGCCTCGTGGTTAGCGACCAGCCCGATCATCGCCACATATAAATATTTTCGGAGCTGTCTGCGCCCGCGCTTGGACAGGACAATCTGGCCTTTGCGCTTGCCCGACATATCTTCGCACAGGTTAAGCCCCGCCAACGCCAGGATCTGTTGACCATGTGCATATTGGCTCAGCGGACCGGTATTGGCTAAGATGACGGCGGTTAACCACGGACTGATCCCGACCTCCTTCAAGGCGGCTAGATCGGCTTCCGGCAATTGGCCCAGCAAGGCCAGTATCTCATTCATGACCTGTTCCTGATCCGCCAGCAGCCTCTCGCGCTGCTCGAGTAAGCGCTGGATGTTCCGCCGGAGCTCGGGGGCGATGTCTGTCACCCCGACGGAAGCCCGGGCAGCAGCGAGCAGACGGGCGGCTATCTCCCGCCCGCGTTTACCGCCGGCACGCGACATGGCGGTAGTACGCCAGCCTTCGATCACCTGCTCGATGGTCCGATGCTTCAGATCCTCGGGCAGCGGAAACGCCTTAAGTGTGGCGATGGCGCGTGGACCGTTCCACTTTTTAAAAACTCGCAGAAACTCGGGAAATCCTTCATCAAGCAATCGTTGGAGCCGATTGCCGATCGCCGTAAGGTCCGTCGACAGGGCCTCATATTCATTGACGACACAACGCAGCTTGCGATACGTCCCCTCATGCCAGGACCAGTCGTGGTAATAGCCTCGAGAAATGGAATCGGCAATCGTGAGAGCGTCTTTGGCATCGTTTTTGGAGGGACGGTTGTCTCGGTTTTCCTTATTGCGCTTGACGGTCGCCGGATTGACCTGAACGACTTCCTGTCCATGGTCCTGAAGCCACCGCGCGAGGGCATTTCCATAGTGTCCGGTCGATTCCATGCCGAGGATGACCCGGGTGAGTCCAAGCCGTTGCTGCTGCTGGGTTACCCAGTGCATCATCTTCTCGAAACCCACTCGGTCGTTGGTGAAGGAGCAGGTATGGTCGACTTCAATTCCGCGGTAGTTCACGGCGCCCGCCACATGCGTTTCCTTGGCGATGTCGATGCCGACGACCAGGTGTTGTGGGGAAATGCGTTCGATACGTTGATTAATTCTGTGCTTTCTATTAAACTTCATAGTAGAGCGTCCTCCTTGGATGATGGGTTTTAAGGGCACTGACCCCGTGATACCCCCATCGTACCAGAGGCGCTCCTTTTCATTCAAAGGCTATTTCTTAGCACCAACAGGAATTTTTAGTTTTCAAATTTCACACTATTGAAGCAATTCAACTCTATTCTACCTTGAAAATCCATCCATTTTCATCATCTGATGGTGTCGCGGTCAGCGGCATGGGGGTCTAAATGGAAAATATCCATCAAGTTTGGGCTAAATGGGCGCCATGAAGGAAAATCCTCCATTTTAAATGTATTTTTTCCAGGTAGTCTTACCGTTGATTGCCATTCGCTTCAAAATACCTACATAAAATACGGTTAGTTCGTCTCCCCTATAAAGATCACGTAGTGGAAAGAACATTCTAGCTGCAAAGATAAGAGGTCGCCAAGGCTTGGGCAATGCCTAAATGAGTTTTGGCGTTGGTTTTTTAATCCTGCGGGTTTATTTGTATCTGGGGTATACCAACCTTTCGTACAATGTAACAAAAATAACATCTATTGGTTTTTATATCGGACTTAGTTGGAGTTGAACAAATCGATGAATCATTCTCATAAAACAATGAGGCAAACTCGCCCTTCCAAAAAGGCGGGTCCCCCAAAGTCAAAACAGGCAATGCCTAAGCAAGGGGCAGCTAAAGAGGCGGAATCCATCCGGACCGGGGACCCGATTATCGTCACCGTCAAAAGGCTGGGCATCAACGGAGAGGGCGTCGGCTATTATAAAAGAAAAGCGGTGTTTATACCGGGCGCCTTGCCGGGAGAAGTGATCAAGGCAACCGTGACGAAGGTTGAGCCTACCTTCCTGACGGCCGCTATTCGGCAAATTGAGAAACGGTCTCCCTACCGCCGGCAACCGGAATGTCCGGTCTATGAGCAGTGCGGGGGCTGCCAGCTTCAGCATTTCAGCTATGAAGGACAGTTGAAAGCGAAGGAAGAGCTGGTCCGGGAGGCCTTCAACCGTTATCTGGGCGAAGAAGTTCCCATACGACCGATTAAAGGAATGGACCATCCCTGGAGCTACCGCAACAAGGCCCAGCTCCAGGTCGGAACCGAAGGCGGGCGCCTTCTGACCGGACTTTATTCCGCAGGAACTCGCAAGCTTGTCGATATATCGGGATGCCCGATCCAGCATCCCGAAATCAACAAGACCATCCGAACGGTCCGCGAAATATTGGAGAGGCTGAACATTCCCGCCTATCATGAACGGACACGTCGAGGAGTGATCCGCACCATCGTGGCCCGGATCTCCTTCGCCACGGACGAGGTGCAGCTGACCCTCGTCACGGCCGGCGACGAGCTGCCGCAGCGGGACCGGCTCGTTACCGCGATCCGCCAAGAGCTGCCGAAGGTGACCAGCGTCGCCCAGAACGTCAACCCGGGCCGCACCCCGCTCGTGTTCGGAGACATCACCCGAACGTTGTGGGGGGCGGAGCGGATGGAGGAGACATTGGGCGATGTCCGGTTCTCGCTGTCTCCGCGCGCATTCTTCCAGTTGAACCCGGCACAGACGGTTCATCTGTACAACTACGTGCGCGAGGCGGCAGCGCTAACCGGCGATGAGCTGGTCATCGACGCGTATTGCGGCACGGGCACGATCGGCCTGTGGCTGGCGCCGTTCGCCCGCGAGGTGCGCGGCATCGAGGCGGTGCCGGAGGCGGTCGAGGACGCCCGCAGCAACGCCCGCCTGAGCGGGCTCGACAACGCCGGCTTCTACGCGGGCGAGGCCGAGCGGCTGCTGCCGGAGTGGGTCCGACAAGGCATCCGTCCGGATGTCGTTGTCGTGGACCCGCCGCGCACCGGCTGCGACCGCAAGCTGCTGCAGGCGATCGCCCAGGCCAAGCCGCGTCGGCTTGTGTACGTGTCCTGCAATCCTTCGACATTGGCAAAGGATTGCAAGGTGCTCGCCGGCGCAGGCTTCCGCATCGAGTGGGTGCAGCCGGTGGATATGTTCCCGCAAACGTCACATGTGGAGTGCGTAATAGGAATGCAACGAATCGATACGTAGAAATCCTTTGTTTTCAACACTTTGCGCGTTTTATGACTTTCACGGCGGACGGCAACGACTTCAAAAATAAGGTGCTCAAAGACAAAATCGAGGTTTCGGTCGTTTTGGACCTAGATTTGGACGTCGGGTGTGTAGATATGTTAAATTCATGGGAATAAGTTCATGAATCAGCTGAAAATGAAAGTTGCTGCAACATATGAATATACAAGGGAACACCCCTAATTGCGGTGTTCTCTTCTTATATATAAATATAATTTAAAAACCGGCCGTTATCTCAAAACCTAACGGTCATGACAAAATGTAAAGAGTCGTGTTACGAGCCGAGCGAGAAGCGGGTTTCCATTCCTATTTTTCACCATCAGAGCCTCGAAGGAAGGGGTTGGGAAGTCTTATGGCTGTATGAATTGGTGAAACGGTGCATGTGAGAGGATGTTAGGTGAACTTTTTGGCTTATAATTGTAGGGTATGCTTCTCCTTGTCGAGAGGCGAAAAATCAGGTATGTTGGCTATGAACAATCTCAGGATGCCGCATTATTACTAAAGGGGTTGGTTGTATGCATCGCCGGTTGGTTTCCGATTATTCCAACCAATTGCATCAATTATTGGTCTCCGTCTCAAGGCATTATTATTTTGGCAATGATGGATATTTGAGATACCAGAAAAAACCGTTGGACGTTGATCTGAAAAACGCACTTAAGTCACGCAAAGAACATCTCATTTACTATATATTGCGCGATCACTATAGCGGGACGTTTGCTTTTCGGATGGCTACGACGAGAAGGCCGCTTCCTCTCGCAGATTTTCTTTATTATGCCTGGAGCGAGGAGAAGAAGGAAGAAAAATTTATATTCGGATTGCCGGACGCATTATTTGTACCGAAGACGGTTACAACCGACGGCTTGTTTGCCGCATTGGAAAGTCTGGATATTATGCCGTTGCACCCACAAAGCGGCTTTGCTTCGGGTGTCAGAATCTTTCGGGATATAGAACAGCTGCTATCCTATTATTTGAGTGAAACAGTGGATCATACACTGGAAGGAGTGGACAAACTTCGTCTGAAAGTATGTCAATATTTGATTGGTTCGAAGTTCAATACATGGAAAGAAAGCTTGCCAAAGGAGCATCATCCTCGGTCTGTTCCGGACTATGATGATTTTACCCAGCATTTTATTACAGTTGATACCGGTCTTTTCAAGATAGAGCAAGGTAAACATAGAAGATACGACAAGACGGTGCTTGAATTGGAGCTTCCTTCGTTTGACAGAGAAAAGCTGGATCAGGCGCAGGAAATGATTTATGATGCATGGGACGAGATGAGTAGAAGCAAGCGTCTCTCGATGGCACGAAAAGCATTGTTTCTGTCGCCATACTGTGCGGATGCCTATAATTTGTTAGCGGAACATAGTGAATCTTCGGAAGAACGAATGGAACTGTACGAGCGGGGGGTGAAGGTGGGGCGTCTAGCTTTGGGGGAATCGTTTTTTGAAGAGAATGTAGGTGAATTTTGGTGGCTTACTGAGACCAGACCATATATGAGGGCACTGGCAGGACTGGCGGAATGCCTCTGGAATAATGGACACCGGCAAGATGCCATTGCGAACTGTCGTGAGTTGCTCCGATTGAATCCTAATGACAGTCTGGGAATTCGCTATATACTGGTAAATTATTTGCTGGCTGAGGAAATGAATAAAGAAGCTGACGAATTTCTGTCAGACCATAAAGAGGCTACATGCTTTATGCTGTATAGCGAAGCTTTGCTTTCTTTCCGTTGCAAGAGTGCTCGCAAAGCGGCCGTATCGTTGAGTAAAGCTCTCGAATCGAATTCTTTTGTTCCCGCTTATTTACTAGGTGAGAAGCATATTCCATATATTAAACCTGATGCTTACTCGCGGGGGAGTGAGGAGGAAGCGATTATTTACGCCTCATTCGCCCTCCATTCATGGAAAACAACACCCAGCGCGTTAGATTGGTTAGCTGACCGAGCGAATCGTGAGAAGATGGGATGCAATTTGTAATGTATTAGTTGATCCAAGACAGGTGCAGTGCAGCAGCAGCCTTTCAATGATTAGTTTGGAGTTTCCGTTTTTTTGATCCTGGATTTGGACGACGCGTATGCGAATTGTTGAAATTATTGGAATAAGCTCACGAGATAACTGAAAATGAGGTGACTTCAACATATGAATGTCCAAGAGAACGCCCTTTTTGCGGTGTTCTCTTTTTAGATAGATACTATTCAAAAAGCCGGTTGCCCTGAACTATCAGCGCAACCGGCTTTTTGCGTGAAAGGAGAAGTGTAAGATGGCCAAGGTGATCGCCCTCGCTAATCAGAAAGGCGGCGTAGGCAAGACCACAACGGCGGTCAATCTGGGGATCGGTTTGGCAGCCGAGGGGAAAAAGGTTTTACTGGTTGATGCGGACGCGCAAGGCAACCTGACGGATTCATTAGGTTTCCACGAACCGGATAATTTATCGGTATCTTTGGCGACATTGCTGGCGAAGACGATGCTGGAAGAATCCTATGAAGCGCGGGAAGGTATTTTGCATCACCATGAAGGCGTTGACCTGATGCCAGGCAATATTGAATTGTCCGCTGTTGAGGTATCGCTCGTCAATACGATGAGCAGAGAAACGATTTTGCGTTCGTACATCGATTCGGTTAAAGCCGATTACGACTACGTGCTGATCGATTGCATGCCGAGTTTGGGCATGTTGACCATCAATGCGCTGGCGGCAGCAGACAGCGTCATTATCCCCGTTCAAGCACACTATTTGCCCGCCAAGGGAATGACGCAGCTCTTGCAGACCATTGCCCGTGTGCGCAGGCAGATCAATCCGAAGCTGGTTTTGGACGGCGTGCTGCTCACGATGGTAGACAGTCGGACGAAATTTGCCAAAGACATTTCCTTTATTCTTCGGCGCGACTACGGCGACAAGCTGCGCGTGTTCAACACCGAAATTCCCCTATCCGTTCGCGCGGCGGAAACAAGCGCCAAGGGGAAAAGCATCTACGTCCATGATCCGGATGGGAAAGCTGCGGAGGCTTATGCCGCCTTTACGAAGGAGGTGCAGAGCATTGGCAGCGAAAGACGACATGCGCGCCAGCATCAAACTGACCACAGTCGCTGATTTATTCTCCACCGAGGAGAGCCGCGCCGACCAGCAGCGGGAAAAGGTGATGGAAATACCATTACCAGATATCAGCGATTTCCCCGGCCATCCGTTCAAGGTAAAGGCTGACGAAGCGATGTTGGAAATGGCAGACAGCGTAAAGCAATACGGCGTTCTTGTTCCCGGCTTGGTACGACCGAAGGCGGACGGCGGTTATGAAATGGTAGCCGGGCATCGTCGTAAAAAAGCGAGTGAACTGGCTGGCAGAGAAACGATGCCCTGCATTGTCCGCGAACTGGACGACGATCAGGCGACGATCATCATGGTGGACAGCAACCTGCAACGCGAAAATATTACGCCAAGCGAGAAAGCATTCGCCTTTAAGATGAAGTTGGAGGCGATGAATCGGCAAGGACAGCGTACAGATTTAACTCGTTCCCAAGTTGGGAACAAGTTAGACGGGAAAAAATCTAGTGAAGTTTTGGCAGAGCAAGTTGGGGAGAGCAGGAACCAAATATTCAGATATATCCGCCTTACCGAACTGACCCCCTCCATTCTCGAGATGGTGGACGACAAACGAATCGCCTTCAATCCCGCCGTAGAGATTTCTTACTTGGCCGAAGAAGAACAGAAAGCCCTATATGAAACGATGCAGTCCGAAGACTGCACGCCTTCGCTGGCGCAGGCGCAGCGCATGAAAAAACTGAGTCAGGACGGGCGGCTTAACGTGGATGTCATCTTCTCGATTCTCACGGAGGAGAAACCGAACCAGAAAGAAAAGATGACCATTCGGCGCGAGCGGATAGACCGTTTCTTCCCGAGGGACTTCACCGAAAAGCAAAAGGAAGACCTGATCGTACAACTACTGGAAAGCTGGTATAAAAAACGGCAACGGGAACAGGAACGTTAACCTGTATCCTGTTCGGCAGGCACTCTCCCCTAGGACGGAGAGCTTTTTTATGCCCATTTTTGGGGAGGCGATTCATGATGTATTTCACGAAAGGGAGGCGTCGTCAATATGAGCGCCTGATGCAAGAAAAGCCGGGTTTCAACCGCTTTGAAGTATTTGAGGATGAGACCGAGCAGCCGCACACGCGAAACAAGAAATCACGTGAAGCCGGTCAATCAAAACGAAACCGGAGAACGAAGAATGACCGCAACTTTCCAGGAAATGAGGACGGACGATGGAAGAAATGAAGCGAATGGTGGACAACTACGAAGTCGTTCAGGCCATCTCCATCGGGAAGGTGGAAGTGCTGCTTGGCATAGACGAAACCAATACCGAACGTCCGTACATGGTTTGTACCTGCACCCGAAACAATTCGTTGGGTGTCGAGCAATTTTACGCGATTGCGGACAGCGCGGATTATCTTGAGGCCTGCATGACTTTATTTCCCGCGTGCAATGGGAACTGGAGGATCTCAAAGAAGAAAGGGCCAGTGTCAAGGTACCCCTATCTCCCCTTACCCAAGCACAATGCCAGCCGATTCGCGAAGACATGCGCATTGACAACCAGGTTGTTGTCATCCGGCCGGAATGGTTGCGACCCGAATATCGCACCGCTGTAAACCAGCTTGTGCTGGCGTTAAGCGGTTTTGGCACCTTTGCCTATTCCCGAGGTCGCGCCGTCTACGTGTTAAATCTGTATACCGGAGAGGAGGCTCGCTGGAATCGGGAAGATTTTATGGGGTCTGATAAAACCGGAGCATATGCCCGCATGGGCGCAAGAAAAACTGGAGCAGCATCAGATTGGAACTAGCAAAAGCCGAAGCAACGTGACGAAGCCCGGTAAAGTCAATCGATAGCACTTCAATTTCGGTTTGAAAGGAGACGTGAGCGATGTCGTGGACGTATCGGCACCGCAAGACGCTTATTATCGCCGCGATTGCCGTAAGCGTTTGTTTACTGGCTGCTGCGGCCATTTATTCTCTGATTAAGCAATCAGAGCAAGAGCAGAAACAGCAGCAAATGAAGGAACATTATGAAAGGCAAATCGAAGAACTGAAAACGATAGAGGAACAATCGCGCAGAAGCGTTTGGACTGTGGCGCGCACCGTTCCGGCCGGCGGCACCGTGAAGGCGGAAGACCTCAAGTCTGTCCCGATGCCTGCGAATCTGGTGCCGCAAGGGATGATTACCGATCAGAACGCGGTCATCGGCAAAAGCGCCAAAATCGAATTGCAGCCAGGCACACCGCTGATGCCGTCCATGCTGTACGAGAGCGCGCCGATCCCGAAGGATTTGCGGGTGCAGGAGTTTCATGTCATTCAGCTTCCCTCCAATCTGCAAAAGGGACAGTACATCGACGTGCGAATCAACTTCCCGACTGGCGAGGATTTTGTCCTGCTGGCGAAGAAGAAGGCGCGGGAGTTGTCCGGCAATGTCATCTGGCTGGAAATGAACGAGATGGATATATTACGGACTTCAAGCGCGATCATCGATGCCTACTTGCAAGGCGCGCGGCTGTATGCCCTGCCCTACATCGAGCCGGGCTTGCAGGAATCGGCGGTAGTCAATTATCCCGCCAATCCGAAGGTGCTCGATTTGATGGAACATGATCCGAACCTGCTCGAAAAAGCGACAACCGAGCTTGCCCGCCAGCTGCGAACGACACTGGACGACAATCTGAAGGCGATGAGCGAGTCGGACAAACTGCGCGTAACGAGCGGCAGCGTAACGGTTCAGCAGCAACTGCAAAACGAACGGATTGTCACGCAGCAAGGCAATGCCATGCATGAGGCGACCCCATCGCCGCCACCGGCAGGCGCAACGGCTACGGTCGACCAGGAACCGCTAGCTGCTCAGCCGCTGACCTCCCCTTCCGTTCCGACAACGACGAATGAGAATCGGCCGGAAACGTCAGCGGAGTCTACACCATCTGTTTCAACAGATCCGGCACCAGCTTCGCCGTCTGGAGAGCCTGCAAAAGTGGATAAATTGGAGCAAATTTTTAATCAGTGAAGGAGGCCGTCATGAAAAAAGTCGTATTTTTCGGCGCGCCGGACAAAAGCCACCTGCTCCTTGTGCTGGGCAAGCTGCTCACGGCGATGGAGCGAAAGGTGCTGATCGTGGATTCCACCCTTGCCCAGTCCATGCAAGGCTATTTGCCGCGAGCGGATTTTGGCTGTTCGCTGCGGGAGTTTGAAGGCATCGATGTGGCGACCGGGCTCATCACGCCAGCGCAATTGGAACGTTCTATGTTTCAAGCCGGTGGCGAAACAGCATACGATGTCATGCTGCTCGACACCGATCACACCGAATTTGTGAAAGGACGAGAGTTGCCGGGCTACGACAAGCGGGTTTGGTGCAGCAATTGGAGCCGACTCAGCATGCATAAAAACGCGGAACTGATACAGCGGCTGTGCCTTCACGAAGCGGAGGGTCAGCCGCTTTCGTTTTACAAACTGATTGCTCCCACTCTGCCGATCGCCATACCCGAGTCGTATATCGATTCGCTGCTGCCGCAGCAGGCGATACGTTGGGAGGACATCGTGTTCCGCTTTCCGCTGGACGAACGGGATATATCGGTCGAACTGGACAACCAGCATCATGGCCGCATCGACATCAGGCGGCTGTCCGGGACGTATCGCCGGAACGTGCTGGACATGCTGCAGCAGTTGTTTGAATGCGATGCCAAAACTGCCCGGCGGGCATGGGCGCGCTCCCGAAGGCGCGCGTAAATTCGGTAATGTTGCACGAAAGGAGATGAAGCAAATGGGTTATACCGTGGTGTTTTGGAGTCCGGTACCGGGACAGGCCGGTACGACGAGCAACCTGATTGCCGCCGCGGCGCTGCTCGGATTGGAATACTCCTCGCGCCTTCTGTTGCTTGGGCATTTGCAAAGCGAATACGCGGCCATCGAACGCGCCTTTTATCCGAGACGTTCCTGGATGAGCGGAGCGGACGCCCCGACTGACGCGGGTATCGACGCGCTGCTCAGGCTTTTGCAAAACCGCAAGCTGGAACCGAACAGGCTGCGGGATTACACGCTGCCGCTGCTCGCCGATCGACTCGACATCCTTCCGGGATCGAACAAGCCGGATGCATCGTTTGTTTCCGCCGCACAGGACTGGCTTACGCCTCTTTTGGAACTGACAAGGCGCGCTTACGATCTGGTATTGCTGGACGGCGGAAGCGGCAAGCTGTCGGCGTGGACAGAGGGGCTGCTGCGTCAGGCGGATTTGCTGGTCGTCTGTCTGCCGCAAAACGCGCTCAAGCTGGAGCAGGTTTTTCCGCTGGTGGAGGCGCAGCTTCAGTCCAACCGGAAGCATTTGCTTGTATTCGGACAATACGATCCTCGCTCCGCTTTGACCGTTCAAAATATCAAGCGCCAGTTCCATCGGCGGGAGCCTGCGCACCCGATTGTCCATAATACGGGCTGGCTGGATGCGACCCAGCAAGGAGAAGCCGTCCGTTTTTTATTTCGCAACCGACAGGTGCCGCGCGGTCATGAAAACGATCCTTTTATGCAACAAGTGCGGGCATTGGTGCAGGCGATCATCCGGCACGCCGGATTAGACAAGCCTCTTTTCGGCGGGAGGGAGGACGATCGACGATGATGTACGTGCTGAACGCTTTGCTTATCGTGGGCATCCTCGTCGCGGTCGGTGTTCTGCTCTATTTGCGCATGAGCCGCCGTTTGCCGGACCAGTCGGACGAAAAGCCGGTCTACACGCTGGAAGCGATGACCGCGTTCGTGAAAGAGGCGCTGCATGAGATGACAAGCAGCAACTTGATTGACTACGGCTTGTCGGAAGAAGAATACCGTCGCCGCAAAAACAAACGTGCGGAGCTGAAAAAAGCGCTGCGGGGTTGCACGTCTGGCGATTTGCGGGATAAGGCATATGTGAAGCAAGTGATCGCCGATTTGCTCGAACAGCGCTACTGCATGGACGACAATAACCTGAACCGGCTTCTGCCGTTTGACGATCCGAAAAAATTGTCGCCGCAAGATCAGTTCGATATTCTGCTCTATCTGTATAAGAAACAACATCGGTTGAGGGCGCTGGACGTACTGATACAAAAATACGAACTGGACCGCCCCAAACGGAGCATGGAAGACGAGGAGACCGAGTCGTACCGGGTTACCGCCGACGAAATCCGCGACATCTACAAGCGGGAAGCGCGCAAGCTGTCTGCCGAGGACAAAACGCAGATCGTTGTGCAACGGATCTACCAGCATTACAAAGGGTTTAGCGTCATCGACGAAATCCGCGACATGAAAATCGACGGCGTATCGGGCGGCGTCTCCGGCATCCCGCCCTCGATGTGGGAAGGCGAATGGAGCCTGGAGGAAGAAGCGAAGCTGCGCGAGGTGCCGAGGTCGCATGACAGCGTGTGGCTGTTTTATAAAGGGAAATCCATTCATTTGAGCTTTCTGTCTTTCGGTTCGGAGCAAGAGCTAAGGCGCGTGTGCCAGAACGTGTACAAACATAATTTCCCCGGTCAGTTGTCCGAGGCGAACGGTTATAAGGTGAACGAAATGGCCGACGGCTCCCGCGTCGTCGTGCTGCGCCCCCGGTTCAGCGAATCGTGGGCTTTTTTTGTGCGCAAATTCGATGTGCAAAACGCCACGCTGGAACAATTGATTCAGGACGACAATGCGGAGTTGCCCATTGGGCTGATCCGATACCTCGTTATGGGAGAACGCATCACGGCCATCACCGGCGCGCAGGGCAGCGGCAAAACGACGCTCTTGATGGCGATGGTGCGCTACATTCCGGCCATCTTGCCGATCCGGGTGCAGGAAATGAGCTTTGAGCTGCAGCTTCGGAAAATATACCGGGAACGCAACATTTTAAGCTTGCGGGAAACGGAAACGATCTCCGGGCAGGACGGTCTGGACATCCAGAAAAAAACGGACGGCTCGGTCAATATTTTGGGAGAAGTGGCGACCGACCCGGTTGCCGCCTGGATGGTGCAGATGGCGCAGGTCGCTTCGCTGTTCACCTTGTTTACGCATCACGCCAAAACGTTCCGCGATCTCGTCTATTCGCTGCGCAACTCGCTGCTGAAGACAGGGGTGTTTACGAACGAAAAAGTGGCCGAGCAGCAGGTCGTCAGCGTCATCAACTTCGACATTCACCTCAGGCGGGACGCGGACGGACATCGCTACATCGAACGAATTACCGAATGCGTCCCGGTGGAGCAGGAAGCGAGCTACCCGGAGACGTTCCGCCACAAAACGACGACCGAGGAGAAAATGACGGCGTTCATGGAGACGATGCTGGAATATTTCCGCCGTTCGACGGACCGACCGCTTTACGTCGCGCGGAACGTCATCGAATTCCGAGATGGACGCTATGTCGCCGTTCATCCGTTGTCAGAGCGAAGCCGCAAGGAAATCGCCGCATGCCTCGCCGGGCCGGACCAGGCGGCGTTCGAAGCGTTTTTGGCGGTTTATTGGGGGGATGGCGATGAAACTTGAATGGCTGTCCCTGTTGCTGGGCGCAGCGACGATGCTGTTCCTCGCGATGGTGGCGGCGTTTCAATGGGTATCCCGCCACGGTTCGGACGTGGAGGCCGTTCGGCGGTATGAAGCGCTGCGCAAACCGGGCAAAGCCCGCAAGAAGCAAGCGCTGCATAGCGTGTTGCAGCAGTTGTATCGCCTATGCGAACGCGTACCGATTCTACGCGCTTATTTGCACCAACTTCGCAAACGAATGACCATTCTCCAGCTTGGCGACGAATGGAAGCTGCGGCTGGAGACGATGAAGTCGGCGCTCCTCATATGGGGCGTGCTGCTCGCGGCGGCTGTTCCGCTGGCGCTCGGCGTGCGCGACCCGGCCACGCTAGGCATGATTGGCATCGGCTTCTGGGTTGGCCACGGAATCCTTTCGGACAACCTGGTCCATCGGCTGGAGACGCGACTGCTCCGGCAACTCCGGCATTTTTTTTCGGATGTGCGTCATCATTATCATCGTCATGGCATGGTGGAAGAAGCCATTTATGAAGCGGCGGACGGCGCGCCGTATGAGATGGCGCTGCATGGACACGAAATATACGAAGTGCTCACGGCAAGCGACGCCGAGCAGCGGCTGGCGCAGTATATCGAGCGCGCGCCGAACCGCTATTTGCAGGGCTTGGCCGGGCTGTCGCATCTGGTGAAGGAATACGGCGACAAACGAACCGCAACCGGTTCCGTGTACTTGAAGGCGATCGGGAAGCTCGCGACCGAGCTGAATCTGGAACTGCTGCGCCGCGAGCGCCTCAGTTTCCTGTTGCAAGGACTGACCGCCATCGCGCTGTTGCCGCTGCTGTTTACCCGGCCGATCGAAGCTTGGGCCAGCCATTACTTTCCGGCCATGGACGCCTTTTATGCGAGTACGACCGGCTGGATCGTGAAAATCGGCCTGATGGTGGTCGTATGGCTGTCCTACGTCCTGCTGCGGAATATTCAGGAACTGGACGCGAGTCCAAAACCAACCGGCCGGAAAAGATGGGAGAAACGGGTTTGCGAATGGCCGTGGATGCGCTGGCTTGTGCATCGTTTCGGTCCCGCCCCCGGTTCCCGGGAAGCTGACCGCATGGTCAAGCTGCTTAAA
This sequence comes from Paenibacillus sp. 32O-W, assembly GCF_007679495.1. Classification (GTDB taxonomy): domain Bacteria; phylum Bacillota; class Bacilli; order Paenibacillales; family NBRC-103111; genus Paenibacillus_L; species Paenibacillus_L residui. The sequence goes on along the minus strand of NZ_VEGP01000009.1, from coordinate 64,921 downwards.
GACACCGCGTCGCCGCTTCGGCTGGAATGGCTCTATGTGCAGCGCATCGTGGCGGGGGGCATGGCTTTTCTGGCAGTGCTCGGGATGTTTATTACGCTTCATGCCGCAAGCCGGCATCAGATCCTGTATGCGCCGGTAAAGCCGGGCATCCTGTTCGGCCAACTTTCGCCGGAGGAGGAAGCCAAGGCGCGCGAGGCGGCGGCGCTCGATCGCCGCATCATCGATCGCGTAAAGGAGGTGAAGCACCGCACCGAAGAAACGGTGATGGCCCTGCTCCGCAGCGAAACGCCGACGGCGAATCAGGACGATCAGCTTCGCGCCGCGGCTCGGCGCATTATGGTCAAGCTCACGAAGCTGGACAATCAGTATGTGAAGTGGTGGGAAGCGCTCCTCGCCGCTCTCGCGGGATGGGGCGGCTACGCCATGCCGGTCGGCGTTCGGTTGTTCCAGCGGCGCATGCGGCAGATGGAGATGAAGCATGAAGTGGATCAACTGCATGCCGTCATCGCCATGCTGGCAGATATGGACCGGATGTCGGTCGAGCATCTGCTCATCTGGATGGAACAGTTTGCCCGCGTGTTCAAGGAACCGCTGCAAACCTGCTTGCTCCATTTCGAACAGGGCGCGGATCAGGCGCTGGCGCAGCTGAAAGAGGATGCGCCGTTTGTGCCGTTCGTCCGCACGGTCGAAAAGCTGGAACTGGCGGCGCAAAGTTTGCCGATCCGGGAAGCGTTCGACGACCTGGAGTCGGAACAGGCTTACGCGCAGGAGCAGCGCAAACAGGAGTACGAGCAATTGATCGAGCAAAAGGCAGGCTGGGGAAAATGGATCGGGTTTGCGCCGATGATGGCTCTCATTTTCGGCTATCTGGTCATTCCGCTCGTCATCGTCAGCTTGCACCAGATGTCCGTATACTACGAACAGCTTCAGCGCATTCAGTAAGCGGACATGTTGCGGCGCTTTCCTAATGGGAAGCGTCTTTTTTATTTCGAATATCATTTGAAGGAGAGATCGGTTCATGTCGAACGCGCAAAAAGCACTCGTAATGGCGGCAGGCATTTTTCTTGCCATCGCGCTCATTACTCTCGCCGTCGTATTGTTTATTTCCGCGCAAGACTCCACCAAGGCGGCGCAAAGCAATTTCAGCAATATCCAGACGGAGCTGTCGCAAACGGCGTTTACGGTGTACGACAACACGACGTTGTCGGGCAGTCAGGTGGTCAACGCGCTGCGCAAGTTCAGCGATCAAGATCAGTTTGGCATCCAGATTGTCACCGGGAAAAATCCGGCAGGTCAGTGGTACGGCAAAGTCATTAACACGGGTGTTCCGATCGACAGCGTGACCTACGGCTCGGTGATGGGCGAAGCGCCGGGGAAAATGAGCGATACGGTGGATGAATCGGATATCAACTACGTGAATCCGAGCGGGAAATTTCGGGCGCAACTGGTGCATGACAGAAGCAACGTCATTCGCGGCATCGTGTTCCGGCAGCAGTAAGCGTCCGTACTGACATCACAACGCTGATGGGGCGTCCTTTCGGGTATAGACGGACGCCCCGGCGTTTTCAAGGAGGAAGCCGATGGAATATGCCCCCAGAACGATGCTGGAAATGAGTGTGGCCTGTCTTCTCTTTCTGATGGCCGTAACGAGCGGACTCATGCTATTTCAAACCGGGGCCGCGCTGAACGCCACCGCCTATGTGTCGGGAAAGTCGCTGGATCGCAACGTGCAGATGGCGTTTTCGCCGATTGCCGGCGACGGCACCGTAACCGGCGCAGAGGTAGCGCAATCCGTTGCCCGGTTGGAGACGGGAGACGCGGAAATTGTGGTGGACGGCGTTCGATATGCGCCGCCGGTCGATCGGGACCCGTTCGTCCCCGCCGGCATTCGCCTGAATGCCCGGTATACGGCAGTCGCCCAGCGAGATGCGTCCGGACAACTGGTGCGTCTTATTTTCGCTTTACGCTAAGGAGAATGCCATGAACAGTATCTCGAAAGTTTTCGCGGCGCTCATTGCCGTTCTTTTGCTCTACCTCTACCCCATTTCCGCAGCCTTCGACCAGCAGGACGATATTTCGGAACTGGTCGTATTGAAGGCGACGACAACGTTTGTGGATGCGGTGCGGGACAAAGGCTTTGTGTCGCCGACCATGTATACGGACTTTATGGAGACGATTGCGGCAACGGGCAACACCTTCGATGTGCAAATGGAACACGGCAGCAAAAAGTACGTGCCGGTTTATGACGACCCGACAAGGCCGGATACGTTTCGGGGCAGCTACGAAGTGCACTACGACCTATTTTACAACGCGCAGATCCTGCCCGTTCTGTTCCCGAACAGCGCGGCCGCAAAAGACGATCCGGCGAGACGCTACAAACTGCGGGTCGGCGATACATTTGCGGTCACGGTTAAAAATACGAACCGGACTCCCGGCACGATTCTGTTCGATTTTCTGAACCAGGCCATCAGTCCAAATGAAAAAATCTTCATTCCTTACGGCGGGGTGGTGCGCAATGAGGCTGATTGAATGGGCCATTGTCGGGGCGCTCATTTTCCTGCCGTTTGCGACCGTGAACCGGATTGAAGTCGAAACGCAGCGGAAGGCGCTAATGACCGAGCTGCGCTATAACGCCGCGCTGGATGCGGCGGTGGATGATGCGGCGCGGATGTTGACCGTCAATGCGAACCAGCAGCGGGAGACGCAATACGAATCGGCCAAGCGGGTGGCGCTGAACAAGGACGAGGCAATTGCCGCTTTTTATCAGACGCTGTACGCAAGCTTCGGCATTGCCGACGATCCCGTTGCGCAAGGCGTACTCAATCGGTATATCCCGGCTATTGCGGTGATTGGTTACGACGGTTTCTACGTCTATGCCGAGGAGGAGTGGACGGGAGCCGACGGGAGCACGGAACGAAAACCGGTTTGGGGAGCAAAGAGGCCGTATGCCTACGCCGATTCATCGGGTAACAGCCTTTCGTTCACGCTGGACGATTTCGTCCTCGCTTACGATGCGGGCAGCCGGAGCTGGCACGAAGGCTTGCGGGCCGACGTCAGGCAGCAGACGAACATTGCGCTGCTAACGGACGCAGATCGATTTGAGCAGGTGCGCCGAAGCACCATTATCCGCGCAATTGAAGACGAACTCGCCTACCGGATCAACAAACACAACGAATCGGTTTCCCGATACGGCTTTTCGTACACCTTCACGCTGCCGACCATTTCGCAGGAGGAATGGCACAATACCGTGGATGACGTCGGGGTGCTTGCTTTTATCCAGGGCATTCCGATGGGAGGCAAGTTTTACAACCATTATGCGCTCGGCGGAAGCCGCGTGCTCAAGAAGCCGGAGATTGTCGGAGCCAGGAAAGGAAGCATGAAGGTGTATTATCGCAGTACATGCGGCTTTGCTTATCCGGTGGAAGAGACATTTTCCAGCGAACAAGCGGCCGCGCAAAAAGGCTATATGCCGCTGGACTGTCCTATCTCGCCATCTTAACGAGACGGCGATATTTCGGAAAGTGGACACGCCGTCAGATCGGTTTTATGATGAACGTGACAGCCGAAATCTTCCATACTTGTCATGACCCCTATGAAGAGAGGAGCGAATGGCGTGAGAAAATGGGTAATTGCAGGACTTGTCGCCGCGATGATTTGCAGCTTGTTCACCGTAACGGCAAGCGCGGCGAGCCGACTTCCGTCTTTTGTCAGCGTCGTTATGGACGGACAAAAAATCTGGTTTCCCGATGCGCAAGCATTTGTCGATGAGAACAACCGGACGCTCGTGCCGATTCGATTCATCGCGGAAAAGATGGGCGCGAACGTAGGCTGGGAGCCCAAAACCATGACCGTACCGATTGAGCGGGACGACCTGCATATTGTGCTTACGATCGGCGAAAGCAAGGCGCTCGTCAACGGCAAAGAGGTGGCCTTCGATTCGAAGGCGATCACCAGCGGCGGCCGGACGTTTGTCCCGCTGCGTTTTGTCAGCGAAGCGCTGGGGGCGGAAGTGAATTGGGATAGCCCAACATCGACCGTCTTTATTTCCACACAAGAAGAAGCCATCGAGGAATATGATGAATGGGGCCGTCTGATTCGCACAACCAACCTGCCCAAGAATGCGCAAGATTATCCTTATATACTTGCCGATGTACCGAATGAAGCGTATGAGATGGCCTATCCCTACTCGCATCCTACGGACAGCAAGGTTTCATCGGTATTGTATTCAACCCTGCCGGAATTCAATAAGAAAAACGTGGATATATGGATGAACCGGCTGAAAACGTTTGGTGCACTTTGGCTGAACGTGGATTACAAAACGATTGACGATTCTTGGGCGCAGGCGGTATTCGCCACGAAAATGCAAAGCTCCAATGCGGAATTGAAATATATCCGGCGGTATGTGGAGTGGGTCAAAGAAAACAAGATTCAGACCGAAGGATACCTTGATCCCGAGCCTTCCATGATTTATAAAGACGGGTTTGGAAATAATTATGTACGTTCCAAGTTCAGAATCAAATTCAACTCATTCACGGAAAGTAAAAATTTGCTGTACGATGAGCGGTTCCCCAATGATCGCAAATTCGATAAGCAGGTTTGGTACGAAGGTTACGCGGATATTTCCCTTTCCACGAATGTTGGCGGCGATTGGGGCAGTACATTGAAAGTCGATCCGGGAGCCAGTTTATTCCGCAATTATTTCATCAGAAAGGCGGACTCGGAATAGATGAAGAGAAACAAATTCATAAAATCGGCGTTGAGCGTGCTTCTGGCATGCTCTTTTTTATTTTCGGGTTTTCCTTTCACAGCGAAAGCCGAAATCCCAAAAGTAAGAACCGAGGCAGGAAAAATCAGCTTTGAAATCACCAGTACGGCTGCAACGTCATCCATTAAATACAGAACTGTGGGTTGGACGGTGCGTCGTGACCAATTATGTTCGAATACAACGCCCAAGCAGTGCGGCGATCCGAGAAGCGGCCAACACGCCTCTTTTTTGGACCAGCAAGTACGGCAAGTAGGACAGGAACCGAATCCGCCCATCCCCGGCCAGCCTGTCACGACCTACTACGAAGTCAGCGAGGCGCTCGTCACGGAAGGTATGTGGAAAGCGGGCATGGGCGACATCAAAGACAACGACGACTTATATTTGTATGCCATCATGGTGTCTATCGACGGGAACGGCAACGTGCGCAAAGGGCCCTTTTATACGTTGGATGAGATCAAGAGGGCCGAACCTTGGGCGCATCCGGACGATTTGGACGATTATTTCGGCATTCATGTACCCTATCGAAGCGCGGAATTTCCCGTCGATGTCATTGCAAAAACCGTAAACGGCATAGTCATTCAAAGAACGGAAATTACATTTCTAAAGGGCAAGTACAAAGTCGGGGAAACGATCGATCATGAATTTCCAGAAACGATTGAGGACAACGGAAAAACGTATACGATCGTTCGCTCCTATTTATCGCCAAAGCAGGACCCGACGCGGAAAGACTGGCTGCAAGAAAATCCCGAAACGAATCCGAAGGTGCGAACGCGAAGCTTTACGGTGCATCTGGGCGGAACGGACGCGGTTGCCGAATATGCGGAGAACAATCCGGTGAAGGCCATCTATCAAAAAGAAGACGGCACCAAACTCAAAGAAGTGGACAAAGGCGTTTTCGCTACCGGGGATGAGGCGAATCATACGTTCGAAGAGCAAGTCACATATGGCGGTCAGACGTATGAGATCATCCGATCTTACATTACGAACAATAACAAACCGGACGAGAAGCTGTTCATTCAGGAAAAAGGCGACCCCAAGCTCAAAGAGCGCTCCATTCTGGTGGGATCGGGCGGCTCCAACTTTATCGGCATTTACAAAATTCCCTCCTCGGTAACGGTCACGTCCCGGATTGAAGCGCCGGAAACGGTCGATCAAAACGTGACTGAAGTGGACGGGGATTTTGTTTTTGAAGTCGAGTCGCAGAAGAATTTGAAGTCATACGAAATCACGGATATTCGAAATGCCAGGCTCGTTCAAACGGGCGACAAAACCGGAACCCTCTCCGGCACGTCAACGAGTAAAACGATTCCGATCAAAATCCCGTTCACGTCCGGCGACAAAGTGAGCGTGCAAATCACTGTCGTCGTACAGGATGTGGACGGCAATACGGGGGATTCGACATCCGATCATACGGTGCGTAAAGGCGACGGCGGCGGAGAACCTCAACCGGGTGATTCGCAGCAGGCGGAAGCGATGGAGCCGAACGTTTCTGCCGTCATTCAGGCGGATGCGCGCGGCGCAGAAAAATTTGATGTGCTGCAAGGCATTCCGACTTCAGAGAGCCTGTATGTGAACGCCTTAGCCAAATCGTACTTGTATCGCAACACGTTCACGGAATCGAGCGGCACGAAGCAATACCCGATTCAAGTGAGCAAAACGTACACCCTCACCTGGACGGAGACGCGATCCGGCCCGCCTGATGCGGACGGGAATCCGACCACCATTACCGTTCCGCGTTCAGATACACAGACGGTCACCAAAAACTATTCAATTGAACGCGAGTACAGCTTCTGGACGATTCAAAATCTCGAGGTGTACGGCATTCAAAAGGCGACGGTCTCCAATTATGCGCTTCCTTCGGGAACGGTTACGCTGGAGCCGAATGGTTATGCGCCGCCAACCGTTTCCGCCGCGCATGATGCATCGCTCAGCGCGCATATCATCGATCCGGTCTATTCGAATGTGACGCTTCCCGGACAAACGATTTCCGGCGGTTCCAGTCGGCCTTCCGTACCGAACGAGGACTGGAAGTCAACTGCAGAAAGCGCCATCGGCAAGATCAAGGTGAAAAACGACTCGTTCGTTTTTAACGGAAATACGATTATGGACAACCGAATCGTTGAGGAAAAAGCGCCGACGCCGGGGGCGATACCGGCCCCTCCGATGATTGGGCAAGAGGTGCTGTACGGCAAAGGTTATTTCATTGATGCTTCCAAAACAAACAAAGCGAATCAACCGAGCACCGGCACCATCTTTTATACGCTGGTCAAGGGCATTGGCGGCGGGGAAAACAATAGCTTTCCGATCGGCGGCATCAACCCGGTAACCGTGCATACGCCGGTGGTGAACTACGCCTCGGTGTCGGACGATCAGGCCCACAACCAGAAAACGCAGCCGACTACCGGGCGGTCGGCGCTCATTCTGGACCGGCCCTTCAACGTGACGATTCCGACAAGCGGCCAGCACAAGGATATCAAGGGTTACGGCAACCGGGATTATGCCAAGTATGTGAGGGACAAGCAGGTACGCTTTCCGTTCGATGTGTACAAAGCGGATCGCACAACGCTCGTCCCCAAGGAAACGTGGGTATCCATCCCGGTCGGCCAGATGCAGACAACCTTCTATTTACCCGTTTGGGTGGACGAGGGCCATTATGACGTGTTATTCCGAACGTTTGCCGAGAATAGTCCGGCCTCCTTTACGTCCCAGATGAATGCCAATCTGGACTTGTCCAACCATGTGGCTACGCAGGTGGTTCCAGTGGAAGTGATCGGACGTCTCTATGATTTCCGCATCACCGACATTGCCGATTTTGCCTGGGAATCGGTGTTCCGCACCCAAAAGGGCAGCGCGACGCCGACAGGAAACGCCTACTGGGTCGGCACGAAAGGCATTGACGGCGCACCGCGCGGCAATACCCCTCCTTACGTGCTGCCGGTACGGCAAGGCAGTCACCCGGAGAGCGGCAAGAAAAATGTTGCGGTCAAAACGGGTTACCATGTCAAATTCGAAGTCATGACGAAAGGCAACATGTTCGGCTCGGGCGACGGCATCCTCATTACACCGACGTTTTATTTTGTGGACAGCAAGGGGAAGAACAGGCAGGAAGTCGATCTCTACTATCATTCAGGCAGTCAGCGGTTTATTCGTATTGGCTCCAGCGACGATGTGGAGAAACGGTATGTGACGCTCGACGCTCGCCTGCGCAATGTGCCGAAGCAGGAGTTGACCGGCACCGCCGCAACGCTTTGGTCGCTGAACGGTTCGCCCGGAGCGAGGCAGACGTTTATCGATCAATATGTAAAGGATGCGCAGAAGCCGACCTATGTGGGCGGCTACGATATCATGCTGCTGCCGCCTCAGCTTCGGACGTTTGTCGGAAGCACGCAGGTGCCCTCCGGCATCGATGCGGCCCGCGCCAACGCTTCGGTTCAGCGATGGCGGGGGGACTACAGTTTGCCCGCCGCGCCGTACGTGGTGCCGAAAGGCTTCAATCTGGCGGAGTACGGCCGCACGCACCGGCTGGACGACCATGCGCCCGTATTTCTGAAGGATGGGTACATCATCGTCAATTTCAACATCGAAACGATCCGCAATCAAGACTTGAACCATCCGCATCTGCAATACAAAAACGCGCCGCTGGACAATCAGTGGCGGATGGAAGGGTTTCAGCCCAGCTTCGTCGATCCATACGGGGCAACGTTCTCCCTGCTGGACGGCGACGTCGTCTTTTATCATGCCAATTTGTCCAGCTACGACGACTTTGGGACGGGAGGCACCCATTAAATTCACCAGACGGGAGGGATAAACATGTTGGAAAAGCTGCAAAGTGCCGCGCCAGAGGATACGGCTTATTTTTATTCCGCTTCTGCCGCAGAGGAGATCGAACGTGGCTGCATCGGCCACCTGCGCGGCGATTTTGGGCGGTCGGGCGAGGAGTTCTGGGTAACCTGGTTTCCCCGGCGCTCTCCCTTTGAAACGACTGCTTTTAAAGAAGAATTGGGTAAGGTCTTTCAAGCTATCGGCGATCAGAAGGTGCTGAAAAGCCGCAAGCATATGTTACGATTTTGCAGCGAGCACCCGGAGGCGCGCATCGGCGGTGCTTGGAGCACGGATGTATACGGGTTTTGCATGCAAACGCAGGATCACCGCTACTATTTGCGCTGCTTTCCCTTTGCCGGGGATTACAACTTTTACTTGTACTGCTATGCCCGGCCGGAGCGCTTGGTGGAGCAGCAACAGCAAGCGCCTTCCACGCCTGCCGCACAGAAGAAAAAAACGGAAACGCAACGATAGGAGGACGCAATGAACGATCTCACTCGTTATCGGCTGCTGGACGGAGCCTCGCTTCCGCTTGCGGCCAAGTTGGTGTACTGCTATTTACTGAATTTGGCGGGCGGAAAAAACAGCCGCTTTCCTCCCGTCGGCTTGTGGCAGATATCGGACTTTCCCCTTCTATGTGTGTCGCAACCTAGAGCGAACACCTACCAGCCGGGAGGAAAAGAATATGCTGGAAAGACTGCAAACGGCCGTGTCGGAGGACGCGGCCTATTTTTATTCCGCTTCGATAAAGAAGGATACGGAACGGGGTTGCATCGGGCACCTGCGCGGTTATTTTGGCAGCAGCGGCGAGACATTCTGGGCAAACTGGTTCGAGCATTTGCCAGCGCTAAAAACGCCGGCTTTCCGGGCGGAACTGGATGCGGTTGTGCGGGCATTGACGGAGCAGGGACTTCTTCAAAGCCGCAGCCAGATGCACCGTTTTTGCCTGTCGCATCCGGAGGCCCGATTATCGGGGGCGTGGCATTCCGGCGTATACGGCTTTTGTTTTCAAACAGAGCGCCATCGGTACTACCTGCGTTGTTTCCCGCATGCGGGAGACTACAATTTCTATCTGTACTGCTACATCCGGCCGGATCGTTTGTCGGAACGGTCGCCGGAGCGTTAGCGTCTGCTGAGGAGGAAGCCTATGAACGATCTCACCAGGTATAAACTGCTGGCCGAAGCGAAGGTCCCTCCTGCAGCAAAGCTATTGTACAGCTACCTGATGGACCGCGCGGGCGGGCGGCATGGCTGCGTCTTGTTGTCCGGCAAAAAGCTGGCTTCGGAGGTGGGGCTCTCTCTTTCCACTGTCCGCCGAAATCTGCATCGACTGCAACTTATTGGACTCATTCGGATTACGGCTCGTTATTCCGAGGAAGGCATTCGCCTGACCAATCAAATCACGTTTCGGTAAGGGAGGTGCTCTCATGACAGCCAAGTTGCAGCGCATCGTCGAACTGGCTGCCAGCACGGCTCGCACGGTGACGAATCACCCTGACCGCTGGGCGGATTTTTTGCGGACGGCGGCCTGGAACTATAAATATCCGTTTCAGGATCAACTGTTGATCTACGCACAACGTCCTGACGCAACGGCCTGCGCGCCGATTGACGTCTGGAACAAACGGCTGGATCGATGGGTGAAGCGCGGCGCGAAAGGGATTGCCCTGATTGAAGATCGGGGCAACCACTTGGGCCTGCGCCATGTGTTTGACGTATCGGATACCCAGAGCAGACGCCAGCCGCAGGTGTCGCTTTGGCGATTGCAGGACAGCGATACGGCTCATGTCATCGAAACGCTGGAAAATGCGTTCGGCGCGTCGGATGAGATAGAACCACGTGCGGATCTGCCTGCTGCGCTCCTTGCTGCTGCGCGGAATGCGGTGGATGACAACAGCGCCGATTATGTGGCGGAGTTGATGAAAGAGCGGGAGCACAGTTTGCTGGAGGACCTGGATATTTCGCATGTGGAGCTGTTGTTCAAACAAGCGGCTGAAAAAGCCGTCGCTTATATGGCGATGATCCGTTGCGGACTCGATCCCGCACATTATATCAGCATCGAGGATTTGTCCGGCATCGGGTATTTCAACACGCTTCCTGCGCTGTCCCACTTGGGCGCAGCGATCAGCGATGTGTCCGAGATGATGCTACGGGAAGTGGAATCGACCGTCCGAGCACTGCGTCGGGATGCACAACATGCAAATGAGGGGCAATCGTTTCATACCCTTGCAAGACCCGATTCCTTGCCGCACAATGAAGCTACTCGACAAGAAAGGAAGGATGAACATGGAACTGACGTACTCGCCGCAAGGGGATTATCTGCTGCCCAACCTGACGCTGAGCGAAGCGGAGACGACCATCGGGAAGTACGGGATGATGCGCAAGACGTTCCTGAAAACCGAGCGGAAGGGCATGTACGCCCATCTGATGTTGTCGGGGCAGTTGAACCAACATCTGGCGGAAGTCGACCGGACAGCGCGGGAGCAGATCGACCGGACGATGCAGGAGCTGCTCGCGTCTCACCCGGCGCCGGACAAGGCGAGCGATCCGCTGGCCTGGACGGGACACATGAACAACCTGAAGCAGCAGGCGGAGGAACTGATTCTCGCGGAACTGATTTATCATTAAAATGGTACGACCGGGAAACGGAGGACCGAAGTCTTCCGTTTTTTCACGACCATGCCCTCATTAATGACATGCTCCGAGCCGCGCCGCTGCGGGAGAGCAAGTCGGACATCGCAGCATTTTTCCTTGCCCATGAAGACGAGCGCGAGCGCATGTTGTATGTGCGCGGTTTGTTTCCGTCAGGCATCACCGAACTGACGCTGGATGAAGGCGTACGAGCAGGATTTGAACCGTACCGAAACGTTTTGCATCTGTGGACAGGGACGGCGGAGGAACGCACGGCGCAAAGCTTTTACGATTGGGGCGTCATCGCCGGGCATATCGCCAGCATGATACTGTTGAACGAATTTGACTTGACGCGAAAGTTGGAACCGTCCATCGAGCAACAGACGCTGTGGATGGAACAAGCGGAGGACGCAAAAGCCTCCGCTTTTTTCATGCCGCAAGCGGTCATTGACGCCATTTTGCAAAACGGCAGCGGTTTTGAGAACGGCAAGTATCGCATCGCGCTGCATTTCCAGCAGTCGCTGTCCGCACAGGAGAACGCCGATTTCCTGAAACGGGAATACGGAACCGGCGGGCGTCTTCCCGCGCTGATCGGCACGGATATTCACATGAATTATGACAGCAAAGGCATCACGCTGACCCGCGGCTCCATCATGAACCCGGATACGCAGGTGGTGCTGCCGTGGATGAACGTGCAGAAACGTATCGGCGAACTGCTGGCAGCGGGTCGTTACTTGAACCGGCAGGAAGCCGAGCGATTGCCCGCTTTTGCAGAGGAACAGGAGGAAAAGCGGAGACAGCAGGCGGCGGAAATGGCCAGGAACGATGTGCCTCAGTCGGATGCATCGTCGGGGCTTTCCCCACGAGACGCACAGGTGGAACCGGAACAAACGCCGGTGAACTGGGAACGAGCGCGCTACGGTTTTGATACTGGCAGTATGGTCTGGATTGGTGCGGACGAATATGAAATTGTTGAACTGGCGCAGCGAACAGTGGTGCTGCAAGACCGTCAGTTCCCGCTCTTCATCAAAGAGTTGAATCGCCGGGATTTTGAGCGAATGCTGCGCGAAAACCCGCTGAACGATCATCTGATTACTGGAGAGCAGGAGCCGGAACGGTCTGACGAAGCGGCCTGGGAAACAGCGGAAGATGCGGTTTCACCGGAAGAGCCGGTGACGGAGGGGCGAGAGCCCATATCGCAGCCAGACACTTCCCTTTCCCCTGATCCTGTGGCCGGCCGCACCGCGCCAGCCCGCCCGTCTGTCCCGGCTATCAACTACCGGATTACGGATGATGAACTGGGGTATGGCGGCGCAAAAACGAAGTTCAAATGGAACATGGAAGCGATTCGGCTGCTGAACAAGCTGGAGCAGGAGCAGCGGCAAGCGACAGCGGACGAGCAGGCGGTGCTGGCCCGCTATGTCGGATGGGGCGGCATTCCGCAGGCATTTGACGAAGCGAACACGCAGTGGGTAACCGAATATGCGGAACTGAAAAATGTGCTGGAGCCGGATGAATATGCGTCCGCTCGCGCGTCAACGCTGAATGCTCATTATACATCTGTGACCGTCATCAAGGCGATGTACGACTGTCTGGAATCGATGGGCTTTCGCAGCGGCAATATTTTGGAGCCGTCTTGCGGCATCGGCAATTTCTTCGGTCTGGTGCCGGAGTCGTTCCAAGGCTCGCGGCTGTTTGGCGTGGAACTGGACAGCATTACCGGCCGTATTGCCAGGCAGCTATACCCGCAGGCGTCGATTGCAGTCAGCGGCTACGAACAGACGAATTTGCCGGACAGCTTCTTCGATCTCGCCATCGGGAACGTGCCGTTCGGCGGTTATGGCGTGGCGGATAAACGTTACGACAAGCACAAGTTTCTCATCCATGATTACTTTTTCGCCAAGACACTGGACAAAGTGCGTCCGGGCGGCATCATCGCCTTTATTACGTCCAAAGGAACGATGGACAAGCAAAACCCGGCGGTACGCAAATATATAGCGGAACGCGCCGAACTGCTCGGAGCGGTGCGTCTGCCAAGCAATGCGTTTCTGGCCAATGCCGGAACCGAAGTAACCGCCGACATTATCTTTTTACAGAAACGGGATCGCATGGTTGCCGTCAGCGAGCAAACCGAAGCATGGCTTTCCCTATCCGAGACAGCGGACGGTGTGCCGGTGAATCGTTATTTCGCGGAACATCCCGATATGGTGCTGGGCACCATGGTTTTTGACGACCGGATGTACGGCAACCGGCAGGAAACGTCCTGCAAGCCATTCCCGGACGCCAATCTGGATGAGCTGCTGCGCGAAGCGTTGTCCAATATCCATGCCGAATGGGTGGAGCTGGAACGGGAAGACCAGCCGGAGGAAGAAGAACCTTCTCTCCCTGCCGATCCGTCTGTCCGCAATTTCAGCTTTGCGCTGGTGGATGGACAAATCTACTATCGGGAGAACAGCCGAATGCGGCGCGTGGACACTTCGGCTACGGCGGCAGGCCGCATCAAGGGAATGATTCAGCTGCGGGACACCGTGCGCGAGCTGATCGAGTACCAAACCGAAGACTATAGCGATGAGATGATAGAGCAGCAACAGCGAAAGCTGAATGCGCAGTATGACCGGTTTACGGCGCAATACGGCCTGATCAACAGCCGCGCCAACAGCCTTGCTTTTTCGGACGACAGTTCCTACTTTCTTCTTTGCTCGCTGGAAATCATCGACGAGGAAGGACGGTTGCTGCGCAAGGCGGATATGTTCACCAAACGCACCATCCGGCAGCGCATCCATGTGGAGCAGGTGGATACCGCTTCGGAGGCGCTTGCCGTTTCCATCGGCGCAAAAGCCCGTGTTGATCTGCCGTATATGGCGCAGCTAACCGGTTGGACGGAAGAACAACTGATAAAAGAGCTGCGCGGCGTCATCTTCCCCAATCCCGAAAATCTGGACGAGGAAGGTAAGCCGATCTACGAAACGGCGGATGCGTACTTGTCCGGCAATGTGCGGGAGAAGCTGCGTGTGGCCAGACAGTTTGCCGCATACGATGCCGAACGTTACGGCGAAAACGTCAAAGCGCTTGAAGCGGTGCAGCCGAAAGACCTGGACGCCTCCGAAATTGATGTCCGCTTGGGCGCAACCTGGCTGCCGCCGGAAGACATTCGGCAATTTCTGTTTGAGCTGGTGGACACGCCGCCGATGTACCAGACCTACATCAACGTGATGTATTCCGAATATACGGCTGCCTGGAACGTCAAAGGCAAAAGCGATGACCGCAGCAACAATATCAAGGCGAACGTCACGTACGGCACCAACCGCGTCAATGCGTACAAAATTCTCGAAGATACGCTGAATTTGCGGGACGTTCGCGTATTTGACACCGTGTATGAGGATGGCGTGGAAAAGCGTGTGCTGAACAAACAGGAAACGGCCATCGCCCAGCAAAAGCAGGAGATGATGAAAGAAGCGTTCCGCGAATGGATATGGCGAGATCCGCAGCGGCGCGAACGGCTGACACGGCTGTACAATGACCGGTTCAATGCCATCCGTCCCCGCGAATACGATGGCAGTCATATCCGATTCACCGGGATGAACCCGGAAATCCGGCTGCGCCAGCACCAGGTCAATGCGGTTGCCCGGGCGTTGTACGGCGGCAACTCCCTTTTCGCTCATTGTGTCGGCGCAGGAAAAACGTTCGCGATGACCGCCGCGGCGATGGAGAGCAAGCATCTAGGGCTGTGCAACAAGAGCATGCTGGTCGTTCCGAACCATCTGACCGAACAGTGGGCGGCGGAGTTTTTGCAGCTATATCCGTCGGCGAATATTCTGGTGGCGACCAAAAAGGACTTTGAAACGAAAAACCGCAAAACGTTTTGTGCGCGGATTGCCACCGGCGATTATGATGCGATCATCATTGGCCATTCACAGTTTGAGAAAATTCCGATTTCGACGGAGCGGCAACGGCAGCAACTGTACGAACAGATTTCGGAAATTACGAACGGCATCCGGGAACTCAAGGAAGCCAGAGGCGAACGCTATGCGATCAAACAGCTTGAAAAAACGAAAAAGACGCTGCAAACCAAGCTGGAGAAGCTGAACGACACGAGCCGCAAGGATGATGTCGTGACCTTCGAGGAACTGGGCGTAGACCGTTTATTCGTAGATGAAGCGGATTCGTACAAAAACCTGTTTCTTTATACGAAAATGCGCAATGTAGCCGGACTGTCGCAAACCGAAGCGCAGAAGTCGTCGGACATGTTTGCCAAATGCCGCTATCTGGACGAACTGACCGGAGGCCGGGGCATCATCTTTGCGACGGGTACGCCGATTTCAAACTCCATCACCGAGATGTATACGATGCAGCGCTACTTGCAATACGAGCGGCTCAAGCGGCAGGGCTTGCAGCATTTTGACGCTTGGGCTTCCACGTTCGGAGAAACCGTCACCGCGATCGAACTGGCTCCGGAAGGAACGGGCTATCGGGCGAAAACCCGGTTTGCCCGTTTTTACAATTTGCCGGAACTGATGAATATGTTCAAGGAAGTGGCCGATATCCAGACGGCGGACATGCTCCAGCTTCCCGTACCGAAAGCCCATTTCCACAATGTTGCCGTGCCGCCGAGTGACTTTCAGCGCGACATGGTTGCGGATCTTGCCCGCCGCGCCGAACGGGTGCGGGCGAAGGAAGTGGAGCCGCACGAGGACAATATGCTGACGATCACCAATGACGGACGCAAACTGGCGCTCGATCAACGGCTGGCGAATCCGATGCTTCCCGACGACGAAGGCAGCAAGGTCAGCGCCTGCGCGGACAATGTCTTCCGGTATTGGGAGGAACATCAGGAGCAGCGTTTGACCCAGTTGGTGTTCTGCGATTTGTCCATTCCGAAACAGGATGGTGCCTTCAATGTGTACGACGAGTTGCGGCGCAAGCTGATGAAGAAAGGTGTTCCTGCCGAGGAAATCGCCTATATTCACGACGCCAATACCGAGGTCAAGAAAAAGGAACTGTTCGCCAAAGTACGCAGTGGCCAAGTTCGGATACTGCTCGGATCGACGTTCAAGATGGGCGCAGGCACGAACGTGCAAACGAAGCTGATTGCCCTTCACGACCTTGACTGCCCCTGGCGTCCGCGCGACCTGGAGCAGCGCAGCGGGCGCATTATCCGGCAAGGCAACCAGAACAGCGAGGTGCATATTTTTCGCTATGTGACGGAGAACACGTTCGACGCGTACCTTTATCAAACGCTGGAAAACAAGCAGCGCTTCATTTCGCAGATCATGACCAGCAAGTCTCCGGTTCGTTCCGCCGAGGATATTGACGAGACGGCGCTCTCCTATGCCGAGGTCAAGGCGCTTGCGACCGGCAACCCGTACATCAAGGAGAAAATGGACCTGGATATCCAGGTATCCAAACTCAAGCTGCTCAAAGCCAACCACTTGAGTCAGCGCTATGCGCTGGAGGACCGGCTGCTCAAAATGTTGCCGCAGCAAATCAAGTCTACGGAGGAACGAATTGCCGGCTATGAACAGGATGCGGCCTTGTTACTGCGCTCCAAAGCGTCCGAGGCGGACGGGGCGGACGACGCCAAATTCCCCGGCATGACGGTCAAGGATTACACCTATTCGGAGCGGACAGCAGCAGGCGCAGCTCTGCTGGACGCTTGCAAAGGAATGACATCGCCCGATCCGCAGGAAATCGGCAGCTACCGGGGATTTTCCTTGTGGCTGTCCTTTGACAGCTTCCATAAGGAGTACAAGGTCACGCTTCGCGGCGCGCTGGGTCATACGGTGACGCTCGGAGCGGATGCAGGCGGCAATATAAGCCGCATCAACAACGCCTTGTCGGATTTGCCTGCGAAGCTGGAGCATGCCCGCGAGCAGCTTGCCACCTTGCGTCTGCAAATGGAAACGGCGAAAGAACAAATCGCGGCTCCTTTCGAGAAGGAGCAGGAGCTGCAAACGAAAGCGGCGCGGCTTGCGGAACTGAATGCCCTGCTGAATATGGACAAACGGGAAAACGAAGCCGTGGACAGCGTGCCGGACGAAGAAATAGAAGCGCCCGAACGGCGGGTGGTGGGCCGTGAGCGATAACGGCCTGACACCGTCGTTCCTCCCCCTGAAAGGGAACTTCATGCTGACCATTACGGAAAAGAACATGGTATCGGTGCGAGCATTTCACAGGTCGAAGATAGCTCGCTTGTTAAAGTTATAAATCACATGATGAATTGGACTCCGGTTTTGGGGTCCTTTTCTCATTTCCGGAGGAATGAACATGTTGTATGCCATCCCAAGCGGCGGATGCTTTTGTCCGATTCTGCCGCCTTTTTGTTACGGAACCGGCTTGATCGAGGAGGGAGAAACCGTGCCATCGTTGGAGTTGATATCCAAAGAGAAGAACGGATTTGGCGACACGTATTATTACATCCGCGACTCAAACGGGGTGACCAGTCAAGTTTATGAAGGCGATTTAGACGCATTCATGAAAAAGAAAGGCGTTACGAAGTTGAAGGAAGGCAGAGCTTATCTGTACCCCAAAAAGAGGGGTAAGGCACGATGAACAATATACCCATCGGACGCTGCTTGGATTTCCAAAAGGAGCTTCGGCAATGAGCTACGTAAACAAGGAACAGATCGAACGTGCCAAAAGACTCGATCTGCTCACATATTTGCATATGCACGAGCCGGCAGAACTGGTCCGATGCTCTCGCAATGTCTACACCACCCGGACACACGACAGCTTGAAAATTTCCAACGGCAAATGGTACTGGTGGTCAAGGGGGATCGGCGGACGCTCGGCGCTGGACTATTTGGTCAAAGTGCGGGGCATGTCTTTTCCCGATGCGGTGTTGCAAATTGAAGGCGTTCATCCAGGCAGCGCACCTGCATTTTCGCAATCTTTGCAACAACGCTCATCTCCAGCGCGGTTTGAGCTTCCCGAACCGAATCATACATCGCATCGCGTCATGGCCTATCTCAGCAAACGCGGTATCCATCGCACGTTGATCGACTACTGTCTCGAAACGGGGCGTTTGTATGAAAGCCGCCGCTATCACAACGCGGTATTCGTCGGTTTCGACCAGCAAGGAACGCCGCGCTATGCGGCGATACGCGGTACGACAAGCACCCGTTATATAGGGGAAGCCGCTGGCAGCGACAAGCGGTATTCGTTTTCCATTCCGGCCTCGGGAAACTGTACGGAACTGCATCTGTTTGAGAGCGCTATTGATCTCTTATCCTACTGTACGCTGGAACATCTCGCTGGCCGGGATTGGCGGCAGGCGCATAAGCTGTCGCTGGCCGGAATATACAGGCCCAGGACAAATGGGGAGGACTCTACTCCCCCGTCTGTCCTAACGCATTACTTGCAGTGCTTTCCCCAGGTGAATCGACTTGTCCTGCACCTGGACAATGATGAGCCGGGGCGATTGGCGGCAGCCACGATACAGAGGCTCTTCTCCCATGCCCTTCTCATATTCGATGAGCCGCCTAAGTTCGGAAAGGATGTAAACAACGATTTAATGGAATTCCGAAGAAGACGCGGTGAACCATCCCGATAGCGGTAGACGCTGAACGGTTGGCGTCTTTTCTTTCTGGGCTACGGAAAATTCTCACTGTATGTGGATAAGATGTGAATAGATTGGGGATAAGCGCAACCGCATTGATTATATAGCATGTAATAGGTATAATAAAATCAATATACAGCTATGCAAGGAGTGACCATGATGATTATCAAACCTTCCGCCAGTATCCGGCAAAACTATAATGAAATCGCCGATCTATGCAAATCTTCCGGGGAACCGGTTTATCTGACCAAGAACGGTGAAGGTGATCTCGTCGTGATGGACATTGAGACGTTTTCCCGTCGCGAGAAGATGTTAAAGCTGCGCGAAGAACTGCTCGCTGTGCAAGAGGATCGTTTGGCGGGCCGTGTTGGTGTGACGCCGGATGAACTGGACGCTTACCTGGAGGGCATTATAGACGAGGTTCAGCATGGAAAAGATGCCCCGTTATAAGATCATCGTTTCCGACCGCGCCCGCCAAATGCTGGCGGTTCATGTGCGATTCCTTGCGGAAAAAAATCCGGATGCGGCGCGAAAAACGAAAAACGAATTGCTGCAAGCGATACGTTCCTTGGTGAAAATGCCGGAACGCTATCCTTTTCTGGAAGCTGAATTTATTCCGTCAAACAAGTATCACAAGATGTTCGTGGAAAAATGGTATCTGGTGTTGTATCAGATTCAGGATGAAATCGTGTATGTCGATTTCATTGTAGACTGCCGCCAGGATTACCGCTGGTTGGTGCGATAACAAAAAAGTTCTGAGGAAGACGCTGAGCGAATCGGCGTCTTTTTGTGTTTTTGGGGTCCTCTCTTTTTCCCGGCAGGTGCTTGAAGGCGACGCGAGACGGATGTCTCGTGTTGCAGCAAGCACTGAATTTGGTCTCCCAAATTCGGCTTGTTAGGGGCAGGCCCCTAATACCCCACATCTAAACAACACGCTGTTTTTCAAGAATAAAGGTTGCAACAATGAACGGTATTTTTCAGAGACGGCAGAAGCCATTTAGCATTTTTATTAAGACCATTCTTTTGAAGAAAGAAGCGAAAGCGATGAGAAAACGAGGGATTCGCATTCAGGTATGGGTGAACAATGAAGAAGACGCAAGACTCCAAACCAATGCGAAAAAATCCGGACTTTCACGGGAAGGTTATCTCCGTTCCTTGATCAATGGCTATATCCCGAAGGCGCTGCCGCCACCGGATTATTACGCGATGATGCGCCAGCTTCACGCCATTGGCAACAATCTTAATCAACTGGCGGCGAAAGCACATGCGACAGGCCATCTGGATCGGGCCACTTTTCAGCGGGAGGCCGATCAGTTGCGCCGCGCCGTCCAACAGATTCAACAGGCCGTGACTGCGCCGGAACGAAGAACCGAGCAAGCGACTCCAAATGTGCATCCGCCGTAAAGGGGGCGTCACATATGGCGACGACGGCAATATGGGATGTCACCGACCGATTGAAGCGCGTGATTGATTACGCCACCAATCCCGACAAAACAGCGCAAGATCGCGCCGAGAAGAATGAAGGTTTGCGGCAGGTGCTGGAATATGCAAAAGCGGATGCCAAAACGGAAAGGCAGCTTTATGTGAGCGGCATCAATTGCGACCCGCTCACTGCATACGAGCAAATGCAGCGCACCAAGCGGCAGTTTCAAAAGACGGAAGGCATTGTGGCTTTTCACGGGTATCAGGCGTTTGCGCCGGGCGAAGCTACGCCGGAGATCGCGCATGCCATCGGCGTCAAGCTGGCGCAGGAGCTATGGGGAGATCGCTTTGAAGTCGTGGTATCGACCCATCTGGACAAGGAGCATTTGCACAATCACTTCGTGCTCAACTCCGTTTCCTTTATAGACGGCAGACGGTATTACGACAACAAAGCCTCCTACGCACTTCTGCGGAGAACATCCGACCGGTTATGCCGGGAACATGCATTGTCAGTAATTGAGCAGCCCGAGCCGGGCAAGGCCAAGCACTACGGAGAATGGAAAGCGGATCAGGAAGGCAAGCCGACTTGGCGAGGATTGATTCGGACCGATGTGGATCAGGCGATTGCGGCATCCATGACGTGGACCCAGTTTATCGCTGCTTTGCAGAAGCAGGGTTATGAAGTGAAAACGACCGTGAAGCATATGGCGGTGCGTCCACCCGGAAAGGAACGTTTCGTTCGTTTGCGCAGCTTGGGGGACGACTATACGGAAGATGCTCTGAAAAAGCGGATTTTGCGAAACCGCATTCCCCGTAAACCACAGCCTTTGTCAATGCCACGAAGCAGGCGCGCCGTTTGCAAAGGAACGCTTCGATCCGGCAGGAAGTTCAGCGGCTTGCAAGCATTGTACCTGCGCTATTTATATGAGATGGGCATATTGCCTCATTTTCGCGCGTCCGTGAGAAGGACGCATTTTTTATTGCGTGAAGACTTGCGGCATTTGGCGGTTATTACCGCGCAGACCAAGCTGCTCTGTCAGCACCGTATTTCCAGCAAGGATCAGCTTTTGGACTATGTATCTGTCACCCGGCAAGAGATGCGCTCGCTTTACGGCGAACGCAAAGCGCTATACAACCGCCTCCGCCGCTGCAAGGAGAAAAGCCAGATCGTCGCTTACAAAGAGCAAATAGCCGTACTATCCAAGCGGCTTGCCACGCTCCGAAAGGAGGTGAAGCTGTGTGCGGGCATCCTTGCCCGATCCGGTGAAATGATGACTAAACTACATGGCGACAAGCAAAATCAACCATTACGAAGGGAGGATTCCATCCATGAGCAGTGGAGCCGAGGCGGCCGATCAGGTCGTCAACATGAGTCTGCGGGGTATCGAGGTAATGGCCAAGATTTCCGGTGAAGGCGCTAAGCATCTGGCCGCCTATTTGTTTGCCGCCCTGCAAGGGCAGAAGCGGACGAAGGGCAGCATCCGTCTGGAAAGCTTGCTTCGCAGCGGCAAGGAATTGAAAGTATTTGCCGTCAAAAACGAAGACTTGCCCACGTTCTGCAAGGAGGCCAAACGTTACGGCGTCCTGTACTGTGCCCTGCGGGACAAAAAGAATGTCGATGGGTTATGCGACGTGATGGTACGGGCCGAGGACGCGTCCAAAATCAATCGCATTGTCGAGCGCTTCAAACTGGCGACCGTGGATACGGCCAGCATTAAAAGCGAAATTGAGAAATCCCGCGCCGGGAATCAGCAGGACCAATCAACATCCGGGCAACACCGGCAACAAGCACCGGACCAAACCCGTCAGCAGATGGAGGAACAAAGAGCGGCGGTCAAGGGAACTTCTGCGGAGAAGAGCACCAACGATTTTTTGGACGAACTGATGCAGAGGCCCGAATCGGCGCAGCCAACTTCCCCGGCGAACGGCAACCCAAACCCCACGATGGCGACGACGGAGCCGCCCCATCCGTTCGAGCCTACCTCCGGGCGCAGCGAAGCATCCGCAAGGGGTACGATTGAACAGAAAGCCGAGACCGTGCAGCGGTGGCCATCGATCCGTGAACTGCTGCGCGAGATTCGGGAAGAAAATAGGAGAGCGGAGAAAGAGCGGCGTCAGTTGGTCAAGGAACCGTCGCTGACCCAACGAAGCGAGCGAAATGCCGGTAAAGCGAAGACGGGGAAAACCAAATCCAACGGATCTCGAAAGCGAGGGAAAGCCAAATGAACAATCTGGACGATTTATTCCGTCAGGATGCAGCCAGTCGATCATCCACGAATCCGTCCGAGCAACCGTTTGACAAGGAAGCCTGGGCACAAAAAAAGCAGGAACTTAGGCAATGGACTTATGAGACGATTGATGCCGCGACATCCTCCATTGCGCAAAGCGGCGATGAGTTTCAGCGTTATCTGGATGTGCAGAGCCGTTTCGATCGCTACAGCGTATCCAATGCGCTTCTGATTCTCGCGCAGCGGCCGGAGGCGACCCGCATCGCCGATTTTGATACATGGAAAGAACAAGGCGTATTTATTCGTCGCAAGGAAACCGGCTTTTACATTTTGGAGCCGGGTGAGGAGTACCGGAGGGAAGACGGCAGCACCGGCATTAGCTATAACCCCAAAAAGATGTTCGACATCGCACAAACGACGGCCAGCCAAAAGAGGGAACAGCCGACTTACCCGGACGACCGGATGCGTATCAAAGCGCTGGTGGATCGCGCCCCCGTCCCGATCGTCATTAACGATGCGCTGCCGCCGGAAATGCATGCACTATACCAGCCGGACACGAGAAATATTGTCATCCGCCGCGGCCTGGATGCCGGGGATATTTTCCGGTCGCTCGCGCAGGAGCTGGCGCATGCGGAACTGGATCGCGGCGATGGCCGATACAGCCGTTCCGATTTTACGTTCCATGCATATTGCGCCTCTTACATGCTGTGCAAACAGTTCGGCGTGGACACGTCTTCCTTTCGCTTCCATCGTATGCAGGAGAAGTTGAAGGACATCGAGCCGCAGCAAGTTCGCGCCGAACTGACGGTGATGAAGGATGCCGCACACGACATGGCCCGCAGGATGAACCGGATGCTGGCGCAGCAGCGGCAACAACTACGGACGGAACCGGCAAGGTAAGCGCCGTCAAGTTCTATTTTGCTTAGGGAGGGAGCGCCTGTGAAGGAAGAAGAACGGATTTTATGTTTGGATCATTACGAGCATGGCATTGTGGTGCATGCGCTGAATGCGCTGCGAAACGATTTGATCGGCGAGAAGCGCCCCACCGATGCCGTCGATGATCTGTTGCTCAAAACAATTGACGCTCCTTATCAAAAACATAAACGCCGGAGCCATCATGAGGCGCGTTGAAACCGCAAGGAGTCATTTGATACTCTTTGCGATTTTTTTGATTCCCGTCGTTTGGGCGGCATTGCTCACCGCCCCTTCTCTTTCCAGCGGGCTTCCGGCGATGGTGGAGCATCTCAGCGTGGCGATCCACCGCCCCTTTGACATCCGATGGGTGGACGATACGCCGCGCTGTCTGCTCTTTTTTACGCTGGCCTATGGACTCGGCGTCGGCGTCTATCTGGCCTCCCCGCGAAACTATCGACGACGGGAGGAGCATGGCAGCGCCCGTTGGGGCCGGGCGAAAACCATATGCGCCAAATATAGCAGTAAAGAGTCGAAACAAAACAAAATTTTAACCAAGCAGGTGTGCATCGGTCTGGACGGTCGCAAGCACCGGAGAAACTTGAATGTGCTTGTCGTAGGCGGTTCCGGATCCGGCAAAACAAGGTTTTATGCCAAACCGAACGTCATGCAGGCGCACACGTCGTTCGTCGTTCTCGACCCTAAAGGCGAAATCTTGCGGGATACCGGCCATCTGCTCAAGGCCAAAGGATATGACATCAAGGTGCTCGACCTGATCAATCCCCATCGTTCTCATGGCTATAACCCTTTCGCCTATTTGAAGGACGACAAGGACGTATTGAAACTGGTCACGAACCTGATTCGCAATACGACGCCGAAAGGCAGCAACACGAACGACCCGTTCTGGGAACGATCCGAAACGGCGTTGCTGGAGGCGCTCGTTTTGTATTTGCTCTATGAAGCGCCGCCGGAGGAACAGAATTTTCCGATGGTGATGGAGATGATCGCCGCCGCCGAGGTACGGGAAGAGGATGAAACGTATCAAAGTCCGCTGGACGAGTTGTTTGAACGGCTGGCCATGCGCGACCCGGAGCATTTGGCGGTCAAACAGTACAACATTTTCAAGCTGGCGGCGGGTAAAACGGCCAAATCGATTTTGATCGGCCTCGGCGTTCGGCTGGAGAAGTTCAACTTGCATACGATCGCCGGGATGAGCCTGGTCGATGAAATGGAATTGCCTGTCATGGGAGAAAAAAAGACGGCGCTGTTTGCCGTCATTCCCGACAACGACAGCAGTTTCAACTTCATCGTCGGGATGCTCTACACCCAGCTTTTCCAATGCCTGATGTATGAGGCCGACTACCGGCACGGCGGACGCTTGCCGGTGCACGTGCATTTTGTGATGGACGAATTTGCCAACGTCGCCTTGCCCGATGAATTCGACAAGCTGCTCTCCACCATGCGCAGCCGCGAGATTTCGGTTTCCATCATCCTGCAAAATTTGGCGCAGCTCAAAGCGCTGTATAAGGAGTCGTGGGAATCGATCGTGGGGAACTGCGATGTGTTTTTGTACCTTGGCGGCAATGAACAATCCACCCACAAATACGTCTCGGAACTGCTGGGCAAGGAAACGATCGACACGAACACGTACGGCCAAAGCAAGGGACGCAGCGGCAGTTATTCGATCAACTATCAGCTGTCCGGCCGCGACTTGCTGACGCCCGATGAGGTGCGGCTCCTCGATAACCGCTATGCCTTGCTCTTTATTCGCGGCGAGCGTCCTGTTCAGGACGACAAATACGATTTGCTCAGGCATCCCCATGTCGCGCTCACGACGGATGGCAAAGGTCCTCCCTTCCAGCATGGCGGCACGGAACACGCTTTGGATTGGCGAACCGTGACGCTTGATGAAAACGGAGAGTACGAGCTTCTGTCGGAAGAAGACATGGAGTCGCTATTTTTGCGAGGGGAATGATGAAATTGAAGTTCAAAAAGAAACGGCTGTTGGCATTGTACATCATGCTGATGTTAACGGGAACCGTATTTGTCTCCACCGCTTATGCCGAGGGCGATCCGATGACGACGGTCAATAATTTGTCCACTTTCATATTCGGCTTAATCCGGGCCATCGGCATGATCATACTCGGCTTCGGCATTGTCCAGATCGGATTGTCGCTCAAGTCTCACGACCCTTCCCAGCGGGCGAACGGGTTCCTGACGCTCGCCGGCGGGATTATCATTACCTTCACGAAGGAAATTCTTACCCTGATTGCCGGATAAACGGGAGTCGCAAATGAGGGGAACGGGCGGTTTGCCCGTTCCCCATCTAAAGAAAAGGGGTGAGAATATGGCCAAAAACAGTTGGATTATTGACAATCTCGAACATGCGCTCGATACGTGGAACGAGAAAATGAACGAAATCTGGCAACTCGTTACCGAGTCGCCGGCCGACTTCAAAGGCGGCGGCGTTTGGCGCGTCATTACCGACATTCATGGCGCGTTGCAGGCGACGGGACTGGCGCTCCTGGTCTTGTTTTTTGTGATTGGCGTGGTGAAGACGACCGGCAGTTTTGCCGAAATGAAAAAGCCGGAGATGGCTGTCAAGCTGTTTATCCGTTTTGTCTTGGCCAAAGCGGTCGTCACCTACGGGCTGGAGCTCATGATGGCGCTGTTTACCATTGTTCAGGGAATCATCTCCACGATGATGGGACGTTCCGGGTTCGGAAAGACGGAGGCCATGACCTTGCCGAACACCATTGCAAAAGCGATTGAAGACGTCGGCTTTTGGCAAAGCATTCCGCTGTGGGTCGTCTCCCTTTTGGGCAGTCTGTTCATCACAGTGTTGTCTTTTGTGATGATCCTCTCGGTGTACGGGCGTTTTTTTCGCATCTATTTATATACAGCCATCGCTCCCGTTCCGCTATCCGCCTTTGCCGGGGAGCCGAGCCAAAATATCGGCAAATCGTTTCTCAAAGGATATGCTGCCGCTTGTCTGGAGGGAGCGATTATCGTACTCGCCTGCATCATCTACTCCGCCTTTGCCTCCGCTCCCCCGGCGGTCGATGAAGGCGCGGGTGCAGTCACGATGGTGTGGACCTATATCGGAGAGTTGATTTTCAACATGCTGGTACTCGTGGGGACGGTCAAAATGGCGGACCGGGTGGTGAGGGAAATGATGGGGCTGTAGCTTCATTCCGATTCTTCGCCCAGCAATTCCCGGACGGAAACATCCAGCGCTTTGGCAATCGCCACGACTTCGTAGTCTTGGACAAGCCGATACTGCCCTTCCAGACGCGAAAGACTGGTAGGACTGATGTCAAGGCCAGCCGTTTGCAGTCTGGCGAGAAACTCCTTCTGTTTCATCCCCTTTGCCTTGCGGATGGCAACGACTCTCACGCCGATTATATTTTTGTCGCCTGGCGGTTCTTTTCGATGTTTCATTTGTATGCACCTCACATTACAAGCAAAATTGTACGTGAGTGCATCATTGTTTTAATGCGAATATCGCATTAAAATGAAATAAACCGATTTTCGCAATAAAATGGAGAGATACTCTATCATTCAGACAGCCAGAAACGCCGATCTAATGAAGACACTGGGAGGCCGACCGATGACACGATTGCTTGGTCAATTGGAGGAGGAAAGAAGGAAGTTGAACGAACTCGGGAAAAAATCTCTTGATCAGGGAATTCCTCTGTTCGAGAATGAGGCGGTTCAGGCTCAAAGCCGGAAGGTGGACGAATGGATTGTCCAGTGGCTTCAAAGGAAGTCCGGACGAGAGCGTCAGCTGCGCTAGAGCGCGTTCGCATAAGGAGGGGGAAGTCAATGGAGTTTCCGTCATGGTTTCAAAACGCGTTTCAGCGGCGGCTGGACCACGTTTCAGCTCGGATCGAACGCGATCCCGAGTTGTGCACCTATCGTAAAGCAGAGTACACGGCTTTTCAAGCGATGTTTTCCTGCGTGGAGATGACGCAGTTGCCGGCGTTTATGGAATGGGAGGACAAGGTTCATTTTACGCGGGCTTTGGAGAATGAACGCTTGTATTTGCAAGGAATGAGAGACGGCGTACAGCTTGCGTTTGCGCTTCTCTTCGATCCCCTTCCATCCGGCGATGAGTAGTTGGCAAGAAACGAAAAAGACAGAGCCAACATCGGTTCAACCGGAAACTGAGGGCGAGTTGTAGACCATAGTGAACATCGTTTATGGGAGGATTTCAAATGGAAGTGAAAATCAACCGGGAAATCCGGGATTATACGGAAAGCTTATTCTTTGGACTGTCCTTGCGGCAGTTCTTTTTTTCTGTGCTGGCTGTCGGCGTGGCGATCGGACTTTATTTTGGACTGCGCGGCCGCTTTGGTTTGGAAACGCTCAGCTGGATGTGCATTTTGGGGGCCGCGCCCTGCGCAGCCTTGGGTTTCATCAACTATCACGGCATGACGGCCGAGCAGTTGCTTTGGGCGTATGTGAAATCGGAATTTCTGCTGCCAAGACGCTTCGTCTTCTATTCGACCAATATCTATGTTGAAGCGCTGAAAAAGAGCATGCAGTATCGTGAGCAGGAAAGGATGAAGCGCCGTGATTAAAACGCTCAGACGCATCATCAGGCAGGACAAGGAACGATTTGTTATCCCGAAAGGCGTTCAGCAAGTCATCCCGATTCGTGCCCTCTGGCCGGACGGGATTTTTTTTGTCGGCAACAAGTTCTCCAAATCGTATCGGTTCGAGGATATCAACTATGCTGTAGCGTCCAGGGAAGACAAGGAAGCGATGTTTTTGTCTTATTCCGAGCTGCTCAATTCCTTTGACAGCGGAGCGACCACGAAAATTACAATCCATAACCGGCGTTTGAATCGGACCGATTTTGAAAGCTCGATTCTGATTCCGCTACGGCAGGACCATCTCGATGTGTACCGGCAAGAGTACAACGAGATGTTGCTCGCAAAGGCCATCGGCGCGAACGGTACGATTCAGGAAAAGTACGTTACCATTTCTGTCGTCAAGAAAAATGTGGAGGAAGCCCGTCAGTACTTCGCGAGGGTCGGAACCGAATTGATGTCGCATTTTTCCCGTCTCGGTTCCAAATGTATCGAACTGGATGCAACCGACCGTCTGCGCATTTTCCATGATTTCTTTCGAATCGGCGAGGAAGCGGATTTTCGTTTCCATATGTCCGAAACAATGCGCAAGGGGCATGATTTCAAGGATTACATTTGCCCGGATACGTTCGAGTTTGAAAAAGATCATTTTCGGATGGGCCACTTTTTTGGCCGCGTCATCTTTCTGCGGGAATACGCCAGCTATATTAAGGACAGCATGGTGTCCGAGCTTTGCGACCTGAACCGGAATTTGCTGCTGTCGCTGGATATCATCCCGATTCCTACCGACGAGGCCGTTCGTGAGGTGGAGAGCCGTTTGCTCGGCGTGGAGACGAACATCACGAATTGGCAGCGGCGACAAAACCGGAACAACAATTTTTCCGCCGTGGTCCCTTACGATATGGAGCAGCAACGCAAAGAGAGCAAAGAATTTCTGAACGACTTGACGACCCGCGACCAGCGGATGATGTTCGGGCTGCTGACGATGGTCCATATCGCGGACAGCAAGGAGCAGCTCGACAGCGATACGGAGGCGCTGCTCACCACCGCCCGCAAGCATTTGTGCCAGTTTTCCACGCTTACCTACCAGCAAATGGACGGTCTGAATACGGTGCTACCCTACGGCTTGCGAAAGGTTCACGCTTTGCGGACGTTAACGACGGAAAGCACGGCTGTCTTTATTCCGTTTCGGGCGCAGGAAATCGTACATCCGGGCGGCATTTACTACGGACAAAATGTGATCAGCAAGAACATGATTATTGCCAACCGCAAGCAATTGCTGAACGGAAACAGCTTTATCCTCGGCGTATCCGGTTCCGGCAAAAGCTTCACCGCAAAACGGGAAATCGTCAACCAGATGCTGGCCAGCGACGACGATATTATTTTGATCGACCCAGAACGGGAATACTCCGCACTGGTGAACGCATTGGGCGGCGAGACGATTCATATATCCGCCACTTCGCCCAACCATATCAATGCGATGGATATGAATCGTCAATATGGCGACGGAGCTAATCCGATCATCCTCAAATCGGAATTCGTCCTCTCGTTGTGCGAGCAGCTGATAGGCGGCTACCAGCTGGGAGCCAAGGAAAAGTCGCTCATTGACCGCTGCACCGCCAGCGTGTACAGGAAGTATTTGCAGAGCAACTATAAGGGGCAGCCGCCTACGTTGCAGGACTTTCGCGCGGAACTGCTGAAGCAAGCGGAGCCGGAGGCGCAGGACATTGCGCTGGCGATCGAACTGTTTACTTCCGGCAGTCTGAACACGTTTGCTAAGCTTACCAATGTGAATGTCCATAACCGGCTCATCTGCTACGACATTCTCGACTTGGGCAAACAACTCCTCCCGATCGGCATGCTGGTCGTCCTGGACAGCATCCTGAATCGGATAACGCAAAATCGTGCCAAAGGCAAAAATACATTTATCATTATCGACGAAATCTACCTTCTGTTCCAGCACGAATACAGCGCCAACTTTCTGTTCACGCTTTGGAAGCGCGTCCGAAAGTATGGCGCTTTTTGTACGGGAATTACGCAAAACGTGGATGATTTGCTGCAAAGCCATACGGCCCGGACTATGCTCGCGAACAGCGAATTTATCGTCATGCTGAATCAGGCAGCCACAGACCGGATGGAGCTTGCCGGGCTTCTCAATATTTCGGACCTGCAACTCTCTTATATTACGAATGTAGACGCCGGGAACGGACTGATGAAGGTGGGCAGTTCCCTTGTGCCGTTTACCGACAAGTTCCCGCGGAACACGAAACTGTATCGCCTGATGACGACGAAGCCTGGGGATCATTAACAAACAACAGTAAGCGATTGGTCTTAACCGAGAACAATCGCTTACTTTTTTAAATTGTTCTTTCATTTTCCGGTTTAAACACTCTTGTAAAACTCACTGCCAATGGTGCTACTCTTTCTAAGTGGTTTAGGTTTTCGAATGTACCGCTAATTTCTAGTGTTAATTGAACTAAGATACAGCGTGTTTTTCCGTTGCGTAACATTCATTCATTACTTACGTCCGTTACAAAGACATATTCGTGCTCGTCGAGTCCAAACACGGTATGCAGGGATCGAATAACTTCATGGAGCCTTCTCCCTTCGATTACGCACGAAATTTTAATTTCAGACGTGCTGACCGTGTAAATGCTAACGCCGGTTTCGGCAATGGTATGAAACATCGTCGCTGCAATACCTGGGGAACTGACCATTCCCGCCCCGACGATAGATACTTTCACCAAATCGGAGCGGATATCCAATTTTTTGAAACCAACGTCTGCCTGGATGAGATCAAGCACACTTTTTGCCTTCTCCAGATCGGCGAGGCTAACGGTAAAGGACAGGTCTGCCTTGCCATTCCTTATTCCGCCTTGTACGATAAGATCGACATCAATATCGTCTTTTGCCAGCGAATTAAAAACCTCGGCGAGTCGGCTTGGGCTTGTAGGCATATCCAATAAGCTTACATGCGCAATAGGCTTGTCGAACGCGATGCCACGAACTGCGATTCCTTGTTCCATATCCGTTTCCTCCTTCACTTGCGTACCTTCATGGTTCGTAAAGCTGGATCGAACGACCAACTTCACTTTATTTTGTTTGGCACATTCCACCGCGCGAGGGTGGAGAACCGCCGCTCCGAGATGAGCCATTTCCAACATTTCGTCGTAAGAGATTTCCTTCAGTTTTCTGGCTTGCTTGACGATGCGGGGATCGGTTGAATAAACACCGTCCACATCCGTATATATTTCGCACAAATCTGCCCGAATCGCTGCTGCAAGTGCGACAGCCGTCGTGTCGGAGCCTCCGCGTCCAATCGTTGTAATCTCGCCATTCTCTGTCGCGCCTTGAAAGCCGGCTATAATGACGATGTGCCCCTGATTTAGCGCATTCCTTATTCGATCTGCCTGAATGTCGATAATCCGTGCCTTCCCATGGTTTGATTCTGTAAGAATGCCGGCTTGCCATCCGGTTAAAGAGATAGCTTGTTCGCCCAGGGAGTGCAGTGCCATGGATAATAAGGCAATTGAAACTTGTTCTCCGGTACTGAGCAGCATATCCATTTCACGCGATGAAGGGGCTGTCTCCACGATTTGTTTGGACAACTCGATCAAATCGTCCGTCGTATCTCCCATTGCGGAGACCACCACGACGCACTGATGGCCTTCCTGCCTTCGATCCGCGATCCGCCGCGCAACGCGCTTTATCCGTTCGGCGTCGCCTACGGAACTGCCTCCATATTTCATCACCAGTAATGACAA
Organism: Paenibacillus sp. 32O-W; assembly: GCF_007679495.1. Classification (GTDB taxonomy): domain Bacteria; phylum Bacillota; class Bacilli; order Paenibacillales; family NBRC-103111; genus Paenibacillus_L; species Paenibacillus_L residui. Next base: position 33,230 of record NZ_VEGP01000009.1, on the reverse strand, counting down.
CATCATCACTCCCGTGTATGATTTCGAGTTTGTCTCGTAAAACCGTTTACTTAAACTTAATCATGCATAAACTTGTCCTCGATATCGCAATCCAAATGAATCAGATCCATTTTTTTCCAGTGCCGATGCAAATGTCGGATTGAATGGAAGTGACGCGGCAACCGACAATTGAGGCAACTTTAGGTTTCAACAGTACTTGCAAGCGTTCGCGATCCATTTCGCATATCGTTTGATGAATGCTTCTGTCGCGTACAGAGATGGATTGTTCAATTATTGGAGTTCCTTTGTCGATGATCACGATATGGTTTTTAATGACTCTTACTTCAACCTCCTGAGGATATACGCCGATCACTTCCCGCTTGCATTGCAAATAGGCTTCTTTCAGTTGATTGGTTAGCTCCTGCACCATACATTTCTCCTTCCTGCCAGGAAATCAGAATGAGACGTAAGAGTCTGCATGTTCCATGAAATAGATGTGTTTTTTCGGAAAGTCAACGTCTTGTGGCAAATGAACAGGGGATCTGAGAGTAGGAACACAGTTCAATAACGCCGATTCGGCAAGTTCTTTCCGGAATGTCCCCCATTTCTCTTCCTTCTCTTTAACCAATTGGAAAGCTTGGGCAAAGTCAAGACCCTTCAGATTCATAAAAACGGAAGCCCATCCGACGAGGTCGAACGATTTATTGTTGTAAGGCAATCGATATTCGCCCCAACCGCTGAATCCATTACCGGATAGCTTCAGATAACCGCAAATGCTATCTTTTTCGTTATTGGAGAATATACGCCGGGTCAACTCTTGATCAAATCGAAATACTTCGATGGAACGGATTCTCTCCTCATACCGAAAACTGGACGATTCAAGACTCGGAAGCGGATCTGCTTCTTGTACGTGTAACATGCTTGTCACTCTCCCTAAATGTTTTTTGGGTACGACAAAAAGCCCGAAGAGCAGAGAAACGAAGCTCTCGGGCAGTCTGTTGTCAGTCCATCAGACAAACGCAGATCGGATGCGGTTCTCTCTCAATACGCTTACGAGGTTAGCTGTCGGGTTAGGGCTTGAGAGTACCCTTTCCATGTGTCAGGCAGACAAGGAATTCACCCCGTGAAACCATGTAACGGCTTCTGTTGGTTCCCCCGTTTCCCCTTAGGGAATTCAGCGATTCAATTGAATTTGAAGTTGTTGATAGAGATCATACGCTTTTTTCACGTCAATGTAAAAGCCGAATCCGGTGTAGATTTTAGATTTTTTTGCGTTTCTCGTGCATGAAAACGGATGCATTGGACAAAAACTTACGGAGACGGCCATATTTCTTCACAAAGATTCCGTTCTTACGTTTCTGAACGGGAGATAATCGAATTATTTGGGGGAACGATTCTGTTATTCCCTGGACAGGAAGCGATAGCCGATCCCTGGCTCCGTCACAATGAACTTGGGTTGTGTCGAATCTTCCTCCAATTTTTTGCGAAGATGTCCAATATACACCCGTAGATAATGGCTGTCTGACTCATTGTGGAGGTTGCCCCATACTTGTTGGAGCAGCTGACGCTGTGTGACGACCTTCCCGGCATTGGAGGCGAGAATTTTCAACAGATCGTATTCCGTTGGGGTCAGCTTGATTCGTTCTCCCTTCAATTCCACGTTCCGATGTGCCAGGTCGATGGTGAGCTCGCCGAACCGGAGGTGGGGTTCGTTTGTCGATTTGGCCATGTGCCGCAGCGCGACACGTATTCGAGCGACCAGTTCTCCCATTCCGAACGGCTTGGTCACATAATCATCGGCGCCGCTGTCTAATGCGGCGATCTTGTCTTCCTCCCGATCTTTTACCGTTAAGACAATGACCGGAGCATTCGACCATTCCCGGATGCGGCCAAGCACATCCATGCCGGACATGTCAGGCAATCCGAGATCCAGTACGATCAAGTCCGGAATGATCCTGGAAGCCTGTCCGAGACCTTCCTCTCCTGTTGATGCTTCGTAGATGGCATATTGATGGGCTTGCAGGGTTACCTTCAGAAGCTTGCGTATTTGGGGTTCATCATCGACGATTAAAATGCGAGCCCCATGTTCATTCATGGTCATGATTCTTGATGCCCCTTTCTTCAGATGCAGCATTTAAGTCGTCTTGCTTGTTTAAGGGAAGCGTGATCGTCATAATGGTCCCTCGCGGCTCATTCGGCTTCGCCGATATCGTTCCTTCATGAAGCTCGACGATTCCTTTGCATATGGCGAGCCCCAAGCCTGTACCGGTTATTTGCTTCGCCGCGGCTGAACGGTAAAACTTTTCAAATATCCGATCGTATTCGTCCTCGTTCAGTCCAATCCCCTGATCGGAGACGGATATGACAATGTCATCTTCTGTGGTTTGCACTGACAAGACGATTTCACTGTAATCCGGACTGTATTTGATCGCATTGCTGACGACATTGACCATCATTTGCTCCAGCAACACTTCATCCCCCAGCACTATAATGGGGCCGTCATCTGGCAGCTCGGCGCGCAGCTTGCGATGTTGTTGAAAGTCTTTGACTTGAGAAAACGTGACACCGATCAAGTCCTCCACATCACACCAGTTTTTCCTAAGGCGCAGCATCCCGCTCTCAAGCTGCACCATACTGAGCAGATTCGTCACCAGCCGATTCATACGAAGAGCGCCGTCCCGAATCGTGACAAGAAGCTCCATTCGATCACCTGAAGAAAAAAGATGCTCACCCTCGATCAGACCGGTTGTTGAGCCGATGATAGTTGCCAACGGGGTGCGCAGTTCGTGGGAAACCGAATTCAAAATCGCAGTACGAAGCCGTTCCGACTCTGCTGTAAGATGAGCAATTCTGGCTTCCTCCGCTAGCCTGACGCGAGCGATTGCGCTGGCCGCCAAGCCTGCGAGTGCCTCGAGGAGTCTTTTTTGATCGGTTGAGATCGCAGTTCGCGATTGTTTCGGATAGAGTGCCATGACACCATAGATGCGGTCCTCGGCCCGAAGTGGAATAAAGTAACCCAGGGGTTCGATCATATGCGAAGTTCCCATTCCGGATACCTCGCCGGATTCAAACACGTGCCGCACGACAGACATTTCCGCTTCTTTTTGACTGTGATTTGGAAGATCGGCCGACCGATGGGCAAGCGCCAACTTGTTCCGGTCTTCCGACAAATAGATCACGATTTCGGTATCAAACGTCTGCGTAACTTGTCGGGAAAAACTATCCAGCATGGAATGGATGTCTGCGATCGCGCTCATCTGCTTGCTAAGCGCGTAGAGTGCAGCAGTGTGAGCTTCCTTTTGCCTTGAATAGAGGACCTGTTGCTTCAGTCTAGCCGCCAGGCTGGCCGTTAACGCCGCGACCGCCAAATAAACGCCAAATGAAAGCAGATATCGCAGGTCTGCCACGGTAAAACTCATGACGGGTGGCACGAAGAAGAAATCAAAGGCTAACACACCAAGGATCGCAGCGTAGAAAGCAGGACTAAGTCCCCAAAAGACGGCGTTGATAAGAACCGGGAGCAAATAGATAAGGGCAATATTGACCAAATCAAAAGCAAGACCAAACGGTTTTAATACGAAGGTCATGAGAACGATTAGTAACGTTGTGAATAGGTACGATCGCAACGAAATCCATATTGATTTCCATTTCGGCATAACGAACCACATCCTGCTTTTTTTACTGAAGTTCCTCCCATTAGGTTACTGTAAAAAAGGAGTAAAATAAACGATACTAGGCGTAAAAATTTCATAAAAATAATGAAAAAAGCTTATAAGAATGAGAAAACCAGAGAAAAATGAAGATCTTTCACGACGATAAAGCTATCACAAGCATAAAGCACATGAATTACACAAATATACCGTGTGCTTCACTTTACAGTTTTATGGTCTGGGAGTAAGATACGTGCCATGAATTCATTTTGTTTTCAAGTGGGGACGAATTACGGATCGGAGCTTGGGTGAGAGCAAGTGGGCCGATCCGGCTGGGATGAATCCTGCCGCAATTGTGAAAGCATAAGTGGCAGGCTGGTGACTCTCACCACCTGAATCCATCAGCTAACCTTCTAAGCGTGGAAGCAGTTCGTTTCAAAAAGCGTTGCTTGTGGAGAGAGGATGATGAAGCTTTTGTGCGCTCATTTTAAAACATAATGGTCAACATTTCATTCGCTGAATGCTTCGTTAAATACGAAGGAGCGGGGGAACCAACCGAAGCCGGTCTTGTCGGCTTCATGGGGTGAATCGCCGGTAAATCCGGTGTAGGGCGACTCTTACGCCCGAATCCGACAGCTAACCTCGTAAGCGTCGAAGAGAGGCAACAATTGTCGTCATTAGACACGTTTTTCTAGTGCCTAAGAAGCTGACGAAGAGTTCCTCTTCCGAAAGCTTCTTTTTTGTTGCCTGTACCAGGATGGAGGAGATTGGCTATGGAAGCTCAAGATGAGTTTGTACTCGTCTCTGCGCCCAACAAAACCGGGGAGCAGTTTATTAAAGCGTTGCGAATCAAAGGAATACCTTATGCAGCGATTACCAATAATGAAACAGAGAAGTCGAGATTGACACATTTGGGCGTCAAGCACATCTTAATGGTCGATACTGTAGACCGGGAAACCTGGCTCATTCCAGAGTTGCCGGTAGGGAAGGTGTTCTTGTTTGAGTCAAGTTTGCCCTTGATCTGCCGATACATTCAGATCTGCCGATCCTGGACAGGCAAGCCGATCTATGTCGTTACCGGCAGCAGCAATGCAAGACTCATCTACAAAGGACTTGGCGCTAGCTATGTCATTCACACCCGCAGCGATGATGTTTCGTTTCTGCTTGATAACGAAGGATGAATCCATATCAGGCAAACGTACCGGACACATGCTTGAAGGGAGGGTTGATCGATCATGATGGATATCGCGATGATATTGACACTAGGTGGCGTATATGGATTGTTTTGCTTATTTTTAGCTTGGTGCGGACGAGTTGCAGGTGAATCGGGGGGAGAACGCTCATGATTATAGTAACTGTTTTTACAGTTTTGATTTTTTTATATCTCGTTTTTGCTTTGGTGAATCCCGAAAAATTTTAATGGATCTGTAAATGTTTGAGGAGGGCATGAAATGGCCATTTTGCAACTGGCAGCGGTCATTCTGATTTTAGTCTTGTTGGTCAAACCTTTGGGGACATACATCTTTCATGTGTTTTCCAATCAACCCAACCGGACCGACAAAGTATTCGGGCCGATTGAAAGGTTGATCTACGGGCTGACCGGTTTGAAAAACCGCGCCGAAATGAACTGGAAACGATACACGCTCAGCTTGATATTGACCAACGTTATTTTGGTGGCGGTCAGTTATTTGATTTTACGCATCCAGAAATGGCTGCCGATCAACCCGAACGGCATCGATAACATGGAGTCAACGCTTTCTTTCAATACGGTCATCAGCTTCATGACGAATACGAACTTGCAGCATTACAGCGGCGAAACAGGATTGTCCTATTTCTCGCAAATGGCTGTTATTATGATGATGATGTTTACATCAGCGGCATCCGGCATCGTCGTAGCGATCGCGTTCATTCGCGGTTTGACAAGCAAAGGGAAAACGCTCGGCAACTTCTTCACCGATTTTGTCAAAGCGCACACCCGTTTGCTTATCCCGATGGCGATCATCGTGACGCTGGCGCTGGTGGCTTTAAAGGTGCCGCAAACGCTTAGTCCGACCGTTCAAGCGACAACGATTGAAGGCGAGACACAGCTAATTGCAATCGGTCCGGTGGCTTCCCTCGTATCGATCAAGCACCTGGGAACGAATGGGGGCGGATTTTTCGGTGTCAATTCATCGCATCCGTTTGAAAATCCGAGTCCGCTCACGAACGTGATTGAAATGCTGTCGATGTGGTGTATTCCGGCCGCATTGACGTATACATTCGGCAGATTCGCGCGAAATCAAAAACAAGGCTGGGTGATCTTCAGCGCGATGCTTATCTTGTTTGTCGCCTTCCTCTCGGTTGTGTACACGTCGGAACTGCGGGGGAACCCGGCACTGAATGCGCTCGGAATCGACGCTTCGCAAGGAAGCATGGAAGGTAAGGAAGTCCGGTTCGGGATAGCGCAGTCGGCCTTGTTTACAACGGTTACGACCGCGGCGACAACAGGTACGGTCAATAATATGCATGATACCTTGACGCCGCTGGGTGGTCTGGTGCCGCTTTCGCAAATGATGCTGAACTGTGTATTCGGCGGTGACGGCGTCGGGCTGGTCAACATGCTTATGTATGCGATATTGGGCGTCTTCCTTTGCGGACTAATGGTTGGCCGTACGCCGGAATTCATGGGGCGCAAAATCGAAGCCCGGGAAATGAAACTAGTCGCCATCGCTATTTTAGCTCACCCGCTTATTATTTTGGCGCCCTCGGCAATCGCCTTTTTGACGGATTTGGGGAAAGGGGCCATCAGCAATCCCGGCTTCCATGGCATCTCGCAGGTACTGTATGAATATACGTCTTCCGCCGCGAACAACGGTTCCGGCTTCGAAGGTTTGGGCGACAATACGACGTTCTGGAACGTTTCTACGGGACTTGTCATGCTGTTCGGACGTTACATTTCTATTGTGGCACTGCTCGGCGTAGCCGGTTCCCTGGCGGCGAAACAATGGGTGCCTGAAACGATCGGAACGTTCCGCACGGACACCAAATTATTTGCGGGTATTCTCGTCGGTACCGTACTGATTATCGGAGCTTTGACCTTTTTGCCCGCCCTTGTTCTGGGTCCGATCGCAGAGCATTTGACGCTCCTGAAATAGAAGAGGTGAGATCATGAATACGAAACAAAAAAACATGTTGTCCGCCGAGATCGTAAAAAAGGCGATCATGGACAGTTTTATCAAATTAAATCCGGTTGTCATGATGAAAAATCCGGTCATGTTCGTCGTCGAAGCAGGAACGTTCGTTGTGTTGTTGATGACGCTGTTTCCGGGCTACTTCGGTACCCAAGGACGAGGTGGATTTAATCTGGCGGTTTTTCTGATTCTGCTATTTACCTTACTGTTCGCCAACTTCGCCGAGGCATTGGCTGAAGGCAGAGGGAAAGCGCAGGCTGACACGCTGAAGAAGACGAAAAAAGAAATCATGGCCAATAAAGTAATCGGCAACAGTGTGAAGGTGATTCCGTCCACGGAACTGCGCAAAGGCGATGTTGTGATTGTCTCGCAAGGGGAAATGATTCCGGGTGACGGAGAGGTCATTGAGGGTTTGGCTTCCGTGGACGAATCAGCCATTACCGGAGAATCCGCTCCCGTTATTAAAGAAGCCGGCGGCGATTTCAGCTCTGTGACCGGCGGCACACGGGTCGTTAGCGACCAGATTACCGTACGGATTACAAACGACCCTGGAGAATCGTTCATCGATCGCATGATCGCACTGGTCGAAGGCGCGAAGAGGCAGAAAACGCCGAACGAAATCGCGTTGAATACCCTGCTTGTCAGCCTAACGCTGATTTTCCTGATCGTAGTAGTGACTTTGGCCCCGATGGCCGACTATCTTGGGATTAAACTGGAGATTCCCGTTTTGATCGCGCTGCTCGTGTGTCTCATCCCAACGACGATCGGCGGTTTATTATCCGCGATCGGCATTGCCGGGATGGACCGTGTGACCCGTTTCAATGTAATGGCCATGTCGGGAAAAGCGGTTGAAGCGGCAGGCGACATCGATACGATGATCTTGGACAAAACCGGTACGATCACGTTCGGGAACCGGATGGCCAGTGAGTTCATCGCCGTTGGGGATGAATCCGTGGAGACGGTAGCCGAATGGGCGGCCGTCAGTTCGGTGAAGGATGAAACACCCGAAGGCCGATCCGTACTCGAACTCATGAAAAAAGAAGGGTATTCGTATCCGGCAAATGCGGTCGAAGGCGCGGAGTTCATTGAATTTAAAGCGGAAACTCGCATGAGCGGAATCGATTTACCGGACGGACGCAAAGTTCGCAAAGGCGCGGTTGACGCGGTCAAGGCTTGGGTTAGCGCAAAGGGGGGAGTGATTCCCGCCGATTTGGACCAAAAAGGGAACGCAATCGCATCGGAGGGCGGAACACCGCTCGCCGTTGCCGTCGACAATCGAATTTACGGACTCATTTATTTGAAGGATACGGTGAAGCCCGGCATGCGGGAGCGTTTCGATCAGCTGCGAAAAATGGGAATCAAAACGATCATGTGTACAGGAGACAATCCGCTGACAGCAGCGACGATCGCACGCGAGGCCGGTGTGGATGACTTTATCGCCGAAAGCAAACCGGAAGACAAAATTGCCGTGATCAAGCGGGAACAGGCGGCCGGCAAGCTGGTGGCCATGACGGGTGACGGAACGAACGATGCCCCTGCGCTGGCGCAGGCGGACGTTGGGCTTGCGATGAACAGCGGCACGACGGCAGCCAAGGAAGCGGCCAACATGGTCGATCTTGACTCCGATCCGTCGAAGATCATTGAAGTCGTAGCGATCGGCAAGCAACTGCTAATGACGCGCGGCGCTCTGACCACCTTCAGCGTGGCGAACGACATCGCCAAATATTTTGCCATTATCCCGGCCATGTTCATGCAGGCGATTCCGGAAATGAACGTATTGAATGTAATGGGACTCGGATCACCAATGTCGGCCATTTTGTCGGCGCTTGTGTTTAATGCGATCATTATCCCGTTGCTTATTCCGTTGGCCATGAAGGGCGTTGCCTACAAACCGATGAGTTCCGCCCAATTGCTCAGCCGGAACCTGCTTATTTATGGATTGGGCGGAGTCATCGCGCCGTTCGTCGGGATTAAATTGATCGACATGGTCGTTCACTTATGGGTGTAGTTGAAACGGAATACAGAGAGGATTGAAATGGAATGAATCATTCAGAGCAGCATTTTCAGGGACTTTCCCGCGGATCTTACTTGTTTTCCATGATTCGGCTCAGTTTGTTGTTCATATTGCTATGCGGAATTGTGTATCCGCTCGTTTGCACCGGCATCGCGCAACTTTTGATGTCAGATCAGGCTAACGGCAGTTTGATCAAAAGCAGCAGCGGAGAAATCATCGGTTCCGAATTAATCGGGCAAAACTTTACCGATCCAAAATATTTTCAAGGCCGGGTCTCCAGCATTGAATACAAAGCGGAAGCCTCCGGTTCCAACAATTACGGGCCATCGAACCCGGACTTGCTGAAAAGGACGGAGGAATCCGTTGAAGCGTGGAAGGCAAACAATCCGGACGTTCCTGTTAGCCAATTGCCGATTGCCTTGATCACGAACTCCGGTTCAGGGCTGGATCCCCATATTACGCCAGAATCCGCCAACGTGCAAATTCCGCGTATCAGCAAGTTGACCGGTTTGTCTTCGAGCGAGCTCGAGAAACTGGTACAAGAACATACCGAAGGACGGGATTTGGGGATTTTCGGGGATCCAAGAGTCAATGTGTTGAAATTGAACATCGCGCTGCGCGAACTTATGAAATAGTTAAATATCATCTGCGAGCCCTGCCTATGGCCAAATAGGCGGGGTTATCGCATTTTAGTAAAGAGCTTGCGCAAGGGGGGAACAAGAGTGGGAAGTTTTCGCAGGAAGACGCCGGAAGAAATCCTGTACTCCATTTCCAAGCTGCACCGTGGTCGGCTCAAAATCTATATCGGCGCGGTCAGCGGTTCGGGTAAAACGTACCACATGCTTCAGGAAGGTCAGCATTTGAAGCAGCAGGGAATCGATGTCGTCATTTGTGCGGTTTCGACAAGACAGCGGCCGGAAACGGTGGAGCAACTCGGAGACTTGGAACGTGTACCCAGCATTCACTGGATCAAGGATGGAATGGAGCGTAAGGACTTGAACCTCGAGGCGCTGGTCAAACGCAATCCGGAAGTGGTATTAGTTGACGGGCTTGCCCATCGCAATCGGGAAGGAGCACAGTTTCCGACACGTCTGGATGACATCCAATTTTTGCTGAATCATGGCATCAGCGTAATCACAACCGTCAACGTGTACGAACTCGACGGCGCGACGGAACTGGCGAGAAAATGGACCGGTGTCGTGGTGGAGGAAACCGTCCCGGCAAACACATTGGAGATGGCGGATGAAGTCCAATTGATCGACGTATCGCCGGAAACGATACTGAAACGGCTGGAGGAGGGGCATGTCAACGGTGACTCCTCGCCCATGTTGTTTGAGCGAAGCAACATCGGAAAATTACGGGAGCTGGCTTTGCGGCTAGTGGCGGAAGATGTGAACGATTCCCTCGAAAAATACCGCATGGAGCAAGGTTTAACCGGGCCTTCCGGAGCAGCGGAACGCATTCTCGTCTCGGCGCAATACCATTGGAACGGTTCCATTCATGTCCGCCGCGGCCAACAAATTGCCAAACGCTTGGGTGGAGATTTGATGATCGTCACATTTGTCCATCCGAAAAAAATGCTGTCTCGCGAAGCAACTGCATTTAAGCGTTCCCTCTTGAAATTGGCCGATAAAATAGGAGCTAAATTCGAAGAACTCACCTTGGCAAGTAGACGGAAGCTTCCCGGCATGTTGGCTCGTTACGCAACCTTGCATCAGGTAACGAGAATTGTACTCGGCCATTCCAAGCTAAATCGCTGGCAGGAGCTGTGGCGGGGATCGATTACAAACGGCATCCTTAAAAAATCGAGACATACGGATATCTACTTCGTTGCGGATCGTGCTGAAAAGGAAGGAGAGCGGATACTGCCGACCAAAATGCTGACGGAAGGTCGGTCGGATGATCGCTACCGCAGGCTAAGCGATCAGGAAGTGGAGCGAAAAATAGGGGAAATCCGGAGAGGACGATTCAAGGTGCTCATCGGCGCCGCCCCCGGGGTCGGGAAAACGTATGCGATGCTTCGCGAGGGGAACGATTTGCAGAAGAAAGGCATTGACGTCGTCATTGGACTTCTCGAAACGCATGGACGAAAAGAAACGTTAGCGCAAGTCGGTTCGCTGCAAACGATCCCGCGGGCGAAGTTGGAGTATCGTGGAGCGAATCTGGAAGAACTGGACGTCCAGTCCATCATTCGCCGCAATCCGGAAGTCGTACTCGTGGATGAACTGGCACATACGAACGTGCCCGGCAGTAAAAACAAAAAAAGATTCGAAGATATTGTAGACATTTTGAACGCAGGCATTTCCGTTATTTCGACGATGAACGTACAGCATTTGGAAAGTTTGAACGATGCGGTTGAACAGATTACCGGCGTGCGAGTTCGGGAAACCCTCCCCGACCACGTGTTGCGCATGGCCGATGAAGTCGAGCTCATTGATGTCGATCCAAAAACGCTGCAGCAACGAATGCGGGAAGGAAAAATCTATGCGCTAGATAAAGTGGATCAGGCCTTGAATCATTTCTTCCGAACGGGCAATTTGATTGCTTTGCGTGAATTGGCGCTACGGGAAATCGCTGACGATGTGGACGAACGATTGGAAGCCTGGGAAAGAAACGATTCGCTTCGCGGACCTTGGAGAAAGCAGGAGACGGTCTTCGTCGGGGTAACATTAAGCACCAATGCTGAGCGCTTAATCAGGCGGGGGTTTCGAATTGCTTATCGTTTGAAGGCTGACTGGGTTGTAACGTATGTTCACGATCATGCTGAGGTTGCTGATGAGTTGAAAAAACGCATCAAAGTGCTGGAAGACTTGACAGCGCGGTTGGGCGGTAAGTTTATGATGCTGTTTGCCCGGAGCCGAAGGCAGATTCCATACCTTTTGCTGAATAAAGCCAACGATATCCAAAGTACGCAGATGATTGTCGGGCAATCGAAGCGGACCTTGTGGGAAAAAATATGGAAACGATCCGTAATCAGGCCGATTCTGCGTTATGGACGCCATATGGATGTGTTGGTGATTGCGGATATTGAGGCTTGCTATTATCAAGATGAAGGGTAACATAGCTTGTCGTCTCATGAAAAATAATTACGTTTTAGCAGATAGTTAATGGAAAAAAGTTAATAGATGTTAACGAAAAGGAGTTGGGAATGTTGCCACTTTGGAAAGTGAATGGAACTTCGCTATATTATGAAGTTTGTGGTCAAGGAACATCCCTCGTCTTTATTCATAGTCTTGGACTAACACATGAAATGTTTGAAATTCAAAAAAATTATTTTAAACAATCGTATCAAACTGTGTTCCTTGATCTGAGAGGAAACGGACAGTCTGGAAATTTGAAAGTTCCGGTTGGAAGAGTTATAGAAACCCAGTGTGAGGATCTAAGTCTCCTCCTGGGGTATTTGGGAATTAAAAAAGCTGTAATTGTTGGCGTTTCCTATGGTGGAATCATTGCTCAGAAATTCTCGAATTTGTATCCAAACCAAGTAAGCGCAATCGTGATTTCAGACTGCTTGAGTATAAATGTCAGGACAACTATGATTGGCAAATTCGTCTCCATGATCGATCTCATCAGTTCGCTCTCGTATTATTTGCCAGGTGAATTCTTTTTACGCTCGATGAAGATCACTTATTATAAGTGGGACTTGGCTTATCGTGCAATTCGAAAAGGAATGCTGCAAAAAAGATCTGGAGAATGGTATAAACAGCGTCTGGCGGTCAGGGGGATTGATTTCACCCCGTTCTTGCCGCAAATTAAAGTGCCCGCGCTTTGTATTGCGGGGGACCATTCCTATCCAGTTATCAGGCAAATGAATGAAACTGCAGGGCTGTTGTCCAATGCTCGTTTACAAGTCATTGAAGATTCCTGTAACCCAAGCAACTTGTGCCAACCACAACGATTTAATGAGATTGTCCAATGCTTTTTAGAGGATAATCATTTGAACAAAGGTGCTAACAATTATATGCAAGGGTATTAAGTCCCCTTTTGAAAGGAGTTTATGCACGGCGCCAAAAAATGTCGTTTTGTAAGTTCAATTTCATCGAACAAATGACCTATAACCGGCTGAGTTCGAGATGAAAAGGAGCGTTTGGACAAAAAACGTATGACAGCACCAACATAAAAACAGACTATCTTTCTTCTCGCAGCGGTGTTGCCATGTGAGATGGAGCTGATATTATGTGCTCTCAGATGCCTGCAATGTCAGGCAGCGGTCTCTTTATGTGTCTGTCCTACTAGTACGGTTTCTAACACATCAACGATGGATATCATTTTCAGACTTAGTCGCAATGGAGTGTTGGCATGCTCTGCGGCAAGGTCTTTTTTGTTTTTCACGAAAAATAAACAAACGTTTGAAATGGAACGTTGGCTGTCGCTCTCCCCCCTCTGTTTTGGTTTGCCAACAAACCAAAATGGAGGGACTTGAATGAAAAAGATAAATTTGCGGGATATGTATCCTTTTTTTAAGACGGATGTATGGGTTGATGTAGATGAAGAAGTTGCCCATGAAATTCGCCGCTTCGACTTGGAAGAAAGCGCCTACAGGCTGCGAACGTATCGCCATCGGGCCTATTATTCGCTTGATCGCAACGACGGGATTGAGCAGCATGTTTTATTTCTTTCGATTTCACCGGAGGAGTATTACGAGCGCAAACTTTCACGGCAGCAACTTTATGAAGCTATGTGCCAATTGCCGGTGAAATCTGCCAGACGGATTTATGCCCATTATTTCCTAGGCATGAGCAAAGTCGCTATTGCCAGAGCCGAGCATGTCGATGAGCGGGCGGTTCGTAAATCTATCCAAAGAGGCTTGAAACAAATGGAATACTTGCTCAAAAACTTGTAATCGTTTCGTCGGAGGGTCCGATTTTCCCGCCATAATGAACTGTTATATAGAGGACCATGCTCAGATAGCGGCTGGTTGCAACCAGCCGCTCATTTTCCATGAGAGGGGTTTGTAACGATGCATCCGATTCGATTTCGAGATGAGGAACACGAGAGATTTTATGTTCAGATGCTGAATGAAAGGAAATGTAAAGACGGCTACCATCGAGCACTTTTCTATACATTGGGCATTTCCCGGGAAACCAGAAGTCATATCTGCGATTTGTATGATTTTTCTAATGGCGGCATTAAGCCCGAAGGTCTTTCGGCCCCTTGGCAAACCGGCAGTACCATTCGAGTGTGCCGGCTCGCCTTTAATTTATGGAACGGCTGGACCGAAGCAGGCGGCGAACGTTACTCCACTCCCCACGAATTATTCGATTGCAGCTATGCCCCCTACTTTTTTGAAGCGATTCATCTTCGTTATCCCGAATATTGCCGAAGTCACGAGAGAACGATCAAACGGCTGGCCGAACAAATTCGCTGAATGGCTGCCAGCGACGGGAGTGGAATGGGACGATGAAGGAAATTAAAACGAGGAATGTTGTGAAAGACGTCAAACGTTTGGACAGATTCCCAAACGTGTTGCATCGTGTAAAGCGTTCAAGCGCTCGTGCCAAGCGGCAAGTTGATCATGACAAGACGACTTCCCAATCTCCGGTTGAATATGCGCAGGGCCAGTCCGCAGCGGCTACGATAAAAACGATACGTGCCCAAATGGGAATGAGTGTGCGTGTCAACAAGAGATTGATTCGGCACATTCTAAAAAGGCGGCCGTTGCCAGATGGTGATTCTGTCACAAGTCAGAGCCCAATTGATGTTCATACGGAGTCTTCGATTACGCGTACACCGCGACTTGCCCGTAGGATACATCTCCGTAAGCCGGTTGATGGAAAATACGTCTTGTCTTCTGGCTCGCATTCAGGAAAACAACGATTTATACGGAGCCGGGTCAATGCCCGGCTTCTGCATCGTTCTCGAACAGGCGACTTTCCTGAGCGGATGCAGAAAAGGGATATCGGCCCTCTAAAACCGGTGGGGAAGAAGGAAACATTCTCAGCCGCGGTATCTCGTTCAGCAAATGAACGCGTGAAACCGTTAACCCGAGTCCCCTCTGCTATATCAAAACAATCAGGTCATACGATCAAACGGAAAGTACGAAATTTTAAGACATTATCGCCATTTGTAAAAAATGGGCATCGGCTAGAGCACGCTAACAATCATTCGGATGCTCAAACTGAAGGGAAAATGAATGCCGTCAAGGAAGCACAGCGGGCTGCGCAGATGGCGATGTCTGCCCGCCGGTCCATTCAAACCGCGCGAGCTGCCGCGAGATTGAATCGCCTTATCGTTAAAATGGTTGTAAGAGCCACCGCCTTGCTTGTCAAGGGATTGACGGCACTTTTGGGGATCAGCGGTTCGGTAATTGTAGTTTTGTGCATTGTCATGGCGATAGCCGCTGTCATTTCCTCTCCTTTCGGTATCTTTGTGTCTGGTGAAAATACGGATGCCGATGTAAAGCCGCTTACCCGAATCGTTCAGGAAATAGACGATGAATTTGCCGCCCGACTGGCAGAAATACAGCAATCCGCTGGCAATGTAGACCGGGTGGAATATCATTATCCCGGCAGCGCGGACAATACGCGGATCGATAACTGGATGGACATTATCGCCGTCTTTGCCGTGAAGACCGTCATGGATGCGGAAAACGGAATGGATGTGGCTACGCTTGATGCAACAAGAATCGGTATCATTCGATCGGTGTTTTGGGATATGAATTCGCTGGAATCTCGTGTTGAAACGATAGAACATAAGGAAACGGTTACGATCGAACATGAGGACGGGAGCACCAGCGAAGAAACGATTACCCGATATGAGCGCATCTTGCATATTACCGTCACTAGCCAAACTGCGGAGCAACAGGCAGATATATACCGCTTTACAAATGAACAGATTGAATTAATGAAGGAAATGCTGTCCGAGGAGTTTCGCCCGCTCATGTATGCAATACTTGGAAAAGATGCGGATATTGGTTTGACGCCGGAGCAGCTTGAATCGGTTCAACAGCATTTGCCCGAAGGCGAACTGGGCAGTGAAGCCGTCAAATTGGCGCTGACTCGTCTAGGCGATCCGTATAGCCAACCGAAGGCCGGTCAGGACAACTATACGGATTGCAGCTATCTCGTCCAATGGGTGTATCGTCAGCTAGGTATTAACTTGCCGCGAACCGCAGCGGAGCAGGCCAGATTTTGCGTTGAGAATGGCCTGACCGTAAGCGCGGCGGAGTTGGTTCCGGGTGACCTTGTGTTTTGGAGCTACGAGCGCAACGGCAGATTCAAGGATATCACTCATGTCGGCATTTATGCGGGAGACGGCAAAGTAGTGGACGCTTCCTCCACTCGGGGACAAGTGGTATACCGGAATCTGTTCGACACGGAAAAGCAGGTGTTTTTTGGCAGGCCGTATCTGGCGAGCGGTGTTAGCCCGTGAGATAATCTTCCTCAGAACGATACGAGGATGATATTATGTTTCATTGTAAAGAATGCGGTAGATTTTGGGGTACACGTATATAGTCGCGGCTACAGCTACTATAAAGAATAGAAGCCCAGTTTTGGAAACTGTCACAAGCACTTCTTCCCAGGTTGCAACCGACATCAGCAAAAGATGATAAAGCAGGAATGTTGTCCGGTTTTGTCGTATTTATTATTTGGGCTTACGGACTTCTAAGTTTCGGTTTTAGCATAAACGCAGAGGAGATGGGCGTATGTATTTAAAATATCTCCTTATCAAGAACTTCAGAGCTATAAAAGAGCTGAAGCTTGAATTTAATAAGGGGTTAAATATTCTTGTCGGGGAGAATAACGCCGGCAAATCCGCGATCATCGATGCTTTGAGAATATGTTTAAGTTACGGCAAACAAGTCCGTGACATTTACGTACGGAAAAGTGACTTTTACATCGATAGGTCGAACCCTGATTTTCTGCTTCCTGACATCGAGTTTCATTTGAATTTTAAAGTTGAGAAAGATGAAGAGACGGGTTGGTTTAACGATTTGCATGCACTCAACGATAATGGTCAGAGTGAGTTGCAAATACATTATCGATATTACATAGATCGACAAAAAAATATAGAAAAAATAAAGTACAGGGTTTGGGGCGGTCATAATGAAGGCCAGCAAATTGAACCCGATGTATGGGATCTGCTGTTGCATGTATATCTCGGGGCATTAAGAGATGCCGAACAGTATTTGAGACCCTCGAGAGGAAATCGTATCGGACAACTTTACATGAATCTGAACGAGGACAGAAACAAAAATCGAATTGATGAAGATAAGCGAAAGGAACTGGCCAGAAAAGTAACGGATGCTTTGAAAAATAATCAAGAATGGACAGATTTAATTAACACCGGTAAAGAAAAAGTCAACGAACATTTAAAGCAAACAACCTTTCATGGAAAAGGACAAGAAGTAGAGATCGACTTTCTTCCTTACGAGTTTAGAGGCATAGTCGATAACCTTCGCATGCAAATTCCTGTTTTCAACCAAGAGAATCTGCAAACCGATTCTTCAAAGCAAGGGTATTTTGAACTCTATCAGAACGGACTAGGGTATAATAACCTGATATATACTGCAACTGTTCTTGGCGATTTAAAGAATAGACAGCAAGTCGAACCTGAGACCTATATTGCCCTGTTAATCGAAGAACCGGAAGCTCATCTGCACCCACAGTTGCAAAACGTATTCTTCAAATATCTGAATGAATTGGACAAGATCGGATTCCAGCTTTTTATTACATCGCATTCTCCGACTATTACTGCCAAAGCCGATTTAAATGCACTTATCGTTCTGCAAAATCAAAAAAACAATATTTCGGCGTTGTCTATTAAAAACTCTGACTTAAAGGATGAGAACAAAGCGTTTTTAGCCAAGTTTCTAGATGTAACAAAGTCGCAATTATTTTTCGCAAATGGAGTCATATTTGTCGAGGGCATTTCCGAAGCATTGCTTCTCCCTGTTTTTGCAAAGTTAATGGATAAAGACGGAAAGTATGATCTGGATAAAAACGGGATTGAAATTGTGAACGTGAACGGCGTGGCCTTTGAGCATTTTGGAAAGTTGTTTAACTCTACGGATGAAGGAAAGAGACTGCATGCAAGAGCAGCTATTATAACGGATAGTGATCCTAATTCAACTGGAGAAATTTCAGAGAGGGCTGTAAAAGCTGCGGCTTTGGAGCAAGGGCTTTTAAAAGTGCGGTTAGCAAAAATCACCTTTGAACATGATCTGTTTCTAGAGGACAAAGCGAACAGGGATTTGTTGCTTAATATCTATCAGGAGATGCATCAGCGTACTGTTATTGAGAAAGGTAGTTCCGATATTCAGCATGCTCGCGAATTTATGAAAAAGCTTGGGACGAACAAGGATAAGTCGGAATTGGCTTATCGGCTGGCAGTGAAACTTGAAGCCGAACTGTTTGCCTATCGTCAATCCGAAAAGGAATTGGCTAATAAAGCACACCCAAACGATGCAAATCAAGGGGCAACCAAAATTAACTTTAAAGTCCCTGAGTACATCGCACAAGCAATCAAATGGGTTGTTCAGGATGATGCCGATGTTTAGTTCTCTGTCCTCAGAGCAACGCGAGATTGTATTTGAAAAAACCGGAAGATCTGTCGTCAGAGCATGTCCCGGCAGTGGGAAAACATACTCGCTTGCCGCGAGATTGGCCTATAGAATAAGTAATTGGGATCGAAAATGCCAAGGTATTGCTGCTATTTCCTTTACAAATGTGGCATGGAAGGAGATTGAAAAACAACTTAATGAAAAGTTTGAGATTAGAATACCCGTTCAATATCCTCACTTTTTAGGCACAATCGACAGCTTCGTTAATAAATTCATTTTTTTGCCTTATGGCCATCTCATTATGGGGTGCAGTAGGCGTCCCATCCTTGTTGGTGAACCACATGGCACTTGGACGGGTGGAAAATATGAGAGAGATTATAACCGATACTTTGATGCAGTAAGTTTCAACGCTGAGGATATTGCGATACGTACCAAGAGCCCGTCACAATACCATTTTAAATGGTTCAATAAGGATGGCTCCGAAAGTGGTCATGTCAAGCACCTGAAAGACATGAAGTACGCTTTCTGGAAACAGGGATTTGCAACACAATCAGATGCCAACTACATTTCAACTAAAATATTGGAGAGTTATCCTGCAGTGGCCAAATCAATTGTGCAGAGATTCCCCGAACTTTTGATTGACGAAGCACAGGATACATCGGATGTTCAAATGAAAATCATCGACTGTCTCCTGAATCACGGGCTTGAGCACATTTTGATGATTGGAGATCCGGATCAGGCAATATATGAATGGAATGACGCCAAACCGGAATTATTTATAGAAAAGTATGCTCTTTGGAAAGAAAACTCAGTCGTTTTAAACGAAAATAGAAGAAGTTCCCGTAATATCTGCAATTTTACTTATCGGTTGTCTTCTTTAGATAATCCATCAGTAGCAGTAAACGAAAATGTGAAAGAATGCGAACTACAGCCAACTATTGTTACCTATAATGCAGACAATTTACAGCATACAATCGATGATTTTCTTCGCTTATGCATTCAGAACCAAATCGATATAAACCGTGAAAAAATTGCTGTATTGTACAGAAGTAAGGGCTTTTACTATCAAATCATAGGTATCGACGGTGCAATAAAGCAGGAAGACCCTTGGCTTCCCGGAAAAATGTTCACAAGAGAGTTCGCCAAAGGCAAATACTTATACGACCGTAAACATTTTAAAGACGGTTATAAAATGATTGAGCGTGCAATACATAAAGCATTGTCAGGCAACAATTACTGTTCAGAAAATGATATTGCTGATAGGATATCAGAGGAAGGTTTTTTGAAATATCGGAAACGTATTCTAAACATCCTGCAGTTACTGCCAAATACGAACATCGATCTTATGAGTTGGATCAATCAAGCAAATCAGAATTTCAAAATAAATGGGATCAAAATAAAACTGGAGGTTGATTCTAGTTTTGGAGGTCTGACGTTCGAACAATTGTTTGAAACTGCCGAATTATACGCAGAACATCTTGAGTATAGATTGGGAACGGTGCATACCGCGAAAGGCGAGACCTTTGATGCTGTGCTACTTTTTTTGAAAAAGAAAGCTGGCAAGAAAAGCTATTACAGTACGTATATAAAAAATAACACTAGTATAACAATTTGTGAAGAGTTAAGAATCGTATATGTAGGCATTACTAGGCCGCGAAAACTGCTTGTACTTGCTGTTCCTGATGAAACTGACAAGAAAGCATGGGAAAAGAAACTAATCGGAATAGATCAGGGAGAGAGTTCATTATGAGTGAAAGATTAAGAATAGCGTCACTAGATATGATTGCCGACCGGACAGAAAAATTAAAGCAGCTTTTTCCCGAGGTTTTCCGCGAAGGCAAAGTTGATTTTGATCATCTTAAAGAAGTTTTGGGAGAATTGGTGGATAACCGCAAAGAACGCTACGTACTGACCTGGGCCGGGAAAAGTGAGGCGATACAAAACATACAAGTTCCTAGTGTCGGGACCCTCCTTCCGGTTCCGGAACAATCCATCCACTTTGATACATCCGAAAATGCCATTATTGAAGGAGATAATTTGGAAGTATTGAAGCTGCTGCAAAAAAGCTATTATGGCAAGATTAAAATGATTTATATCGACCCGCCTTACAATACGGGCAATGAATTCATTTATCCGGATAACTTCAGAGAGGGTTTGGAAGAATACTTGCGTTTCTCGGGACAGACTGATGAAAATGGCATCCGGTTGAGCACAAATGCGGAAACAAATGGCCGCTATCACTCCAACTGGCTGAACATGATGTACCCACGTTTGTTTCTGGCGAGAAACTTGCTCAAAGAAGATGGAATTATATGCATTTCCATTGACGATCATGAGATCAAAAACCTAAGAGCGTTACTTGATGAAATTTTCGGGGAAGAAAATCACGTTATCACTACTGTTTGGCACAGGCGACAAAATGCGGACAATAGAAACCTGACAAATGCATCAACGGATCATGAATATATTGTTGTGTATCAAAAAACTCAAAAAGGAACGCTCAGAGGAAAAGATATTGATATTTCGAAATATCAAAACCCCGATAATGATCCCAGGGGACCATGGGCAAGTATTGATTTAACAGGTTTAGCAACTAAAGAACAACGACCTAACTTACATTTCGATATCATTGATCCAGAGACGGGCATTGCTTATCCACCTAATCCAGCCAGAGGATGGTCAAAATCAAAAGAAACAATAGATCAAATGATCCAAAATAATGAAATACTTTTTCCAAAGAATCCAAATGGAAGGCCGCGGCAGAAGAAGTTTTTAAGAGATCTCCAAAGTAGCACTACGGGTTTTTCATCAATTTTAAAAGATGTTGGTTTTACTACTGACGGAACACGGGAAGTTACAGAGTTGCTTGGAGAAAGAATCTTTGCTTACCCAAAACCTACAGAACTAATAAAAACGTTTATTGATCAATGTACGGGAGAAAACGACATCGTCCTCGACTTCTTCGCAGGTTCCGGAACAACGGCTCAAGCCGTTCTGGAATTAAACCGTCAGGATGGAGGCAATCGCAAATTTATCCTTGTTCAGCTTCCCGAACCGATAGATCGGCAGGACTACCCTACAATCGTTGAAATCACCAAGGAACGTGTCCGCCGCGTGATTGCGAAAATCAATCAAGAAGAAGAAAACGAACTGGATCTTGCGGATGTTCATACCCAGGATCGCGGCTTTAAAGTATTCAAACTTTCTTCAAGCAACTTTAAAATTTGGGATGGTTCGTTCGAGAACATTCCGAATGCGCAAGTTTTGGTCGAACAGCTTACCCTTTTTGCTGATAATGTTCAACCTGGCCGTTCGAAGCTGGATATGCTGTATGAAATCCTGCTGAAATCAGGCTTTCAACTTTCGGAACGAATTGCTCCTGTCCTTGCCCTTGGCGAAACCGTTTATTCCGTTGCCGATGGAAGCCTTCTCGTCTGTCTTGCGGAGACTCTAACAGAAGAACTTGTCCGAGGCATGATCGAACTAGAGCCTGATTCAGTCATATGTCTTGACTCGGCATTTCATGGCAACGATCCTTTAAAAACGAATGCGGTGCTGGAGATGAAGTCTCATGACATCGAATTTCGGACCGTATAGGAGTGTGTTTTTGTGAAGATTCAATTTGACAATCAGCAGCCGCACCAATTGGAAGCTGTTCAGGCGGTTGTCGATCTGTTTAGAGGCCAGCCCTTGCAACGCGGCGAATATGAAATCGATTTGACTGGAATGGCCGGAGGGTTGCTGACTGAGCTAGGCATAGGAAATCAACTTCACATCAGTGCGGAAACCATATTATCAAATGTTCAGCAAATCCAGCGGAAACACCAATTAAACGTATCAACGGAGCTGAGCGGTCTAAACTTCTCTATAGAAATGGAGACGGGAACCGGGAAAACTTATGTTTATTTGCGAACGATTCATGAGTTGCATGCCAATTATGGGTTTAAAAAATATATCATTGTCGTTCCCAGTGTAGCCATCCGGGAAGGCGTTTTGAAAAATTTGCAACTAACTCGCGAACATTTTGACAAAGAGTACGGCCATCCTCCGATGGATTACTGGGTATATGACTCCAAACGCATTTCATCCCTTCGCCAGTTTGCCGCCGCCAATCAGCTGCAAATCATGGTGATCAACATTGATGCATTCAATAAGAAAGACAATAATGTCATACACAAGGAGCATGACCGATTGTCCGGTCGGCTTCCCATTGAATTTATTCAGGCGACAAGCCCGATTGTCATTATGGATGAACCGCAAAATATGGAGAGCGAACAGGCGCGCGCTGCCATTCAAAGTATGAATCCATTATGCACGTTGCGCTATTCTGCAACCCACCGTCATGTTTATAATTTGCTATACCAACTTAACCCGGTTAGAGCCTACGAACTGAAACTGGTTAAGCGGATCGAAGTAGCTTCCGTTATGGAGCAGCCGGATTATAACCAGCCGTATATCTTTGTGGAATCCATTACGGCTACGAAGTCCAAGGTAACGGCAAAACTTGTCATTGAAAAACAACAAGTGCAAGGACCCGTCAGAACAAAGATATCTGTCAGCAAAAACGGCGAGGACTTATATAAGTTGTCCGGAAATAGAGAAGCTTATCGCGATTATATTGTTGACCACATTGACGCCGGGAGCGGTATCATTGCTTTTGCAAACGGGACGGTTCTTGGTACGGGACAAACATTGGGCGGACAAACCGAAGATTTGATGCGTGTGCAGATTTATGAAACGGTTAAAGCTCATTTGGAAAAGGAATTGCGTATAACGGAACGTTTTCCGATTGGGAGAAGAATGAAAGTTTTATCCCTGTTTTTTATTGATCGTGTAGCAAACTACGCAGATTCAGACGGTAAAATCCGACTTTGGTTTAAAGATGCCTATCAAGAGCTGTCGTCCAAACCATTATATCGATCATTGAACCTACCGGATGTAGATCTTGTTCATAACGGGTACTTTGCAAGTGACGGCAAAGGAAAGGCAAAGGATACATCCGGAAACACCAAGGCTGACAATGATGCGTATGAACTGATTATGAAGGACAAGGAAAGACTGCTTTCTCTCGACGAGCCTCTTCGGTTCATCTTCAGCCATTCCGCATTGCGGGAAGGTTGGGATAACCCGAATGTATTCCAAATCTGCACATTGAACGAAACGAAATCCACTTTGAAAAAACGACAGGAGATTGGCCGGGGATTGCGGCTGCCGGTAGATGAAACAGGAAATCGTGTATTTGACGCCAGCGTGAACCGATTAACAGTTGTAGCCAATGAAAGCTATGAGGATTTCGCTCGTGAGCTGCAGACAGAAATTGAAAACGATTGTGGTGTTCAGTTTCCCAAAGAATATATCGATCAAGCCAGCAAACGCAAGAAAATTCAACTGGTTAGCAAATGGAAAGAAAATCAGGACTTTTTGGACTTGTGGAACCGCATAAAACACAAGACACGTTATTCCGTGCATTACGCGGCTTCCGATTTGATTCGTGCCGCCGCCGAAGCTATGCGTCAAATGCCTGCTATTTCGAATCCGAATATTGTGACTCAGAAGAGAGGCATTGAGATTACACAGAAAGGCGTAACGACTTCTTTGTTTGCTGTTAGTGAATCTCAGTCCTCGTTTAAGGTTCGGCAAATTCCTGATCTGATTGGTTATATTCAGAGGGAAACAGAATTAACCCGAGGTACAATCGCAGAAATCCTGGTCTCTTCCGGTAGGCTCGGTGATCTGTGGGTGAATCCACAGCAATTTCTTTACTATTCGGCTAAATCGATCCGCGAAGCAATGGAAAAACTGATGGTGGACGGAATCAAATATGAAAAAGTGGCAGGAGCGGAATACGAAATGCTTCTGTTTGAACAGGAAGAGATCATCAGTTACATCAACCGCATGATCCCGGTGAACCATTCCATTTACGAAGCCATTGAGTACGATTCCGAGATTGAACGGCAATTTGCTCAAGAGATGGATACCCGGACGGATGTGAAAATGTTTCTTAAGCTGCCGCGATGGTTTCAAATTGATACGCCGCTCGGCAAGTACAACCCCGATTGGGCCATTGTATTAGAGCCTGAAGGCGAAGAAGCTAAGTTGTATTTTGTCGCTGAAACAAAGTCTACCCATGATGAAAACAAGCGCCGAAACAGTGAAAATGCAAAAATACGTTGTGGTGAAGCGCATTTTGAAATATTTCCTAATGTTACCTTTAAAACGATAACAAGTGCTACGGAAATTAATATTGCACTCAAAGGTTTGAATGACTGACGCAAAACGCTAGCTTGATGCATGCTCAAATCATCGTAAAAAAACGCATAAAAAAGAGTTTGCGCTTCTGAGTCGAATTCATCATATGCAATCAGAGCGAACTTGGGGGAGTTATAACAATAAGGTTAAATCACCAAAACTCCCCCTAAGTCAGAATAAAACATTAGAATTAACTAGTTCTTTTCTAGTAAATTTTATTCATATCTATGTCGTAGCCTGAACTTTTCATCTCTCTAGCTAATGCTATTTTCCAAGCGCCGTGACTATCCATATCAACATAAACAACACCAGAGATATCATTAGGTTTTTCAACATCTCCCTTTACAAGTGCACATACATTTTCTCGTCCTATTTTTCCAATAAGATACCCATGCTCAAAAATTACATTTTGTCTTGCGCGTGGTTTTAACTCTGGCTCATCTTTCGATTTCCCGACGTCACAAGAAGTATATAATACAATTGCGAATCCAACATTGGAATGTTCTTCTATTTTTTCTATAATTGTCTTTCCTTTGCTTGCTTGTTCGTGTAAAATAATTGCTTCCAATCCCAATTTTTCAACGAATCGTGCTGTTGTATATTTAGCTTCATTGTCATGCCCATGAACAATGAAAACTTTTGAAGTATCCAATTCGATCGCTCCTTCGCATTTTATTATGTCCGAACCTTCTAAGACATATTTGCTATTAAGTACAAAGATACTATGTTTGGATTTTAACACCTTAATCACAAACAAATATTTGTTTTCCTTTTCCAGAATGGCATATTCAATTTCAGGTCGCGAAGAAAATAGTTTTAGCGCACTATCAATTATATTTTGAAAATTAAACTTCTGACTGATTCCATTTAAATAAAAATTCTCACCATCATACGTAGCCCCAATTATAATATAACCGAGTCCAGTATTCGCCAAAGCACATATATATGTAGCAATAGCACTAGGTTTTAATTGAAATTCTCGACATATTATATTGGTCGTAATTTCCTTCGCGAGTAACTTAGTGATATCGATATCTAAGGACATTTAATACACCTATCGTATTTTTCTCAATGGAATTTTGTTTATTCCCGTAGTTTTTAGTATTTTCCCAAATGTTATTTTCTCTGGCTCATCCCGACCATTTTCAACCCATATTTCCCAGTCCTTCTCATAATCAAGTACGTCTTTTTCCGTATCATAATAAATTATTATTTGGCCAAAATCAGACGGTCGGGTAATAAGGTAAATTTCCTCGTTATTTTTCGATATCAAAAAAATAGTCTTATCAATTTCAATTATATTATCTAAATTATAATCTGGTTTTCTTTTTAAGTAGTTCAATATATTCTCTCTGGACCTATTCAATATATTTTGCACATAGTTAAATTTAATAGGGTTACTATCAGATATATGAATAAAGTTTTCAGCAAAGAAGCTGTTCTCTAACGCTCTCTCCAAACCTTTATCCGAAAAGATCCCCGACTGAATCAAAAATTCTTCTGTAATTTTTTGCTTAACCCCTAGGGCTTCAGCTTCTAACGTCGATTGAGTTGATAATAGATTTTCCAAAGCCAATTCATCCGTAAGTCCATACTTATTAAGTATTCGATCAAACTTTTCTGCTTTTTCCATATTAATCGCAATCTCTTCATCATCAATAAGCTTATGTTTATTTTTATATATTTCATGAAACAACTTTTTGGCTTTTTCTTTGTTTTTGTTCTCATTAAACCACACGAAAATTTTTCTGAATATTACTTTAGTTTCCTCGCTCCTCGGATATTCATTAAGTCGTTTTGTTAACAGAACAGATATTTGGTCTGCTACATCCTGTTCCTTCTTCACTCGGGTTTCCGGCAAATCCAAAAATATATTTAGGTCAAGCAATTCTTTTCTGAAATCGTATCCCAGTTCAGCAGAAATGTCTTTTAAAGCTCCGTCAATTTTGCCGTCATCCAAATACAGATCATCTTTTATGACAAATTCACCATACTGATTAGGCAGAATTGGATTGATACTGTTGTTTAATATATTATCGTAATCGTTATCTATCAAGAATGAAATAAAACTGTTTAACCAGCCAAGAGTTTGTGATGCGCTGTTCCACTGCAGGTATTCTGTTAATGCAGAAACACTCCCTGTGTTAGCTATGGTCTGAGCAATCCACCTAATCTGCCTTTTATCAACTTCATTCCAAATGCTTTCGGACCAATTATATATTATTCTTTCTTCGTGTATCTCATCTGGATAAATTGCCTTACAAAATTGGTAAATTAATTTTCTCTTACTTGGAAAATCAGGTGCTTGGGAATATAACGCTACTAAATAATTGCAAGCATGCGATATTTTTTCGCGTTTTCCTTCTCTTATTATTTTGTTCATTTCATCTACGATTTCTTCTTGTCGTTTAACTGCATATTTGATTTGACCAGTTGCTACTTTATTATGTACTAAGTAATCTCGAATATCTATTCCTAGTAGTTCCATTACGTTCTTTAATTCCTCATCGATATTCTTATCAATTTTCAATTCTGATTTTTTCTTAAAAATGCCCTTTTGGTTGGGAATAACCGAATATTGGTCGTTGTTCACATCATTCAAACAATCTTGGTCTAAATTTAATATCTGATAATAAGAATTTAGCCATGAGATGGGATCAATACCTTTTACAAGTGATTTGGCCAAATTATCCAAGTCACTTCTCTGATGGATTGAATAAGTAATCACTTTCGGTGTAAGCTGGCTCATTTCAGGCCATATAAGCTCATACCAAACATCAATATGAGCTTTCCGTGGTAACATTGATGGTATCCACTGATACCCTAAATCCCAAATCTTATTTCTTAGGTCTTTAGAAGATGCTGAAGGAAACCAGACATTTGCCTTACCATCCTCGCGAAGAATTGTAATTCTCCTACCGTCTTCGGTATCTACGATTGGAGTATTTAGTATTTTAGATTTAATAGGTTGGAGTACTTCACTATTAAACCATTCTTTTGAAATCCATGCTTTTTCTTTCTGATTCGGTATTTTTGCAAGTAAATGAATATTTCCCCAGTTTTCCTTTGAGGCATGTTCCAACAAAGTGTTATAGAGCTCTAACGCTTTAAGAATTATTGATTTATTCTCCTCAATTTTTTGCCCTGGACGATCTGTGAGGTATACACCGTTTCTCGGTTCATTTGGATTAAAATTAGGACTATTTACAACAACGGGAAATGAAAAATCCTCTGTACCAATTAAAGGAAAATCACAAAACAATCTAGGCAATAGTGGATTATACTCTTTTAGAAAGATTCTATTCTCAGCAAATTCAATTTCGACAGCTATAGAAACATCGTTTTCAGTTAAAACCGCAATTTGAGTCTCGACTTCATCCCACAATTCGCTTTTTGTCACTTTGTAAAGCTTAATATTATCTCCTAATTCACGGTGGCTTCTTGACAACTCGTATTGAACGTTCTCATTGGCTATATTTACGGATTTTATCTCAGGCAAAAAGACTAACGTATAAGCCAGTGCAATGTGTAGGTCATTTAATCCAGTTTGGGCTACTTTTACGCCGCTTTCGTCCAAAACATATCTGAAAACGGTATTGAACCCATCAGGTGAATAATCATCGTATGGAACTTGAAGATCAATATCTTCAAGTGATGCATGTGAATTGTTCACCGAAGCGATAATTTCATGAATATCAGTACCGCTTCGATCAAGTCGGATCTTGAATTTTTTATATGGTTCATCTAATTCCTTAAGCACACCTTCAATTTCAACTTTTTCAGACAGTAAATGTGTCGTGAGAAAGCCTGTTCCGAATTTCCCCGTTTTTTTCTTGACAGTTTCCTGCGTTGTCCTCTCTTTTGTCGAAACCTGCTCAATCAAAAAGGTCACATTATCCGTTGTGAAAGGCTTCCCGTTATGCTTAAATTCAATAATTTTATTTTCCTTATCTACTTTAAAATCAATTTCAATTGTTAGATCGCAATTTTCGTGTGCAACATCTTTTGCATTTTGTAATAGCTCCCATACCCAACGCCTTGCAGAATCTCCATTTTCGTCAAATCTCAATTTATCCATCAAGTCGAGGATTTTCGTAGCAATCGCATGACTATAAACTTTTTCTTTAGAACGCTTAATCTTTGAAATGTACGACATATTAGATGTCCCCGCTTTCATTAACAATCAGGTTTTCAAATAAATCTTCTATAAGAAATCACTAGCGTTGCATTAATCTTTTCATACCATTCAAAATCATCATAACTTTCAGCGTTCAAGTGTTCTCAGGCATAAAAAAATCCTTTACACTGGAAAGGTCAGGTAGTTCCTGTCCAAATCCAACGCAAAGGATAGACCATGGACAAGAATACCCTATTTTCTTCATTTGGTAAATACATTTCACCCATTAATATTGTGAAATTTCAACAACGGATAGACGAAACGGATCAGGACAAGTACGTGAAAAAGTTAACGACCAAAGCATATCTACTCCTGTTTTTGCATGCTCAACTTCAGCAACGAGAAGGACTCCGAGCCATTGCAGATGATGTTTTATCAAAGAAATTCCAGCGAGAGTTAGGACTGTCGTCGATTAGTCCCGCTCAGCTTAGTCGCAAAAACAATCGAGTAGATCCAGCTTTGCTTGAAGAAATATTTGTTGACCTTGTAGGGCAAATTCAGAGACACTCGGGCAACACGTATTCCCTTCGAAAAGACATGAAAATCATTGATTCTACAACGATTGGGCTGTGTTTGCAGAAGTACAAATGGGCAACTTTCCGTAAAACCAAGGCTGGCATCAAACTTCATCTTCGTCTCGTCTTTGCCGACCAGGGGGATGTGTATCCTGAAAAAATAACCATCACGGGTGCCAAGTCCAATGACCGCACTCAAATGGAATCGTTGATTGATGAGATCGGTATGATGTACGTCTTTGATCGAGGGTATGTGGATTATGAAAAATTTGATGAATACACGGACAAAGGCATCTTTTTCGCTTCTCGTCTAAAAGATAACGCCGAAATCCGTCATCTTTATGAATTCAAAATCCCCTTGGAAAGCTCCGTTTTATCGGATTCCATGATCCTTCTTGGAACGCCTCAAAAGCGGGTAGATAACGTGCTGCGACTCATTGAAACGCTTGATTCGAAGGGAAATCTCATTCGAATCATTACGAATCGGTTCGACCTGGAAGCAGAAGAACTCAGCGACATCTATCGTTGGCGTTGGCAAATTGAGCTGTTTTTCAAGTGGATAAAGCAGCATGTAAAGATCAAGAACTTCTATGGAACGAGTGAAAATGCGGTACGAAACCAAGTATTACTCGCACTCATTGCCTACTGCCTGTTGCTCCTTGTCAAACTGGAACAAAACAGTCAGCACAGCTTGTTGCAGATCAGGAGATGGCTAAAAGTGTTTCTTTGGCAAACGTTCGAACAATGGATAGGTAGAATGAATTACCAGTCCAAACGAACATCCAGAGGGCGACAGAAAAGGAATTAGGTATTGGTTGCTGTTATCACGATTGTAATAAATGTATAAAACTACCAAATGGACAGTGGCTACCTTTTGCTTGGTTGCTGCCGTTTTTGGTTGTGTAGCTGAAAATGTCATTCAGAATACTTTGACAAATTACGAACGCATTTTTTATGCAACGCTAGTGATAAGAAATAAGAAATCAGAATGTATGGTCGACAAAATTATGACTCTTCGAAGTTATACATGTAAAGCAATTCTACCGGAAATCTTGAGTCGGCGTGACGTGGAACTTCAGTTGAAATAATTTCTTGTCAAACGGCGAAATCCCAATGGTGTTAACCAAATTGACCCAAAATCAAACGAGAAGTCTTTCTCATAATAATACCATAAAATTGGGAGATCAGTCCCTAATGCACGTTCGTTGAAAGCTCGTTGAACTATATGAGAAAGATAAAATGAAAAAGGGATATTTTAAAATTTAAGGTCCGGTTTTACATCAAAAATGAAATGAATAATAGAGGGACATGTTCCGTTCCTTTCAATGAACCTTGACAACCGAATACAATCTTATCCGGTACGTTCCCCGCATGGCCAGAACGGAAAGCCACATTGCAGGCGCGCCACGACCATATTGCCGATTTATTTCTGTATGTCTTTCATCAGAAACGGCAACCTGCGAGCGATTTTGCCCATGCAATCCATAAATGGTGGTTCCATTTAAGGCGAAGACCCATGCGGAGGGATAATGATACTTCCGTCCAGCCACAGTTCAGCGCAATGGGGGCGGCTTGCAGCGATCCTGGAAGAGGTTTGAAGCCTATGAGGACGGCTAACCACTGTCCGCCGGATAAGATTTTTGAGAGAAGCAACCAAAACAGAGGCGAAAACAGAGATGCGCACATACGGTAATGTTCGTTGCGCATCTCTGATTTTCAGCTTTGATGAAATAATGGGAGGTTACTATGAATCATAAACTCATCCGGTACAGCATGCAAATCGCTATGATAAGACAGCTACTGGCATTATCCTTGATTACCGAAAACGAATTTCATTTGATAAAGAACAAAACGATGCGGGATTACGGCATCATTTCGGACCTCACTTCTTGATTCGCACATTTGTCGGTCCGCCCATCTCTTATTAAACTGATGGCAAGTAAATAAGAATGGAGGACAACATCATGGCTCTCGAAGTAGAAGTAATTAAAGCAAGTAGGAAAATATCCGATCGCAACGCCGGAAAGTTATCAGATGTCCTTCGCGTCGCCCCTTATGCCCGCGTAAGTACCGACACCGAGGAGCAATTGAGCAGCTACAAGTCGCAAGTCGCCTATTACACCGATCTCGTTAGCAAACGAAGCGACTGGGTGCTGGTTGATATTTATGCAGATGAAGCCATAACCGGGACTCAGGTAACGAAGCGAGAGGATTTCCAACGCATGATTAACGATTGTATGGATGGGAAAATTGATATGATCATCACGAAGTCAATCTCCAGGTTTGCAAGAAATACGCTGGACACGTTGAAATACGTCCGTATGCTGAAGGAAAAGAACATCGCCGTACTTTTTGAAGATGAGAATATCAATACGCTGACGATGGACGGCGAATTGTTGCTCGTCATTCTAAGCTCCGTAGCGCAGCAGGAAGTGGAGAACATCTCCGCCAACGTAAAAAAAGGTTTGAAAATGAAAATGAAGCGCGGCGAACTGGTGGGCTTCCAAAGTTGTTTGGGCTATGATTACGATGTGAATACGAAACAGATAACCGTTAATCAGGAAGAAGCCGAACTCGTCCGCTATATTTTTGAACGATACACATCGGGAATCGGCGCTTATGTTATTGCAAAGGAACTGACTGAGGCTGGACATAAAACCAAGTACGGGAGAGTCGAATGGCAGGACACAACCATTCTTGGTATCATAAAGAATGAGAAGTACAAAGGCGACTTGTTGCAAGGAAAGACATTTACCGTCGATCCAATTTCCAAGAGAAGACTGGACAATTACGGCGAGGAAGATCAGTTTTATGTCAAAAATCATCATGAGCCGATTGTCAGCGAAGAAGTGTTTGAGAAGGCGCAGGATATTTTGCATCGAAGGAGCGAGAATCGCCGCCGCGGCGCGAAAGGCAAGCGGGACAAGTACAGCAGGAAATTTGCTTTCAGCAGCAAGTTGGAATGTGCTTTCTGCGGAAGCAACCTCTCGCGGCGGAACTGGCACAGCGGAACCCCGCATGAGAAGGTGATTTGGCAGTGTGTGACAGCCACGAAAAAAGGGAAGAAATACTGCTCTCACAGCAAAGCTTTGGAGGAAAAGCTGATCGAGGGTGCTTTTGTCGAATCGTACAAATTGGTGTGCCGCAACAATTCGGATGTACTGGACGAGCTTATGAAAAGAATGGAGTCCGTGTTTAGTGACCAAAATAATCAAAAGCGACTGAACAAAATTATTAGCGATATTGAGGCCATGGAGCAAAAACGTTGCAAACTGATTGATTTGTGCCTGGATGAGAAAATAGACAGGGCTACTTACGAACAGAAGTATATGGAGCTCGATACTTCGCTTACTAAATTGCTCGAAGAAAAGGAACAGTTGGAGCAATCCGCGCAAGATGAAATTGACTTGGGAAAACGGCTTGAACATTTTCGCAAAGTGCTTCAAACGAATGAGGTTCTGACTGCATTCGACCGAAACGTATTCGAAAGCATTGTCGATAAAGTTATTATTGGGGAGAACTCCAATCAGGAAAGTCCCGAGCCGTACAAACTGACCTTTGTATATAAAACAGGCTTTCATAACAGCATCCAAAGCAAGATGCATAAGCAAAAAAAGTCCATGCGAAGTGAAAGGGGGAAAGTGCCTTCCTATTCTGAGCACAACACATGTGGAGTGCTGTGTGTCGCTCGTAAGGAAGTAGTATTTTGAGAGCCGCATTTACCTATTAGACGAAGCCCAGGCGCTGTTGGCGCTTGGGCTTTAATTTTGCATTCCACAGAGGTAATAATGCAACCTATAAGGCTCTAGCAGTTAGTCCTATTGGTGAATTAGATGTTGACTACAGTTGTTTTTTCTAGGTAATGAGGAAGGTAAGTTTCATTTTGCAATATATAATTAACTCAACTTTCGCACCTGAAATTCTTGCCTGATGCCAAGTATGACAAGGAGTTAACGGTATATTTCAGGTGGTGT
>NZ_VEGP01000099.1 GCF_007679495.1 Paenibacillus sp. 32O-W | reverse complement strand
TGTTTAAATCGAAGTAAAATGCACTTTTATAAAGAGTTTTTTGGCAAAAATTCAAACCAATCAGTCTTGAATTTTGATCAGAAGTTTCTATGTTTTAAAGAGTCAAAGAAACGAGTGGGGTACGTCTGAGCGAATGGGATAACAGTCAGAGGGACTGGAGAGGAGGTTATGAGGGCCATTCAGAAACTGAGTGAACGGGATAAGGGCCAAAAGTTGTGAGAAAGCGCCCAAACGAAACTGAGTCGATGGGATAACAATCAAAGGTGTGAAGAAATACTAATGCGGTTCAATAGGAACTGAGCAAATGGGATAACAGTCTAAAGGACAGGAGGGGAGATAATGGTGGCTAAACAGAAACTCAGTAAACGGGATCGCGGAAAAAAGATGTGGGAAAGGGAAACTGATGGATGCTGAAAAGGCACTGAGCGAATGGGATAACAGTCAAAAGGACTAGCGGGGAGATAATGATGGCTAAACAGAAACA
This sequence comes from Paenibacillus sp. 32O-W, assembly GCF_007679495.1. Classification (GTDB taxonomy): domain Bacteria; phylum Bacillota; class Bacilli; order Paenibacillales; family NBRC-103111; genus Paenibacillus_L; species Paenibacillus_L residui. The sequence continues at coordinate 11,177 of NZ_VEGP01000099.1, read as the reverse complement.
GAGTAAACGGGTTAGCAGACAAAGGTGTGGGAAAGGGAAGCTGATGGGCGGCAGAAAAGCACTGAGTGAATGGCATAACAGCCAAAAGGACTGGAGGGGAGATAATGGTGGCTAAACAGAAACTGAGCGAATGGGATAACAGTCAAAAGGACTGGAGGGAGATAATGATGGCTAAACAGAAACTGAGCCAACAGAATAACAGTCTAAGGTTTATCGAGGAGAGTTACCGGCGTATCTTCAAATATTCAGTATGATCTTAATATTTTCTTCATTATCGTAAGATTGCATCCTTCCAGAAAGAGGCGTCCGGGTAGACAATAGGACTATAGCGGAATTGATCATACTTCATCGGGAAAGGAAGGCGCTTGCATGAAGGCAGCAACCAAACAGTCCCGTTCCCGGAGCCGGTCCTCGGGTAGTAAGTGGGCCAGCATTCGCAAGGAATGGGGCTTGTATTTAATGCTCATCCCGGGCTTGGTGTTTTTGCTTATTTTCAAATACACTCCTATGTACGGGTTGGTCATTGCATTTCAGGATTTTAGTATTTTTCGCGGAATCTCGGGCAGCGAATGGGTGGGCTTGAAGCATTTTGAGAAGCTGATGGTCAACGACCAATTCCTCAGTGTGTTCCGGAATACCGTTATCATCAGCGTGTACAAGCTTATTTTCTTGTTCCCCGCACCGATTATTATTGCGATTCTATTGAATGAAATCCGCAAAATGATGTTCAAAAAAGTCGTGCAATCGATCATTTATTTGCCTCACTTTATTTCTTGGGTTATCGTCAGCGGATTATTCATCAATCTGCTTTCTCTTAATGGAGGAATCGTCAATACCTTGATAGAGAAGCTTGGCGGCGAACCGATAGGCTTCTTTATGGATCAGAACGTATTCCGTCCTTTGCTCGTAGTGACCGAGGGCTGGAAAGAGGTCGGATGGGGTACGATCGTTTATTTGGCGGCCATTTCCTCTATTGATCCACAGCTCTATGAAGCGGCCAAGATGGACGGAGCCAACAAATTTCAGCAGATGTGGCACGTAACCTTGCCAGGAATGGCTTCCACCATTGTCCTGATGCTTATTCTCCGTCTAGGAAGCATGCTTGAGGCGGGTACGGAGCAAATTCTCGTCATGTATAATCCGGTTGTATATAACGTTGCGGATGTCATTGGAACGTATGTTTACCGGGTGGGACTCGGGGCTTCGGATTACAGCTTTTCTACTGCGGTAGGCCTATTTGAATCCGTTGTCGCATTTACCCTCGTAGTGACCGGCAACTTTATCTGCCGCAAGTACTTAGGAAGGAGCATCTGGTAATGGCGGACACTGGTAAAACTCTGCAACCCTCTGGCCGGGTTAAAGTCCAGGGCGGACGAATTCGCGAGTCGCTCGGCGAACGTATTTTTACAGTATTGAACTATGTCTTTTTTATTCTGCTCGGGATGGCCACGCTTTTCCCGTTCCTGAACATTATCGCCAAATCGTTCAGCGGCGAAGCGGCGGTCGTATCCGGTCTCGTCACAATCTATCCGATCGACTTTCAAACCGGGACCTACCAGCTGGTGCTTGGCAATAAACAATTTATAAATTCCTTTAAAATTACGATCATCGTCACCATAATCGGGACGCTATCCGCCATGCTGATGACGGTTCTGGCAGCTTATCCGCTGTCCAAGCCCCATCTGGTGGGACGCAAAGCTTTTCTGCTTATTTATGTTTTTACCATGCTGTTCAACGGGGGACTCATTCCGACGTATCTGCTCATGCAAAATCTCGGTCTGGTCAACACGATGTGGGCCTTGTTCCTCCCGACCATGATCGTTGTTTTCAACATGCTGATTGTCAAAAACTATTTCGAAGCTTTACCGGAGAGTCTTGAGGAATCCGCCAAACTGGACGGTGCCTCAACCGGCCGGATTTTGTTCAGCATCATTCTTCCGCTGTCGAAGCCGGTGCTGGCTACGGTCGGCCTGTTCTATGCCGTCGCTTTGTGGAACAGCTACTTTGCCGCTATGGTATACATTACCGCCCCGGAACTCAAGCCCCTTCAGCTATACTTAAAAGAGCTGATTGCATCTACCAACGAGGTGATGACACAGGCCGGGGAAATTGATGTAAGCCGGGAATTGAACAAGACACCGGAGGCTGTGCAGGCCGCATCCATTATAACGGCTACCGTTCCGATTCTGTGCGTATACCCTTTCTTGCAGAAGTATTTTGTTAAAGGGGTACTGGTAGGCTCTGTTAAAGGGTAGTAAAGAAAGCGTTCAACAAATTAAGCTTATATTTCTTGACAAACGGGCTGTCGTCATTTTCAATAAAATGACGAAGCCGTTTAATCTTTGATTTTCGCACAACATCATAGAAAATTCCTTATTTTGACATTTTTCTGTTAAAGGTATGTCCGGTTGTCCGGGCAGACCTCTTTTTCTTTTACGCTTAGAAATTCCAAGAGTTGGGAGGACATTCCTTGATTAAGGTCATGTTGGTAGACGATGAGGAGATGACTAGAAGCGGGCTGAGGGAGTTCATTTCTTGGGAGCAGCTGGGACTCGAGGTCGTCGGCGAAGCGGAGGACGGGGAAGAGGCATTGGAGCGGTTTATGCTTTTGCGCCCGGAGATTGTCCTATGTGACGTGAGGATGCCGAGAATGGACGGAATTACACTGGCCGGGAAGCTCAAGGAGCTGGCCCCGGATTGTAAAATTATCTTCTTGAGCGGCTATTCGGATGTGGCCTATTTGAAATCCGCTATCAAGCTTCAGGCCGTCGATTATATCGAAAAGCCCGTTCAGATTCACGAACTGGAAGCGCTGCTGGGCAGGACGGCGGAAGAAATCAGCAAGTCCAGGGAAGAAAACAGCAAACTGCTGCAAATCCGCAAAGCGCTGGACGAGAATTTGGCGGAACTGACGGGTAAGGCGCTCAAAGAGCTGTTCCAGCTCTCTTCCCCGGCCGATACCGGCACCGAAAGAATCCTTGAGGAGCTGTTTACGCTGCATGGCGGTTTTCCGAGAGAGGGTAAATATATATGCTGCGTATTCACTGCCAGGGAAGCGGCGGGATGGGACTTATGGGAAGGACAAGCTATCGCGGAAGGAAAAGCTCAGGAGTTGATGTTGCTTGCAGCAGTCATGGATGGGATGGGGGTCGTTTGCTTCAGCATTCGTTCCGACAGCGAGCTAGAGCGAATCTCCTTATGGCTTAATCGCATGCTCCGCAAGGAGGACAACCAGCAGGCCTACTCTGCGGGCGTTGGGAGCATATGCCACCATCCGGCCGCATTGGGGCGGTCTTACAGGGAAGCGTTGAAAGCGCTTCAGCATCGTTTTTACCGTGGTTGGAACACATCGATCTGGTACAGCAAGCTCCCGCAGGAAGGGCAGCTTAAGCAGTTGTTATTCGATAAGCAGAACTATATCCGTTTCGAGGAGCTGCTTAAACAGCGCGATATCGATGCGGCCATCGACCTGTTGGACCAATGCGTCAACGATCTGGTTCTATTTCCTTCGCCGGATATCGATGCCGTCCGGACGAAGCTTTTTCGCTGGTATGTAGCGATGACGAAGCTGTATCCCGAGACGATGTGGGAATTCGAGAATGACGAGCTGTGGTCGTCAGTGTTCGTTGCCGGCGAATTATATACTATCCGAAATTTCATGATTCGCCGTCTGGGGATCATTAAGGAAAATATGGAGATCATCGGCCAGCCCGCCGAGAAGTCGGTTATCCGGGAAGTCGTCAAATACATTCAAGCGAATTATGACGGCGATGTTTCGATTGCTTCGATTGCCGGGCATGTTTATTTAACGCCGACCTATCTTTGCATTTTGTTCAAAAAAGAGAAGGGCATCTCCATCAATGATTATATTACTCAATTTCGTATCGAGAAAGCCAAGCAGCTGCTTAAGGACCGCAAGCTTAAGCTGTATGAAATCGCCGGCAAGGTCGGATACCAGGACGCCAACTATTTCGCCAAGGTGTTCCGCAAGCTGACGGGAATGAACCCTTCCGAGTTCCGCGAGAAGACGGAAGAAGGATTTCTATGAGCAGAAGTTTCTCAATCTTTGCGCTGTTCAATAATTTGCGCATCAAGCAAAAGCTGCTGTTGACCTATATAGTGCTGATCGTTATACCGGTAGGATCGATCTCGTGGATCTCTTATCATAAAACATCAGGAATGGTCGAGCAGCGGATTGTAGATTCCACCCGCCGGTCCTTCGAGCAAGCGAACACGTTTATTTCTTACAAGCTCAATAACGTCAAGGACGTTTCCAGCATGCTGTTCATGAACAAATCGCTGAATGAAATTCTTGCCAACAAGGATGCTTCCTACACGTTAAGCCAGCAGATCGATGATTATCAGATGCTGCTGGAAATTATCCGTTCAGCGCAAAACAGCCGTGAAATCTACGGAATCCGCTTGTATGTCAATAACGACTGGATCTACTCCCGGGAGAACAGCACCATTCTGCCGATGAAGGAAGCAATGCAAACCGAGTGGTTCCGCGATATGCTGAGCAATCAGGACGGCATCTACTGCCGCCCGACGTACGAATACGATTTTCAGGATATGCGGGGGGTGCAGCAGATTTTGTCCTGTGTCCGTCCCTTGCAGTTGGATGGCGGTTTTAATGGACGGATTCTGGGCGTCATAGCCATCGATATTTTGGAGGAGAGCATCAGCGAAATTATCCGCCAGACCAATATTACCCGCCTTGGACAGGTCTATTTAACAGATCAGGATGGGGTGATCATGTCCGGGCTGGATAAAGCCCAGATCGGCAAGCGGATTGACCTGGATTTGCTGCAAAATGATTCTTCCGGGACGGCGGGAGCGGAAGGAACCTTGACGGCCAGACCGGACGGCAGACCGTCCATAGTCATTCATAAGCAGGTGGAAGGGACGAGCTGGAGATTGGTCGCGATTATCCCGCAGGAGGAAATCTCGCAGCAAATCAATCCATTGGCGCGGGATCTGTTGCTTGTATTAATTGTTGTGACCGTGATCGCCATTTTGACGGCGTTTTGGATATCGTCGGGAATTACGCGCAGGATTCGGCTTCTGCTGCGGCATATCCGCAAGATTGAAGAAGAGCAGTGGGATTTCCGGGCTCGGGTGGACAGTACGGACGAGCTGGGGGTTCTGCAGCAGCATTTCAACTTGATGAGTGAAAATATGCAGAGGCTGATCAAGGAGAAATATGAGGAGGAGGTTCTCAAGAAAAGCGCGGAGCTGAAGGCGCTGCAGGCGCAAATTAATCCCCATTTCCTCTACAACACATTGGATATGATCCATTGGATGGCTTTAAAGCATAAGGCTCCGGAAATCAGTGAAGTGGTCGGGATGCTGGCGAAATTTTTCCGGCTAAGCTTAAGGGGAGGCAGGGATATCATTACACTGCAGGATGAATTGGAGCATGTCAGAATGTACCTTGACCTGCAAAATAAACGGTTCGGCGGAATGGTGGACTATGAGCTGGAATGCGAGCCCGGGGTGGAAAACTGCGCGACGGTGAAGCTTATACTGCAGCCGCTCGTAGAAAATGCTATTCTGCACGGTATCCAGGAACGGAAGGACAAGAGAGGCAAAATCCGGATTCACGCCTGCCGTGAAGAAGATCAAATTTTTATTAGCGTAGAGGATAATGGGGTAGGAATGAGCCGCACAGAGACGGAGCAGATTCTGGCGGGGAGACCCGGCAGCGGTTATGGAGTCCGCAATGTCATCGACAAAATCAAGCTTCATTACGGAGAAGGCTACGGTTTGTCCTACTATAGCGAGCCTGGAGAAGGGACGAAGGTCGTTATCCGCTATCCGGCTTTGCCGTATAACGAGGTGGAGAATTCCGGCGGGGGTACGGGCTGAATTATCGGCCAGGACAACAAAACAAGCAACTGTGGACAAATACGACAAATCCTAATCATGCTATACTCAAACCAGTCAACCTCTGACTTAAACACAATATTAAACCAATGGGGGAAGCAAGCATGAAAAAGGCGATAGCCGGTATGATCAGTTTTTCGTTAGCGTTTTCAGTCTTGGCGGGCTGTGCCAGCAACGGCTCCGGAACCCAAGCCGATGGCGACAAAGGAAGCGGCAGCGCGGGCAGCGAGAAGCCGGAGCTGAGACAGCTCGGGTTCCAGAGAAATTTCGATCCGAATTCCGACCCGGTAGCTAAATTTCTGGAAGAGCAAACGGGATATAAAGTCAAATACGAAACGCTGCCGCTCGAAAATCCGGACGACAAGCTTAACCTGCTGATGGCCAACAAGGAGCCCTACGATATTATTAAGCTGTCCGGCTCGCAGTACAACCGCCTAGCGGCACAGGGCGCGCTGGAGCCGTTGGACGAGCTGCTGGAACAGTACGGACAAACGATAAAAGAAGTCAATCCGCCGGAGCTGTTCGAGAATGCTAAAGTCGATGGAAAAATTTACGGGATTCCCGAGAAGCATCCGCGGGCTTTCGTCGGCAGTTCTCTGGCTATCCGCCAGGATTTGCTGGATGAGCTGGGCATGAAGGTACCGGAGACCATCGATGAGTTCTATGAGCTGCTTAAAGCGATCAAGGAAAAGAAAGGCATTGTCCCGTTTAGCGGTTTTGAGAGCATCATCCCGGAAATTTCCGGCGCCTTCGGGGTTGTAACCCCTTGGGAGGTTCAGGACGGCAAGCTGATTCACAGGCTGGACCATCCGGGTATGAAGGAATATCTGGAGTTTATGAACAAGCTGTATAACGAAGGATTGATTGATCCCGAATGGCCGGTGAATAAATCAGCCACCGTGCAGCAGAAGTTTACGACCGGGAAAGCGGGAGTCATTACCTACGGCTGGGGAATAGCTCCGGCAGTAACCGAAGCCTTAAAGAAAAATATGCCTGAAGCGAAAATTACCCAGATTCCGGCGTTGAAAGGCAAGGACGGTCAGACAGGAAACTGGCTGCAGGGCGGTGGAGTAAGCTGGTATATCGCCATTCCGAAATCCTCCAAGCATAAAGAGGATGCTATGAAATATATGAACATGAAGGTTCAGCCGGATCTGTTCAAGAGCCTTTCCATCGGGGAAGAGAACGTTCATCACAAGAAGGATGACAGCGGCAAGCTGTTCCCGATCCTGCCGAAGTTCAACGATGATCGCGGGAATGCCGACTGGTTCATGACAAGCACGGATTCTACGGCTTACGAGGAGCTGTGGCTGCTGAGGGTCCGCAAGGATCAGGTGCTGTATGAGGCGTTCGAGGAAATTCAGAAGCAGGGTCCGATCTCCCGTAAAGATCCGACCGTTCTGGCTCCTCCGCTGCCTGTCGTCGGCAATAACATGCAGAAGCTGACCAAGCTCGAGTCCGATTACATCATTAAAGTCATCGCGGGGGCCGAAAGCTTGGACGGATTCGACCATTTCGTGAGCCAATGGAAATCCCAGGGCGGAGAAGAAGTCATTCGGGAATTGTCGGGTTGGTATGATCAGTCCAAATAAGGAAGCAAGCCGGGGAGAACTTCCCCGGCTCTTCTATTTCTCTTTTACATAACCTTAATATTTTCCCCGTTATCGTAAGATAGCCTTCTTATCATTTAACGGAAGACCTATCACAATGGACATAAAAGAGGCTCCGGGAGGAGCGGCAAGGGAGGCGAATATCGGTGTTGGCGAGGGAAAGCGATACTGCCCGTTCGGAGGGATGGTGTTTTGATAAACGGTTTTTAGACCGGCCGATTGCATTGGGGCATTTTGTTCTTGAGCAGGTAAGAGATAGCTGTTTTCTTGATGGCTTCTCCTCTTCCCCCGTCCATGCGAACAGTACGGAATTGTATTACGTCATGAACGGAACGGGTTCGCTTCTATGCGCAGGTGACCAGCTTCGTTTGCAGGAGCGGGATATTATCGTATGCCAAGCCCCGGATCGTTGGCGGGTAGAAAACTCCGAGAATTATCCCTTGCGCCTGCTCGGGCTTCGCTTCCGGCTTTCCAACGGTGCCCGGGGACCGGTGGCCGAACGCTTCGGCAAGCTGACTTGCGAGCAAATGGAGTTGTTGAAGGACGACGGTACCATTGAAACCATGCTGCTGGGCTTGTTAAGGGAGCTGGAACGCCCGGATTCCATGGCCAAGACTATGGCGGAGAGTTTTTTGCAGCAAATCGTTGTGAGCGTTTTCCGCGCCCGTCCGGGCCAGCAGCAGGCCGCGAGAAAGCCTGCTCCCATTAACGGAGCGAAGGAGCTCGTTTATCAAACGGTCCGTTATATGGATGAGAGCATGACGGAAATTAAGGAACTGAATGAAATCGCCGATGCCTTAGGCTACAGCTACTCCCGTTTGTCCCACGTTTTCAGGCTGGAGATGGGAGTTTCCCTGCAGACCTACTGGGCGCGCAGCCGAATGCTGCGCGCCATGAAAATGCTGCAAACCGGCAATACAACGATTACCCGGGTTGCGGAGCTGTTGCATTATCAATCGGTTCACTCCTTCAGTAAAGCATTTAAGAAAATTGCCGGCTTGTCACCGACGGAATATCAGGAGCTTTATGGCCGACCTGCATTGGCGGCCTCAATACATCAACGGAGGGACTTATCATGAAAGCTGCCATCTATTCGGAAAGGCAATTGGACCATCCATTGTCCATAGAGGCGAATCAGTATTCGCTGAACCAATTGGAGCATCACGAGTTGAATGCGTATGATGCTGTGCTGGTCGTAGGATCGGGCAAGGTGGACGAGGAAACCGCTCTATCTGTACCGGTAATAGAGAAGCTGTGGCGTTATGTAGAGCAAGGGGGAAGACTGTATGCGGAATTGATCAGCGCCTTCGATTTTCCCAGCTCGCGGTTGTTCGGCTGGAAGCAGGATTTTCCCAAATCGAGAAGAACACTTGAGAAGCTGAGGGTAGCGCTCAAGGATGCTTCCCTTCCCCAAGGGGCATTGCTGGAGTGGGAGGGCGCGATGGCCTACGGGTTTTCCATTCATACGGAAACTTGGCTGGACTTTGGAGCCTTCCGGCAAACCCGCGAGTCGGGAGAAGATGACGGAACGTCCGCATTTCCCGGTCTGCTGTCTAAGAAGATGGGGAAAGGTCTTGTCGTCTACAGCGCCTTCTCGCTGCTATCCCGCCCTCATGGAACGGTCCTGAGGCCCCATTGGCTGTGGAACCAAGTGTTGGCGAAGCTATCGCAGGCTACGGGCATTCCGTTGGCCGGATTGGACCTGATTATCCGTACAGGCGCCGATAAGCCGGCCGAGGAGGCTGTGCGCCGGAATGCGCAATGGTTCCTTCGTTCCGGCATGCTCCCCGAAGAGGACGGATCCACGGGTGTGTATGAGAACGTCCACTCCGTGACCGCCCGGGTATCGCCGGACCGCCGCCCCGACTGCCATGCGCATACCGCATTGATGATGCATTTGTATTCCCGGTATACGAAGGACCCGAGCTGGAGCGAGAGGGCCCACCGATTGCTGCAATATTTATTCGATCAAGGGTATCAGGATATGAATCCTGAATCGGAGACGTTCGGATTTTTCAAATGGTATCAGTTCCCTGGGGAGAGGCCGGATCAGATTTTTACGGACGATAATGCCTGGGTCTGCTTCGTGCTTCTGTATTTGTACCGCCGGACCGGCAAGGAGGAATATAAGCGGAGAGGAATGGCGGTCGCACAGGCACTGCTGTCTACGCAGCATGAGACAGGCCTGAGGCCGAACATGCTGATCGGGGCGGAGATGGAGGCCAAAGGGGCCGCCCAAGCATCGGCGGAGCATGCGGCGAGCTTTAATCCGCATTTCGAAAGTATAGCTCATGCGGCTTTCCTACAGGCTTATCTCGTTTCGCAAGACTCCGCCTATTTGGATACGGCGATGCGGGGCTCTCTGGCTTTACTGGAGCGTATGGGAGAGCTTAAATTTATGTACAGCCGGACATCCGGGCTTTCCCGTTTCCTTCTTCCTTTGGGGTATCTCAGCCGCAAGGACCCGACGGGGCGGATCCGTCAAGGATTGGATGAGGTTACGCACTATTTGTTAAGCCATCTTCATAGTTTGGGCGGTATTGAAGAAGCGGACAACCCCGATCCGGAACGGTTCGGGCAAGAGGATACGGGAGTGTTTCTATATAACGGGGAGGAGATTGCCGACCAATTATATACGAATAATTTCCTGCTTATGAATGCGTGGGAAGCATGGAAAGCGACCCAAGAAGATAAATACGCGGAATTATATCAAAACTTGTCCCGTTTTCTGTGCGGCATTCAAATCGAAAGTCCCAATCCGCTGTTCGATGGAGGGTGGATGCGGGCGTATGATCTGCGCCATAGAGAATATTTCGGCAACAACGGGGATACCGGATGGGGGCCGTATTGCATGGAAAGCGGATGGACCAACGCGATAACCTCGGCGGGTCTGCTGCTTGGCCTGCTGGATGAGTCGGTCTTTGACGAATAAAATTGTCTAATTGGAAACAATCGACAGTTCTTATCCATCGAATGATGGTCAACTATCAGAGTTATAACCCCCAATCCTGCAGGGGTAAGATTACGTCTATTTAAGACGAAATTTCAATCGGATGGTACAGAATCTCTGACATCTGACCAAACGATTGCTCAGTTTTGCTTAAGCGAGCGAGTTTTTATTCTACGATATTGGAAAGGAGCCAGGCGGATGATGAAACAACGGCATGCAGACGTTGTTATTATTGGAGGTGGAACGGGGGGATGCGCGGCTGCCTTAGCTTGTGCCAAGATGGGTAAAAAGGTGCTCATGACCGAGGAAACAGATTGGATCGGAGGCCAATTGACAAGCCAGGCGGTTCCCCCGGATGAGCATCCGTGGATCGAGCAGTTCGGGTGCACCGCCAGCTATCGGCAATTCCGAAATCGGGTGCGCGATTACTACAGCCGCAATTTTCCGCTGACGGCAGCAGCCCGTTCCGCTCTTTATTTGAACCCGGGCAATGCCACTGTAAGCCGGGTAGCCCATGAGCCCCGTACCGCCTTGGCTGTCCTGAATGACATGCTGGCTCCCTACATTCATAGCGGAATGCTAACCGTAATGACTCGTTATAAATGTGTCCGTGCGGAAACGTCGGGCGATGAAGTTGCAGCGGTCCATGTCCGTAGCCTGGACACGGGGGATGAGGTCGTGCTGACCGCCCCGTATTTTCTGGATGCCACGGAAGAGGGGGATGTGCTCCC
>NZ_VEGP01000098.1 GCF_007679495.1 Paenibacillus sp. 32O-W | reverse complement strand
ATACAGTTAGATTTCTATATTCGGAAGAAATATGGAAACTAACTGGAAAACCTACAGCTAGTTTGCGCCAAAACAGCGGTTTCGCCCAAAGTTGCCCATTTTAACTGTAGTTTATCCAGTTAGTTTGATCATTTTCACCCATTCGCTTGAATCTACCTGTACAAAATACAGTTAGACGTGCCACTCCGCTTGCAACGATGCCTGCAGACGGTAAAATAGACGGATTTTCAAGGTAGATTAGAGGGAGACAGTTATATGCTTACGGCGAGTCTCATGAGAACCATGTTTGGCGGAATGTCGATGTCTTTTCTTGTCGGATGATTGAGCACTTTCTTGTCGGAGTGCAGTGGGCGCAAAAAGCGGCTTGAACGATCGATTAGAGATCAAGCGCCCCCCGCTTATAGGCGGAATACGGAATAAAGAGAGTCTTTATATTAATTTCCTATAAAACTTATAGATATTATATCTTGGAACAATCAAGAGAGAGATGTTACTATAGGTATTAATCGAATATGGATGATCTTTATCGATGGAGAATTTTCGTAGAGGTGAAAAAGATGTCGAAAAAAACGATGTACGAAAAAATTTGGGACCAACACATCATTCATCAGGAAGAAGGAAAGCCTGGCATCATTTATATTGATCTGCACCTGGTGCATGAAGTGACGTCGCCGCAAGCTTTCGAAGGGCTTCGTTTGGCCGGGCGCAAGGTGCGCCGTCCGGATTTGACCTTTGCGACGATGGACCATAACGTTCCTACCAAGGACCGTTTCAATATTGCCGACCCTATTTCCAAGCAGCAAATCGACACCCTGTCCAAGAACTGCGCCGATTTCGGTGTGAAGCTGTTTGATTTGGAAAGCACGGATCAAGGGGTTGTCCATGTCATGGGGCCTGAGCTCGGATTGACACACCCCGGGAAGACCATTGTATGCGGAGACAGCCATACCTCCACGCACGGAGCCTTCGGTGCGCTTGCCTTCGGGATTGGAACGAGTGAAGTTGAGCATGTGCTTGCTACTCAGTGCCTGCAGCAATCCAAGTCGAAGACGATGGAGGTTCGCGTGAACGGCAAGCTGAGCCCCGGCGTAACGGCTAAAGACTTGATTCTGGGTATCATTGCCAAGTACGGCACGGACTTCGCTACCGGATATGTTATCGAGTATACCGGGGAAGCGATTCGTTCCTTATCCATGGAAGAGCGGATGACCGTCTGCAATATGTCGATCGAGGCAGGCGCTCGCGCGGGTCTGATCGCTCCGGACGAAACGACGTTCGAATACTTGCGCGGTCGCGAATACGTGCCCCAAGGCGAAGCATTCGAAAAGGCCGTTCAAGAATGGAAGAGTCTTGTAACGGATGAAGGTGCCGTATATGACTGTGTGGTTGAGTTTGATGCCGACTCCCTTATTCCTCAAGTGACCTGGGGTACTAGCCCGGGTATGGGAACAAGCATCGACTCCTCGGTGCCCAATCCACAAGATTTTGCTACGGAGAATGAAAGAAAAGCAGCGGAAAAAGCCCTTGAATATATGGGACTTACTCCCGGAACCCCGATGACGGAGTTGAAAGTGGACCGGGTCTTCATCGGCTCCTGTACGAATGGAAGAATCGAAGACTTGCGTGCGGCGGCTTCGGTAGCCAAAGGCTACAAAGTATCTCCTAATGTGAATGCGATCGTCGTTCCCGGTTCGGGACGCGTCAAGATTCAAGCGGAGAAGGAAGGCTTGGACAAAATCTTCATTGAGGCCGGATTCGAATGGCGCGATGCGGGCTGCAGCATGTGTCTGGCGATGAACCCGGATGTCCTGAGCCCCGGCGAGAGATGCGCCTCGACCTCCAACCGGAACTTTGAAGGCCGTCAAGGACGCGGAGGACGGACACATCTTGTTTCGCCGGCAATGGCGGCTGCGGCTGCTATCGAAGGACGTTTCGTCGACGTGCGCAATTGGCAATTTAACTAAAAGAATAAGAGGAGTTGCTAGATATGGAACCTTTTAAAAAGCATACCGGAGTGGTAGCTCCCGTGGACCGTGTGAATGTGGATACGGACGCGATCATCCCGAAACAATTTCTCAAAAGAATAGAAAGAACCGGCTTCGGACAATTTCTGTTCTACGAATGGCGTTTTGATGAGAGCGGGCAAGTCAATCCGAATTTCGAATTAAACAAGCCCCGTTATGACGGAGCATCCATTCTGATCTCCCGGGCCAACTTCGGATGCGGATCTTCCCGTGAGCACGCGCCTTGGGCCATTCTGGACTATGGCTTTAAAGTGATCATCGCTCCGTCTTTTGCGGATATTTTCTATAACAACTGCTTTAAAAACGGAATTCTGCCTATCAAGCTTTCGGAAGAAGAAGTTCAGAAGCTGTTTGAGCTCACGGCTGCCAATGAAGGCTATCAGCTGACTATCGATCTGGAGAATAAGAGCATTACCGATAACCAAGGGCTTAATCTTTCGTTTGATCTGGATGAGCATCGGCGTCAGTTCCTGCTGCTTGGACTGGACGATATCGGCCTGACTCTGCAGCATAGCGACAAAATCGCCGCTTATGAGGAGAAGCATCAAGCCAGATTATTGTAAATCTTATTGCTAGATAATAACGGGAGCCTATAGGGAATTACCAGGCTAAATAATCATTCTACCCAAAAAGCTCCCTGTCGAAACAGAAAAATCTGTCGACAGGGAGCTTTTTTCGCAACTTTTTGGAAAATATTACGTCTAATTATACGTCGTATGGCATAATCTACTAAACTCAGAGGTGAATGATGAAAAAGCTGGTAGTCTCCCTGTTGTCCTTGTTTGCATTTATCTTTTTGCTTCCCCAGTTCACATATGCGGAGGATTCGATTCCGCTATATCTGAACGGGAAGAAGCTAAACCCTGAGGTAGCTTCCCGCATCATGAATGATACGACAATGGTTCCTATTCGCATTGTGTCCGAGGAGTTGGGCGCGAAGGTCAGTTGGACCCAGGAAGAGCAGAAGGTGACGATTCAGAAATCGAATTCCGAGATGCTGCTATGGATCGATAAATCTTATGCTTCCATCGACGGGAAAGGCTATCCTCTGGAAGTTTCTCCGGTGAATATCGAGGGAAACACACTTGTTCCTGTCCGGTTTGTCGCGGAAAATCTAGGGCTTCAAGTTAAGTGGGACAATGAAACGCGTTCCGTACATATGATCAACGAACCGATCATAGAGCAGCCAGAGGAAAGCACAGATGAAACCGATCCTTCGGATCCAACCCCTGGTCCTGATCTTAACCAGACACCTGGCCCCCAGCCTACTCCGAATCCCAATACGGATCAGAATGGCCAGAAGCCCAGTACAGGGCCTACCGTAAAACCGACACCGGATCCCTCCCTTCCCGCTATTGAATCCATCGTCATGAATGGCGAACAGTTACTCATTCAAGGGTCGAAGGAAATGAAGCCGAGCCATTTTTCCTTGCTTAGCCCGAGCCGACTTGTCATTGATATTCCCAATTACAGACTTGGACAAGCCCTTGTGCCCCAAACAGGAGTAAATAGCGGAACGATCGAGGTTGCGGATCACCCTATGGTGTCGCAAATTCGTTATGCCTTATATTCGGACGACCCGTATACCGTTCGAATTGTCGTTGATTTAAAATCGAAGGCATCCTATAAGCTGCTGGAAGATCCGACAACCAATCAGATAACGGTTAACTTCCAACCGCTCGTTTACAAAGTGGTGATTGATGCCGGCCATGGAGGTCAGGATCCCGGAGCTTCGTCTCTAACGGGAAGAAAAGAGAAAGAGTTTACGCTGAGTACAACTCTTAAGGTCAAAGAGCTATTGGATAAGGAGCCTCTAATTCAACCGCTGTTGACCCGATCGGATGACACATACCCTGAATTGGACGAGCGTGCCGCTTTTGCCAACAGCCAGGAGTCCGACTTGTTTATTTCCATTCATGGGAATAAGTTCAATCCGGAAATCAGAGGCACAGAAACTTATTACTGGCATGACCGAAGCCTGGAATTTGCTAAAATCATGCACCGCCATATTCTGGATGCGACTGGCTTCCCGGACCGCAAAGTCCGCAAGAATAATTTCCGGGTCATTACGGCAACCAAGATGCCGTCCATTCTGCTGGAAATCGGATATCTGTCCAACGTAGAGGACGAAACTTTGATGTACCAGGAAGAATTTCAGTACAAGGTTGCAGAAGGAATTGTGGCAGGCATTAGAGAATATTTGCATATAGAATAAGCATAACTCAAGCTGGAATTGAAGGCTGAAAGGGGAAGAGGAATGAAATCGGGTAAGAAGAAGACAGAAAAAATGATAGTTTCTTTAGTAGTATCTGCCATGGTGGTAGGCAGCCAGGCAGGCGGGGCGTATGCCGCTGAATGGAAACCGGCCGGCGGAATGGTACAGGCGGCCGCAGCTTTAAACTATAAGTTTGATGATGTGCCGACATCTCACTGGGCTCATCAGTTTGTGACGAAGCTGGCTCTACAGGGGATTGTTCAAGGAAGGGACGAAGGGAAATATGTTCCCGATGATAAAGTATCCCAAGAGGAAGTCATTGTACTGGCAATCCGTTTAATGGGGCTGGAGCAGGAAGCCCTGAAGTTAAAGACGGAGAACTACGTGCTGCCTTTCTCGGTGAGTGACTATGCCCGCGGATATGTTATTACCGCCATTGAAAAAGGCCTGATCAGCATCGGGGAAGAAGGTTCAAATACCTCTTCGGGCAGCAAGTCCTGGGGGACAAAAAGCGCCTCCAGAGAATGGGTGGCTAAGATCGTCATTCGTTCGGTGAACAAGCAGCAGGAAGCCAATCAGAAGAAATCCCAATCGACCGGATTTTCGGACAATAATAAAATATCCGACGAAAATATCGGGTTCATAAATGAAGCCTTGTCGTTAAAAATTGTAGACGGCTTCGAAGACAACACATTCCGTCCCCAGGAGTCGGTCACAAGAGCTCAGATGGCCACCTTCATCAGCCGTGCCCAACAGTATTCCTCTTATCAATCCGATAAAGTGATAACGGGAACGGTTCAGGCAATAACCGGAAATTCTGTGCAATTGATCGATAGCCGCGGGCAATCCCGCACTCTGTCTATTAATTCCAGCTCGGTTATTTATGGAAAAGGCAGTACCGGTAAAATATCCTGGAGTGATATCAAACCCGGATACACCGTTTATACGATAGCTCAAGACAATACGGCTTATTATATAGAAGTGACGGATCAGGTTTCTTACCAATCGACCGAAGGTACAGTGGAAAATATCGATTTGTCCGTCATGAAGCTGACTTTAAAAGTTGGAGATAGGTCTGAAGTATACGATTTGATGTCCGGCACCTCGGTCACCGACAAAGACGGTTTGGGCCAAAGTCTCTCGTCCGTTGTGAAAGGAAGCAAAATCGAAATTCGCCGCACCGCCGACCAGAAAGTGGCTCATATTATTATCAAAGAGGCGCCGGTCAATAAAACAGCTGTCGGAACCTTCGTCTCTGTGAATAAAGACAGTAAGAAACTGACCGTGAACGAAACGGACGGCGGCAAGCAAGAGTATGCTTATGCGGATAACCTTCCTGTCATTTACAAGGAAGGAATGAGGTCTCTGGATCATATCTTTGAAGGAGATACCGTTCGCATCCGCGTGGAAAATAACATCGTTGTGGAATTGGAAGTCGTAACGACCAAAGTAGAGATGATCAAGGAAGGCAAGCTGGATTATATTAAATTGGATAACCGGGCGCCTTACTTGACTATTCAGTTTGCGGATAACCAATTCGGAACTTATTCGTTTGATACCAATACCGTTGAAGTGATCATGCCCTGGAAGCTGAGCTCCTCGATTGCCGAGCTTCAGGAAGGGGACGATATTACGGTTTACCTTGGTTCCGATGATAAAGTGAAGAAGGTGTTTGTCGGGGAACGGAAGCAAAAGGTCAACTACATGGCAACAATTCATAGTTATGACAGCAAGTCGAAGTATTTGACCGTTATCGTCGACGGCAAGCCCGAGATTTTCGAGTTGAACGATAAAGTCAGCCTTACCTATAATGGAACTTCAATTGCGATTGAGACTTTCGACAAGATGTTTCCTATCGGCCAGAAAGTGGATTTGACGTACAACAGTAAGGACGAGCTGATCAATATTTCGTACAGCTTCGGGTACGAAGGGGTCATATCCATGATCAACCCGACGACTAGAGAGCTCAAGCTGAAGATGCCTAACGGCCAGTATGTCGACCTTAAACTCAATACGTATGTGGCGGTAGAGGGATTGAACCAAGACAACCTTACGCTGGACCATCTGAAGGTCGGTGATTCGATCCGGGCTGGAATGAGCAACCAGCACGATTACGTTTTCCAGATCCAGAAGAAACAGACCATCAACTATGAGCTGACCGCCAAGAACGAGTCCAGCCGCCAGTTGACCGTGAAGGATCAGAATGGTTCCGCATTTTACTACACTTTGCCGCATGATGCGAAGATTTTGTCTGCCGCAGATACGGCAATAACCTTCGCCCAGCTATCGCCTGGAACGAAGATTGCCATTACATTCGTAGGCAAGAATATCCAGCAAGTGAAGCTGATAACCAGTAACTAGAGAAGCAAGAGCCGCCATCAGGCTTGTCCGAAATTCAGGACATAGAGCTTGCCGTCCGAATAAGGAACATCCTTATTCGGACGGTTTCCTTTTGAGCGCAATGTTTTAGAAATGTTCATTTTTTGCCTGGATATCCTCATTGAATATCTTAATCGGATTCGTTACACTGTAGGGGGTTCGGGCGCAAGGTTAGAGAAGGGGGACCGGGATGATGAATAAAACAAAGGTTCGGCACATTCTGGATGAAATCGGGAAGATGTTTCCGGATGCTCATTGCGAGTTGACCCATTCCAATCCGTTCGAGCTGACGATCGCGGTGCTGCTGTCCGCTCAATGTACAGACGAGACGGTCAACAAAGTAACGAAGTCGCTCTTTCGTAAATATACAACACCGGAAGATTATTTGGCCGTTCCGCTGGAGGAGCTGGAGCAGGATATCCGCAGCATCGGATTATACAGAAACAAGGCGAAAAACATTCAAAAGCTTTGTCAACTCATTATAGAAAAGCACAACGGACAAATTCCGCAAGAGCATTCACAATTAGTAGAGCTGCCCGGCGTAGGCCGAAAAACGGCCAACGTTGTTATTTCCAATGCATTTGGAGTTCCGGCCATCGCAGTGGATACTCACGTGGAACGGGTATCCAAACGGCTGGGTCTGGCAAAAGCGGATGACTCGGTGCTGGAAGTCGAAAAGTCTTTAATGAAAAAAGTGCCGCTGGAAGAATGGACCCAAACTCACCATCGTCTTATCTTTTTCGGAAGATATCACTGTAAGGCGCAGAATCCCCAATGTGACATCTGTCCTTTGCTGGACGTGTGCCGCGAAGGAAAAAAAAGAATGAACGTTGCGAAGAATAGGAAAACGAAGGAAGTCAAGACTAGATAAGGAAGTCAACAGTAAAAGGATGGGATGACATGAAATGCATATCAGTCTATACCAAAAACTTCGCGGTGTTCTCCGACATCTATGAAGAAATAATGAAGACCCCGTTTGCCGAAAACGAGGAGAAAGAGATTGAAGGAATTGTCGTCAGCGAATCTGGAGAGGTGCCGGATAGCTACCTGGATCGCATGAGAACGAAGCCGGACGTTGTCGTGATGAAAGTTAAGGAACAGAACGTGACTATCCTTCAGCATGGGGATGTGTTCGAAATTATTCTCCCTGAGGAGGAAAATGTGATACACTAGTAACCGGAGAACACGGTTATAATGGCTTATAACGATTAGAAACGGCCGGGATGAGGGGCAAGATCGCGCCTCCACCGGAAAGGACATGGAGAGCGAGGCCCTTGAAAGGGCGTTGCCGCTGTACACCTTCAGGTTGCAGCGCCATTTCAACAGCCTCCGCCGGGAGCCTTCGACTACACCTGTCGAGGCCCCGGATCCGGAGTCCGTTTCTACCATAAACCGAAGCCTTTCGGTGAAGTGCAGTCTAAAGTCTATTGAGGAAATCTTCCTCAACACTCTAACCGAAATCCGTTTCGGTTTTTTTGTTTATTTAGGACAACAGAGGGTCAGGAGAATGCGTGATGAACGGTGTGGAAACGATTGCTAAGCTGGCTTCCGACATGCAGGCTGCGGGGGATTCTCGGCATGCCGACAAGATGATGCAGCTAGAATCCAAGCTTGCTTCCGGTCAGCTGTACTTTGCTTTTTGCGGGCATTTTTCCGCAGGAAAATCCAGTTTGATTAACCGGCTGTGCGGGGCGAAGCTGCTGCCGTCCAGCCCCATTCCAACGAGTGCCAATATTGTGTCTATCCGCAATGGAGAAGGGGAAGTATCCGTGTACCGGAACGGGCGGGAGCAACCGGACCGGATTGAGCCGGACCAATTATCCGAATACTGCAAGAATGGGGAGGATATCCGTTCCGTTGATATTCGTTACCCGATTCCTTTTCTGGGCGAGCGGGCGGTACTGTTGGATACACCGGGGATCGACTCTACGGACGATGCCCACCGGATGGCAACGGAATCGGCGCTGCATTTGGCCGATGTCGTTTTTTATGTGATGGATTACAACCATGTGCAATCAGAGACCAATTTTGCATTTACGAAGCAGCTTCAGGATTGGGGCAAGCCCGTATACCTGATCGTTAACCAGATTGACAAGCATAGGGAAGCGGAGCTTCCTTTTGAACAATATAAAGAAAGCGTGAGACAGTCCTTCGCCAACTGGAATATTACGCCTGACGGGATCCTGTATCTGTCGGTCAAGCATCCGGAGCATCCGCACCATGAATGGCCGAAGCTGATCTGGCTGCTTCGCAAGCTGATGCTAATGGCGGAGCCGCTGCGCAATCAGAGCGTTGCGGCTTCTTCGGAACAGCTGATTCGCGAGCATGCCGCTACTGTTGCGTCTGCCCGGGAAGAGGAGAAAGCCAGGCTTATGGCCGAGATCGAGCAGGCGGACGGAGGGGATGAAGCATTAGCGCGATATGAAGAGAAGCAGGAGCAGCTAAACCGGCTTAAGGAGCTTCCCCTTCAGCTTCAGGCGGAATGGAGGAAGGAGATCTCCTCGATCATTGATAACGCCAATCTGACTCCTGCGACAACCAGAGATCTGGCGCATCATTATTTGCAAAGCCGCAAGCCTGGGTTTAAGGTCGGATTTTTCTCAAGAGCGGCACAGACGGAGAAAGAAATCTCCAGCCGATTGGACGCTTTCTATTCTGATTTTGCGGAGAAGATCAAAGCGGGCTTAAGCTGGCACCTTCAGGATTTCATCAAGCAGCAGGCCGAGAAGCATGAATTGTTGAATGAATTGGAAGAGGATCGATTGAAGGAGCTGGAATTTAGTCTTCCGGCTTCCTGGATAGCGGAGCAGGTTCATACGGGAGCGGTCTTCTCCAACGAATATACCCTTAACTTCTCCAAGCAGTTGTCTTCGGAGGTCAAGACGATGTTCCGGCAAGCGGCCACCGGGCTTATCGAAGAGCTTATAAGCAAGCTATCCCTGCGAATGCAGAAGGAGCAGCAGCAGCTGGAAGCGGAGCTTATGGAGCTAGAGTCGGCCTTAGGGTCGCATCGCCGGCTGCAGCAAATCGAGCAGGAGGAGAGGGAAGAGCTGCAGCGGATGCTGAACCTGTCTCGCGGGGCACTTCCCCGTTCAGCGCTGCAGCTGCCCGCCCCCGGCGATTACAACGAAGAGGAATTCGCTGGGGAACGTTCTTCCGATCCAGTGGCCGCAGCCCCATCGGATTCCGCGATGAAGAAGCCCGAGGTGCTTCCGGCAGAGTCAGAGGCCGAAACCGAGAGCAGCAGTGCGAACCGGGTTCAGGATCAGCGGAACCGGCTGCGGCGGATGGCGGATACTCTTCGTCAGGCCGCCAACTTGACGAAGGATCTGGCCGCACTGCAGAACGTATCGCGCTCCATGCTGGACAAAGCCGAGCGGATGGAAAACAACCGGTTTACCGTCGCTTTGTTCGGCGCATTCAGTGCCGGCAAATCATCCTTCGCCAATGCGTTGATCGGAGAACGGATATTACCGGTCTCCCCGAATCCGACGACTGCGGCGATCAATACCATATTGCCGCCGACGGATGATTGCCCGCATGGAACGGTTAAAGTGGTCATGAAGACGGAGGAAGCGGTGCTTGAGGAAATCCGCTTCTCGCTGGATGTGCTGGGCAAGCCGGGAGGTAGCCGGGAAGAATGTCTGCGTACCATTGCCGGAATCCACCCTGAGCAGATAAGCGAGGGCGGGAAACCGCATTACGCCTTCCTCAAAGCTGTGGAGAAAGGCTGGGGTGCCGCTGCAGATAAGCTCGGCAAAGAACTGACCGCCGATCTTGAGCAGTTTGCAAGTTATGTGGCGGAGGAGGAGAAATCCTGCTTCGTCGAGTCGGTCCGGCTCTATTACAGCAATCCGCTGACGGAGCAGGGCATGGTCTTTGTGGATACACCGGGGGCCGATTCAATTAACGCACGACATACCGGAGTAGCCTTCAATTATATTAAAAACGCTGACGCCATTCTCTTCGTCACGTATTACAATCATGCCTTTTCGCAGGCAGACCGGGAATTTCTGCAGCAGCTTGGCCGGGTGAAGGACTCCTTCGAGCTGGATAAGATGTTCTTCATCGTCAATGCCGCCGACCTCGCCGCAGATGCGGAGGAGCTGGATGCGGTAGTGAAGCACGTGGAAGCCAATCTGACAAGCCATGGAGTCCGAAACCCGAGAATCTACCCCGTATCCAGCCAGCAGGCAGTAGAGGGCAAGCTGCAGAACGATCCGCTTCTGCTTCGCCAATCGGGCATTCTCGAGTTCGAACGCCAGTTTATCCGCTTCACTTACGAAGAACTGAGCGAGATGGCTATCCGTTCCGCCCGGTATGAATTGCAGCGCGCGGTTGGGACTATGAGGGAATGGATCCAAGGCGCGCAGCAAAGCGAGGGCGAAAGGAAGCGGAGGCTCCTAACTCTGGAGAATGCATATACAGAGGTAGCTGCAGCCCTTCAGGCTCCCGAGAGCGGGACGGGACACAACGAACTGGCGAAGGAGCTCCAAGAGCTTCTCTACTATGTGAAACAGCGAATGATGTTCCGTTTCGGGGAATTTTATAATCTCGCTTTCAATCCCGGTGCCCTTCATGAGGATGGAAGAGACATCCGGATGGCATTGAGGGCTGCTTATTTTGATTTGCTGCGGCTGATTTCCTACAATTTGTCTCAGGAAGTACTCGCGACGACACTTCGGTTGGAGCAATTTATGAATTCCTTCGCCCAGAAGAAGCTTGAGAAGCTGTGGAAAGACATCGAGCTGAAGTTTCCGGGCTACTCTCCGCATCGTTTTGAAGCCGAGTCCTTCGATACGCCGGAGGTGGACGAGTCGGTGACGGTGCCCGAACCGGATGTCAAGGGCTTGCAACGGGCCTTTAAGAACGGCAAGTCCTTCTTCGAAGGGGGCGGCAAGGAGAAGCTTAGACAACAATTGGAAGCGGAGCTGGGTACGGTTATTCAGCAATACTTGGACCTTCACGCGGAACGTCTGCAAACGGCCTACGGTCGTCAACTCGCAGACAGGCTGGAGCAATTGGGGCAGAAGGAGCTGCAAATGGTGAAGGATCACTACCAAGGCTTGAAAGATGCCATGGAAATGAAGATCGACGTAGGTCAGCTTATCGAGATTCGAGACCGATTGGCGGCCCTTGCCGAGTAACCTGTTCAATTCCCGTTATGATTGACTAAAAAGTACCAAACAGGCTACCATTAACCGTTCGACAGAAGTCGGACGGTTTTTTTTTCAAAATAAGAAACTTGAGTCTTGCGAATCGCGGTACTTTACGCCTGAAAAGGGCAGACCTGTAGCGTGAACGGTAAAGTAACGGTTTA
>NZ_VEGP01000097.1 GCF_007679495.1 Paenibacillus sp. 32O-W | reverse complement strand
AGCGTCTTTAGGCGCAGTTTGGCAACAGGGGGTTATACCCCAAGAGCAAACCACCCGTTGGACGGGTGGTTATGATTATGTTAAGCTCATCGCACTTCCTCGATGATTTCCTTGATCCCTTCGTTAATCTGTTCGGATCTTGCTCTGGAGACGCTAATCCTAAGAAACTTCTCCCGATCCAAATAATTCGACAAGTAAAATTGCTTTCCGCTTCTGACACGAATGTTTTTCTCCGCAAGTTTTTCGATAAGACGTTCTAGGTTGACGGTTAGCGGTATTTTGAACTGGGCGTAGATTCCGGAGAGGATGTCGGGAGTCTCGACCCAGCCTTGTGCAATATGCTGTTGGAGAGCCGCATTCAGGATTCGGATACGCTCCGCATATCGGCTCGCTATCCGATTCTTATGCCATTCGAACATGCCATTGTTCATGTAGATTTCGAGAGCGGCTTGAGACAAGAGCGATGTGCCGGCGTATCGCCGAATCATGCGGTATGTATCTACCAACGCTTCTGGGAGCACCATAGCGCCTAATCGCAGACCGGGAAAAATAATCTTAGAAAAACTCTTCAAGTAAATGACGGGTGAAGTTTGGTTGTAAGAATAAATCGGCTCGAAAGAACGCTCAATGCCCAAATCGGCCATGTAGTCATCCCCTACGACATAGACGTTATACTTACTGGCCAAACGCGAGATCGCCCTGCGTTCCTCCTGTGGAGCAAATATTTGATCTCCTGCTAAATGGGAGGCGAGTGTCCGTCGCAGCTTTACTAATCCATAGGAATCCCCGTAAGTGAATAACTGATGCTTGTAAGTATCAATCGCTTTGTTTATGCAATGTTGAAATTCCTGATACGGAAATACGACAGGGTCCGGAAGACCGGAGGAGAAATCGATGATCTCGCTTAACTCCCCCTCATTACTAATCGGGGCCGGGGCTGTATTGTTTCTTATTGCGGTTATGGGCCTCATTCGATACTTATCTTATGAATTGAGGGGAAAGTTGCCAACCATAAATGTTGGATTTTTTCGGGGGACTTTATTAACCTCCAAAATATGTGTTTACATGTTAATAAAACTATTATATAATACCCATAAAATAGTTATAGATATTAAAAGGAGGAGGTGAAACGATGAGCGGTGTGTGCCATGTTGGGGAAGTGGCGGTTCAAAGCTGGCCGGAGAACATATTATCGCGGAGAGGAACGGCGCGAGCATTTCGATTAGAACGGGTATCGCAACGCAGCAACATTCTCCACGACAAATACCAGGAATGGATACGCGAGGCCGATACATTCTTTATAGGGAGTGTCAGTGCGGAGGGGAAGATGGACGCTTATATATAAAAGAAGGGTAATTCCCAATTTACGGTAAGGAGTATGGGGAAGTTGATAAAAACGTATTTCACCAAAATGAAGGGTGCGGGAGCAAGTCCGTTAAAGGTCAATCCAAAGAATGCGCTTATGGGCTTCTTGGGCGGATTGGTTACAATTGCCCTGCTGTCCTTATTGACCGACATGACCTCCGTCGTGTGGATCATGGCACCATTCGGGGCGAGCTGCGTTCTGGCGTTCGGAATCTGGGACGCTCCGCTTTCGCAGCCTAGGAATATTATCGGTGGACATCTCGTGTCTACTCTTGTCGGCTTGTTGTTTTATCATAGCTTCGGCGAGGGCGTGTGGATTACGGGGCTGGCGGTGGGCACCGCCATTGCGGCCATGATGCTGACCAAAACGACACATCCGCCTGCGGGCGCCGATCCCATCGTAGTCATACTCGCAGGCAGCGGCTGGTCATTCTTGTTCACCCCTGTATTGACCGGATCCGTTCTGGTTGTAATCCTCGCGATCGTCATTAACAACATGCACCGCGATCGCAAGTATCCTACCTTTTGGTATTAGTTTCTTTTTAATTGTTTCCAATGAAGCAATGCTTGTTCATGGCAGGAGGTCATCGTATCGACCCATTGAAGCATATCGAGTAAGTTTCGATTAGCAGCAGAAGCAGCGTTGTTCTCGGCCGCTTTCTCGCCGAGTTCGACGATTCTTCTCAGGCTTCGAAACCCGTCGATCCTCATCTGAATGGCGCGCTCCCAGATCGATTCGCTAACGTCATAATAATCGATTCGTTCTCCGACTACCGATATTCGCTCTATCAACCCCCCCGACGCCAGCAGCCTGACGTTGGTCGAGACACTGCCTCTGCTAACCTTCAGATGGGTGGCAATCTGCTCCGCCGTCAGCGGCTGGCCCGATACAAGCATAAGTCCTAAAATCCGACCGCCGATTCGCGGAATGCCATAATCCTCGTAATATACGCCCAGTTTCTCTATAAATAACAGCTTGGCTTCATCCAATTCGAATTCTTGTGTGTGCATGATCAGAACTACTCCTCTCTAACATCGATCGACCGATCGCTCAAGAATGAAATAAGTGCCTGGTTAAATGCGGAAGGATTATCTTGATTGGAACAATGACTCGCCTGCGGGATTTCTACAAGTGTGCAGTAAGGTTCGTTAGATGCCCACGTTGCAGCGATTTTTTTAATATTGCCTGTCTCATCCTTCTCGCCATAGACGAGGAGGAGCGGTTTATTGATTCGGTAGTCTTTCTCGTAGTGCAGACATGAAGCGGTTGCTAGAAAGATTGTAACAAAATCCTTTTTGCCTATTCGATTAAATGTTTTTGTTAGATACGCTTGCACGTCTGTCTTTAGAGCACTTGCTTTTACACTTTCACGAACCAAGTGTTCCCATGGATACAAGCGGATTAACATAGGAGTTATATTCAAATAGAATGTTTCTAACCAAGACAATTTCATCGTGTTGCACGTGCAGTCAATCAGCACTAGCTTTTCTACTCTGTCCGGAAAATAAAAAACGAATTCTTGTGCCGCGTTCCCGCCCATCGATTGTCCGATAAACGTAGCTTTCTCGATGCCTTCTTTATTCATGATCGTTGCTAGTGTAACCGCTAGAATATAGTCAACAAGAATTGCTAGATAAGAATGAGCACTTTACGAACCTTCCTACCCTGAATATCATACATCTTAGAAATAATCATCATGGGTGAGGAAGAGTATGAAACGCTTAACAAGGTGGCATATGTACTTCTCTATTCATCAAATGAAAGCGAAGGGATTGAAGATTTCACAGATCGCTAGAAAACTGAAGGTCTCTAGGAACACGGTATATAAGTACTTGGAGATGAATCCGGACGAATTCAAACAATTCATGGAAGATCTCGAGACTAGGAAGAAGAAGTTAGACCCTTACGAACAACGCATCATACAGTGGTTGAAGGAGTATCCCGATCTCTCTGCTGCTCAAGTTTGGGATTGGCTAAAGGAGCACCATCCAGAAATTGAAGTTGGGGAAAGCACTGTAAGGAGCTATGTTCGGATGTTGCGTAAGATGTATGGGATTCCAAAGGAGGTGCAGCAAAGGCAATACGAAGCTATCCCCGATCCTCCAATGGGTGAACAAATGCAAGTAGATTTCGGAGAAATGAAATTGAAGAATCTCCAAGGAAATATCGTGAAGTGCTGGTTCGTTACGTTTGTTCTATCCCATTCTAGATACAAGTTCGTTCATTGGCAAGATCGGCCGTTTGTGACTAAGGATGTGATCGATGCTCATGAATTAGCCTTTACATACTATGGCGGAATGACGAAAGAAATTGTTTATGATCAGGATCACTTATTGCTTACCAGTGAAAATTTCGGAGATTTAATACTAACCCACGAATTTGCGGCTTACGTTCACCATCGAGGCTTTCAAGTCCACATGTGCCGGAAACAAGATCCCGAAAGCAAAGGTCGAATTGAGAACGTCGTGAAATACGTCAAACAGAATTTCGCACGCCATCGGGTTTTCGTCAGTGTAGACAAGCTGAATGAGGAATGTTTGGCTTGGTTAGACCGAACAGGAAATGCACTTATCCATCATACGACTAAAAAAATACCAGCCGAAGTGTTTGCTATTGAAAAGCAATCCCTTCGCCCGGTCCCAGAAAAAATAAAAAAACCTAGTAAGAGTATAACAAGGACCGTGCGGAAGGACAACACGATCTGGTATGAAGGAAACCGGTATTCCGTTCCCCTTGGGACTTATGACGGCACATCAAAAGAGGTCGGCATTCGGGTCAATGGGTTGAAATTGCAAATCTACGATGTAGACACCGGTGAGACCATAGCTGAACATAAGCTCTCGCAGCTTCGGGGGCAACTGATTCAGAACACAAATCACCGTCGGGATCGCCAGAAGGGTATTGCTGCATATCTTGAAAGCGTCAAAAAGCAGTTTCCCGATCCAGACCTTGCTTCACCTTATCTGGAAGAAATTCATCGTCTACAGCCCCGTTACACCCGTGATCAGCTTCAACTCATTCAAAAGACGCTAGATCAAGCAACGGAAGAAGCAGTGGATCAAGCTCTCCGTTACTGCATTACCAATCGACTGTACCGCGCCAGCGATTTTGCTGATGCTGTAAACCACTACTCAAAGAACAACGAAAAGTCTGCTTCCGAAAGCAGTAATGTGAAACAACTGATTGGATCTGACAGATCCAAGTGGAAAGCCAAGCCTCAAGTTCGTGATATTGAGATTTACCAACGCATTTTGGGAGGAGGTTGAACATGAACGAAACCGTAACACAGTTAAAACAAAGTTTGAGAACGCTAAATCTAACGGAGGCCGCCCAGATTGTTGATGAAAGCCTGATGGAAGCTGAAGAACACCAACGGACATGCAGTGAGTTTTTACAGCGGCTGCTCCGATATGAATTGGTTCGCCGGGAAGAGAAACAACTTGCTAGGCGGTTCAAATGGGCGTCATTCCCTGAGATTAAGACGCTTGATGAGTTCCGGCTGGAGGAACAGCCGTCCTTAAGCAAACGCCAATTTCAGCAGCTTCGTGAGCTCTTATGGCTTGAGCAGAATTACAATCTCATTCTGCTTGGGCCTCCCGGAGTAGGGAAAACGCACATAGCCATCGGATTAGGCACGGAGGCACTAAAAAACGGCTACAAAGTTAGCTTCGTGGCAATGGACAACCTAATCCACTTCCTGAAAACACAAGTGATTTCACGGTCTTCACAGTTAAAGCTCCGGCGGATCTGTTCCTCTGATCTAGTGATTCTGGATGATCTGATGTTTATGGCTATGGACCGTAATGAAGCGAATTTATTCTTTCAGTTTGTGAATAAGCTATATGGCCAAACCTCTATCATCCTTACTTCAAATAAAGGACCAGAGGATTGGGGTGAATTACTTGGTGATCAAGCGATTACGACAGCCATCCTGGATCGTATATTGCATAAGAGTGAGGTCATTCAATTAAGTGGTGATAGTTACCGTTTGAAACACCGGCAGACCATTTTCGCAAGCTAAAACTGTTCAAAATTATTAAGCGAAAATTGTTCAATAGGTCTTGACGGTTACAGCTAGATCGTCGACGACCAATGTCATACTGAAATGCTCCCCCATAGGCCTAGACAGGCCATGGCCTCTTGCGTCCCATAGCAAGATATTAAAATTGTGACTCACTGCCGCTATTTGTTCGGAAAACATCTCATGGTCGGCACCGGCACCGTGTAAAAATATGAGCCATGGGCAATTCCCGCGCTTAGAGATCCAGTAGTGGATATCACAGCCATCCTTATTCAGCACTTTATTATTGCCTATGTCCATGCGATCATCTCTTTTCAGGATTTTGTCGTTTCATTAATTTTAGTATACACTAAAACAACTGAAAGATAAAATCGCCAAAGGGAGATAGTATGGAGCCCATACGGGATTATACGATGTATGCGGCATTCTCAGGATGTTTATCTTCTGTTGGTTCGGATGGGCCCAAGAACCGCGCGATAATGGAGCTGTGGATCGGGCTGGATCCGGCGCCGCGCTGCTAGTCTGGTCTAGCGGAAGTGTACCTCAGCACACGTAATTGGGAAGCGCCGACGGCCTTGTCGGATAAGGTTGTGCACGAGACACACCTTGATACGATCATCATTGAGTTCTTATTGGCGGCGGTGGGCGCAACCTTCTTAATCAAAGTGACTACGTGTTGCCTTGGATAGCATTCATCGTCGGCATTCATTTCATCGGATTGGTCGGCATCTTCGACGATTCGGCATTGTATGTATTGGCAGCGCTGTTAACGGTCGTCGCAGGCGGCAAGAGTATTTGGAATTTCATCCTTGACCTTTACACTAATGTTAAACTTTATAATAAGGTTAGAATTCCCTTTCTGTGAGGTGATTGTTCTGAAAATAGGAAAGGTAAGAAAAATAACAGGCGTGAGTGCCCGTTCGATTCGTTATTATGAGGAAAAAGGACTGATTAAAGCCTCTCGTCGGGAAAACAATTACAGAGAATATGACGAAGGGGTGATCGAATCCATTAACACTATTCAACTTTATCTAGGATTAGGCCTGACAACTGACCAAATTCGCGACATCATCTTCTGCAAATATCCTGAACAACAAGCGCATAAAGAAAAGGACGTTTATTGCGAGGAATTATTGCATTTGTACCAGTCAAGGATGGAAGAGGTAAACCGACAAATCGCTGCATTAACCGAAGCGAAGCATAGATTGTCTGACAAAATCAATCAGATGATACAACAACGATGAGGAGGTAAGTAAATGACGATATTAGTTACTGGGGCAACGGGAACCGTAGGGCGGCATGTCGTGGACCAACTTATTCAAAAGGGGCATAAGGTACGTGCATTGACACGTAATCCGTTGAAAGCCAATCTTCCGAAAGGTGTAGAGGTTGTTACAGGTGATTTAAGCGATCCAAGTACGTTAGGTTCTGCGCTGGCGGACGTAAGCGGCATTCACTTGATTACAACAGGCGCCGAATATACTCCGTTACAGACGGGGCCTGAAATCGTTGAACTTGCCGAGAGAGCCGGGGTGCGAAGGGTTACCGTTCTATGGAATGGGGAGAAAGGCCCTTTTGAACGGGCAGTTGAGGCAAGCGGTCTGGAGTGGACGCAGCTTCAAGCCTTCGAGTTTATGGCAAATGCAAGAAAATGGGCGGACGCCATACGTTCCGAAGGGGTTGTGCGTGATCTGTTCGGCGGATCGCGAATTGCTCCTGTTCATGAGGCGGATATTGGCAGAGTCGCGTCGGTTGCGTTAACCGAGGATGGCCACGCAGGTAAAATTTACACATTAACAGGGCCGGAAAGTTTGTCGGTTCAAGATAAGGTGCGGATCATCGGCGAGGTTATCGGACGAGAAATTCAGTTTATCGAGAGCTCCGAAGAAGAACGCGAACAGATGAGAAGAATGGGGGTAGAGGAAGAAGCAATTGATTACGTAATCAGTTGGCACCTGAATCCGCCTGAATCGGCCAGTACGGTTTTGCCGACCGTCAAGGAAGTAACGGGACTCCAACCTTACACATTCGCAGCGTGGGTTAAGGAAAATGCAGATTTATTTATATAACAATGAATTTGCCAAGCCAAGCTGCTGACTCTTCTCGGCAACTTTTGTTCGTAACTGCAGAGACCATTAAATTTCGTCCGAGCTTTTCGATACTCTTTCGGGGAAATAAACTTATTGTTCGTGCCTCGGATGGCCTGCAAAATCAGTACATCGAGTATGCGGTTAGTCAGGCAGTATGGTCTAAATAGGAAGACCCCTTAGTCTTTATCAGTTTAATAGATACTGACCCCTAGTTAGACCCTGAATCTCCGCTGCAAGGCAATTGAAAGGAGAGTCCCATATATGACACAACCTACAATAACTGTCCATGGTCGTGGTTCTGCGGTTCGCGGAATGGCGTCTGGTGTGTTTTTCATGGCGTTCTTCGGTACTCTTTGGGCATGCACAGGAATTATGGGCTTGCAAGGTTGGGGAGCACCTCTGTTGTTGGTTGCCTCTGTAGCCGTATGTATTGCGCTATTCATCAGTGGCGGATCACTATTAAGCGCATCACGAAAAATAAAGGATCATGTTTCCATAACGCCGTTTTAAAGCTAGTACCACCATCGGTGAACATGAAACGATTTGAATTTTTGTATAATGTGGATTGGGATTAAGTAATATGGATAAAAAAGGAAGAATCGGGGCATACTATAGCTCCGATTGTCTTTTTTATTCGGTCTTTTGCTGTCTGAGAGATGTGGGGATATTGTCGAGAAAGAAAGAAAATTTGCGGACTGCTGGCTATCTTTGACAGGGGGCGGCGTTGTATAATAGATAAGTACTGAGAAAGCGGACGGGAGTTGTGTGTATGCTGGAGGCCAAAGCTTTATTTCAAAACAGGGGATTCCGCAGGTTCGTCATTCTGGCGACCATCGTTCTTATTTTATATGGAATTCGCAGCATCTTGGACTTGATCTTGATTACGTTTATTTTTATCTTTTTGATGAACCGTCTCCAACATTTCGTTGTGACCAATTTGAACAAGCTCTTTAAAGTCAATGATAAACTGATAGTCCTTCTGCTGTATATCGCCATCGTCTTCGGCCTGGGTGCCGGTTTGTACAAATTTTTTCCGGTCATCATTATTGAAATCTCACAGTTAATTCGCCAGATTACGGAATTTTATACACAGCCTCAGGACAACGAAATAGTCAACTATATTGTTAATGCCATTAAGGAAATTGAGCTGACCGGGTATATGGAGAAGGGCTTCGATTTCCTGTATAAATCACTTTCTAATATTAGCAAATGGGGTTTACGCATCTTTTTGGCATTAATATTGAGTCTATTTTTCTTGTTGGAGAAACAGAGAATTAAGCAATTTACCGACAAGCTGAGAACGAGTAAAATTTCCGCTTTCTACCAGGAATTGGAGTATTTCGGCAGAAAGTTCGCCGGTTCCTTCGGTAAGGTTATCGAGGTCCAGTTCATGATCGCTATCGTGAACTGCATCCTGTCAGTCATCGTTCTCTGGTTTATGGGCTTCCCCCATTTATTTGCGCTCGGCGTGCTCATATTTCTCCTGGGACTGATTCCAGTGGCGGGCGTGATCATCTCGTTGATTCCCTTGTGCACCATTGCCTTTACGATCGGGGGAATTCCTAAAGTCATCTATATATTGATAATGATTGCCGTCATCCATGCGATTGAAGCCTATTTCCTAAATCCGAAGTTCATGTCTTCGAAGACGAACTTGCCCGTGTTCTATACGTTCGTGGTTCTTATATTCAGCGAGCATTTCTTCGGTGTATGGGGATTGATTATCGGCATTCCGATGTTTATCTTCATACTGGATATTATTGAAGTGAAGGATTACAGCCGTTAACCGGTCTTCCTTTCTTAATCAAAGTGAAGATCAATAAGGCTGTCCGATAAGGACAGCCTTTTTTAAGTGCCCGAATCTGCTTGTTATACTCCTACCGATGCCGTTTCGGGCAGTGTGCTGCCTCCGTCGATAACTACCTGGGTGCCGGTAATATAACTGGATTCATCGGAGGCGAGGAAGGCTGCCAGTTCGCCGACTTCTTCGGGTTTGCCCAGCCGCTTTAACGGAATGGCGTTAGCTATTCCTTGGATGACCGAACCCGGATCCTCCGGATTGGATTCGCTGCCGATCTGCTCAGCCATCGGCGTATGAATGTATCCGGGGCATATGGCGTTGACCGTAATTCCATGCTCGGCAACCTCAGCGGCCAGCGAGCGAGTGAAGCCGATAATTGCGGACTTCGAGGTGGCGTAAGCAACTTCGCCCGGATCGGCGACCATATAGCCGGTTACCGAAGACATGTTAACAATCTTGCCGTATTTGTTCTCCTTCATATAGGGTAGTACAGCGCGGGTGACATTCCATACTCCATTGATGTTTACCCGGAAGTGGAAGTCGCGCACATCATCGCTCATTTCCGTAAACTGGGCAAGCTTGATAACCCCGGCATTGTTGACGAGAATATGTACCGCTCCATATTTCGCAGCCACATCATCAGTCGTTCGGCTAACCGCTTCCCGGTCGGTAATGTCCAGTTGATAGGCGGAAGCCCGGCCGCCAGCCGCTTCAATGGCCTGGGCCGTTTCGAATACCTTATCGTTCAGATCATACAGAATGACATGGGCGCCATGCTTTGCTAACACGGTAGCAATTCCTTTACCGATTCCCATGGCTGAGCCTGTGACAATCGCTATTTTTCCGTCTAGTTTTTTCATAGCTTGTTCTCCTCCACTTTACTGTTCTTTATAGGCTACTATACTATTATTTTACCATAGATATCCATTTAAGGATTGGGACAGATTTGTTACAAATAGGCCGAAATACCGTTACAGGGGAAATAGAACGTGGTTGAAAGTCTTGGCCTTTATGCATTTTCCAGTGTTTGCCTGATTTGATTATGATATGATAAGACTAGAGAACATGAAGGAGGGATAACAACAGCTAATCAATGTCTATTAATCTTTAGTATACTCTATAACAAATGCTCTAATGTTTTAATATAGAGGCTCGGAAATAAGCAGTCATTCTGAGTCCAATTGAGGGGTGAATAAGGCAAATATGCCGATGAAATGGTGCGTATGAAAGCTGTTTTCAAGAATGGGCATGCCAAAGAAACCGAAGTTTATCGGTTTTTAAAAAAGTATGCATTGAAACACAAGTTACGCCGCCATCAAGGCTATGGTTTCTAACCATTCCGCAACGGACGTAAGCCGGTTTTGTTTCTTCGCTTCTTCGAGCCATGCATCTGCATGCTGGCACATGGCAATGAGATAAACCCGGATGTTCCAATGACGGGAACTGCGGCCGCGGGAGGATTCTAACTTGTAGTCCACCTTCTGCCGCTTGATGCAGCGTTCGACGCCAGTTCGCAGCGCGTAGCGCTCCGTCCATTCCTTGCTGTCGCGACGAATGCGCGGAAAGAAGCGCGGGTTATCTTTCGTGGAAGTGTATACAGTTCGACCGTACTCCGATTCCGAACAGGGATGAGGACACTCCCACTTTCCAACTTTGGCCGGGCAGCGCCACTTGTTCCGGAAACTTTTTGAGTTTTTGCCCCAGTTGATCATCTTTCGACCGATGGGACAGACCGGCACGCCGTCTGTGCCAAAGGTAATATCGCCAGATACCAATTTGCCGGAACGCCTGGGATTCAGGTCGATGATGGCGGAAACATCATCATGTTCCAGCATGGTATAGATGGGAAGAGCGTCGTGGGCGGAATCCAGAATCGCTTCTCCCAGCTTCCATTGCGGGTACCAGTGACGAAGCTCGCGGTACCCGCAAACCCAAGACACCGTGTCATGTTGGCTGGCACGGAACAAACGAGGATAGACCGGCAGATTGTACGGACTATCCGCCGCGCAGAACATATACAGTGTTCTGCCGTAGTAATATCTTTCACGGTAACTGTCCCAGCCCCAATCGGCATCGGGATCGGCATATTGACGTTTGCAGTCGCACTTCCAGTTGCCTGTCTTTCGACAGTCGCAAAGGAACTTTCCGTAAGAACGAGCTCCGGTTGCTACCGGGGAGCCGTCGCCAATGACACGAAAGTTACGGGTATCGCCGAGCAAACCTTTCGCCGCAGAAGGCAGGACGAACAACGTCTGGAACAGGTGTTGCAACAGGTCATGTTCTTTTGGCGTGTAATGGATCTTCTCCTCTCGCAGGACGCGGGAGACGAGCTTCTCCGTAATCTTCGGATTTTTGGGTTCTTGCTTTTCGTTCTTCTTACCTTTCTTTCGCGGTTTCTTCAAGCGGCGTTTCCTGCGTCCCGTCTTATGTGGAGTGGATGCCTTCCAAAGCCTTCGGAAGAAGTCGTAGAAGGTGCCGACGCCGGGCGTATCGCCAGGAGCGAAGCCGCTGAGAATGGCGTAAACAGGCGTGGTGCGAAGCGCACAAACCCAATCATCCACGCTCATCCCAAGCTTGGTCATCAAAAGCGTACTGCGCAACATGTCAGAGGGATCGCGAGGTTTTCGACCTTTGGTTTTCGGGGAGTAGCCCGATCGCATCAAGGAAGCAGTTGCGGATAAATCGACAGGAGTAATCCAGAAAATCAAATCGCTGTAAAACTGTTGCAGTAGTGCTAAATCGGCAGGAGTGCCGTACTCCTTGTGAAGTTGCTCCGTCACAAAGATCAAGTAATTCTGATGAGTGCGGGAAACCAATTTCACAACAATCACCCAATTCTCAAAGAGATAGGCAGGAAAAAATGCCTTCTCGGCGATTGTTGGGGGATTTCGAAAATGTCAAGAGGAAAGTTTGTTCGCATCCCTGTTTTGGGGTGAAACAATAAAAGACCCTGGCTGAAAAGCCAGAGTCTACAACGGAAATCAATTTCCGAGAAGCTTATTAATGCTATAGAGGTGATGTAATAAAGCTGTACGG
Source organism: Paenibacillus sp. 32O-W (assembly GCF_007679495.1). Taxonomy (GTDB): domain Bacteria; phylum Bacillota; class Bacilli; order Paenibacillales; family NBRC-103111; genus Paenibacillus_L; species Paenibacillus_L residui. The sequence continues at coordinate 849 of NZ_VEGP01000097.1, read as the reverse complement.
AATTGGCGACTTTTCGAAGATGATTGGCGTTACGCAGCAAACTTTGAGGATATGGGACAAGGATAAACGGCTATCGCCGTCCTTAGGACGGGCGTTGTTTACCTATGAAATATAAAAAAGCTCCTAACGAAGCCTCTTCGAAGAAGAATAACCCGGTTTTAAAGGTAGCTTTTTATGACAATTAGAAAGTTTGTTCCATTTTAATGCTTTAATGCACTTAAACTTTCTAACGTGGTAAGAACAGGTATAGATGAAAACTTATACGTATATTTAAAAAAGGAAAGCTAAAACACCATCATGTCAGCGCAGCGGATACAGGTACTATTCCCAAACACAGTTAAACGAGCTTTTACGCAAGAAAGAGCCTGTGCAGCGAATCGTCGTTGGTTACGCTCGTGTGTCTAGTCCGAAGCAGAAGACGATCTTGAACGCCAGATCGAAAACGTCAAAACGTACATGATTGCCAAGGGATATTCGTTTGAGATCATTTCGGATATTGGCAGCGGCATCAACTATAACAAAAAAAGGTTTAAACCAACTATTGGAGCTCATTCTTTCTTCCCGCGCCCGAGAAAATCGTCGTGATGTACAAGGACAGACTGCTTCGATTCGGTTATGAACTCATGGAGAATTTATGCAGCCAACTTGGAACATCAATAGAAATCATCGATCATACGGAGAAAACGGAGGAACAAGAATTAGTGGAGGACCTGATCCAAATCGTCACCGTATTTAGTTGTCAATTACAAGGGAAACGAGCGAACAAAGCGAAAAAGATGCTCAAGGAGTTGATGGAAGATGATTCTTGCGAAAAAAGTCAGAATCAAACCGACTCCTGATCAGGAACAA
>NZ_VEGP01000096.1 GCF_007679495.1 Paenibacillus sp. 32O-W | reverse complement strand
ACCTCAGTATTACATTCACCGTTAGTTCAGTCACATCATGCAATTATGCCGATTTTCGCTCTGCGAAAGTTGAGTTAATTAGGTATGGAAAGTAACGGTGCATGGACAGCCTTTGATTAAGGAAAGGAAGTTCGACTAAGCTTAAAGAAGGGAGTGTTAAACAATGGATTTTGAAATGGTGATGCAGGAGCTTGAAGCTCTTAGTAACGAACGACTCAAGAAGATGTATATATCCAACGGTGCACATGAACCGCTTTTTGGCGTGGCGACAGGCAAGATGAAGCCCATTTTCAGAAAAACTAAAATCAATCAACCTCTGGCCGAGCAGCTTTACGCAACAGGGAACTACGACGCCATGTACTTTGCCGGCATCATTGCTGATCCGAAAGTGATGACCGAGGCGGATTTTGAGCGTTGGATGGACGGGGCTTATTTTTATATGCTATCCGATTACGTGGTGGCGGTAACGTTGGCGGAAACCGATATTGCGCAAGCAGTCGCCGATAAATGGATCGCAAGCGGCGAAGAGTTGAGAATGTCGGCGGGCTGGAGCTGTTACTGCTGGCTTTTGGGCAGTCGGCCTGACTCTGAGTTTGCCGAAAGCAAAATCGCTAACCTGTTGGAGGTTGTGGAAAAAACGATTCACGATGCACCCGAACGGGCAAAATACGCGATGAACAATTTTATGTACACAGTCGCTGTATCTTATTTGCCGCTCCATGATAAGGCTGTCGAAACGGCTAAGGCGGTAGGCCCGGTTGAAGTCCAAAAAGACAAGAAGAAAAGCAAATTGTTGAACGCCTCCGAAAATATCCAAAAGTCAATAAATAGAGGGCAGCTTGGGTTCAAACGCAAATATGTGAGATGTTAATGTTTAGTGTGCTGCATTCAGCAACGATGCAGGTGAAGTATAGTGTTGATGACTAAGAGGAGCGGATCGTCGGAATGCTGGGGACTGTGGCGTGGCCTTTGGCGACGGCGGTTAAGGAGGGGAAAAAAATGGCGTTGGAGCATGAATTTTACCTCATTCCTAATACAATAGATGTAGAACATTTATGGATGAATAGAGTAAATAATCCTAAAATTATCGATAGTGTAGTGATTCATGATGACATTATTCAATACGTTAGCGACACATTAAAATGGATTCCAAGCAGAAATCCGGAGCTACATGGGACACCGATTAGTACAGGGATTAACTATTACGGCGTGACCCTTTTTGATAAGGATTCCGCTATTATTTTAAAAAGCATATTTTCCTCTTGGAGAGACTTATTTCTGAACTCACCGGCAGTATTAGAGCTTACAGGAGAATTTGTTATGGTTCAGGATGGGGAACAATCGGGTCATTATGAAAAGTTAGCTTATAATCGAAATGAAATTATACACCAATTCGAAAAGATCATTTCATTTTCCGATAGATTGTCCGAAGGTAAATTTTATCTATACCATTGTGGAATATAGAGCTTGCTGTCTGCTGCCTTTCCCGCCTACGGATATACGAAAGGCCTTCATAATATTGACGGTTAAGGGACGTGAGCAGCCGCCGAAAGCTAAGTATCTGTTGACAGGTAGTATTTGGAAGCGCTATACTTGGTTAAATTCAATATCGTTAAACGCTATGACTGGGAGTATTAAGGCTTGACTATTGTCCAGAGAACTGTCGTATCGGTGCGAGACAGTCAATGGTTTCCCCAACTCACCCATGAGCGGTAAGGCTGAATTCGGCAGGCCTTAACGGATAACCCCCGTCATCAGGTTTGAAGATGGTTCGTTTATCTGAATCCAACGAATCAATAAGAGTGGTACCGCGAAGGAAAACCTATCGCCTCTTTGCAGGCAATAGGTTTTTTTTGATTTCAGTTTGAACAAACCAATTAAAATGATGGGCAGGTGCAATCGGATGGAAAACGTGATTGATTATTATTCCCGTTTTGACGAGTGGGGCAGGCTGGATAGGGAACCTCTTGAGTTTATCATTAACTGGCATTACATTAAACAATACTTACCACCCCATGGCAATGTACTGGATAATGGAGCAGGACCCGGAAAATATTCTATGGAGTTAGCAAGACATGGATTCAATGTAACTCTTTCGGATTTAACGCCCGGATTAGTTGAAATGGCTAAGGTGAAGGCAGACGAACTGGGATTAACGAAACACTTCAAGGGCTTTCATGTGTTAAATGCTGCCAATTTAGACGAATTACCCAATGAGGAATTTGATGCTTCCCTCATGTTAGGGCCTCTTTACCATTTGCAAAGGGAAGAAGATCGAATTAACGCTGTAACAGAGTTATTCCGCGTTACAAAAAAGGGAGGTATCATCTTCGTCGCATTTCAGAGTAGGATGAGAATGACAATTACTTCCTTGCAATACCCACAACACTGGAAGCCAAACGACACTATGGATTCAATAAATGAGTTCCGCGCTACTGGAATTTTTAATCACGCAGATAAAGGCCGATTTACGGGGGCTTATTACTTCAACATCAATGATATCAAGCCCTTCATGGAAAGCCATGGGTTTGAAACCGTTGATTTGATTGGTTCCTCTAGTATCGGCGGGTTGATTAGTAACGAACAAAGGCAGTTTTGGGAAGAAAAAGGTGAGTCACAGAAGTTGATGAATTTACTTATTGAACTTGCCAAGGATCCCTCTGTATTAGGCATTTCAACTCATTTGTTGTATATCGGCAGAAGAAAATAACTAACCCAAAAAAGGTTAAAGCTTTCGAATGACTCCCCTTTTCTGTATCAAACGCTTAACACCCAGGATAACGAGCGATAAAATGATGCCCCCGATAATCATCATACTGATAGAGAGTAAGGCGCCGACTCCAGGCTCGGATTCACGAAAGGTTATGATTGGCGGTACGCGATATTGATATGGCGAGACGACAAACCTCATGATTTCCAAGTAGGCGAGGTGAAAACCGATCGATGCCCAGAGACTCCCGGTCCATAGACGAAGCAGCTGCAAACATATTCCGAAGCATGCAATTAATAGGATATAAAAAATATTAATGGATACTCCGGGAGCAAGACCAACAAGCGCTTGAATCTGGGCAACGGCTACAGTGACAGATACAAACAGCAGGGTTTGAAGCAATACGGATAACCATGCGGCGAATCGATGACGCAGGACATCGTACAGCATACCCCGCAATCCGAGCTCCTCCGGCAAAGCTTCATAGAAAAAAGCAAATAAAAGATTGATGAGCAGCGCAACAAACCACTGGTCGGGGGCATGCCATTTTTCAATAACGATCCACCCTTGCAAACCGGCTATAATGAAACCCAATGAAGCCAATGCAATGGCCAAGAGAATGCCGGTAATAAAGTGATTTAGCCTTTTCCAGGAATATACCGGCGTCTCCGGTTTATCGCCGGCCATCCGATAGACATGCTGATACAAATAGAAAATGATAGGAACGACGAGCCCGCTCATGACAAAACCTTTAACGAATGATTGAGAATTTCTCGATAGTCCGAACCACTGTTCAGCGACATCGCCGGAAAGCGCAGCCAGGAAGAGACTCACGACTAATGTTGCCCATCCGGCGAGCATATAAAGTATCCATTTCTTATCTTTCATTATGCGTTCTCCTATAAGTCTTTTCTATTGAACAGTTTTACAGTTAAATAATAAGAAGCAATGAACAGCAGCAAGATACCGAGCAGGATCAGATATAACGCTCCGTCGCCCCCCAAACTATTCCCATTTATCATATTCATAACAACAGCCGTAGGCTGCGCCAGAGCTATCATGATTATGAAGAATACGGCATTGATAATAGCGGTTCCTTTCTTGCTGAATGCGTAAAAGAGCGGCAAATAGACGGAAGCCAGAACAAGCACTATACCTGCGGGGCCCAGAATGTCCATGACGGTATAGTCCGGTTTATTAAGCTCTGGAACGGCTAGTTTAACCAGCCAGTGAATCCCGTAAGAAGCAAGGACTCCAAAAAGCATATAAATGATGGCTGTTATATATTTGGCTTGCACAATATGCTTGCGTTTAACGGGCAGCGTAACCAGGAAATTATGGTTATGGTTTTTGATATCGATCATCGTACCGTGACTAAGTGTCGCGAAAGCCGTATAGATCCCCACAATGTGAATAGATGATGAAAGCTTCGGTATAAAAACGGCACTGAATACAACAAGATACAGCATAGTCATCCATAGCGAGCTTTTTAAAGCGATGAAATCTTTGCGAAGCAGGTTAAGCATGAATTCGTTCCCCCTTGGCGGTAAAATACATGATGTCTTCTAAGGTTGGTTTCGTCAAAACAGCATAATCGCCAAATAACTGTGCGGCCTCCTCCTTGTTGTCCACCAAGCCCTCGAAACCAACAGAGGTCTCGCGAATCCCGATAAATTTATTGCGAATATCGGAATCAAGCAGCTCCGAGTCGCCTTTAACGATCGCGTATCTCTCGAGCACTTCATCTTTCGCTTCATTAAATACGAGCTTGCCGCGATGGATGAAAGCAATGTAGTCGGCGATACGGTCCAAATCCGTCGTGATATGGGTCGAGAAGATAATCGAGTTTCTCTCGTCCTGCATCATATCCGCAAGCAGATCCAGCATCTCCCTTCTAAACACGGGATCAAGGCCAGAGGTCGGCTCATCCATGATTAGGAGCTCGGCTTCATGCGATAAAGCGACGGCAAGGGAAAACTTGACTTTCATCCCCTTGGATAACTGTCCAATCTTCTTCTCGGGGGACAACTCGAACTGTTCAAGATAGCCGTTAAACTTCTTTTCATTCCACTTCTTATAGAATGGCGCGATGATCTTCTTCATGTCGCGAATCGTAAGATGCTCATAATAGAAGCAATCATCCGACACGATGCCGATACGCTGCTTAATGTCGATTTCATGTTTAGACATATCGCGGCCCAATATTGTGATACTCCCGGAGTCCGGATGGATAATACCAAGCATCATCTTGATCAAGGTGCTCTTGCCGACGCCATTCGGACCAATGAGTCCGGTAATGTAGCCCTGTTTCACATCCAAAGAGACATCATCGACCGTAAATTGCGGGTAGGTTTTCGTTAGATTACGTAATTCTATGGCATTCATGGTGTCTGTTCCTCCTCGAACAATAAAGTGAGATGGTCGATGACCTCTTGTTGATTCATATTTAACTCCTTGCTTTCCCGAATGATCTCTATCATTTTCTCTTCCAGTCGTTTCATGCGCTGCTCCCGAATGAAATCTTTATTTGCTCCCGATACGAAACTGCCCTTCCCTACGACTGAGTCGATCAGCTTCTCTTTCTCCAGCTCTTCATAGGCACGCTTGGTCGTAATAACGCTAACCTGCAAATCTTTCGCCAGCTGCCTGATGGAGGGAAGGCTGTCCCCTGCACGTAATTCACCGCTCAGAATGCTCTGTCTAATCTGGTTCATAATCTGTATATAAATCGGATCGCTCGATGCATTGGATATAATAATATTCAGATTCCTTCACCTCACTGCCGTCAACATAGTGAATACCGTATATATATAATATATACACTATTCACCCCTTCGTCAATCAATAATTTATTTGTATTTGAACCTGGTTTCATCGTGTAATATAGGGAATATAAGCTATACGACTAAGGAGACAACTATTTATGAACATTACCATCAGAAAAGAACGGCCCGAGGATTATAAGATTACTGAATCCGTAGTACAGAATGCATTTGCCAATATGGAGCACAGTGATAAGAAAGAACATGAATTGGTATCCCGAATCAGAGAGACGGACGGATTCATCCCTGACTTGTCTTTAGTAGCCGTTAATGAAAACAATAAAGAAATTGTCGGACATATTCTTCTATCCGCAATAAAAATTGTTGAAGGTAATCAAATTGCGGAGTCGCTTGCTCTTGCACCTGTTTCCGTTTTACCGGATTATCAAAATAAAGGCATAGGAAGGTTATTGATTCTAGAAGCATTACACAAGGCCAAAGAACTCGGGCACCCTTCTGTCATTGTCATGGGACACCCGGAATATTATCCGAAGTTCGGCTTCCAAAGAGCGTCTCTGTGGTCGATAAAAGCACCATTCGAAGTGCCGGATGAAGCATTTATGGCAATAGAGCTGCGTGAAGATTCTCTCGAACATGTTTCTGGAGTGTTGAATATCCAAGCGTATTCTTTGAATAAGCAACAAAAGCTGCAGACATCATGTCTGCAGCTTTTGATTATGAAATTCTTATAGATGATCACAATTTCGGAAGCTCTGACTAAATTCCAACTGTACCGCCACACTTAATGAACATCAAGCAGATTCTTCACACGTTTGGCAATTTCGCTTACGTTGAAGCCGTACTTTTCGATTATCGTGTCTCCCGGAGCGGAAGCTCCGAATCGGTCAATCGCAATAATATCGCCTTCATGGCCTACATATCGTTCCCAGCCGAGAGAGGAAGCCATCTCGATGGCAACCCGTTTGGTAACCGATGGGGGCAAGACGGAATGTTTATATTCTACACTTTGCTTCTCAAAGCGATCCCAAGACGGCATGCTGACAACCGCTACATCGATTTGTTCTTCGGCTAGCGCTTGTTGAACCTGTACGGCAAGATGAACCTCGGAGCCGGTAGCCAGCAATAAAGCTTGCGGACGATCCGATCTCCCTTTGGAGATCACGTAAGCCCCTTTGGAAACCCCCTCATAAGCCAGCAGATGGGTATCTTTCATCGTAGGCAGATTTTGCCGGCTGAGCACCAGTGCAGTTGGAGTGTCCTTGGATTCTATCGCTAATCTCCAGGCCGCTTTCGTTTCGTTGGCATCCGCCGGACGAATGACGGACAGGTTAGGCATCGCTCTCAAGGAGGCCAACTGTTCAATGGGCTCGTGGGTCGGTCCATCCTCACCCACCGCAATACTATCGTGTGTAAAGACATAGGTAACCGGCAAGCCCATAAGGGCTGCCAAACGAATGGCCGGACGCAAATAATCGGAGAAGACAAAAAATGTGCCGGCATACGGTTTTAACCCGCCATGCAGAGCCAATCCGTTGAGTATGGCCCCCATGGCAAACTCCCGGACTCCGAACCAAATGTTTTTCCCGTGATAGGATTGCGGCAGGAACGGCTCTGTATGTTTGATCATTGTTTTATTGGAGCTGGCAAGGTCGGCGGACCCGCCGATGACGCTCGGTAACTCTTTAGCCAGCACGTTGATGATTTGTTCGGAAACGGCACGGCTTGCCGCAGAGCTTCCGAACGGATATTGGGGCAGGATTGCATCCCAATCGGGTGTGAAACGATCTTCGATGACCGCCTGAAGCTGCTTGGCCAGATCGGGATAAGCAAGAGCATACTTTTCCCACAGCTCCTGCCATGCTTTTTCTTGATTCATTCCTCTTAGGGCAACTTCCTCATGGAAATGAGCGTACACTTCCTCCGGAACATGGAACGGCGACTCGTGAGTCCATTGCAATGCCTGTTTCGTCAATCTCGCTTCCTCGGTACCTAACGGCGAGCCGTGCGAAGCGGATTTGCCGGCTTTGTTCGGCGAACCGTAACCGATCGTCGTCTTGATTTCGATAAGCGCAGGCTTGGTCAGATCAGCTTGGGCAAGCTCCAGAGCACGTGAAATTTGCTCAGTATCATTCCCATCCGCTACCTTGATATATTGCCAGCCTTGGGCTTCAAATCTTTGCTTTACGTCTTCGGAAAACGACATATTCAGCTCGCCATCCAAAGAGATATCGTTGGAATCGTACAGCACGATTAATTTGCCCAATTTCAAATGTCCGGCAAGCGAGGCAGCTTCGTAGGAGACGCCTTCCATCAAATCTCCATCGCCGCAAATGACATACGTAAAGTGATCGACAACGCTCAAACCAGGTTGATTGTACACGGCGGCGAGATGCTGTTCTGCCATTGCGATACCTACAGCAGTAGCCATGCCTTGACCAAGAGGACCCGTAGTCGCCTCGACTCCTGGCGTATGCCTATATTCCGGATGACCCGGCGTCTTGCTCTGCCACTGGCGGAATTGCTTTAAATCTTCCATAGATACTGCATAGCCGGAAAGATGCAGTAAACTGTAAAGCAGGCTCGAGCCGTGACCGGCTGACAGAACGAAGCGGTCGCGGTTGAACCAGGCCGGATTGGTCGGATTATGATTCATAAATCGGGTCCACAGCGTATATGCCATAGGGGCGCAGCCCAGGGGCATGCCGGGATGTCCCGAATTGGCCTGTTCTATCATATCAATGGCTAAGCTGCGCAGCGACAGAACAGATAACTGTTCAATGTTGGTCATCATATGCACGTCCTTTGTAGTATTAAATGATTATCTATGAAATTCCTCAATCGATTGAGCCAGCTTCATATACTGCCCGTATTTCATCGCATAGTCCTGCTGTTTGTCGGGATTCGGATAATAATCCGCCTCATAGGGTTCGCAATAAATTTGCTGTGCTTCTTCGATGCTTGCGAACAAACCGGCCGCGACTGCGGCATATATCGCCGCCCCTTTGGCACAGACTTGATCTTCTTTACTGATCATAATAGGCCGGCCTAATACGTCGCTCATTATTTGCATAATGTAAGGCGATTTTTTGGCGATCCCGCCAATCACGATGATGCGGTCGATTCGCAGTCCGTTTTCTATGAAACTGTCAAAAATACGCTTTGCGCCAAAAACGGCGGACATAATAAGCGCCTGATAAATAGCGGGTGCGGTGCTTCCTAAATGGAGTCCCGCCATCGTTCCTTTAACATTTTCATTCAATACGGGATAACGTCTGCCGTTAAACCAATCCAGGGCGGTGATTTGGTTGGCTGCAAGCAGCGGGATTTCCTTCGCGGCCTCTTCAAGCCGATAGAGCAGCTCCTTCGAGCATTGTTCCTGCAGCAGCTTCTTCTGCTCTTCCGATAACACTTCGCTATGCTGAAGCATTTGCTCGACCGGCCACAGCATGAGGGATTTGAACCATGCAAATATATCGCCAAATGCAGCTTGTCCTGCTTCAATCCCTACATATCCCGGGATGATGGAATGTTCAGCCATTCCGCATACATGCTTCATCTCTTTATTTTTCAAGCGTTCAGGCAGCTCGATCATCATATCAACGGTTGAAGTTCCCGCAACCTTTACCAAAGTATAAGGCCGGATCCCGGCTCCTACCGCTCCGGCATGAGCATCGAAAGAGCTCCCGGATATAATGACTTGTTCATTTATGCCCAATTGTGCGGCCCATGCTTTGGAAATGATGCCTGCGGCCGAATCGGCATGCCGGGGTCCGGAACCGTATCTTTGCTTCACTAATACTAAATACGGGTCCAATTGCTGTAGACATTCTTCCGACGGCAAACCGTTAAAAGCGCTGTGCCAAAGAGCTTTATGACCTGCAGCACAAGAAGAGCGATACATCGTCAGCGGATCGGTTTGTCCGGTCAGCAGGCCCACAAACCAATCGCAATGTTCCACCCACGTATAAGCGGCTTGTTTCACTCTATCATCTTTTCTTATCGTGTGCAGGATTTTGGCCCAAAACCATTCTGAAGAATAAGTGCCCTGATATTTCGTATAGTCAACGGAAGAAGTGGAAAAGACTGCGTTAATCTCTTCCGCTTCTGCAATAGCGGTATGATCCTTCCACAAATGAAACATGGCATTCGGGTTATCTGCAAATTCGGCCTTTAACGCCAAAGGAACTCCCGCTTCATCGATTGGACATGGCGTTGAACCGGTCGTATCTATTCCGATTCCGCCCAAACGCTGTCCGGCATGCTCGCCGGCACCGCTGAGCGCGGACTTAAAAGCGGCAGTAAAGGCCTCGATATAATCCAAGGGATGCTGCCGGTATTGACTGATCTCATCGCTGCAATACAGTCTTTGTGACCAACGCGGGTAAGCGCAGGATCCTTCGGAAAGGGTTCTGCCGGTCGCCCCGTCTACCATAACGACTCTTACCGAATCGCTGCCGAAATCCACCCCGGCTACCATTTTGCTAGATCTATTTTCCAAGTCAAAACCTCCTTTGTCTCCAAGCGGCAGCGGATGCGGTTAGCGGATGCGAATGACGCATTTCGTTACTTTGTCTTTATGCTGAATCGATTTCTCCATTGCTTCTTGAATGCGGTCGAATTCGAAAATATCGGAAACAATCTCTTTAAGCGGAATGATTCCTTTGGATACCGCTTCAATCGCCTTCGGATAAATGTTGCGGTAACGAAACACCGTTTTTACCGTTATTTCATTATCGATTATATTGTTAACGTGAATCTGTGCTTTCCCGCTGCTTGTATAACCTACAAGAACGATCGTTCCGCCGCGCTTGACCATTTTCGCCGTTTGCAAAATCGTTACCTCGGAGCCGGCGGTTTCAAATACATAATCCGCTCCCTCACCGTCCGATATGGACATCACGGCATCAATGGCATTGCCTTCACTGGCATTTACGGTATGGGTGCATCCTAATTGTTTCGCTTTTTCCAACCGGTTCTGCACCAGGTCGACCACCGTAATATTGTGCACGCCCATGCTCTTTAAAGAAAGCATAGTCAGCAGTCCGATAGCGCCTGCTCCTAATATGACGGCAGATGCCCCGACTTGGGCGCCGGATTGCAAGGCTGCATGCATACCGACGGCGAGCGGTTCCATCAATGCCCCTTCCAGCGTGCTTACATTGTCCGGAAGCTTAAAGCATAGATTTGCAGGATGCGAAATGTATTCGGCAAAGCATCCTTCCACCACGGGCAAGGAGGCGTAGAAATAAACCTTTGGACAAAGATTGTATCTTCCCGCCTTACAATAGTCGCACGTATAGCAAGGAATTCCCGGTTCTACGGCAACACGATCCCCTGGTTTTAGCGACGTTACATTTTTACCGACGGCTTCTACAACCCCGCCTGGTTCGTGTCCCAATACAATCGGTTCCGTGACATGTTTTTCTCCAATATAACCGTTTTCAAATAAATGCATATCTGAACCGCAGATTCCCACATAGTCCAGTCTAATTAACACATCATCATCTTTTACTTGGGGAATCGGCTTTTGTTCGAACTCCAGTTTACCTATTGTATTCATGATGGCTACCTTCATTGTTTCGCTCATGTCTTTTTCTCCTCGTTGTATTTAGAATGAATGATAAAATATACCCATATCATAAATTATAAAGTTTATCATGTAAACTCTTATGTACAAAAAAATTAAAGTAATTAATCCAAATTTTTCTAATTCGACACATTATTCCGCGAAGAGAACATTTTCCAATTGAAAAAATGCAGTCATTTTAGTTGACAACGCTTCCAGCGTGTAATATAGTCAAATTGTCGAAAGAAATAAAGTTGACCATGTAAATTTTTTGTATTATAAAAGTTTATATAATAAACAGAACGGAGGACAAATGAAAAGAGCACAAAATATTGATGAAGTGAAAAAGGCCAATCGCGGATTAGTGCTGAATTTGCTGCTGAGGCATCGAGTCATATCCAGAACGATGCTGGCTGCAAAAAGCGGATTAAATAAAGCGACCATAACTAACATCGTCAATGAATTTGAAGAAATGGGCGTGATTAAAGAACAAGGGCCTATCTTATCAGATAACGGACGGAAAATTACCGGAATTTCATTGGCTCTGGATGATGTCGTCTCCGTTGCTGTAAGAATTAATCGCGATGCCATTGAATTTGCTCTGTGCGATATTCAGGCCGCAGTGCTGCAAAAAAGCGCGGTCAAGATTGATAAGGGCACACCCATCTCTTCCATATTGAAGCTTATTTACGACGGAATAGACCAAATGATTGCCATGGATGCAAGCAAGAAGGTATTGGGCATCGGCATAGCGATTGTAGGTCCTTTAATGACCTATAACGGTAAAACGATTGCAAAGGTATATGATATGCCGGAGCTTTCCAAGGTGGATTTCCAGGAGCAGATCCAGGCCCAATATCCCCACTTGAACGTGTACATCGATCATGACGCAAACGTCTCTGCTCTAAGGGAATGGAGAGATTATGTAGAAGAAACAGGAAACACTAAAGGAATCATGATGTATCTGAACCTGGGAGACGGAATTGGCGGAGGAATCATTATCGATGGCCATTTGATCCGGGGAAAGAATGGGATCGCGGGTGAAATCGGACATATGGGCATCAACTTCAATGCCAAGCGCAGTGAATTCAATAAGGTAGGCATTCTGGAACGATATGCGGCCCCGGTAAATTTAGTCCGACTAGTGGAAGAAAGATTGCACGAGTTTCCAAATTCACAGCTTCATGAGCATTCTTCCATAAGCGAAATCTATCATTTGTATGAAAAGGATGACGAGCTCGCGGTTTGGGCAGTCAATCAGATGGCTTGGTTTCTTTCCTATGGAATCAAAAATCTTATATATATCCTGAACCCGGACACTATTGTGTTTGGAGATATGATTATCAATTCCCCCAAATTTTTGGCGCAGCTAAAAAACAACTTAAGCAGCGACCTGCCGGAGGAAATTGTGGACTCTATCGATATTCGCTTTTCCAAATATGAAAAGGGAGGCATGCTGGAAGGTGCCGGGTTGATGGTAGTCAGGAAGTATATGGATTCACTCGATATTATTGATTTCATCGAAACCCATTACGGGTAATTGAAAGGGGTGAGACGTTAAGCAAGCCAGCCATAGGAAGGCCTTATACAAGTTTTGTTCATCTATGTTCATCTAATGGAGGGTCAACGTATGAAAAAACAGCTTAAGTATGGATTGAATTTAGTCTCTGCATTTGCTTTGGCCGGAACCTTGCTAGTCGGATGTTCTAGCGGCAGCGGGCAAAATGAAAAAGAGGGTGCAGTGCTTAATATTGCTACAGTAAACAACAATGATATGGTCATTATGGAAGAGATGACTTCCGAATTTACCGAAAAGACAGGGATCAAAGTAAATTATACCGTTCTCTCCGAGAACGAAATTCGTTCGAAAATTACGCAGGATGTCGGTTTAGGCGGCGGACAGTATGATCTGTTTACAATCGGCGCTCAGGATTCAGCCGTTTATTTGGATAACGGTTGGACCGAGCCGTTGGACGGGCTGCTTAACAGCATGAGCGAAGAAGAGAAAGCTTGGTATGATGTCGAAGATATTTTTCCTGTAGTCAGAGATTCTTTATCCTCCGAAACGAAAGGTCTTGGAGCTCTCCCCTTTTATGCGGAAACGACCTTATTGTTCTATAATAAAGAAATTTTTGAAGCGAAAAATTTAACGATGCCGGAAAATCCTACTTGGGAACAGGTCTACGAGCTGGCCGCGGCAGCGCAGGATAAAGACAAAGGCATTGCCGGCATTGCACTAAGAGGCTTGCCCGGAAGCGGACAAAACATGTTTATTTTCAGTTCTATCGCCAACGCGTTTGGGGCACAATACTATGATATGGACTGGAAAGCTACGTTCAATACTCCGGAAATGAAAAACGCGATTGAATTCTACAAGAAAATTTTGACGGATGCCGGACAAGCCGGACCGACTTCTACTGGATATACGGAAGCATTGAACTTAATGTCGACCGGAAAAGCCGCGATGTGGTACGACGCCAGTGTATCGGCCGGCACGCTTGCCAACTCCAAAGATTCTATTGTTTCCGGAAAAATCGGATATGCCATGGCTCCGCTTCAAGTGAAGCAAGACGCCACCAATACGATTGGCGGCTGGGGCATAGCTATTAATGCTTCTTCGAAAAATAAAGAAGCCGCATTTAAGTTTCTGACATGGGCCACTAGCAAGGAATATATTAATCTGGTGGGCGAGAAAAAAGGCTGGGAAAGCACGCCGTCAGGCACTCGCGTTTCTACTTATGACAACGAAAATTATAAGCAAGCCAGTGATTTCGCGGACATTACCAAAAAAGCTATTTTACAAGTTGATTTTCGTAATCCTTCTGTTAATAAAACGCCGTATACCGGAAATTCGATTCCAAACATGGCCGAATATTCATCCTGGGGTGAACAAATCGCTCAATTGCTTGCGTCCTATTTAGTCGATCAGAAGAGTATTGATGCCGTATTGGAAGAAGGACAAAAAATATTGACCGATGTAGCTGTTTCAGGAGGATACGCGAAGTAACGATAGAACTACATTCTCCAAAATTACTGGTACGCTGCAAGAACGTACCAGTAATTTTATTAATTGCAGAGGAGAAGAACAATGAGTACAAAGGGCGATAAAAGCAAATTATTAATTCTTCCAGCTCTTATTGTAGTTGGAATTGTTACACAGATCCCATTTATCCTTACCATTATTTTTTCATTTATTAGCTGGAACGTGAAGAGACCCGATCTAGGCATTAATTTCGCCGGAATCGACAATTATAAAAAAATATTAACGGACGGCCAGTTCTACCAAGTAGTATTTAATTCTTTATTGATTGTCGTCGTTGCCTTAACGATCTGTACTGTGCTTGGCATTTTATTCGGTTTGATGCTTAACCGGAACTTCAGGGGCGTTAATCTGTTAAGAACGCTGTTTGTAATTCCTTATTTTGTAATGGAAGCGGTAGTCGGTATCATATGGAAGACATTAATGCTGAACCCGTCGCTTGGACTGAATTATTATATCTCCAACGCTCTTGGGATAGAACCGATAGATTTCTTCGGAAAGTATGCGCTTCTTACTATAATGATCCTAATCATATGGCAGTGGACCCCTTTCTTCTTTCTCATCATTATGGCCGGGTTGCAGAACATGCCCTCTGAAATAATAGAAAGCGCCAAAATCGATGGGGCTACAGGCTGGAAGCTGTTAACCCATATTCAACTGCCTCTCATTAGAGATCATATCAATGTTGCCATGACCTTGGGCTTGATCAATATTTTGAAGGTGTTCGGATTAATCTATGTAACGACAT
This sequence comes from Paenibacillus sp. 32O-W, assembly GCF_007679495.1. Classification (GTDB taxonomy): domain Bacteria; phylum Bacillota; class Bacilli; order Paenibacillales; family NBRC-103111; genus Paenibacillus_L; species Paenibacillus_L residui. Next base: position 562 of record NZ_VEGP01000096.1, on the reverse strand, counting down.
CCGGAGGTCCGGGCAGTTCGTCAAGCAATCTGCCGTACTATTCCTATAAGGCGCTGTTCTATGATTGGAATGTGGGAACCGCCGCCGCTATCGCCGTAGTTACCGTAGCGCTTACGCTTATTGTTGTCCAAAGATTCTATGGATTTATGATGAAAAAGAATACAAAGAATATATGAGCATCCTAGTCTAGGTGGTGAAAAAAATGAGCAGGCGTATTAAGAATAATCTGGTGACAACAATAGCGTATGCTGTGGTCTTAGTGTGGCTCTTTCCAATGCTGTACATGTTATTGTCCAGCTTCAAATTTGAAAGCCAGGTCGCCGTTCCATCACTAGCTTTTACACCGACAATGGACAACTACCGGGCAGTTGTCACTCCCGATTTTTTTAAACATTTATTCAACTCTGTGCAGGTTACTTTCGGCACGGTTATTATATCCGCAATTTTGGGGGTGCTGGGTTCCTACGCGTTGGTCTATTCCTCTATACTGGACAGTGAAAAGTTCTTGTCGAAAAATTCATGGGAATAAAGGTTAAAGGTGCATACAGGAAAAGTAACCCAA
>NZ_VEGP01000095.1 GCF_007679495.1 Paenibacillus sp. 32O-W | reverse complement strand
TTCCTATTGGCATAAAAAGCTACCTCTAATACCGGGTTATTCTTCTTCGAAATCGCTTCGTTAGAAGCTTTTTTTACTTTTCAGGCTCGTCATGGGTTTCATGATCTTCGGGAAAATTCCGCTGCATGCCTTCGTGAAGCTCGCGATTTTCATAGTTGAATGTGTTCGGCGGACGTTGATCCTCTCTCCACGGAGAGCTTTTGCCCAGCGATTCGGTCAGCAAACTGGAGCCGTAAGGGCCTTCGGGAAATTCCTCGGCCGTTAAGTCATTTCTCTGCGATTCCACCGTATCCAAATCGGTATTTTCGGTCCGGTTTTCTTTAATGAAACCTTCTTTCATAGTCCACCTCCGTGATCTTCCGGTTTATTGGGAAGAAGATAAGGTTATCTTTCCCCTCTTCGAAGGGAACTATGAATGAACGCTTCTAAAGATCCGTGAAATGAACATTCCCGATGATTGGCGAGAGAAAGGCTCTCAAATCTCCGCCTTCTTCTTCCGACAGATCAAATAACCTTTCGAGGCATCCTTCCTCATGGACATCATCCGGCCCGAGAATGGCAGTGACTCCCGATTGAATATCTGTAACGAGCTTCTTCCCGTAGAATCGGTTAGATGAGGTTACCGCCAGATCGAAGCGTCTCATACTTTCCCCGATAAAACAGACAAAGCGGGTGGATGTATCCTCCGTTTCGTCATATAAGAAATCCAAATCTTTGTCGAACATTTCGTACCCTCCATTGTATAGTAGCTTAAATTTCGGTAGATAAGCCTTGATGTAACTGGGCAAACCTTCAATCCATTGTTGAAGTTGTGTTTGGATGAGTGTTGTGATTTTCTTGCTCGCTTTCTTAGCCATTTTAGAAAAGTATAAATTTCGAGAGCTTAGTTCTTTATTTAAAACCGAACATTTTGGCGGATACCTCTTCTTTCAATCAAGGGGCTGCCCCAAAATCCAGTTCGCGATTTTTCAGCACCGCTAGCACCGGAATTTTTCGTTTTATAGTGAATTTTTTTGGACAACCCCGGATCGTTCACCGGATGGTTTAAAAGACAAGCAAAACTGCACGTCTCTTCGGGAAATGCCTCGAAGTACCTGATTCTAGAGAGATAATGCACGTCTTTTTGGAGAAAAGTCGCCACATACCTGATTCTAGAGCAATAATGCACGTCTTTGGGGCGATTTTTGCGAAATGGCCTCATTTTGTGAAAAAGACCTGCACATTTGAGCGTCTTCCGCCTTCTTTTTGGGAAATGGCACGATTTTAATGTATTTTTGCTCGTCTTTGTGATGTCTTCACCGCCCCGGATGAACGATGGCGTACAAAGACGACGCTGACGGGTATCCCCTTGCTATTTTCAAGTGTTGCAGCACTTTCAGTTCTTTGAAAGCCGGTTTAATTTCATTTGGACATAATTTCATTTGGAAGTTGATTCGGCTGTACGATTTGCTCTATCCTATAGAGGACACCTCTTCTTTATGGTAGTGATTGCTTGACACTCTCACTTTATCAAACGAAGCGGTGTTTTTCTATTTTTCAACTTTTGTATTTAATCTCTGCTTTTTCAAAATATAAGAAAGTATAAGTTTTCACCTTATACCTGTTCTTACCACATTAGAAAGTTTAAGTTCATTAAAGCATTAAAATGGAACAAACTTTCTAACTGGCATAAAAAGCTTCCTCTAATACCGGGTTATTCATCTTCGAGATGGCTTCGTTAGGAGCTTTTTTTATATTTCATAGGTAAACGCGCCTGTCCAAAGGACGGCGATAGCCGTTTATCCTTGGTTGTATCAAGCATTTAAACCGGTTTTCCCTCTGCGAAAGTTGAGTAAATAAAATGGGACGCGCTTATTTGATCTTTCTCATCATATCATATAGTACGGAAACCGGGGGCAACAAGCCGGATCCTTCCGCCAGCGGTACATAAGAAGCAAAGAATTGAATGTACTCCGTAAATTATGCACCAGGAATGTTGAATGGCCAAGGCGCAGAATTTCAATGCGGTTCCGTGATATAGTATAGATATAGAAGGGCTTCCGAAAGTGGATGCAGAATGCAAAAATTAGACTTCCAATCGCCTTCCCGGATGATTTTGAAATCGCTCTACAAATGTTTAATCGATAATTTTGAGGCGGGTTTCTGTGTATAAGCCGGTACGCTATCGTTTCTCGGTACCCTGCTTTGTTTTCTTTTTTCGGCTGGCTTTATGTGCCTATGTTTTTTTGCTGTGATTGCTGTTGGATTGGGGCTGACAAAATAAAAAAACAACAAAATACGAAAAACATTTGAAAGTAAATTAGGTATATTTGTTGACAAATGAAAATAAAAATATGTAATATAGGTACATAACGATAGTAATCGAAAGTGTTCAGATGTATACGACAGATAGAATTTTTGGAGGGATGTCGAAGGAAAGCAGTTAAAATCCATCCTGCCGGAGTCTATGAAAGCGCTTATTATTTTTTTCTATTAAGAAAACATTTGTGGAGTGAGAGAATGAAGAAAATTGCGATTGGAAGCGATCATCACGGATTCGAAATGAAAGAGCTTATTATTGCTTACCTGCGTGACAGGCAAATTGAAGCTGCCGATTACGGCTGCTACTCCTGCGAGGAAGTCGATTACCCGGATGTCGCCTTCGCCGTAGCTGACGATATTCGCAAGGGGAAGCTGGAGCGCGGAATTTTGATATGCGGAACCGGCATTGGGGTAGCCATTGCGGCCAACAAAGTTCCGGGGATTCGAGCGGCGCAATGTCACGATACCTATTCGGCGGAGCGCGCGAGGAAGAGCAATAATGCCCAGATTATGACGATGGGAGCCAAAGTGATTGGCCCGGAGACCGCTCTTAAAATTGTGGAAGCCTGGATAGATTCAGAGTTTCAACGAGGAAATTCGGAACGAAAGGTAAATAAGATAATGGAACAGGAACAGCACTATCTAAGGAGTGGTGATGATGAAAAAGCTGATGAATCAACCCAATTCGGTTGTTGATGAAATGATTGAGGGCTATGAGGCCGCCTATCCGCAATACGTGAAGATCCTTCCGCAGAACAAGCGGTCGGTTGTTAGTGTGGATACGGTTCGTCCCGGCAAGGTGGGAGTCGTCATCGGGGGCGGATCGGGCCATGAGCCCGCGTTTATGGGTGTGATCGGCAAGGGCTTCGTGGATGGCGTGCCTGTCGGCAACGTTTTTGCTTCACCTCCTCCGGACCCGATTCTTGAAGTGACCAAAGCCGTCGATGGAGGCGCGGGAGTTATCTATATGTACGGCAATTATGCCGGGGATTGCATGAATTTCGATATGGCCGCGGAGCTGGCCGCCATGGAAGGGATTCGGGTGGAAACCGTACTGGTGACGGACGATGTGGCATCCGCACCGAAGAGCGATATCGATCGTCGGCGGGGGATTGCCGGAGGCTTTCTGGTATTCAAATCGGCGGGGGCTGCGGCCGATAAGGGTTATTCGCTCGATGAGGTCGTCCGGGTAGCGCGCAAAGCGAACGACCAGACGCGTACCATGGGGGTGGCTCTGTCCCCCTGCTCGGTTCCGCAAACCGGCAAGCCCAGCTTTGTATTGGCCGATGATGAAATGGAAATCGGTCTGGGTATTCATGGAGAGCCGGGGGTGGAGAGAGGAAAGCTGAAAACCGCCGATGAAGTGGCGGACGCTCTGCTGGACCGGATTATTGATGACATGCCGCTCACACCGGATGATCGGGTGGCTGTGCTGGTCAACGGGCTTGGCTCGACGACTTACATGGAACAATTCATCATGTACCGCCGGGTGGCTGCGAGGCTGGCTAATCTGGGAGTTAAAGTCCACCGCTCCTTTGTCGGTGAATTCGTCACGTCTCTTGAGATGGGCGGCTGCTCCATCACGATTATGAAGCTCGATGACGAGCTGGCGGAAATGATCGACCATCCCGTAGACACCCCAATGTATGTGCAGAAGTAAGGAGGATATGCGATGAAGCTGACTATTTCCGATTTTAAACAAATTTTTATCTATATTGCCGAACAAATTGAAGCGAGGAAAGACGAGTTATCCGAGCTGGATCGCGCGGTCGGGGACGGGGATCACGGGGTAACGATGTCCATCGGCTGGCAGGCCATTGTCGATAAGCTGAATTCTTATGAAGGAGACGATTTCGCTGCGCTCTGCAAGGACATGGCGATGTCGTTCCTCAACGCGGTAGGCTCTTCCGTAGGTCCGCTGTATGCGACTGCATTCTTAAGGGGAGGCATGGCTCTGCAGGGGAAGGCGGAATTGGACGAAGAGGATGTTGTGCAGTTCTGGCTTAAAGCGGTAAACGGGATCCAGGAAAGAGGCAAAGCGCAGGTAGGCGACAAGACGATGATGGATACCTGGATTCCGGCGATGCAAGCGCTTGAACAGGAGAGGAGCAGAGGCGGAGATTTGCTGGCAAGCCTGGAGGCCGCAGTGACGGCTGGAGAGAAGGGAATGAACTCCACGGCTGAGATGCTGTCGCAGAAAGGGCGTTCCAGCCGTCTGGGCGAGCGTTCCGTCGGACATCTGGACCCCGGCTCGGTTTCTGCTTATATCATATTGTCGTCCTTCCTGGAGGCCATCAGGAAGCTTGGCTAAGGAATAGCGAGATCAATCGAATCGAAGCCCTGCCATTCCCTCAATGGGGAGAAGGAGTAACGTAATTTTTCAGCGGATTTCTTTTATTAAAATATGAGAAAGTATAAGTTTCGCCTTATACTTGTTCTTATATTTCATCGGTAAACGCGCCCGTCCTTAAGGACGGCGATAGCCGTTTATCCTTGTTTCATAAAATTTACGGGAGGAAACCAGGTATGTCTAATCATAACAATGCCATTCCGGAAACGATGAGAGCAATTGTAGCCTATGCCCCGGGGGATTACCGGCTGGAGGTTGTGCCTACTCCCAAGCTTGAGAACGATGAGGAGATTATTGTAAAAGTTGAAGCATGCGGAATTTGTGCAGGGGATATTAAGGCGTTCGACGGGGCCCCCAGCTTCTGGGGAGACGATACTCAGCCGGCTTATATTAAAGCTCCGATGATTCCGGGGCATGAGTTTATCGCCCGGGTCGTGGCCAAAGGCGATAAGGTGAAAAATTTCGAAGTCGGCGATCGGATCATATCGGAGCAAATTGTTCCTTGCTGGGATTGCCGTTTCTGCAACCGCGGACAGTACTGGATGTGTGAAAAGCACGATCTGTACGGCTTCCAGAACAACGTTAACGGCGGAATGGCCGAATATATGAAATTTACCAAGGAAGCTCTAAATTACAAGGTCCCTGAGGAGCTGCCGATTGAGCAGGCGATTCTGATCGAGCCCTATGCTTGTTCCCTGCATGCGGTACAGAGGGCGCAAATCCAGCTGGGGGATTTCGTAGTGCTGGCCGGAGCCGGAACGTTGGGTTTGGGTATGGTCGGGGCAGCGAAGAAGGCGGGAGCGCAAACGCTAGTCGTCCTGGATATGATGGATGAGCGGTTGGAACTGGCCAAAAAATTCGGCGCCGATCTCGTAATGAACCCTGCCAAGATGGATGTCGTATCGGAAATCAAGAAAATGACCGACGGCTACGGATGCGATATTTATATCGAAGCTACCGGCCATCCCAAGTCGGTTGAGCAAGGGCTGTCCATGATCAGAAAACTGGGGCGGTTCGTTGAATTCAGCGTGTTCAAGGATCCTGTGACGGTCGATTGGAGCATCATCAGCGACCGTAAGGAGCTGGATGTTCTCGGCTCCCATCTGGGGCCGTACTGCTACCCGCTGGTCATTGAGGGGATCCGGAACGGCGATTTTCCGACCGAAGGGGTAGTCACCCACAAGCTTCCTCTGGAAGATTATCTCCGCGGCTTCGAAATGATGAAGAGCGGCAAGGATTCCTTGAAAATTATTCTGGTTCCTTAAAGCAGGGATTGCAATCTATTAAAAATATAGTATAATATGGATAAATAGCATAAAATTTGGACGGCAGAGGAAGCACCTCTCTTATTGAATGATAAGAGGGGTGCTTTTTTTTGTTTGTCCGCAATTCCAAACGAAGGAGGAAATAGGGAATGAATCTGATTTTTTGCAACACTTTGGAGAAGGTAACCGAGGAGAATCGGGTGCGGACAGCCCTTGTATCCATCTATGAGGAGCATGGCGAATGGTCTGTGTTCTGGAATGAGCAGGCAGAGGGGAAAGCCGTAAGGGATGTCTGGTATGAAGGGATGATGTGGGACGAAGCGCTTCAAGGATTCCGCGAAGGATTGGATGGCAAGTTTAAGGAGGGCTTCGTGCCCCTGATCCGGGGAACCGATCTGGGCCGGCGAATGGCGCCGAGAGGCGGCTTCACCCAGATGCTGCATTATTACAGCGAAGCCAACCTGCAGTCGGAGTTGTTTAACACTTTGCGGCAGTGGAGAAGAGAACAGGCCGCGAAGGAGGGGAAGTCGGCGTTCATTATTGCCACCAACCGGATTCTGCAGATGCTGAGCGTCTTTGTTCCGCATAATCTGGACGAACTGAAGCAAATTCCGGGCTTCGGGGAGCAGAGGCTGGCGAGCTACGGACAGCCTTTGCTGGAGCTGCTGCAGCAAGTGCCGCAAAGCACCCCGTTTCCATTGGATTGGGTCAAGGAGAAGGTGGATCCGGAATTATTTGAACAATGGCTGGAGGAGCAGTACCACAAGAAGGAAACCGCGGGCGAGAAGAAGCGGGAGACGAAACGGGCGCTGCTGGAGGCCATGGAGAAAGGAGTTACGTTGGATCAGATCGCTAGCGAACTGGAGATGGAGCGTCGTGAGCTAATTCTTCTGCTGGAGGAATTGGACCGTGACGGCTACGATGTCGGGCCATTCATCGAAATGGAGCTGCAAGCCGTAGCGAAGACGGAACAGAAACAGGCGGAGAAGCTGTTCCGGGATATCGGGCATCGTTATTTGAAGCCGGTCGTGCAGCAATTGTACACGGAAGACGAATTGAAGCAGAGGGATGTTAGCCAGATCTATGATTGGCTCCGGCTGTACCGTCTCAAATACCGCAGACATGCGGGATAATGAAACCGCCGGGAAGAAGGAGCTTATACAGCAGAAAGCGGATGCGAAATCGTCATTTAGGCTAAAGGTACGTTAAATCGCATTATGCAGTCGATGCCCGGAGTATGAAAGGGAAGGGAACGAATGGGATTTCTGGGGCGACAGATATAGACATAGAGGATCGACTGCCGTTAAGACGCCTCTTGACGGGGGAGTTATTTTGAGCTAGAGTAGGTATCAAATGTGCTGAATAAATGAATATTTTAAACTCTTATCAAGAGCAGGTGGAGGGACTGGCCCGATGATACCCGGCAACCGACATTCCTATGGACAGGAATGCACGGTGCTAATTCTTGCAGAAGCTTTCGCTTCTGAGAGATGAGAGAGGACAACCTCGCGTTGGTTAAGCCGCCTTTCTCATAAGAGAAGGGCGGCTTTTTAAACGTTGGAGAGCCCCTCTCGCAGTAGCACGTTTGTGTTACCGTTAGCTTTGATCTAATTACGACCAAGGAGGGTTCCCAATGCCGATCAAAATCCCTGATCATTTGCCCGCCAAAGAAATTTTAAGCCAGGAAAACATCTTTGTCATGGGAGAGCAGCAAGCTTTCCACCAAGACATTCGTCCCTTAAAAATTGCGATTCTAAATCTGATGCCGACCAAGGAAACGACGGAGACCCAGATTTTGCGGCTGCTTGCCAATACGCCCCTGCAGGTGGAATTTGTGCTTCTGCATCCGAAATCACATACCTCCAAGAACACATCATTGGAGCATCTGGAAATGTTTTACAAAACATTCGACGACATCAAGCACGAGCAGCTGGACGGAATGATTATTACCGGGGCTCCTGTAGAGCAGTTGGAGTTTGAAGAAGTCAATTATTGGGAAGAGCTGCGTCAAATTATGGATTGGACGAAAGAAAACGTAACGTCGACCTTGCATATCTGTTGGGCTTCCCAAGCCGGCTTGTATCATCATTACGGTATTCCCAAATATAAGCTCGACCGTAAAGTTTTCGGTGTTTTTCCGCACAGGGTTTGTAAACCTAATGTGAAGCTTCTGAGGGGATTCGACGAGGTATTCTATGTCCCCCAATCGAGACATACGGAAGTGAGCCTCGAAGACATTGAACGGGTGGAGGAGCTTGAAATTCTTTCCGTATCCGATGAAGCGGGAATGTATATAACGGCAACGAAAGACGGCAGACAGATATTCGTGACGGGCCATTCGGAATACGACCAGAACACGTTGAAATGGGAGTATGACCGGGATATCCAAAGAGGCATGGACATGGAAATTCCGAAAAATTATTACCCGAATGACGATCCTACCAAGCCTCCGATGGTCACATGGAGAGCCCATGCGAATTTGTTGTTTTCCAATTGGTTGAATTACTATGTTTATCAGGAAACTCCATACGATTGGAAGACGACGAAATTACTGAAGAAGTGAGCCTCTTCTACTGCTCCGGCAGATACAAGTTTCGATCCTGCAATTACAGATGCCACAATCCTGCAGCACAGTCATGAGGATGAAGCAGCGTCAGGCGGACTTGCGTTCCGCCTGTTCTCATGTTCAGGGGCGTAAGAAGGCAGCGATAACGGCCCGCCCATGAAGTACAGTCGATCATCTTCGCAACATTATTACTGGGATTTTTTTACATCAATATCGATGAAATGAATTTAAGCGGAAGGGGATCTTGCTATGAAGATAGAAAGTCGTTTGGCTCAAATAGGTTCGATCTCGGAGCCGGTTACGGGGGCCGTCAGCTTCCCGATTTATAATGCTACAGCCTTCCGGCACCCAAGGCTGGGGGAAAGCACCGGGTTCGATTATTCCCGGACCAAGAATCCTACCCGCACCGTGCTGGAGGAGGCGATCGCCGATCTCGAATCCGGGGATGCCGGCTTTGCTTTCAGCTCCGGTATGGCGGCGCTCCAGACCATTTTTGCGTTGTTTGGACAAGGGGATCATCTGCTTGTGTCGCTGGACTTGTATGGGGGAACCTACAGGCTGATCGAGCAAGTGCTGAACCGGTTTGGCATTACGGCCTCGTACGTCGATACCAATCGGATGGACGAGCTGGAGAAATATCGGACTCCGAAGACGAAAGCGGTATTGATCGAAACGCCGACCAATCCGTTGATGATGATTACGGATCTGCGGGGAGTATCGGAATGGGCGAAACGGAATGGGCTGCTCGTGATCGTCGACAATACTTTGCTGACCCCCTTTTTCCAAAGACCGCTGGAGCTGGGGGCCGATATAGTCATCCACAGCGCCACCAAGTACTTGGGCGGGCATAATGATGTGCTGGCCGGATTGGTCGTAACCAAAGGGAAGGAATTGAGCGAGAAAATCGGCTTCCTGCAAAATTCGATCGGCGCCGTCCTCGGCCCGAACGATTCCTGGCTGCTGATGAGGGGGATGAAGACGCTCGCGCTGCGGATGGAGAGACATCAATTCAATGCTCTGCGAATCGCACAGTTTCTGAGCGAGCATCCTTTGGTCGATGAAGTATATTATCCCGGCCTCGAGAGCCATCCCGATTATGAATTGCAGAACAAACAATCGTCGGGAAACACAGGGATTCTCTCCTTTAAGGTGAAGAAAGCCCGGTATATCGATCCCATCCTGCGTTCGATCCGGTTAATCGCATTCGCCGAAAGCTTGGGCGGAGTCGAGTCGCTGATGACCTTCCCCGCAGTTCAGACCCACGGGGATATTCCGGAGGAGATCCGCAACCGGGTTGGCGTGGACGACCGTTTGCTGAGATTTTCTGTCGGAATCGAGCATATCGATGATCTTATTGCGGACTTGACCCGGGCATTTGAAGCGGCGGCCGCAGAGGAGCAATCCGGAGAAGGAGAGAGGCATTCATGAATAAAGATCGTTTAACGGATAAGCAGAAGACCGCGGAGCCTGAATTTGCTACCCGATTGATTCATTTCGGCTCAGAGCTTTGCAAACAGACCGGTGCGGCCAGCATCCCGATCTATCAGGCATCGACATTCCATCATTTCGATATCCACAACCCTCCCGAGTTCGATTACTCCCGGTCGGGCAATCCGACACGGCAGGTTCTGGAGGAATATATAGCTGCTTTGGAAGGAGGCTGCAGGGGTTTTGCCTTTTCTTCCGGAATGGCCGCCATATCCGCGGCATTTTTCATGCTGTCGGCAGGCGATCATGTTATTTGCACAGAAGACGTATACGGGGGAACCTATCGGCTGCTGACTACGATATTGAACCGCATGAACATCGAGACGACCTTCGTCGATATGACCGATCTGGACCAGGTGAAGGCGGCATTGCGTCCGAACACGAAAGCCGTCTACATCGAAACCCCATCCAATCCGACATTGAAAATTACCGACATACCGGCAGTGGCAACTTGGGCCAAATCCCATGGTCTGCTTACTATGGTGGATAATACTTTCATGACGCCCTATCATCAAAAGCCGGTTGAGCTGGGCGTAGATATCGTCCTGCACAGCGCGACCAAGTTTCTGGGCGGACATAGTGACGTACTGGGCGGATTGGCCGTAGTCGCCAACGAACAGTTGGGCACCGAATTGAAGCAAATTCAGAACGGACTGGGCAATGTTCTTGGGGTTCAGGATTCCTGGCTGCTTATTCGCGGAATGAAGACGCTGCAGGCCAGAATGGAAGCTTCCGAGAGAGGGGCGATCCGCTTGGCCAACTGGCTGGCCGGGCGAGCCGATGTCGAGAAGGTTTATTATCCGGGTCTGCCGAATCATCCCGGACGGGACATTCATGAGAAGCAGTCCAGAGGCTACGGAGCGGTCGTATCGTTCGATGTCGGTAGCGGGGATAAGGCCAAGCGGCTGCTGTCGCGAGTCCGGATTCCAATAGTGGCTGTAAGTCTGGGAGCGGTCGAAAGTATTCTGTCGTATCCGGCTATGATGTCCCATGCGGCTATGCCAAGAGAGGTGCGGCTGGAGAGGGGCATTACGGACGGTCTGGTCAGATATTCCGTAGGCCTGGAAGCGGTAGAGGATATAATAACGGATTTGGAACAGGCTCTTGATACCGATTGATCCCTTACGGCGGTGAGCAAATTGACGTTCTGCCATATAGGACGAAAGGTCTGCTTTAAGGAGAAGATTGGGTAAGCGGCAAGAAGCCCTTCTGCGAAAAGTAATGACGTCCGGGACCCCTTTGTGATACGATTAGTGAATGGACGATAGATTAGGAAGGGATGTGGGGACTTTGAGTTCCATAGACCGGATTTTGCAAAAAGCGCTGGACGGTCAGCGGATTGGACTGGAAGAATGCATCGCTCTGTTCGAGTCCGATGAGATTGAAAAAATGGGGCATACGGCAGATCAGATCATGAAGCGCTGGCACCCCGAACCGATTACAACCTTTGTTGTCGGCCGCAATATTAACTATACCAATGTATGTGATGTCTACTGCCGATTTTGTGCGTTTTACCGTCCGCCTGGTTCTGAGGAAGGGTATGTCCTGCCTGATGAAACCATTTTTCAGAAAATCCAGGAAACGATTGATGTTGGCGGAACCGAAATTTTGATGCAGGGCGGGACGAATCCGAATCTGCCCTTCACTTACTATACGGATTTGCTCAAGGCTATCAAGCAGCGATTCGATATCCAGATGCACTCCTTCTCCCCTGCGGAAATCATGAAGATGAAGGAAGTATCCAACGGGCTGACTCTGGAGGAGGTCATCCGCGAGCTGAGAGATGCGGGACTGGATTCCCTTCCGGGAGGCGGAGCCGAGATTCTGGATGACCGTACTCGCCGCAAGATCAGCCGTTTGAAGGGCTCCTGGCGCGACTGGATTGAAGTTATGGAGACCGCACACCGTCTCGGAATGCATACGACGGCTACGATGGTTATCGGGTTCGGGGAATCGATGGAGGAACGGGCCCTGCACCTGATCCGGGTACGGGACTCCCAGGATAAGTGTATCCAGCAGAAGCTGAATACACCTGGATATTTGGCATTCATTCCTTGGACCTTCCAGCCGGAGAATACCCGAATCAAGGCCGAGAAGTCGACTCCGGAGGAGTATCTGAAGACTTTGGCCATCAGCCGGATTACGCTTGATAATATTCCGAATTTCCAATCCTCCTGGGTAACGATGGGGCCGGAGATCGGCAAGCTGTCTCTCCAATATGGCTGTAACGATTTCGGCAGTACCATGATTGAAGAAAATGTAGTCTCTGCGGCCGGTACGACCCATAAGGTGAATATCGGCACCATTCTGAAGCTGATTCGCGAGGCCGGCAAAATACCGGCGCAGCGCAATACTCGCTATGAAATTATAAAAATGTTTGACGAGGCCGATACGGTAGACAAAGATTTCGTCATGCAAAACTAAGGCGCGGCCTGGCCAATACAACGGTCCCGATTACTCGGATATTGATCCGGAATCGGGACTATTTCTTTAGCAGCACGGATTCGATTCTGTGCTGTTCCGTTTTCTTAAGAATCAGGTCCGCGCGGCTGCGAGTAGGCAAAATGTTCTCCATCAGATTGACATAATTGATCTCCCGCCAAACTTGTCTGGCCATCTCCAAGGCCTCCTGCTCGCTCAGATGCGAATACTTGTGAAAATAAGAGTGCTCGTTTTGAAAGGCGGTTTTTCTTAATATTTTGAACCGTTCTATGTACCAGCTCTCAATCCATTCGGTATCCGCGTCCACGTATATCGAGAAATCAAAAAAATCGGACACGAACACGTTAGGTGCACTGGTCACCGTATTGGTCTGCAGAACATTCAATCCTTCCACAATGACGATATCGGGCCGGACCACGACCTGCTTCCGATCCTTCAGGATATCGTATTCCAGATGCGAATAAACCGGGCATTCGACTTCGGCGGCGCCGGATTTGACAGCCGCCAGGAACTGAATCAGCCTGCGGGTGTCATAGCTCTCCGGAAAGCCTTTCTTGTTCATCAGTCCCCGCTGCGTCAGCACTTCATTCGGATATAAAAATCCGTCCGTCGTAACCAATTCGACCCGGGGGCGGGAGGGCCAGCACGAAATAAGTCTTTGCAGCAGGCGGGCGGTCGTGCTCTTGCCGACGGCGACGCTGCCCGCTATTCCGATAATAAAAGGCATTTTTTCCGTTTCTCTATGCAAAAATGCGTTCTTGGCATGCCGCATCGTTTGGGCTTGCTGCACGATGAGATTTAACAGATTAGACAGGGGGAGGTAGGCTTCTTTAACCTGATCGGCGGAAAGAGATTCATTGATGCCCTGCAGCTCCTGTATTTCTTCGCCGGTGAGCGATGGTCCGGGGGAGGGACCGCTGTATAATTTTCCCCATTCGGATGCGGTGAAGACGAAATAGCGTGAGTATGGACTTTTCATACAGATCACTCCTGCAGTAGACTGGTATCCGCAAATCTAAAATCAAACTATCCGTAGTCTATCCTGTTGAAGGGAAAAACCTGCCGCTTTTTTCAATCCCTCATTGAACAACCTCTTTTCCCCAACAATTCCAATGTTTACTTCCCGTAAAGTTTAATCGTATATCTGCTTTTCGTCCACCATATACTTAAAAAAGAACTTTCGTTCGGGAAGGAGTGGTTCGGGATGAGGCTGTTTCAATTATATTTGCCGGATATGCCGGACAATCATTATGCCGCCTTGGTTCAAACACTCAAAAAGGAACTGCACAAAATAAATAAATCGGAAAATGTGTATCAACTGAAATATGAAACCGACCGCTTCATGGTTACGGTTCATTGGGTTTCGGGAACGCAAGGCGTTCTTAAACAGGAGTCGCGCAAAATGGCGGGAACGGCCATTGGCCGTGTTCTGGCTGAATATATCGTGGACTGTGAAGAGATTAAGATCATTCGCCGCATTACCCGTTCACAATATCGCTGCAGCCCCGATGAGACCGAAAAAATATGCAGCTACTGCAAAGAGCTTCTTGACGGGACCTTGGATTATTCCCATCCCTTCGATCTCAAGGGCAGGAGAAAAGCGAAGGTATCGGCCATTTTGCAATCCTATTTATGGGAAAATCCGGTTCTTCATCTGGATGGATTCATCCGGTTCAGGCTGGGCGATTATAACCGGGAGCTTGCGGAAGCGGTCGATTACGCCGTGGAGGAAATGATGCTGGACCAGCAGTATCAGGATTTTATCGCTTTGCTAAAATATTACGTTTACGCCCAAGACACGATTATCCCTACTGCACATCTAATGCATAAGGGCGGCCATGAATTCCAGCTTCTCAACGAGCATATGAAGCCGATTGATCCCAGGCTGTTTCACTTTAACAAAGGGGAGTCGTTCGATGCCGAGGAAAGCGACGAGGATTTGATTGTGAGCGCGCTTCTGTCGGTATCCCCGCAAAAAATTTATATCCATACCCGGGAGCCGGAACTTCAGGTCATCAAGACGATCCAGCAAATCTTCGAGCATCGGGTCGAATTGTGTACTGTGTTATCTTAAGCTGGACCAGTGGTGGAATTTACCACATTATGCCATTTGCTTTCGTGCCGGATCTATAATCTGCCGCTTGACCTTCTTTAATATAGAAATTATAATCTATAATCAAGTAAACGTTGTTTATAGTCAACGACCAAGCTATCGTTGCTTATAATCTATATGATAACAGGCGATGACCAAAGACATGATTCCCCGTCCGCACTGAACAGAGAGAGGAGCCCAGGCTGCAAGCTCCTTCAGAGAGCCGGTCAGGGAGTTACCCCTTTGCAGCCGTGATATGGAACCCGCGCTTATTTGCGACAGTACATATTACCGGGTTATTCCCGTTATGGAATACCGAAGGATTCGTTGTAAGGCGAAGCCGATTTTCCTGTCCAGTCCACCCGCGAGCAAGCGGAAGGGAAGGGGGATAGGGAAGATCTGCCCCGCCCGTGTCTGTCTTTCGTCCATTGGACGGAGCAGCGTTGGCAGCGAATCGAATGAGGGTGGAACCACGAGCAGAACGCACTCGTCCCTTTTGGGCGAGATGCGTTTTTTTGTTTTATCTTACCTTGGGGACTCCCCGCAATCGAAGCTTAGCAGGAAAAGCGACGTCTTTGTGAGAAGGCAGGCTTGGCGCCATTTCAGCGGCGGGTGCAAATTCCTGCGATTATACATCAATTTTGAGTCGATTTGGAGCACTCCAGCGAAAAGCCTGCGATAATACATCAATTTCCGTACAAAATTATCCGATCTCCCCTTAAACGATAAAAAAGATGTATTTTTTCAGGCTTTGCAGTGGACGCCGAGCCAAACGGCCAAAATCATGCAGAAATGCAGGCTTTTGAATTCCGGGGCTCTTCCTGCAAGTACCTGCAAAAAGCCTCGAAGGCGTACGTCACTTAGCGGGGCATTTACGGGACCTTCCGCCAAGCAGGAGGAGTAATCACTGCATGGAAAAAGGTTTGGACGTCTGCTTGGTGGAATGCGGACGGATAAGCTTCGAAGGCTTACGTTACTTAGTGGGAAATTATAGGCTTCCCGAAACAGGAAGAACAATTGGCGCTTGGTTGAAAGTTAGACACCGGCTCTGTTGGAGCGAGGACGAAATAAGCTTCGAAGGCTCACGTCAGTTAGTGGGGAATTTTGCAGGGCATCCTGCAAAGTACATTTCATGAGCCGGGTCCCGATCTAATCGGCATTTTTAACGGGCCGGAGGTTTAGGGGCGGAAAGGCCCCGTAAGGAAATCATCTTTTACTTTTATATCTATAAACTTTGGTTTAATCTAACAGGAGGTTATTCAAATGGCAGTGAAAGTAACTTTCCCGGATGGTGCGGTTCGGGAATATGAGCAAGGAACGACATTGGAAGAAGTGGCGGGTTCGATCAGCTCCGGGCTGAAGAAAAATGCCGTCGCCGGTAAAATCAACGGGAAAGTGGTCGATTTGAACCGGGAGTTGAACGAGGACAGCGAAGTGGAGATCGTCACGCTGGATAGCGAGGAAGGGCTGGAGGTATACCGCCACAGCACCGCGCATTTGATGGCCCAGGCGATCAAGCGGATTTACGGGAACAAGCAGGTAAAGCTGGGGATCGGTCCGGTGATCGAGGACGGTTTTTATTATGATATCGATCTGGAGAATCCGTTATCGTCGGACGATCTGGCGAAGATTGAAGCGGAAATGGAGAAGATCGTAAAGGA
>NZ_VEGP01000094.1 GCF_007679495.1 Paenibacillus sp. 32O-W | reverse complement strand
TGCGTTAATTGCGCACGTACGGATCTGTGAGGGGTAAGGGGCACAATCCTCGAAGGAAAGGCCCCGCCTACTCGACCGCTTTTTCACCTATTAGGAAGAGCGAGGGCTCGAATCGGGACATTTTATGATTATTGATCCCTATGCCGCTTGTTCCGCGCCATTACTTATAAAAATGTCGGCGATTTTTCAAGTGATCCCCCTTTTTGGATCATTATTGTGCCGTACGACCTTCCGAATCTCTCCATCCCTACTAAACATCACACTCCTAACGGGGATGGTTGATTTCCGTTTACAAGTTGTTATTGGTTGGGTACAATAAAGTCGCTCCCGAGCGGGGCTAGGTAGAAAAGAAATAAATAAACACAATGATAAAGGATGAACCGAAGATGACTAAAGTGTGGATCATGAATCCACAGAAGATAGAGGCTGCGGATTCGGGCTTGCAGGAAGCCGCCCGCTGGCTGCGGGAAGGCAAGCGGGTCGCATTCCCGACGGAGACCGTCTACGGTCTCGGAGCGGATGCCCGCAGCGCGGAAGCGGTGGCGGGTATCTTCGCGGCCAAGGGCAGGCCGTCGGACAACCCGCTAATCGTCCATATAGCCGACAGGTCTCAACTAGGCGATCTGACGGATGCGGATCGCCTCGACGAGACCTCCCGGCGTCTAATGGACGACTTCTGGCCCGGCCCGCTTACGCTCGTGCTGCCGGCCAAGCCCGGCGCCGTCGCCGCCAACGTGACGGCCGGCCTGCCGACGGTCGCGGTCCGCATGCCGGACCACCCGGTCGCCCTGCGCCTCATCGAGGCGGCAGGCTGCCCGGTGGCGGCACCGAGCGCGAACCGCTCCGGCCGGCCGAGCCCGACGCGGGCGTCGCACGTGCTCGCCGACCTGGACGGCCTCATCGACGGAATCGTCGATGGCGGGCCGACCGGGGTCGGCGTAGAGTCGACCGTCGTTGAGGTGGTCGACGGGGTCGTGCACGTGCTGCGCCCTGGCGGCGTCTCCGCCGAGGAGCTGCGCCGCGTGGCCGGCCGCGTTGAGGCTCGCGGCGAGCTCTCTGCGGCGCTGGCCCGCTCCGGCGAGGGCGGGCCTTCTTCCGGGCAGCTGGCGGAGGAAGAGGCTGCTCCGAAGTCGCCCGGAATGAAGTACGCGCATTACGCGCCGCGTGGCCGGCTCACAGTGGTCAGCGGAGATTCGCCTGACCGGATATCCGCATGGATACGTGAACAATTGCGCAAGGCCTCTGCGGAAGGAGAGAGGACCGGGGTCCTTACGTTCGAAGAGCATTGCGAACAGTACGGCTCCGAAGCGGATGTGGTAGTGACGGCGGGGAGTCTGCAGAGTCCCGAAACCGTCGCCAGAAATTTGTATGGAGCTTTAAGATCGTTCGATGAACAGAACGTCACCGTTATTTATGCGGAAGCCTTAGAGGAAGAAGGGATCGGACTAGCGGTAATGAACCGCCTTCTGAAGGCGGCCGGCCATCGGATTAAGCTCGTTTAGGCCCGCGCCTTACCCGGTTTCGGTGAGAACGCAGCAAGGACCAACAGAAATGCAGGTCTTTGAGGAGATATTAGTTAAAATGCGCGAATGACCTGCAGTTTCTCGTCTTTCCCGGGATTTACATATTTTCGTAAAAAAGACATGCACATTTGCATGTCTTTTTATCACAATTTGCCTCCCGAATACAATCAGCGCCTCAGAATGCGCCGGGAGAGGCGTGCGTTGTTAAAAGGTGCTAAAAGCCAACAAATTAAGCGATTCCTTCTCCCAGTATCGCGATCAGAAGGTATACACTACGTTACCTGGATGAAGCCATTCCCGATATATCCCTCGTTGACGATAAACCTAAATTTAATATAAGGCTTGGGACAGACTTATAGTATGTTTACCCCCTTGTCCGCATATGTTTGGAAAGAAGAAGAGTGGACAGGGGGAAGGCCGCATGATTCTGGGTACGCTCGATTGGGGGCACGTTGCGACACTGCTGTTGATGGCGTTCGCTTTGGGAATGGACGCTTTTTCTTTGGGGATAGGCATAGGCTTCAGGGGAATTCGGCTGCTAAGTATTCTGAAAGTGAGCTTCGTGATCGGACTATTCCATATATTGATGCCTCTTATGGGAATGCTGGCAGGCCATTACGTCGGCTATCTGTTGGGTGAGGTAGCCACATTGGCCGGAGGAGGGCTTCTCATTTTGCTCGGGGGGCATATGATCTATAGTTCCTTGCGGGGAGAATCCGTACATACCCTCGATTTCCGGAATGCCTGGGGACTTCTGCTATTCGCCCTGATGGTTAGTGTAGACAGCTTTTCAGTAGGAGTCTCTATGGGGATGTTCGACTCCGATGTTTTGCTGACGGTTCTCCTATTCGGTTTTTTTGGCGGGACAATGTCCGTTATCGGTCTATGGCTCGGAAGAAGGATGGGCTATTGGGCGGGCAATTACGGCGAGGCAATAGGAGGCGCCATCCTGCTAATGTTCGGAGTTCAGTTCATTCTCTGATTGTTCGCTTCTTGGCGGATGAGGTACAATAGTCATACGATTCGCCATATTAGGTTTTGTTGCCGGAAGAACAGGCAGGCTTATCGTTAAATGAGCCCGGATGAAAGGGAAAGAAGCGGGCAATCCTTAATAAGGAGGTGTGAACGAATGGTTAACCGCATTTTATTTGTCTGTACAGGTAATACTTGCCGCAGTCCGCTGGCTGAAGGTATGCTGCGGCTTATGGCAGAAGAAGCGGGCCTTCCTCTGGACATTCGTTCAGCCGGAACGGCCGCTTCGGAAGGCTGTCCGATCTCCCCTCATTCTCGTCAAATTCTTCAGTCCAAAGGGATGCAGGAGATGCTTCTGTCCTCTCCCGTATCCGGTGAGCATGTGAACTGGGCAGAGCTTATTCTGACGATGACCATGGGGCACAAAAGATCGCTAATTCAACAATATCCGGAAGCCGCGGATAAAACCTTCACCTTGAAAGAGTACGTCCGCCACGAAGAGGAAGCAGCCGCCGAGGCAGAGAAGGAAAGGGCGGTGGCCGAATGGGAAATCCAGAAGGCGCTCAACCCCAGCTTGTCAGGGGCGGAAATGCCGCCATGGCTGGAATGGTCGGCGACTTCCTCCGATTATGATATCTCGGACCCTTTCGGAGGCTCCTTCGATGTTTATAAGCGCTGTGCGGATGAAATTGAGCTTTGTCTGCGGAGACTGCTCGATAAATTAAAATCATCACAACAATAAATTATAAATATGCCTTTCATTATTACTGTTGGTAGTAATAAAAAACGACTTTACAAAGGCCAAAAGGAAGCTTTACAACCTGCCGCCTTATAAGGTATTATGGGGGTAACGTTAATCAGAACCCGATGTAACTGGCGACAAGTGGGAATAACCACAATGGAGCATCGGGGGATACGGCCGGTCGCCTGGGCAAAGAGCAACGTCGTGCACACGCACGCCGCCTGCTCTTTTTTCTATTTTAACAGCTTGGGTATACTAACGGACACTGAACCGTGATCGGCTAACGGTTATCGGTCGACAAGGGAGGTAAAAGTTGATGAAAATTGCGATTGGCGCGGATCATGCCGGGGTACGGCTGAAGGAGGATATCAAGCAGCAGGTGATTGCCCTTGGACATGAAGTCGAGGATTTGGGATGCCATTGTTCCGACTCCGTCGATTATCCGGATTATGCTCTCAAGGTTTGTGATCAGGTAGTTTCAGGTCAGGCGGATAGAGGAATTCTCATCTGCGGCACCGGGATCGGGATGTCCATAGCCGCGAACAAGGTACCAGGGATCCGCTGTGCGCTCGTTTCCGATCTGTTCTCGGCCAAAGCGACCAGAGAGCACAATGATACCAATGTTCTGGCTTTAGGAGAAAGAGTGGTCGGGCCGGGGGTTGCCCTGGAAATCGTCAAGGTTTGGCTTGAGACGGAATTCTCTCAAGGTTCCCGTCACGAAGGCCGGGTAAGCAAATTGAAATCCATCGAAGAGAAATATTCCATTCACCCCTAACGGATAAGGTTCGCCTGAAACAGTCCGTGTTGAGTACTGTATGCCGGTATTCTGAATTAAGTGGGATCATTTTATTAATTACAGGGTGGAAGGAGGCGGGCCGGAATGGCCGATTCCAGATCCGACGACTATCCAGTGAACGAATCCCTTCTGAAAATTACAGAAGATGTAAACCTCATTCTGAGAGAACTTCTCGAAGCCGGCCATATTCAAGATGGGCAGTTGGTCGTTATCGGGACGAGTACCAGCGAGGTTATGGGGCGGCGAATAGGCTCCGCAGGTGCTATGGGTGTGGCTGAACGTATTTTTGAAGGCGTGATGAAAGCCCGCGAGAAGGTGCGGTTTTATCCGGTTTTTCAATGCTGCGAGCATCTGAACCGGGCTCTCGTCCTCGAGAAGGAGGCGCTGGCTTCGTACCCTTCGCTGGAGCCGGTATCCGTTATTCCTGTCCCCAAGGCCGGCGGTTCTATGGCTGCCTACGCCTATAACCACTTGAACGAGCCGGTTGTGGTCGAGACCGTTCAAGCCCATGCGGGAATAGATATCGGCGATACATTAATCGGCATGCATCTGCGCAAGGTGGCGGTTCCCGTACGCCCATCCATACGTTCCGTAGGTCAGGCACATGTTGTTATGGCCTATACCCGTCCCAAGCTGATTGGCGGGGCCAGGGCGGTCTACACGATGCAGGAATCTTCAGATGAAGGGGCTTGCCTCTAGAATCGGCGAAACGCTATAGGGCATTGACGGCTCTTAGAGGCTGCAGGTTTTCCTTAAAATATAAAAAAAGCACCTAACGGAGCCTCTTCGAAGACGAATAACCCGGTTTTAAAGGTAGCTTTTTACGCGCCCGCCCAAAGGACGGCGATAGCCGTTTATCCTTATCTTGAAAATAGACAGATTTTTTCGACATAAGTTCTATGCTATTACCATCATTTATAAAACGATCAATGGGAGGAAAATGAGGATGGAACATTTACGTACTGCCGATCCGGAAATTTTGAAGGCTATGAATCTGGAGCTCGGCCGGCAACGCGGCAAAATTGAATTGATTGCTTCCGAAAATTTTGTCAGTGAAGCGGTTATTGAAGCTTTGGGCTCCGTACTGACCAATAAATATGCGGAGGGCTACCCGGGCAAGAGATTTTATGGCGGCTGCGAATATGTGGACGAAGTAGAAACGATCGCTATTAATCGGGCCAAGGAAATATTCGGCGCGGAACACGCCAATGTACAGCCTCACTCCGGCGCACAGGCTAATATGGCCGTTTACCTGGCGACTATCAAGCCTGGAGATACCGTGCTGGGAATGAACCTGGCCCACGGCGGACATCTGACTCACGGCAGCCCGGCGAACGCTTCCGGCATTCTCTATAATTTCGTGGCTTATGGTGTTAACGAGGAATCGTTCCGCATCGATTATGACGAGGTTCGGAAAGCGGCGTTCAAACATCGTCCGAAGATGTTAGTAGCCGGAGCGAGCGCTTATCCGCGCACAATCGACTTTGAAGCGTTGGCTGAAATTGCGAACGATGTGGGAGCATTATTTATGGTGGATATGGCTCACATTGCCGGTCTGGTGGCCGCTGGCCTGCATCCGAATCCGGTGCCCCATGCTCATTTTGTCACTACGACCACGCACAAAACTCTCCGCGGTCCCCGTGGGGGTATGATCCTGTGCCGCAAAGCTTGGGCCAAGGAAATTGACAAAGCGGTATTCCCCGGATCTCAAGGTGGTCCGTTGATGCACGTTATAGCAGCCAAGGCGGTATCTTTCGGTGAAGCGCTGAAGGATGACTTCAAGACCTATTGTCAAAATATTATCAGCAATGCTCAAGTGCTGGCTGAGGAACTGATGGCTGAAGGGCTCAATGTTCTGACCGGAGGCACGGACAATCACTTGATGCTTGTGGATCTTCGCAACATTAATCTGACGGGTAAGGAAGCTCAGAATCTATTGGATGATGTGGGAGTGACGGTTAACAAGAACGCCATTCCTTTCGACCCGACGAGCCCGTTCGTTACGAGCGGTATTCGGATCGGTACCCCTGCCGTTACTTCCAGAGGAATGGGACGGGAAGCTATGAAGTCGATTGCCCAAATCATCTCTCTGGCATTGAAAAATCCGAAGGACGAGGCCGTTCACGACAAGGTCCGCGGTATGGTTCAGGAATTGACGGAGCAATATCCGCTTTATTCGGGTCTCAGATACGAATAAGGCTACTTGATCTCCCCGGAGCAACAGGTCATTCTACCCTGTTTGCCCGGGGAGTTTTCCTGTTTATCCGGAAGATTGGACGGTGCCGGTGGATGTCCTTCTAGACTATGAGCAGAGGCATAATATGAACGGGGAATGCCTCTTTTTTTTGTCGGATATTTTCATATTATTTGTGGTATAATGAACAAGGTTTATGGCAAAAAGCTGCTGATCGAATACTCCATCGGGCTGCGTTGTGAAGGCATTAGAGGACAGAGGCTCAGTCATAAATGAAAGAAAGACACACCTGTATGGGAGGATTTAATTTTATGGGCAAGGTCTTTATATGCGACCATCCGTTAATTCAACACAAACTTACCTTTATACGTGATGTTAATACTAAGACCAAAGATTTTCGCGATTATGTCGATGAAGTGGCTACTCTGATGGCCTACGAAATTACAAGAAATATTCCGCTGGAGAAGGTAAAGGTCAGAACGCCGGTTTCAGACGCCGATGGCAAGATCATCTCCGGCCGGATGCTGGGGCTGATCCCCATCCTCAGGGCGGGACTCGGAATGGTAGATGGAATCTTGAAGCTGCTCCCGGCGGCGAAGGTCGGACACATCGGATTATATCGTGATCCGGAGACCCTGCAGCCGGTAGAATACTATGTTAAGCTGCCTACCGATGTTACCGAGCGCGAGCTGATCGTCATCGATCCGATGCTGGCGACCGGGGGCTCGGCGAATGCTTCCATCCAGCTCTTGAAGGAAAGAGGCTGCAATCAGATCAAGCTGATGTGCCTGATAGCCGCTCCGGAAGGAGTCAAGGCCGTACAGGAGGAGCATCCGGACATCGATATTTATGTGGCGGCCATTGACGATCGTTTAGACGAACACGGCTATATTATTCCCGGCCTCGGGGATGCCGGAGATCGTCTTTTCGGCACGAAATAAACACTTTTTACCGACAAACTGATTGAAACCTGCGGGTTACATGTAAATCGAGAGGGGGATAATCATGAAGAAAATAAAGGTGATGACCGTATTCGGAACGAGACCCGAAGCCATCAAGATGGCTCCGCTGGTCAAGGAATTAGAGAAACATCCCGATCAGATAGAGTCGCTTGTATGCGTTACGGCCCAGCATCGTCAAATCATGGACCAGGTGCTGGAGGTATTCGATATTAAGCCGGACTATGATCTGGATGTGATGAAGGACCGCCAGACATTGGCCGAGCTGTCCGTCCGGGTGCTGCAAGGTCTGGAGCCGGTCTTCCGTGAAGCAAAGCCGGATGTTGTCTTGGTCCACGGGGATACGTCAACGACATTTCTCGCAAGCTACGCCGCTTTCTTGCAGCAGATTCAAGTAGGCCATGTGGAGGCAGGATTAAGAACATGGAATAAGCTGTCTCCTTATCCGGAAGAAATGAACCGCCAGCTGACCGGGGTGCTCGCCGATTTGCATTTCGCTCCGACAGAATGGTCTGCGGGGAACCTGCGCAAGGAGAACAAGCCCGAAGACGGAATCTACATTACCGGCAACACGGTGACGGATGTTCCCCAATATACGGTTAAAGAAGGTTACACCCATCCGATGCTCGAATGGGCGGAGGGCAAGCGGATGATTCTGATGACGGCTCACCGCAGGGAATCGCAGGGCGAGCCTCACCGTCAAATTTTCCAGGCTGTCCGCCGGATCGCCGATGAGTTCGAAGATATTGCAATTGTCTATCCGGTCCATCCGAATCCTGCCGTTCTGGAGCCTGCCCGCCAATATTTAGGAGACCACCCGCGGATTCGCTTGATTGAACCATTGGATGTCGTAGATCTTCATAATTTTTATCCTCATACTCATTTGATAGTGACCGACTCGGGGGGATTGCAGGAAGAAGCTCCGTCCTTCGGGATTCCCGTGCTTGTCCTTAGGGATACCACTGAGCGGCCTGAAGGAATTGAGGCGGGGACGCTCGAGCTGGTCGGCACCAAGGAAGAGGATGTTTATGGAAGGATGCGGGCTTTGCTGACGAACGAAGAACTCTATGGTAAAATGAGCAGGGCGGCAAATCCTTATGGTGACGGACAAGCCTCCCAAAGGATTGTTCAAGCGATTCTTTATCACTTTGGGTTATCGTCACAAAGACCACAACCTTTTAAAGTGTAATAAGTTAAAGTCTACCATACACCATACAGTTGCACTGTTTAGTTGGCGATACTGAAAAATCCAGATTTTATAAGGCTTTTTTGTATGCTGTTCACGAAATGTTTGGATTTTAATGAATTGACAAACAGGACCGCGCTTTATTAAAATGAATTAGGATTGCTGCGCAAATTACCCGAATAAAAACGATTTCATAGGCAGGTTCCTTTTTGTCCGTTTACGTCACTGACGATAGGAGAAAAAGTATGAAAAAGCCTAACCCGAATGAAAATCCATGGCGGGCCGCGGGAATGGTCAGTGCGATCGGCGCTGATCTTATTGTATGCATACTGCTTGGATATTTTGGAGGTTCGTTTGTGAGCGATCGATTCGGCTTATCCCCAGCCTGGAAAGCCGGAGGACTGATTATAGGTCTGTTTGTCGGCATTGTCAGTGTCGTGTTTCTGATCAAGCGATTTCTGGAGGACACGAATGAATGATTTAACGGCCTATATGAAAACCGTTTCCCGTGCCGCCATGTTTTTTCTGGCTGTTTGTCTGCTCGTCTGGGCTCTCGTACCTCAAGCCAAGCCTTATGCGGCCGGACTTGTCCTCGGAACGGTCATCAGTCTGATCAATGCCCGATTGCTGGGAGCCAAGATCCAGGCGATTACAAGGCTTGTCATGGAGAATACGGGGAAGCGGATCAATTCGGGTTTTATCTCTAGGGCCTGCATGGCTCTGATCGGAACGATGATTTGTGTCAAGTTTCCGCAGTTCGATTTGATTTCCATGATCATAGGTTTATTCTTTGTTCAGATGGCAACACTCCTGATGGGAATCTTGTCGTATTTCAAAACCAATAAAGGCATGCGTGGAAAGGGGTGAAAATGATCGATGCATAGCTCTCCTTTGCTAGAGATTGGCGGTCTTTCAATTGATTTGTCGACTTTTTTCGTCATTATCGTAGCTGCGATCATCACTTTTATCGTTGCTCGCTTGGGTGTCCGGAATCTCTCCGTCGAGAATCCTTCCAAGATGCAGAATTTTATGGAATGGTTGATTGAGTTTGTTCATAATACCATTGCCAGCACCATGCCTTTGAAGAAGGCGAAGGCCTTCGTTTCGTTAGGTCTTACTTTGTTGATGTTCATTTTTATATCCAACCTGTTGGGACTGCCGTTTGCTGTCGTTACGGAGCATACGGAGCCTGTCGAATTTATGGGTATGCCGGTAGTATCCGAGGCTGCTATTCAGGAAGGAATTGAGAAAGGGCACGAGGGAGCCGAGGTACTGTGGTGGAAATCTCCGACAGCCGACCTTTCGGTGACGTTGGGGCTTGCGCTTGTCGTGTTTGTTCTGGTCCACTATCTGGGCTTGACGCGGAACACCAAGCATTACCTCAAGCATTACTTTGAACCCTATTGGTTCTTCTTCCCTTTAAACTTAATTAAAGAAATTTTCAAGCCGATTACTCTTGCTCTTCGTTTATTCGCAAACATTTTTGCGGGTGAAATTTTGATAGCGACCATTATCATGGCAGGAGCATTCGGTATTCCGCTGTTGGCTGTATGGCAAGGCTTCAGTATTTTTATCGGGGCGATACAGGCTTTCTTATTCACTATCTTAACGATGGTCTATATTTCCCAGGCATCTGTCCACGAAGAAGGACACTAACCTTTGTCGAGCTCTGTCGAAGGACATCAGACTTTAATAAATCCTTGGGCATGAGATCAGATATACTATTATAACTTAAACTTTTTGGGAGGTTTTTTAACAATGGAATTTTTAGCAGCAGCTATTGCAGTTGGTTTGGGTGCTTTCGGCGCCGGTATTGGTAACGGTATGATTGTCAGCAAAACAGTAGAAGGAATCTCTCGTCAGCCTGAGCTGCGCGGTACTTTGCAAACGACGATGTTTATCGGGGTTGGTATCGTTGAGGTTGTTCCTTTGATCGGGGTCGTTCTGGCATTCTTGATGTTCTTCAGCAGCTAATTCCACATAAGCCCGAAGCTTGGCGGGGAGGGCCTGGGCCATCCACGCCTTCGTTTTGCTTAAGGTTGCATTCTTGGAACGTCGTCAAGTAAGGAGGGAGTGACACGAATGAGTTTTCATTGGGAATCTACAGTATTTGCGATTATCGCTTTCTTGATTTTATATTGGTTGCTGAATAAATTTGCTTTCGGTCCTTTGTTCGGAATGATGGAGAAGCGGAGAGAGATGATTCAGAGTCAAATCCAGTCCGCGGATTCCAACCGTCAAGAGGCCGAGAAGCTGATTGCCGAGCAAAGACAGGCTATTCAGGAAGCCCGCAAGGAAGCGCATGAAATTATTGAACAAGCCAGACAAATGAGCGTGAAACAGGCGGAAGAGATCGTTCAGGCGGCAAGAGACGAATCCAACCGCATTAAAGAGGAAGCGATTAAGGATATTGCCAACGAGAAAGATAAGGCTGTAGCCGCTCTGCGCAGCCAAGTAAGCGCCATGGCTGTTATGATCGCCTCCAAAATTATTGAAAAGCAGATCGATGAGAAATCCCAGCAGCAGCTGATCGATCAATATCTTAAAGAGGTGGGAGGCAAGCTATGAGCAGCGATACGATCGTAGCGAAAAGGTACGCCAAAGCGCTGTTTGAGATTGCTCAAAGCCGGAGCCTCGTCTCTCAGGTAGAGGAAGAATTGAGATCGGTTGTTGCCGTTATCGAACAAAACGAGGATTTGTACGAGTTTCTGCTGCATCCGAAATTTGATCTGAACGATAAAATTAACCTTCTGTCCCGGGTGTTTAAAGACAGCGTCTCCGAAATCGTGTTCAATACGATATGCCTTTTGATCGAGAGAAGGAGAGGAACGCTGTTCCATGTTCTGCTGGACTATTACATCAGCATTGCCAACGAAAGACTGGGGCAAGCGGATGCTACCGTCTACTCTCCGGATGCCCTGAATGAGCAGGAGAATCAGGCGATCGCTGCACAGTTCGGCAAATTGATCGGCAAGACCATACGTGTCCATAATGTAGTTGATTCCAGCCTGATCGGCGGGATTCAGGTGCGGATTGGCGACCGGCTGTATGACGGAAGCTTGTCCGGCAAGCTTGCACGGATGGAAAAAACGTTGAAGCAAACTCAAGCAATGTAGATAGGGGTGAGGTTCGTTGAGTATCAGACCTGAAGAAATAAGCTCTCTGATTAAACAGCAGATTGAACAATATCAATCCGATATTCAAGTAGTCGACGTGGGAACCGTCATTCAAGTCGGGGACGGAATTGCCCGTGCGCATGGCCTCCAGAACGTAATGGCCGGCGAACTGTTGGAATTTTCCAACGGGGTAATGGGAATGGCCCAGAACCTCGAGGAAGATAATGTCGGGATCATTATCATGGGTCCTTACAAAGATATTCGCGAAGGCGATCAAGTTAAACGGACGGGCCGCATTATGGAGGTTCCGGTAGGCGAAGAGCTGCTGGGCCGTGTAGTTAACCCTCTTGGCGAGCCGGTAGACGGCAAGGGGCCGATCGCTACGAAAGCGTTCCGGCCGGTGGAAGCGCCTGCTCCTGGTGTTATTGACCGTAAATCCGTTCATGAGCCGATGCAGACCGGAATTAAAGCGATCGACTCGATGGTTCCAATCGGACGCGGACAGCGGGAATTGATCATCGGTGACCGTCAAACCGGTAAGACGACGATTGCCATCGATACGATCATCAACCAGAAGGGCAACGGCGTGAAATGTATTTACGTAGCTATCGGACAGAAGCAATCGACTGTTGCTCAAGTTGTCGAAACGCTGCGCCGCAACGGTGCAATGGATTACACCATTGTAGTTACGGCCAGTGCGTCCGAGCCCGCTCCGCTCCTGTTCCTCGCTCCTTATTCCGGATGCGCGATGGGCGAATACTTCATGTATAAAGGCGAGCACGTTCTCGTTATTTATGACGACTTGACCAAGCAAGCCGCAGCTTACCGGGAACTGTCCCTTCTGCTTAGACGTCCTCCGGGCCGTGAAGCTTATCCCGGTGACGTGTTCTATCTGCACTCCCGTTTGCTGGAGCGTGCGGCTAAGCTGAACGATGAGCTGGGTGGAGGCTCCTTGACGGCGCTGCCGTTCATTGAAACCCAAGCTTCCGACGTGTCGGCCTATATCCCGACGAACGTTATTTCGATTACGGACGGACAGATCTTCCTGGAGTCCGACCTGTTCTATTCGGGACAGCGTCCGGCTATCAACGTCGGTATTTCCGTTTCCCGGGTAGGGGGATCGGCTCAAATTAAAGCCATGAAGAAAGTAGCCGGTACATTGAAGCTGGATCTGGCTTCTTACCGTGAGCTTCAGGCTTTCTCCCAGTTTGCTTCCGATTTGGATAAAGCGACACAAGCCCGCCTTAACCGCGGAGCCCGTACGCTTGAAATTTTGAAGCAAGGCGTTAACGAATCCATGGCGGTAGAGAGACAGGTAGTCAGCATCTACACAGCCGTTAAAGGATATTTGGACGATATTCCGGTTAAGGACGTCCTTCGGTTCGAGAAAGAGTTCTTGGCGTTCCTGGATATGAGTCACCCTGAAATTCTGGCGTCGATCCGCGATACGAAAGACTTGACGGCGGATAATGAGAAGGCGCTGGGTGCGGCTATCGAGAAGTTTAAAAAAGGGTTTTCCGTATCTGAGTAACGATTCACAACGATTCTGACTTGCACCGGGCAAGTTCAAAGGCGGTGAACATGAATGGCTAAAGGTATGCGTGATATAAAGCGTCAGATCAAAAGTAAGCAGAGCATGAAGCAGATTACCCGGGCGATGGAGATGATTGCCGCCAGCCGGTTGAAGAAGGCGCAGGATGCCGCATTGGCATCCCGGCCCTATGCCGACAAGCTGAAGGAAGTCATTTCTAACGTTGCGGCCGGGACAAGGGATGTTCAGCATCCCATGCTGCAGAAACGGGAGATTAAGAAAACCGGTTATTTGGTGATTACATCAGACCGTGGAATGGCGGGAGGATATAACTCCAACCTGTTGAGGAAGCTTACTCAGACGCTGCAGAGCAAGCATAAATCTTTTGACGAATACTCACTGTTCGTGATCGGGCGCAAGGGCCGGGATTTCCTGACGAAGCGCGGGTACCCGGTCGTAGAGGAAGTAGTTGGTCTGTCCGACTCTCCGAAGTTTTCCGATATTAAGACGATTGCCAATGCTGCTGTCCGCTATTTCGAAGAAGGCCATTGCGACGAGTTGATACTGGTTTACAACCAATTTATCAATGCCCTCTCGCAAAGACCGATAGAGAAGAGCGTGCTCCCTCTTGTAGAGGTTGAGGATAGCGGCCATGCTCGGACGGAATATGAGTATGAGCCTTCTGCAGAGAAGGTATTGGAAGTACTGCTGCCCAAATATGCGGAAACTCTTGTGTACAGTGCTGTACTGGAGGCAAAAGCCGGGGAATTCGGGGCAAGAATGACAGCTATGGGAAATGCGTCGAAAAATGCATCCAAGCTCATTTCCTCGCTGACCCTTCAGTACAACCGGGCACGTCAGGCTGCTATTACCCAGGAAATATCGGAGATTGTTGCCGGTGCGAATGCCCAGGTATAACCCCGGCAGCCTAACAAGATTCGGCTTATTCCTACAAATTTTGCAGCACTATATAGATTTCAAAGTTCAGCTTAAGCTTACGAAGATAGCTTCTTACCCCGGGTAAAAAGCTTTAGGAGGGAAAAGAATGAACAAAGGACGCGTTTTGCAGGTTATGGGTCCGGTCGTCGACATCGAGTTCGAGCGCGGACAACTGCCTGAGATTTTAAATGCGGTCAAGATTCATAAGCCATCCACTTCCGCCAACGATCCGGAAATCAATTTGACGGTGGAAGTGGCGGTTCATCTGGGAGATAACGTAGCTCGCTGTATCGCTATGTCCTCCACGGACGGATTGGTTCGCGGAATCGAAGCACTGGATACAGGGGCACCGATTTCCGTGCCGGTAGGTAATGCCACGCTGGGCCGCGTGTTTAACGTATTGGGCGATGAAATTGACAATGCCGGAAAAGTGGACAGATCTCTGACCAGCCCGATTCATAAATCGGCTCCTGTATTTGAAGAACTGACCACCCAAGCGGAAATTCTGGAAACCGGAATTAAAGTAGTAGACCTGCTGGCCCCATATGCGAAGGGCGGTAAGATCGGTCTGTTCGGCGGTGCCGGAGTTGGTAAAACCGTTATTATTCAGGAATTAATTAATAACATTGCCCAGGAGCACGGCGGGATTTCCGTATTTGCGGGCGTTGGAGAGAGAACGCGGGAAGGAAACGACCTGTACCACGAGATGAAGGATGCAGGCGTTATCGAGAAAACCGCGATGGTATTCGGACAGATGAACGAACCCCCGGGTGCCCGTCTTCGCGTAGCTTTGACCGGTCTGACAATGGCAGAGCATTTCCGTGACGAGGAAGGTAAAGACGTTCTTCTGTTCGTAGACAACATCTTCCGTTTCACCCAAGCGGGATCTGAGGTTTCGGCCCTGCTTGGACGGATGCCTTCTGCGGTTGGTTACCAGCCTACTCTGGCAACAGAGATGGGTCAGCTGCAAGAGCGGATTACGTCAACCAAGAAAGGATCGGTTACTTCGATCCAGGCGATTTACGTTCCGGCGGACGACTATACGGACCCGGCTCCGGCAACGACATTCGCTCACTTGGATGCAACGACCAACCTGGAGCGTAGAATCTCCGAGATGGGAATTTACCCTGCGGTAGACCCGCTCGCTTCCAGCTCCCGGATTTTGACACCGGAAGTAGTTGGCGAAGAGCACTATAATGTAGCTCAAGGCGTTAAAAGAATTTTGCAGCGCTATAAGGAGCTGCAGGATATTATCGCAATTCTGGGTATGGACGAATTGTCCGATGAAGATAAGCTGACCGTTCAACGTGCACGTAAGATCCAGAACTTCCTGTCCCAGAACTTCCACGTTGCTGAGCAGTTCACGGGTAATCCCGGTAAGTACGTTCCGGTTAAAGATACGGTTCGCAGCTTTAAAGAAATTCTGGAAGGAAAGCATGACGATTTGCCGGAGGCAGCATTCCTGTACGTTGGTACGATCGAAGAAGCTGTTGAAAAAGCTAAAAGTATGTAACGGATAGCCTGTGAAATGGTTTTTAAAGGCCTGTATCGTCGGCAGAAATCGACACGGGCTTACGAAGTGGTGTTTTCTGGCTGAGCTTCATCCTCGTCTGGATGAAGCTTGAACCGGGAAACTCTCAGGAGGGATCGGCATGAGTACCTTTTTCTTAGAAGTCGTTACACCCGAGAAAGTTCTCTACGGGTCTGACGCCAATATGATCGTTGTTAAGGGAGTAGAAGGGGAACTTGGAATTTTGCCGAACCACATTCCGATGGTCTCTCCTTTAAAAATCGCTCCGGTCAGAATCAAAAAAGGGAATACGGAAGAGGTTCTGGCCGTCCATGGAGGATTTATGGAGGTTCGTAAGGATAAGGTAGTCATTCTTGCGGAGAGTGCCGAATATCCTGGCGATATCGATTTGGAAAGAGCGAGAGCGGCCAAGGAACGTGCGGAGAAGTATTTGGCGAAGAGAGATGAGTTTGACTATCGCCGGGCCGAGTTGGCGCTTCAGCGTGCGCTGACCCGTTTGGAAGTTGCCGGTAGAAAGTAACCCCGAGAATGAAGTGCGAGGGACAATCCTTCGCGCTTTTTTTTGTGCATGGCTACATTTTCCTGATTTTGGACATTTGGCGGTTAATAATGGGCAATAGGTGTCGGCTTCGGGCTTTTTCAAAATATAAGCGTACTATGTCAAGTAGAATTTTTAGGTTTCTGGGTAACCCAAACACACCTAACCACCCAGATTTTCAAAAAA
>NZ_VEGP01000093.1 GCF_007679495.1 Paenibacillus sp. 32O-W | reverse complement strand
TCCACTTTTTTACAGTCCGCGAGGCAGATCCACTATATTCAGTGTTTGATATTACGGGCTTTCGAAATTTAGGTTTACTTTAACAATTTGTCCTCGTTGTGGCCATCAAGGCCTTCAATTCTGACCTCCTAAGCTAGCTCGGAAAAATCCGACGATGCTGCATAACTGACCTTCCGGGCTCTTTGCTGCGCTAATTCTTTAGAGAATTCTCCCTCGTATTGCGCTGTTCTCCCCTTCCGATTTTAAGTTAGAAACATTCTCACCCCTTTTGGTATTCAATTTCGTATTACAAGTTCATGATATACTCAATTTCGTATTAAGTCAACATAAAAAATAAATAAAATTACGCAATTGAACATTTCTTTTTCAGTTACAAACAAGTATAATTAGGATACAAGTACGGAATTCCGTATATTGATTGAAAAGGGGATTCAATGGTGAAAAGAGCGGAAGTATTGAAAAAATTGATCGATCAAACCGGTTTAAATACTAAGGCTTTTGCTGAAAAAGCAGGTATACCCTATACAACGCTAAGGTCCATATTAATGCGGGGTGTGGGAGGAGCATCTGTAAATAACGTAATCAAAGTGTGCCGGGCGCTAGGGATTACCATTGAGGATTTGGAGGAGATGGCGGCTAATGACAACGGCAGCATCCAAACGATCGCCGCTCATCATGACGGAGAAGATTGGACCGCAGAAGAATTGGAGACGATCCGCAAGTTTAAGGAGTTTGTAAAATCTCAACGCAAGCCACAGGGGTGATTGCATGCTGTATGACAAGCTTCTTAAGGAGACCGAAGCGAGAGTTTTCGAAGTGGACATGCCCTCCACCATTAAGGGACTGTACGCAGATAACGTAATTTGGATCAATAAGAGCATACCGACAAGCACCGAAAAAGCATGTATTCTTGCCGAAGAGAACGGGCATTATCACACATCCATCGGCAATATACTGGACCAAAGCTCCATTCCTAACCGCAAGCAGGAACAAAGGGCACGGACCTGGGCCTACAGAAAACTAATCCCTCTTTCCTCCTTCGTACAGGCCCATAAGCAAGGGATTCACAATCGATATGAGCTTGCCGAATACCTGGAGGTTACGGAAAGCTTCCTTGAGGACAGCCTAAAGCGCTATCAGGAAATTTATGGGACGCATACGCAATGGAAGTGTTTTACGATCTATTTTGATCCCCTGTTAATCTTATAGATCTTTAGGAAAATACCCCTTTAGGGTTCTTTCGAGGATACGCGGGGAATTTCATCAATTGATTTTTGCAATATTCCGAAGTCTAAAAGCTTTGGAATATTGTTATTTAATTTTCTAAAGGAACCTATTTCTCGCCGATCCGTAATTATTATAAATCCGTTATAAGCCAGGGGGCTTGATTTCTATGATTTTCATGAGCATTTTTCTTATCCTTGCAGGATTATTAATGTTTTTCAAGACTGAGCTGCTCTGGAATCTTACTGAAAAGTGGACATCTAGGGATGCTACCGAACCATCAGACCTCTATCTATGGAATACACGCTTTGGCGGGATAGTGTGTTTTAGTATAGGTGTTGTTGGTATCTTCGTCCAAATCCTATTGTAAAAATAACCTTCGTCCCCACTTGAATTCCAATCACCGATTATTAAAGAAAATTAAAAGGAGGCGAACTTTAAAGTTCGCCTCCTTCATTATACGAGCGGCACAAACGATTCCGGCCGATAGGTTTGTAAGATGTTACCCGATAGAGCCTTCCATCTCGAACTTAATCAAACGGTTCATCTCTACGGCGTATTCCATTGGAAGCTCCTTCGTAAACGGCTCGATGAAGCCCATTACGATCATTTGTGTAGCTTCCTCTTCCGACAGGCCGCGGCTCATCAAGTAGAAGAGCTGCTCCTCGGAAACTTTGGATACTCTCGCCTCATGCTCCAGAGTAACGTTATCGTTCTTGATTTCGTTATAAGGAATCGTATCGGAGGTAGACTCCTTATCCATAATCAGCGTATCGCATTCGATATTCGCTTTGGACCCTTGGGAATTCCGTCCGAAGGAAGTCAGACCGCGATAGGATACTTTTCCTCCGTGCTTGCTGATGGACTTGGATACGATCGTCGAAGTCGTTTCCGGAGCCAGATGATGCATCTTCGCCCCGGCATCCTGATGCTGTCCGCGGCCGGCTACGGCAATGGACAGAACCGAACCTTTCGCTCCGCGTCCCTTCAAGATGACTGCCGGGTATTTCATCGTCAGTTTCGACCCGATGTTGCCGTCTACCCACTCCATATTGGCGTTCTCTTCCGCAACGGCACGCTTCGTCACCAGGTTATAAATGTTCGGAGCCCAGTTCTGAATCGTCGTATAGCGGACACGGGAGTTCTTGAGGCAGAGAATTTCAACCACTGCGCTGTGCAAGGAGTTCGTGCTGTAAATCGGCGCGGTACATCCTTCTACGTAATGGACGAAGCTGTCCTCATCCGCGATAATGAGCGTTCTCTCGAACTGACCCATATTTTCGGAGTTGATCCGGAAGTAGGCTTGCAGCGGAATTTCGCATTTGACGCCCTTAGGTACATAGATAAAGCTTCCCCCGGACCATACAGCGCTGTTCAAAGCTGCAAACTTGTTATCGGACGGAGGAACGACCGTACCGAAATATTTGCGGAACAATTCCGGGTGCTCTTTGAGAGCGGAGTCGGTATCCATGAAGATAACGCCTTGGTCTTCCAAATCCTTTTGCATATTGTGGTATACAACCTCGGACTCGTACTGAGCGGAAACTCCCGCCAGAAACTTCTGCTCCGCTTCCGGAATTCCGAGCTTGTCGAAGGTTTCCTTAATTTCCGCCGGAACCTCTTCCCAAGTCTTCCCTTGCTTCTCGGAAGGCTTGACATAGTATTGGATATCATCGAAATCGAGTTCATCCAGATTCCCGCCCCATCTCGGCATAGGCATCTTGAGAAACTGCTCCAAAGATTTAAGACGGAATTCCAGCATCCATTCCGGCTCATTCTTCATGCGGGAGATTTCGGTTACGATTTCCTTGGACAACCCTTTTCCAGTTTGGAAAACGGCCTTATGCTCGTCGCGGAAACCATATTTATACTCTTCCAGTTCAGGCATTTTCTTAGCCATCTTCGATTCCCTCCCATATTGGGTAATATTTATAAACGGTTATTGATTGGCCTTGTCAATTCCTTTGCGCAGGGCATTCCAGGCGAGAGTCGCACATTTGATCCGTGCCGGGAACTTGTTGACACCCGAGAGTGCCTCAATATCCTCGTATTCAAATTCGACGTCCTCCCCCTTCATCAGATTGGAGAAGTTCTCCGCCATAGCCAGCGCTTCTTCGAAGCTCTTTCCTTTGATCGCATCGGTCATCATAGACGCCGAGGATAAGCTGATTGAACATCCTTCCCCCAGAAAACGCGCGCCTTTAACGATTCCATCCTCAAGCTTCAATTGCAGGGAGATCCGGTCGCCGCAGCTGGGGTTATTCAGATCAATCGTTATACCGCCATCTTCGAAGCTTCCGCGGTTTCGCGGGTTTTTATAATGGTCCATAATCACTCTGCGGTATAAATCATCCAATTGCATGATCAAAGTACTCCTTTGTTTTTATTAAAGCTTTAACCAAGCGATCGATATCTTCTTCCGTATTGTAGAGATAGAAGCTGGCCCGGGCCGTTGCCGAAACGTTCAACTGCCGCATAAGAGGCTGGCAGCAGTGATGCCCGGCGCGAATCGCCACCCCTTGGGAATCCAGAACCGTTGCGACATCATGCGGGTGGATATCTCCCAGGTTAAAGGTAATCAGCCCAGCCCGATCGGAAGAAGGGCCGTAAATGACCAGATCCTCCACTTCGGACATCCGATCCCATGCCGCCGCGGCGAGCGATTTCTCATGCTTCTCGATATTCTCCATTCCGATATCGCTCAGGAAGTCGATCGCGGCGGCCATTCCGACGGCGCCGGCAATAATGGGAGTTCCTCCTTCGAACTTCCAGGGAAGCTCCTTCCATGTGGACTCGTACAAGTCCACATGGTCGATCATTTCGCCGCCGAATTCGATCGGCTCCATCTGCTCGAGCAATTCCTTCTTCCCATACAGTGCCCCAATTCCGGTAGGCCCACACATTTTATGGCCGGAAAATGCATAGAAGTCACAATCCAATTGCTGGACATCGACCTTCATATGAGGCGTGCTCTGGGCCCCGTCCACCAGCACTTTGGCCCCATGACGGTGAGCTATTCTCGCAATGTCCTCAATCGGATTAATCACCCCTAGCACGTTGGACACATAAGTTATGGCAACGATGCGGGTATTGTCGGTGATGGTGTTCTCCACATTCTCCAGACGGATCGTTCCGTCCGGTTCCATCGGAATATATTTCAGCGTAGCTCCAGTCGCTTTGGCCACCTGCTGCCACGGAATGAGATTGCTGTGATGCTCCATCGGAGTAAGGACAATTTCATCGCCTTCTCCGCAAACACTGCGGGCATAGCTGCTGGCCACCAGGTTAATGGCCGTAGTTGTCCCGCGTGTAAAAATAATTTCCTCGCTGGATTTCGCATTGATAAATTGTCTTACCTTGTCACGCGCCCCTTCATAGGCATCGGTAGCCCTGGAACCGAGAGTATGCACTCCCCGGTGCACGTTAGCATTGTCCATTTCGTAATAGCGTTTGAGCGCTTCTATGACCGGAGTCGGCTTCTGTGAACTGGCGGCGCTGTCCAAATAAACCAAGGGGTGACCATTCACTTCCTGATTCAGAATGGGGAACAGCTCGCGAACCTGTAAGAGACTCATTATCGCAGCTTCCTTTCAACGACTTGACGCAGGCGCTGCTCCAGCTTCTCCAACGGAATCTGAGAGACGATAGGAGCGAGGAATCCGTAGATAATCAATCTCTCTGCGTCTTGCCTGCTGATTCCACGCGTCATCAAATAATGGATATGCTCCGGATTGACCTGGCCAACGCTGGCCGCGTGGCCCGCCATAACCTCATCTTCATCGATTAACAATATCGGATTGGCATCCCCGCGGGCTTGCGGGCTGAGCATCAGAATCTGCTCCGCTTGCTCCCCGTTAGCACCGGTTGCGCCTTTCTCGATTTTCGTAACCCCGTTGATGATCGCTGTCGCTTCATCACGCATGACTGCGCGAGTGCTCATCTCGCTGGTCGTGCGCTTGCCGATATGAACGGCACGGGTGGTCAAATTCAACGATTGTGCTTTCACCCCGACACAAATTACTTTGGCATCGGAGAAGGAGCCTTCCCCTTTAAGAAGCGAAGTGGTGTCCGATATTCCGTTGCCATTATTCATCTCTCCGACAACCCACTCGATAGAGCCGTCCTTCTCCACTACCGCCCTGCGGTAAGCAATGTCAACCGTCCGTTCTCCCATCTGATGTACTGAGGAGAAATGAACCTTCGCCCCCTGCTTCACAAACACTTCCACGACGACGTTGGAGACCTGCTCTCCTTCCTGCTCGCGGGATACCAGGCTGTCCGTAAAGATGACAGAGCTGTTGTCTTCCGCCACAATTAAAATGTGCGAAGAGTAAGCCGCATTCACGCTGTCCGCCAAGAAGAAGGATTGGAACGGGATTTCAGCCGTTACATTCTTAGGAACGTAGAGGAAGACTCCTCCGCTCCAGGAAGCCGCGTGCAAAGCCGCAAATTTATGCTCTTCAATCGTAACTGCCTTCATAAAATACGGTTGTACCAAATCGGCATGCTTCTGGATGGCCGTATTCAGGTCTGTGAAAATGACGCCTTGCGAAGCCAGTTCTTCGGGAAGCCGGCTGAATACCTCCCCCGAGCTGTTAAGAAAAACAAGCGGGCCGGTCTGTTCGTCCATCAAGGACTTAGCCGCTTCGGGAATCTCCTGAATCACCTGACTCTTGCCCGCTTGGGCATGGGAATGCAGCGATTCTAAATTCCAGCGGTCGATTCTCGTCTTCTCTAATTTAGGGTATTCCAATTGTCCTGCCAATTCCAGCGCCTGCAAACGAAGGTTCGTCATCCATTCGGGTTCGTTATTGACCCTGGAATGCTCGATAACGGAATTGCGGTCGATTGGAAGAATGGTCTGCGTACTCATCTATATTCCTCCTGCCAGCTTGCCGACTGCAAGCTTCTTCTTTGCTTTATCCGATCTTGTTACGAATCGTGTTATTGAAGAAAAATCAGTGAACCGGGTTCATGGCGGCCTGCGGCCGACTTAATTCGAACAGTCAGTAGCTTAGGCTTCCTGACCAACCGTTTCGTCTACAATACCAAGCTCTTCCTTAACCCAATCGTAGCCGTCTTTCTCCAGGCGTTCGGCAAGCTCAGGTCCTCCGGACTTGACAATGCGACCTTGCATCATGACATGGACATAATCCGGTTTGATATAAGACAGCAAACGCTGATAGTGGGTAATGATGAGGAAGCCGCGTTCTTCGCTGCGCATCGAGTTGACTCCGTTCGCTACAATGCGGAGTGCGTCGATATCGAGGCCGGAATCCACCTCGTCCAGAATGACGAGACGAGGATCGAGCATCATCATCTGTAAAATTTCGTTTCTCTTCTTCTCTCCGCCGGAAAACCCTTCATTCAGATACCGGTGAGCAAACTCCGGATTCATCTCCAGTTCTTTCATCTTGCCTTCCATTTGGCGAATGAATTTGATGAGAGAAATTTCATCGCCTTCCTCACGACGGGCATTGATTGCGCTGCGCAAGAAATCGGAATTGGTCACACCGGAAATTTCGCTTGGATACTGCATGGCCAGGAACATTCCGGCTCTTGCTCTTTCGTCCACTTCCATTTCCAATACATCCTGACCGTCTAAAGTAACACTTCCGCCGGTAACTTCATATTTGGGATGGCCCATCAAAGTGGAAGCGAGCGTACTCTTCCCCGTACCATTCGGTCCCATAACCGCATGGACTTCTCCACCCTTGATTTCCAGATTAACTCCCTTGAGAATTTCTTTCCCCTCGACGGTTGCCTTCAATCCGTCTATAGTAAATTTGACTGCGTTTGACATGTAACCATTACCTCCACAGTTATATTGATTTTTTGATGATAATTATTCTAAATGATAATCAGTGATTCTCATTGTAACTTATATTATAGCTTACTTCCACAAATCAATAAAGTGTGTACCGTTTATTTTAACAACATTAAATTAAAGCAAGCCGGATGACTTGAACGAACTTCCCTTTCTGAAGCTTCTGCACGATGCCCGACAAAGATCTGCCCCCTGCAATTTCCATGCATACCCCATTATAGGGTTATAGGTCGGAATAAAGCAAATGGAAGGCGCCTAAACATCGCAAGCTATTGATTCAATTACAAATTCATTGTATTCCTACCTGTTCTCTTGAAAATTAAATCTCCCCTAACGGGCCATTCTGTCATATACTATAGACAAAAGATTTGGAATTGTCCGTTGACCGGCATTCGAATCAAACTTTATTTATACAAGGAGGAATCCCGATGTCCTATCATTCCCTATCGCTGGAAGAAGCAATCCGGTACGCTGCTAATTTGCCGGGCATATTTCCCGAGAACGCAGACTTGCAAGTACGCGAAATCGGCGACGGCAATTTGAATCTTGTCTTTCATATAAAAGATTCGAGGAGCGGAGCAAGCGTTATTATGAAACAGGCCCTGCCTTACGCCAAGGTTGTCGGAGAATCGTGGCCGCTCACGCTGGACCGGGCGCGGATCGAGAGCGAGGCTCTTCAGCTTCAGGAGTCTCTCTGCCCCGGGCTTGTCCCGCACGTCTATGCCTTCGATCAAGAGCTGGCTCTGACCGTCATGGAGGACCTTAGTGATCATATCATCATGCGCAAAGGCTTAATTGAAGGCAACCGGTACCCGCTTTTTGCCGAGCATGTGGGTAAATTTATGGCGCATACCCTGTTCTACACTTCCGATCTCGGAATGAATCAGCAGGCTAAGAAGCAGCAGGTCAAGAGATTCGTTAACCCGGAACTGTGCAAAATTACGGAGGATCTCATTTTCGATGATCCGTATACCGACTCCAGCAATAATAATTACAATCCTCTTATTCGTGAAGAGGTGGAGAAGCTGTGGCGGGATGAAGAGCTGCATTTGGAGGTAGCATTGCTGAGAGAGTCCTTCCTCACCCACGCCGAAGCCCTTCTGCATGGAGATTTGCATACGGGAAGCATCTTTATTACTCCGGAATCCACCAAGATGATCGATCCGGAATTTGCCTATTATGGCCCTATGGGCTTCGACATCGGCGCGGTAGTCGCCAATCTGCTGCTTAATTACGCCGGTCAGGAAGGCTGGATAAAGGATGCGGGCCAACGCTCCGAATTCCGCCAATACTTGCTGGACACCGTCCGTGATGTGTGGGGCCACTTCTCCCGTAATTTTGTGCAGCTGTGGGAGCGGGACAATGTCGACCGAATGGCGCGCACCCCAGGATATCGGGACCTCTATATGAAGAAAATTCTGAGAGACACGATCGGTTTCGCCGGATGTAAGATGGTCCGCCGCATCGTCGGGCTGGCGCATGTAGCCGATATAGACACGATAGCGGATCCGCAGGTGCGGGCCCATGCGGAGACGATCGCCCTGAACATCGGTAAAGCGCTGATCAAGCTTAACCGCAAGGCCGAATCTATTGAAGAAGTTATTGCTATCGCTGAACAATACGCCAAATAATTGCTATAATAGTTACTCGTTATCACCAATGGTCGTGAAAGAAGGTTATAGGCATGAATAGAACGAATTTTTCGGATGCCGCGGGGCAAGAGCCGCGTGAACTGGCTTCCCTGCGCTGGACCGGAGAGCATCTGGAGATGCTGGACCAGAGATTGCTTCCGGAGCAAATTGTTTTCCTCTCCCTGAACGAAGCGGAGGAGGTTTGGGAAGCTATCTTCTCCATGAAGGTGAGAGGGGCTCCGGCAATCGGTATCGCGGCCGCCTATGGCGTTTACCTCGGTATTCGGGGCTATGAGCCGGCGGGCGATAGTGAGCGGGAGCGGCTGCACAATCTCGAGTTGAAGATTAACGAAGTAGCCGACCGGCTGGCTACCTCCAGGCCGACAGCCGTCAATCTGTTCTGGGCGCTGGACCGGATCCGCAGCGGGACGGCGGAGTGGACCGCAGCGGCTTCCGCTTCAACGGAAGGCGGCGACCGTGTAGAGCAGCTCAAGCAGCTTGTTCTCAAGGAAGCGCAGGACATTCAAGCGGAGGACGAGACGACCTGCCGGCTGATTGGTGAGCATGCGCTCTCCCTCTTCGAGGATGGAATGGGCGTGCTTACCCACTGCAATGCAGGAGGTCTGGCAACCGCAAGATATGGAACGGCGCTCGCTCCATTCTACCTGGCCAAGGCCCAGGGCTGGAACCTGAAGGTGTTCGCTGACGAGACCCGTCCGGTGCTGCAAGGGGCGCGCCTAACCGCCTTCGAGCTGCAGCAGGCCGGAATCGATGTGACCCTGATATGCGATAATATGGCGGCGATGGTCATGTCCAAGGGCTGGGTACAGGCCGTTATAGTCGGCACGGACCGGGTAGCGGCCAATGGCGACGTGGCTAATAAGATCGGCACCTACGGGCTCGCTGTACTGGCCAAGGCGCATAATATTCCTTTCTACGTCGCATGTCCACTATCAACGATTGACATGAATACTCCGACTGGAGACCTCATCCCTATCGAGGAACGTCATGAGAGGGAAGTTACGGAAGGCTTCGGCAGAAGAACCGCTCCGCAAGGAATCAAAGTATTCAACCCGGCCTTCGATGTAACGCCGAACGAATATGTTACGGCTATCATTACTGAAAAAGGCATCATTCGTCCTTCCTACCAGGAGAATCTCCCCAAGCTGTTCGGATAATCATATAGAAACGGAGGAGCATAGCGCTCCTCCTTTATTTTTATGGGAATTTCGGGGCTTCACGCAAAGTACTCCGAATACACCTAGAAGGCTGCACGCACTTTGCGGGAATCGGGAATTTATAAGGCCTCCTTGCAAAGTGATTAAGTTTCGAAGGCTGTACGCCACTTTGCAGGTTAAGTGAATTAGCTTCCAAGGTCATACGTCACTTTGCAGGTTTTTAAAGGCCCCCCGCAAAGAAAAGCGGCCGCGTTAGCGGAAGATTTAGACCACCGATTCCGCTGGAGTGCGGACGGAATAGCTTCGAAGGCTGCACGTCCATTTGACGGGTTTATTTATGGGAACTGGACACCGGCCGCTTGCAGCCAAGCTCTGGCGATAAGAGCATGACCTGCGGGCGAAGGATGAACGCCGTCCGGAGCCCAGAAGGCTGCATCCGCGCGGGTTGATGCCTGTGCGAATAATCCGTCCAGCGGAACGAGCACAGCCTTGAATTCACGGGCCAGCTCCCTCACGATATGAATCTTCGGATCTAGGTCCGTCCGCCAGCTCTTCCGGTCTTCAGGCACGGGGAGCACGAACGGCTCAATGAGCATCAGCTTGGCTCCAAGCTTGTCTCTCGTCTGCACAAGCAAATCCCTTAGCCCGGCTTCAAAATCTTCCGCACTCGTTGGATCGTTACGGTCAAATTTTCTCCATGTGTTATTTATTCCTATGTATATGGAAACCAAAGTGGGCTTCAGATCCAGACAATCCTCCTGCCAGCGGTCTTGAAGATCCTTGACCCGGTTACCGCTTATTCCGCGATTGAGGAAAGTAACCCCCATCTCCGGAAACATAGAATTAAACAATCCGGCGGCCATCATGGCGTAGCCTTTGCCCAGATCATTCGGGTTATCCCGGTTGCGCGACGTATCCGTAATGCTGTCGCCCTGGAACAACACAACCTCATTCTGCGAAATCAGCATACTGCATTTCCCCTTTATATTAGTAGAATAGGCAATAATCTAAATTCATTATGCCATAACCGCTCGGTAAGCGGTATCATTTAATTACGAAAGGTTGTCGTGACATCACGATCGGATAAGGGGACCCATTGTTGGATAAAATGTAACAGGAGATCTTTTTCAATAAATATCAACATAAGGTGGAATTCACATGGTCCTTCAGGTTAAAACTTTCGACGATAAAGAAGAGCTGAACAATTTCCTCAGAACCTTGTCCGAAGATACGGTTTACAGCATTGATTACAAAATCGCCGGAGAAGAGCTGCATTCGGAAAACTTCATGGTCGTTTACAAAGTCAAATTTCAGGAGCATGGCGGCCCTACGGCGTAACTTTGCGGGAAGTCGCGGCACTTAACAAAATTATGGCCCG
The DNA here is from genome assembly GCF_007679495.1 of Paenibacillus sp. 32O-W. Taxonomy (GTDB): domain Bacteria; phylum Bacillota; class Bacilli; order Paenibacillales; family NBRC-103111; genus Paenibacillus_L; species Paenibacillus_L residui. The sequence continues at coordinate 5,017 of NZ_VEGP01000093.1, read as the reverse complement.
GAAGCGGATTTCCATCCCTGCCTCCGGGCCACGAGCTTTACTCGTACCAGTATCCTTTCAATCCTCTTTCCATACGCATCAAGGCTTCCAAATAGTAGTAATCGCCCCAGATCATGAAATCATCAGGCCCCCGGTCCCCTCGAACATGATAAGAGCCATGCAGGAGCAAGCCTTCCGCTTCCGGCATGCTCATCGTAGAATAATTTCGCACCAGCGAAGCCATCCATCTTACGGCCGCATCCTGGAAGAACGCTTTGTCCGGGTCCTTCTCATCCAGATGCTCGGCCAGCTCAAGCACACCCGCTGCAGCGATAGCCGATGCGGAGCTGTCGCGCGGAGTCCCTTCCTCGGTCGGAGCGTCGAAATCCCAATAGGCTACCTGATCTTCCGGCAGATGCTTGTCGAAATAGCGGGCGAGCCTTCGGGACGTTTCCAGGAACAGCGGATTACGGGTATAACGGTACGATAGCGCGAAGCCATATATTCCCCAGGCCTGGCCTCGCGTCCAGGTCGAACCATCATGGTATCCCTGATGGGTGCCCCCGCCGATGGGTGTTCCATCCTCCTGGTTAAAATAGAACGTATGATAGGAAGAATCGTCGCCGCGCACAAGATAGCGCCTGCTCTTCTCCGCATGAATTATAGCGATATCCCGGTACTTCGGGTCCCCCGTCTGCTCGTAAGCCCAATAAAGAAGGGGCAGGTTCAGCATACAGTCAATGATGATCCGTCCGCCGTTCTTAGGATCTCCTTCCGGGCCCCATGCCTGTATATATTGGCCGGCGGGGCGCCATCTCTGCATTAATTTATCGGCCGCTCTCAGTGTCAATTGGCGGGCTTCCTCGTCCTTCGCAATAATCCACCCGGCCTTCGATGACAGCGAATACAAAAATCCGATGTCATGGTGATCAAGCGCCACATTGTTATCCAGCCGTTCGCGGAAATTCTGCACCTGCTCTTCCGCCGCTTTTTTAAAAAATTCATCCCCTGTATATTGATAGGAAAGCCAGATCATCCCGGTATAGAAGCCTTCGATCCAATCGTTGTTCTCCCCCCATTGATAGCGGTTTCCTTCTGTAATATGAGGAAAGAGTCCGGGGTGGCCTTCGATATTTTTCCTAATCTTCTGAACGGCATCCTCAATGGCTTGCTTCCACATGCCTTTATCACACCTTATTCTGTTATTTTCATTAATCATTCTATCAAATCGGATTACTCCTTAATAGCCCCAATCATAACCCCTTTGACAAAATACTTCTGCAGGAACGGATAGAGCAGGAGAATCGGAATCGTAGCGACAATGATGGTCGCGTACTTGATCGTTTCGCCAATCGGCATTTTATCGGCGGCGCCGACACTGGTCATCATGCTGTCCGTGCTGTTCGTAATCAGAATCTCTCTCAAGACAAGCTGAAGCGGAAATAATTCACGGTTTCTCAAATAAATCATCGCGCTGAACCAGGAATTCCAATGCCCTACCCCATAGAACAATATCATGACGGCCACAACCGGCATGGAGAGCGGCAGAATGATTCGAAAAAGCACCGTAAAATCATTGGCGCCGTCCAGCTTAGCCGATTCCTCCAGGCTGATCGGTATTCCCTGGAACGATGTTCTCATAATGATCAGATTGAAGGCGCTGACCGCACCGGGAATAATGAGCGCCCATAAAGTATCTAGCATCCCCAGATTAGTCACCAGCAGGTAGGTAGGAATCAGCCCGCCGGAGAAAAACATTGTAAAAACGATAAAAAACATAATCGGGTTTTTCCACATCACATTTTGCCGGGAAAGTCCATAGGCTCCCAACGCCGTCATGAAAACGTTAATAGCCGTCCCGACAACAACGATAAACAGAGTATTCATATAACCGGTCTTGATCATCGGGTTGTCGAAAACCAGCTTATACGCATCCAGGTTGAATCCATGGGGAAACCAGATCAATCCCCGCTGCTGTACTGCCCATGCCGGGTCGCTTAACGAAGCGATCAGCACGTACAGGAACGGATACAAGGTAGCGAGGCACAGCAAGATCATAAATAACGAGTTGAAAAAATCAAAGATCCGCTCCCCTATCGTCGGTCTATTCATCAAGCACCCCTCCTACCACAATTTGGTCTCCGTCGTACGTTTGCTGATCGTATTCGCAAGCACCAGTAGAGTAAAGTTTATGACCGAGTTGAACAGACCGATCGCCGCACTGTAGCTGTAGTTCGACTCCAGAAGCCCCTTGCGGTAAACGAAGGTACCGATGACATCGGCGGTCTCATACGTGGCGGAATTGTACAGCAGCAGTATTTTCTCCGTCCCGACGGTCATCAGATTCCCCATCTGCAGAATCAGCAAAATAATGATCGTGGGCAGCATGCCGGGAATCGTAATATGAATCGTCTGCCTCCACCGGTTGGCTCCATCCACTCGTGCGGCTTCGTACAGGGAAGGATCGATATTGGAGATGGCCGCCAAATAAATAATGGTCCCCCAGCCTACTCCTTGCCAGATTCCCGAACTGATGTAAATCGTCCGGAACCATTCCGGCTGCCGCAGATACGGAATCGCTTCCATTCCAAACCAGGCCAGCAGGTTGTTGATCAGCCCGTCACGCGCCAGGAAGTCTACCATCATCCCCGCTATGACGACAATCGAGATGAAATGCGGAATATAGGTGATCGTCTGAACCGCACGCTTAAACAGCCGGTTGCGAACCTCGTTCAACAGAAGGGCGAGAAGGATCGGCGCCGGAAAGGCGAAAATCAGCTCATAAACACTCAGCAATATCGTATTGCGGATCAGTCTCCAAAAATAAAAGCTGTTGAAAAAATCTTGAAAATATTTAAAGCCGACCCAGGGGCTGCCCCAGAATCCCAGCGTCGGAGAGTAGTCTTTAAAGGCGATTTGCACTCCGTACATAGGGCCATAGTGAAAGACAGCATAGTATAGAACGACAGGAAGCAGCATCAAGTAGACGTACTTGTTCATCTTGAAGTCACGGACGACCCGATAACGAAAACGCGTCTTATCCTTCGCTGTTCCGGCTGGTTTTCCTCTAACTACTTCAGCCATACTCAGCCTCCCTTATTGCTGTAATCAGGATGTAGGTGAAATGATCCGGTCTTCCGGGAAAGGGTCCGTGACGGGGCAGCCCCGACACGGACACAAACAGCAGCAATCCTTATCTCTGATTGAAGCGTTCCAGGGCCGCCTGTTGAATTTTAATGGCTTCCTCAATCCCCATTCCCTTGAGAGTATTGACAAAGTCATCAAAACGATCGAGGGGCTCCGCACCCATAATGAATTTGTCAATCATTTCGGTCTTGTAGGTATTAATATCGTTCATGATGGACGAATATCTGGAGCTTTCGTCCGCTGTCCTTGTTATCGGGGGCAGCAGCTTGGAATGATCGGCGTCCATCCAGTTTTTGATCGCTTCCTTCTGGACATCCAGCGACAGGTATTGCTCCTGATAGCGAACATCCTGAATGATCGGTCCGGACCAGCTTGCTACAAAATATTTGGCCATCGCTTGGGTAATGGGCAATTTGTCCGGGTTATTCATAATCAAATCCGTATACTTCGGGTATCCGTTCTCCATGACATAGCTCTCTCCCTCGACCCCGAAGTTAAACAGCATATGCCCCTGCTCTCCATACCGGAAGTCCATCCATTTGACCAGCTCCTCCGGATTTTTGGCTGTTGCGGAAATGGCGCCTCCATCTCCCCTGAAGGGAAAATCCATTTGACCGAGTGCTTTATCTCCTTCCTTAAGAACCGGATAGGTCGTACCTATCAGTGTGAAATCGGGCTTGGAATCCTTCATCAGACTGGTATACCGTCCGATACCGCTTCCGTTATAGGTTACGATGGAGCCCAATTGATCTCCGGTCATCTTGGCATCCTTCAGCTTGGAGTCTGTCGTGGCGTAATCCTTGTCAATCAGTCCTTCCTTATACCACCGGTTCATCAGGGTTAGGAATTCCTTGTACTCCGGTTGAATGGGTCCGTACTTGACCGTCCCGTTATCCTGATAAAATTCGGTCGTAATCCCCCAGGCGCCGATAAAGGCATGGCCGACATTAATATCTCCCATCGTTAGAAGGAACGGAATCTCATCCTTCTGGCCGTTACCGTTAGGATCCTGATCCCGGAAGGCAGTCAGCGCTTTCTCCCAATCGTCTATCGTCTTGGGCACCGGCAGATTGACCTTGTCGAGCCAATCTTTGCGGATGACCGGACCATGGAAGGTCAGCAGCTCCTCATGCCCGCGAATGAACGGAAATACATAAATATTACCTTCATCCGTCGTAATCAATTTCTTCCACTCCGGGTGCTCATTCAAGATTTTGGTCAGATTGGGAGCATGCTCCTCAATCAGCTCATTCAATCGGATAATTCGCTTTTCCTTGATCGCGTTATCCGGACCCTTGGCCACCGAAGCCCAGTTATATTCAATGATATCGGGCAGCTTGCCTGACGCGAGCATCAGGTTGAATTGGTCGGCTTCTTGCCCGGACGGGGGATGCTGGAATTCCACCTTCGTTCCGGTAATTTTCTCCATCTCTTTATAAGCGCCCATTTCATTGAAGCTCTTCAGGACGGAACCGGCATTCCCCATCCCTGCCCAATATGTGAGCTTCTCCGGATAGTTCACTTCCTTCGGCGCCCCGCCGGAATCCGACGGTTGAACTGCCGGAGGTGCCTCCCCCTTGCTGCATCCAGCGATTAATCCGGCTGCCAGAGTAACGGACATCAGAGCCGCTGCCGTTCTTTGTCTTCTTTTATTCATGATCATAGGGCCTCCCTTTTCAGAAATTGAAACGCTTTCGTCTGGCGACATATTCAAACTATAACGAAAGGCCTGCCCTCTGGATACAATACGATTTTCAATGAATTATACGGCTTAAACAATGATCACTATCTTTTCTTAAGGGAGACTATACAGATTAAACATGAAATCGGAAAGTACCGTTGTCAAAAGGTGAAAGAGCCGCGTCGTGACAGTTTTTTTCAGTCACAGAAA
>NZ_VEGP01000092.1 GCF_007679495.1 Paenibacillus sp. 32O-W | reverse complement strand
GCATTGAACGGGGATTCTGGGGACAAAGACGGGTTATCCACAGATTTGAGTTATCCACATTCCGATTTCATGTTAAATATTATCAGAGTGACTCAGTTAGGGATTGGGCGTATCGGATAAACGGGAAATTATCGAGTTAGCGAGTCGAAAAACCTTGACTCGTATTTTAGTATTGAAATACTTAATTTACATGTGGTAGTATTTAGGTGGAAGTTGTGTCTGCGAAGAGTAAAGAAAGGAGGTCAGTCCTGTTGAGTAGTTTTGAAATAAATGAAAAGTTACGTAATTTTGAATTAATGTTTCCGGATAAAAAGTCAATTAAATTAGATCAAGCGAAGAATTATCTGCAGGAAGCATTCGGAAATCGTCTTGATGACGATTATGTGAAATCCTTTCTTGAAGTATTGGGGTATAAATCCGTTGATTTAGAACTTTCCCAAAATGATGACTCTGATGATATCGACCTTGATGACATACTCAACATGGATTGGTCTCCAAAACTAAATGCTCATCCTTCCCACCAAAATCCGGGATCACATTCGCAGAATACCCGTCTGCTAAAGGAATATCATGTTGATGAAGAAGCCGAAGCTTTCAAGACATTAGTTACTGAAAACATGAAATTAGTACATAAGATAGCATCCAGATATCTAAATTACGTAAATCATCAATTAAGTTTTGATGATTTGGTTTCGGAGGGGACAATTGGACTTATAAAAGCCATTAGGAAATTCGACATTAATAGAGATGTTCAATTCTCAACTTATGCGGTGTGGTGGATTCGGCAACAAATCTTAAGAGCTATTGCCGATACGGGGACAACAATACGTATTCCTGTTCACATGTTTGAAAACGTTCTAAAAATAAAACGAGTCGAACTTGCATTCCAGTTGAATGGGCAGAGACCAAACATCACTGAGATATGTAATCAACTGAATATATCTCTTGGAACGTACGAGAAGGCCAAGTTAGTAGAACATCAGTATTTAGGAATCACATCTATAGACCAATATGTATCGGATGAAGACCAAGATACTGAACTAGGTGATTTTATAAGCTTAGAAAGCCATCATTTATTGGTTGACTACGATCAATTGTTTTATAATCCATCTTTAATAACTGAACAAAACGATGTCCGAACGAGGATACATCAGACAATTTCTGAACATTTGAAACCGCGGGAACAAGAAATCATTTTTGAACGATTTGGGTTCGTTGATGGTAATCCCAAAACCCTAGAACAACTTGGACAGAAATTTGGTTTAACCAGAGAGCGAATCAGGCAAATTGAGGCCAAGGCAATAAATAAACTTAGAGCAAGGATGGCCAAAAAGACTGTTCGTGAGGATTTTATATGGCCAGAACAAATGATAGGAGGTTGATTTGAATGAGCTATAATAAAAATGAACTAGTTAAAGCACATATAAGGCAAGTAAACACCTCCAACAATAAGCCTGCTCTTCTTGTTTTTAAAGGTTTTGAAAGCCTTTTTTTTCAAGGTATTGAACTTGAAAAATTATTGTCACTCTCAACAACAGTTGATATAACGGAACTCGATAATTCAAAGGCTGCTCTACTTCCTGAAGTTTTTCAAAAACTAGGCTCTATACAAGGAAAGGCTACGTGGTGTACTTATGAGGAGTATCTTGTTTTGGGGCATGATGTCCTTTCCCTTTATTTCACCATCATCATACTAAAGAACAACATTTATTGTAAAACCTATCCTTGTTTGTACAATATTCCGGAGAATCGCCGTTTATTGGACACATACTTCAATGAAGATGTTGAGAGAACAGATCCTGACCAAGATCCTATTTTTGATGTATTTCAAAAATATTATGGAGATTTGAAGTGTATCGATTCGGAATGGTATGTCGTTTATGCGGATGACGAATACGGAGATGATTTCTATCCGATCCCTACTTTCGAGTTGAAGGAACGCAAGTTAGCAGAAGGCGAGAATGCGACCCTAGAATTATCTGAAGAAGATGATGAGTTCCTTAAGCTTACAAAAAAACTGTTAGCAGCAGACGTAACAAAAGATGAATTACTCGTTTCGTACACTGGCGATATCAATGCATTTCCCCACCGCTATTGTGAGCGGTTGCTCGTTCTACAGAACTTATTCAGCCACATTCATTTTGTCCTTGTAACAAAAACAACGGAGTCAACTTCAAATCTAAACGAAGCAGAATATATAGGTATTTTGCAAAAGTACTGGGGTTATAACAGCTTCAGAAATTTAAAAATGTACAAAGATATTCATGATCCGGAATTTAAGAAAGTAACAGTCAAGATTCCTCAAAGCCAAATCATTGATGATATCGTGAAGCAAGCGATAGCTGCGAATAAAGGGCAAATTTATAAAGATATTTTCGTTACTTCCCCGACCGGTGCTGGAAAATCGGTAATGTTCCAAGTTCCAGCTATCTATTTGGCTGAGAAATATAATTTGATGACTATCGTAATCTCGCCGCTGATCGGATTGATGACAGACCAAGTACAAGGATTGCTTAATCGAAATGTAGATATCTCCGCCACAATTAATTCGGAGATTACACCAGTACAGAAAATAGACATTATGGAGAAGATTAAGTCTGGCGAAATATCCATTCTGTATATTTCACCAGAAACCTTGTTGAGCCGTTCTGATATCGCACAATTAATTGGTGACCGTACTGTAGGTTTGTTTGTAATTGATGAAGCCCACATTGTTACAACGTGGGGAAAAGCATTCCGCTCTGATTATTGGTATCTGGGTAATTATTTACAACGATTACGTAAAGATATGCAATTTCCGATTGCGACATTTACCGCTACTGCCATCTACGGTGGAATGGAAGATATGTATGCCGAGACTCGGGACAGCCTTAACCTGATCAATCCGATCAGTTATTTTGGATATGTCAAACGTGATGACCTTGAAGTTCGAATTAAGCAAAAGGAACAAACTAAAGAACGTTTCAGTGAGTATCTGGAAGAAAAATTTAAAATTCTTACTTACAGGCTGGAACAGTTCTTATCAAAGGAGAAAAAGACCTTAGTCTACTTCCCGACGATCGGATTAATAAATCAATACATTGAATTTGCCAAAATTTATGGCAGCGAACGTTTACGGGAACATCTTACCTCGTACTACGGACCTTTGGAAAAGGAACGTAAGCATTCAAATTACCTTCGGTTTAAGAATAATGAAGCTTTAATTATGCTTGCCACAAAAGCTTTCGGCATGGGTATAGATATACCGGATATTGCAAATGTATACCACTTTGCCCCAACGGGAAATGTCTGCGACTACGTTCAGGAGATTGGGCGGGCAGCTCGGGCGCTAGACCAAGGATACGCATATTTCGATTTTCTACCAAAAGATTTTGTGCATGTGAACCGACTTCACGGAATTTCGACAATCCGTAAACAACAATTAATTCAAGTAATGAGTAAAGTTCTTCAATTGCTTGAAAGAGATAAGAATCGAACCAATATCCGCCATTTGTTGGTGAACGCCGAGGAATTCCGTTATATATTTCAACAAGGTTCTAATTCCGATTCGAACGATGAAGTTGATAATAAACTTAAGACTGCCCTGTTGATCATTGAGAAGGACTTTAAAGCCAAAATGGGATATTCCCCGATTATTGCTCGACCTAGAAGCATTTTTTCAAGAGAATATTTCATGGTCCAAAAAGAGTATGAATCTACCGTGTTGGAGCAATATGGTTCATATTTCAAAAAGATTGCTAAGGGTAATAAGGATTCATTTGGGGATGTCTTTTCTTGTGATATGAAGGGACTCTGGGAAGGAAGGTTTCGAAATCTCTCATTCCCTCAGTTTAAGTATAAGTTTCATTCTAAAGACGACGGATTAAAATTAGATTTTCTTCATTATTTACTGCCGGTATTACAGATTGAAGTATCTTTAAAGGCATTGAAGTTGAATGAATTCTTTGCAGAACTTCAAAGGAGTCTAGATAAAGTTGCAGGCATTCTAGGTGAATATGCAAAAGAACGAAAGTACTTCACTATTGATAATGTTGCCACAGATTTAAGGAAGGTACTTGGTGGCGATAAATATTATTGTGAAAATTTAGCCTCAATCCTAGTGTACAGTGCTGATAACTACGACCGGATTATGCGGAAGCATTCAAACTTTTATAATCGTTTCATTACCTATAATGAATTGAAAGATAGGTATTCTATCCAAAATAGCGGATATGCCGGATTTATTGACTGGATACGAATTGATTCAAGGCACCTTTTGAATCAGTCAAACCGTATGGGTGAGAGTGATCAACATTTTGAGATGTTTCTGCCTAAGGTAAACCGCGAAAAAATTGAAAAAACGTTCATTTTGCTGGGTATTCTTGAGGCATTTGGTTTACTTCTATATCGTGTGAATGGTGGGGACAATCCAGAAATCTTCATGCGTATAAACTCTCGGTTACAGATCGAACGAAGTTTACAGGATCCTATGAATTATAAGAACTATATACTAGAAAATGTTCATTTAAGACATAAAATTTCTGTCGCCATGTTAACCTATCTTTTTAAGAATCAGGTAGACAATGAAACGTTCTGGGAGCATATTGAGAACTATTTTCTTGGTAAAATACCTGGCGAAGTCCTGGCTGAGGTTCAATCAACTTAATTATCTTTGAAATATATTTTTGAAAGAAGGTGATGAATTGATTGAAACGTTCTGGAATATCTGTTTACTCCACGATATCTCCTCACGGGATCAATTGCTTCGTGAAGCAATACGAGTGGTGCGGACGAAACAGATATTGGAACAACACAGTGATATTGCAATATCTTCAGAGCCTGAAAAGCTGTTTCAGTGGATGAAGGAACGCGCCTTAGACAAAGAATTAGGCCATTTCCCCGGCGATAGGGATTTATTTTATAAATTATACCATACCGGCAAGGATATGGACTTGTTGGAGTACGCTATGCTAACGATCCAACAAGATCGAGTTACAGGGGGCATTGTCGTCCATCCTGGAATCGTCGAGCGGTTTATCGATCAGTGTGAGCGACGTGGTTGCAAGAACATTCTGCTTGCAGAAGCTGAAAAGTATATCAAAGGACTCGTCGAGACGAAATGTTACTATCGCCCATGGACAATCACATTGTTAACGGAAAACTACATCATCGGCAGATTGTTCAAAACGTATTTCGAGCCCTGTTCCAATATCCGCATTGTTCAAGGATCTATTTATCAGCCGCTGCCTATGGAAAATCAATTCGACGCGATCCTGGCGATGCCGAATTTCGGTATGAAAATGAATGATGACGAGGTCGCGGTTCGGGAATCCGAAGGCGCAGCGGCAAGCTACCTTCTTCCACTCTTGCAAGACGGTGGGAGATTGAGCGTGACCTTTCCTGCACGGATGCTGTTTCAATCCGGCGCGATCGCAAGCTGGCGGAAGCAAATGAATGAACAGGCGCCGGTGCAAACGATCTATTCGCTTCCGGACGGATTATTCCGTCCCTACACTTCCATCAAGACTTATCAGGTTGATTTCGGCAGAGCGCATGCGGAAGAGGTGATCCTCGGGCGGCTCCATATGGAGAAGTCAAAGCTTGTGGCGGAACGGGAGATTTCCATCCATCCCGACCGGTTCCGCCAACTAGATCATTGGCGAATTGAACTACTGTTGGATGAAGATCAGGATACACTTCGTTCCTTCCAACAGGCGGCAACCCCGAAAGTGAAGCTGCGCGATGTGGCAGATATTTTTCGGGGAAAATCGATTCTTAAACAGGATCTAAAGCCCGGGAACATTAAGGTGCTGAATATATCCAATCTGGATGACGGCGAAGTGTTATTGGATCAGCTTGAAACGATTGACGAGGAAGAGAGGAAAGTGAAACGTTACGAGATTCTCCCGGGTGACCTGGTCATGACGTGCCGCGGCACCGTGAACAAGCTGGCTGTATATCCGGGGGCTCAAGGGATGGTCATCGCTTCCTCGAATATGATCGTGATCCGATTCAAGTCGGCCATCAAGAGTCATTTTGCCAAAATGTTTCTGGAAAGCCCTGTCGGAACAGCCCTTATTCAAAGCTTCCAGCGGGGAACGACTGTAATGAATCTGAACCCGGCGGATGTGGCGGAATTGGAATTGCCGCTGATACCTGAAGACACACAGTTAGAATTAATAGAGCAATATATTCGTGAGAAGGAACGTTATAAAGAAGTCATTCGAGAAGCGGCGAACCGCTGGGAACAAGTGAAGAGCCAGTTATACGAGCAACTCTACTGAGGAGGAATTCAGGATCATGGCAACAGCGAACATTGGATTCGAGGAAAAATTATGGAGCATGGCCGATAAACTGCGCGGCAGTATGGATGCAGCGGAGTATAAGCATGTAGCTCTCGGTCTTCTATTTCTGAAATATGTGTCGGATGCATTTGAAGAAAAATATGAAGCATTGAAAAATGAACCGTATGCCGATCCGGAGGACCGGGACGAATACGTGGCAGAAAATATATTCTGGGTACCGAAAGAAGCGCGCTGGAGCCATATCAAGGATAACGCGAAGAAGCCGGAAATCGGGCAGATCATTGATAATGCGATGATTGCCATCGAGAAGGAAAATCCATCGCTGAAAGGCGTGCTGCCGAAAGATTACGCTAGGCCGGCGCTGGATAAAACTCGTCTTGGCGAAGTGATCGATTTGTTCTCGTTCAAAGTCGGCGATGAAGAAAGCCGTTCGAAGGATGTACTGGGGCGGGTATATGAGTATTTCCTTAGCAAATTCGCAAGCGCGGAAGGCAAGAACGGCGGGGAATTCTATACCCCGAACAGCGTTGTTCGCCTGCTCGTCGAGATGATACAGCCGTTCAAGGGCCGCGTATACGACCCCTGCTGCGGGTCCGGCGGCATGTTCGTTCAGAGCGAGAAGTTTGTAGAGGAGCATCAGGGGCGCATTGGCGATATCGCGGTGTACGGGCAGGAGTCGAATCCGACGACGTGGAAGTTGTGCAAAATGAACCTCGCCATTCGCGGCATCGACGGCAACCTTGGGGAGCATCACGCGGACACGTTTCACAATGATTTACATAAAAATCTGAAGGCCGATTACATCCTGGCCAATCCGCCGTTCAATATCAGCGATTGGGGCGGCGAGCGGCTGACGGAGGATACACGCTGGACGTATGGGGTGCCTCCCGCAGGGAATGCCAACTATGCGTGGATTCAGCATATCGTGAACAAGCTTGCGCCCAGCGGCGTTGCCGGCTTCGTACTGGCGAACGGCTCCATGTCGACAAGTACGACGGCGGAGTTTGAAATTCGCAGCAAGCTGGTTAATGCCGATCTGGTCGATTGTATCGTCACCTTGCCGGGTCAATTGTTCTATTCTACGCAAATTCCGGTTTGTCTTTGGTTTATTGCCAAAAATAAAGCGCCAAAGGGCCTTCGGGACCGCCGCGGCGAAATCCTGTTTATCGATGCACGCAAAATGGGTCATATGGTCGATCGGACACATCGCGAGTTGAGCGCAGAGGACATCCGGAAGATCACCGATACATACCATGCATGGCGTGGACAGCCAGAAGCGGGTGCATATGAAGATATGAAGGGCTTCTGCAAAGCGGCGAAGCTTGCAGAGGTGCAGGAGCATGAATACATCCTGACGCCTGGTCGTTATGTCGGGATTGAAGATGTGGAAGAAGACAGCGAACCTTTCGAGGATAAAATGGCACGGCTGACATCGGAGCTGGCGGAGCAGTTCGCCAAGTCCCGGCAATTGGAGGACGAGATTCGCAAGCGGCTTGGGGGGATCGGGTTTGAGTTTTGAGTGGAAGGAAGTTAGGTTATCCGATATCGCAGAATTTGCAAATGGTAAAAAAAGGCCTTCTGAAAGTGGAAAGATCCCGGTTTACGGCGGAAATGGGATCATGGATTACACTAATAGCTACAATTCAGAAGGAGAAACAGTGATAATAGGACGAGTTGGTGCTTATTGTGGAAATGTTCATTATGAAAACCAACCTTGCTGGATATCAGATAATGCGATAGCTGCCAAACCATGTATTAAAGGGACAGGCAGATATCTTTATTATAAATTGAAAAGTATGAACTTGTATAATATGCGGATTGGTAGTTCTCAACCGCTATTAACGCAATCATTGATAAAAGACATTGTTATGAAAATTCCTTCAACTTCTGAACAAATAAAAATTTCGGATATTTTAACCGCATTGGATTATAAAATCGAACTCAACAACGCCATCAACAAAAACCTTGAAGAAATGGCCCAAGCAATTTTCAAACGGTGGTTTGTGGACTTCGAGTTTCCGAATGAAAACGGTGAACCGTATAAGTCCAGCGGCGGCGAGTTTGAGGAAAGTGAGTTGGGGTTGATTCCGAGGGGTTGGAGCGTTGGAACCTTCCAAGATTTAATTTCGGATACAGTTGGAGGAGACTGGGGAAAAGAAGCTCCGCAGGGTAATTATACGAAGGAGGTTTCATGTATACGTGGGGCAGATATTCCCGAGATTACGAAAGGCTTACTGGGAAAGGTACCTAAACGGTTTATCTTACCAAAAAATGCAACTGCTAAGTCTTTATCTCATGGAGATATCATCATAGAAATATCAGGGGGCAGCCCAACTCAGTCAACAGGTAGAAGTGTACTTATTATTGAAGAAGTATTAAACAAATTCAATACTCCTTTGATTTGTACCAATTTTTGTAGGGTTATCAAACCTATAATTGGATATAGTGAGTTTTTGTACTGCTATTTGAGCTATTTATATAACGAGGATGTATTTTTTCAATACGAGAACGGGACGACAGGAATAAAAAATTTAGACATAGGAAGTCTCCTTAGCGTTCACAAAATCGTAATTCCAATAAAGTCTGTATTGCAACAATATTCAGCACAATATCAAGCAGTCTACTCGACAATTCAGCACTTAGGAAGAGAATCAGATCAATTGGCTCAAATCCGCGACACCCTTCTCCCCAAACTGATATCCGGTGAGATCCGTGTCCCTGTTGAGCAGGATCATAGCGCTCCTGATCTGCCGATGGTTGCGGAGAGCAGCGCAACTTATCAACCCTAATCCAAAGGAGGTGTGAGCGATGGCCTACTATTCCACATCCTACACTGAAAGCGACCTGGAGCAGGCCGCGCTGGAATGGTTCGAGGAACTGAACTACGAGAAAGCATACGGCCCGGATATTTCTCCCGAAGGGGAGTACCCCGAACGGCAATTTTACCATGACGTCATCCTGAAAGATCGGCTGCGCGAGGCGCTTATTCGCATCAACAAGCATGTGCCGCGGGAAGCGATTGAGGAAGCGATCCGGGTCATTGAAGTGCCGCGCAGTCCCAGCCTGCTGATCAATAACAAGGCGTTCCAGAAGATGATTACCGATGGGATCGACGTGCAGTATCAAGCCGCCAATGGCGAATATCCGACAGAGAAAGTATGGCTGTTCGACACCGACCCGGACCGGATCGACAACAACGACTTTCTGGTCGTCAACCAGTTTACCGTCGTTGAAAATCAGGGAGAGAAGCGCCCGGATATCGTCGTGTTCGTAAATGGATTGCCGATCGCCGTATTTGAATTGAAAAGCGCCTCCAACGAAGAAGTCGGGATCAGCGATGCCTATCATCAGGTGCAGACGTACAAAGGCGCGATACCGTCCCTGTTCACCTACAACTCGTTTCTGGTCATCAGCGACGGCGTGAATGCGCGGGTCGGCACGCTGACCGCCAATGAAGACCGGTTTATGATGTGGCGCACGATCGACGGCGATGACGTGGCGCCCTCCTCCCTGCCCCAGCTTGAAGTGCTTGTGAAAGGAATGTTCGGGAAAAGCCGATTGCTCGATATTATCAGGCATTTCGTGCTGTTTCAGACCGATGGGGAGCATCTGTTCAAAATATTGGCGGGTTATCACCAATACCATGCCACCAACAAGGCAATTGCAAGTACGGAACGTGCGACGCTGGACGAAGGTGACCGCAAAATCGGCGTTATCTGGCATACGCAAGGCTCCGGCAAAAGCTTGTCCATGGTTTTCTACGCGGGAAAACTTGTGCTGACGCTGAACAACCCGACGATCGTCGTGGTGACGGACCGGAACGATCTGGACGATCAGTTGTTCAGCACGTTCAGCAAGTCGAAAGACTTGCTCAGGCAGACGCCTCAGCAAGCGGAAAATCGGACTCATTTGCGTGAGCTTTTGTCAGTGGAGTCGGGCGGGATCATTTTCACAACGGTTCACAAGTTCACCCCCGATGAACATGAAGACAAGTATCCTGTACTTACGGAACGCCGCAATGTGATTGTGATTGCGGACGAGGCGCATCGCAGCCAGTACGGGTTTCAGGCGGATATGGTCGCCGGGGACGACGAAGCGGCCATTAAGTATGGCTATGCCAAGTATATGCGCGATGCGTTGCCGAACGCTTCTTATATTGGCTTTACCGGAACGCCGGTCGAACTGACAGACAAAAATACGCCTGCCGTTTTCGGTGACTACATCGATATTTACGATATGACCCGAGCCGTAGAAGACGGAACCACGGTCAGAATTTATTATGAAAGCCGCATTGCCCGCCTGGATTTGTCGGAGGCGGAGCGCCCGGTCATTGACAGCGAGTATGAGGATATTACGGAGTACCAGGAGTACACGCAGCGGGAGCGTCTGAAGTCGCGTTGGGCCAGGCTTGAAGCGTTGGCCGGTGCAGAGAAACGGGTCAGGAAAGTCGCGCAGGATGTCGTCGAACATTTCGAGCAGCGGCAGAAAGCCGGTTTCGGCAAAGCAATGATTGTTGTGATGTCGCGGCGGATTGCCATCGATATGTACAAAGCGATTGTGGCGCTCCGGCCGGATTGGCACAGCGATGATGATAACGAAGGCAAAATCAAGATCGTCATGACCGGAAGTTCCAGCGATCCGGAGGAGTGGCAACCGTTTATCGGCAACAAGCGGCGACGCGAACATCTCGCGAAGCGGATGAAGGATGTGAACGATCCGCTTCAGATCGTCATTGTCCGTGATATGTGGTTGACCGGTTTTGACGTGCCGAGCATGAATACGATGTACATCGACAAGCCGATGAAAGGCCATAATCTGATGCAGGCGATCGCCCGTGTGAATCGGGTATTCCGCGACAAGCCGGGCGGTCTGATCGTCGATTATATCGGAATTGCGGACTTGCTGAAATCGGCGCTTCAACAATATACGGAAAATGACCGAAAAACTGCTGGTATCGATACAGACCAAGCCGTTGACTTTATGCTGGAAAGGCTGCAGCTCATCCGCGAATTGCTTCATGGGTATGACTACAGTAAATTCGCTTCGGAGAAAGCAGCTGAACGGATGAAGGCCATTGTTGAGACGGTCGATTACGTACTTGGATTAGGTGAAGAAAGCAAGCGGAACTTCCTGAATTGGACGACGGAATTGGCAAGAGCCTTCTCGCTCTGCGCGACAACTCCCGCTGCGGAGGAAGTCAATGTCGAAATCAGTTTCTTCAAAGCGGTTAAATCTGGTATAATTAAGCTGATAACAGACGAAAACAAGAGAAAAACGACGAAAGAACTCGATGCCGAGTTGAATCAGCTCATCTCGAAATCTGTCGTATCCGATGAAGTTGTCGATATTCTGGAAGCTGTAGGCCTGCAGAAACCGAACATTGCGATACTTTCGGATGAGTTTCTCGAACATGTGCGCGGGTTGAAGCAGAAAAATCTGGCTGTGGAACTTCTCCGCAGGCTGCTTCAGGGGAAAGTGAAGGCCGTTTCCCGAACCAGTATTGTGCAATCGAAGAAATTTTCCGAGATGCTGGAGGAAGCCATTCGGAAATACAACAACCGCACCATCGAGACGACGCAGGTTATCGAAGAACTGATCCAGATGGCCAAAGAAATGAACGCAGCCGTCAAGCGCGGCGAAGATCTCGGTCTGATCAAGGAAGAGCTGGCTTTCTATGATGCGCTCGCTTCGAATGATTCGGCCAAGGAACTGATGGGCGATCTCATGCTGAAGCAGATCGCACATGAGCTGACCCAAGCGATCAAGAGCAACATCAAGGTCGACTGGACGCTTCGTGAGAATGTACGTGCTCAGATGCGAATTACCGTCAAGCGGCTGTTGAAGAAATACGGTTACCCGCCGGATCTGGAAAAGATGGCCATTGATCTGGTGCTCCAGCAAGCTGAATTGATGGCGCAAGCGGAGACGGAAGAGTTTAAATATTAACTTACAACAAGGCGTAGCAACGTGAGTCAATGGGGCTATGCCTTTTAATATTCATGAATATCTTTGTTGTTAGGAGAATTATTATTTGATATATTTGGAATGAGAATGTGTGTTCCTGTTTTTTGGGTAATGACTACATTAAAGGAGATGAATATTGTGACAGTTGAACTTAGACAAAATTATAATAAAGTTTTAGAAAATTTAGCAGTGGAACTTGATATATCACCCAGCAAATATCAACAAGCCGTTCAGCGATATACTTCGGTGGGTAATTGGATTGCGGACGGAGAGTATGATGGTGTTCAGGGTGAACTTCACATTTATACTCAAGGCTCTTTTAGACTTGGTACTGTAGTTAGACCACTAAAAGAAGGAGCGGAGTCAGATTACGATATTGACTTAGTGTGTGAAATACCACTGAAAAAGTCTAGTACAACCCCTGCATCATTAAAAAAGTCTATCGGCGAGAGAATAAAGGAAAACGCTATGTATCAAAAGATGCTTGATAAAGAAAAGAAGCGTTGCTGGACATTAAATTATGCAGAACAAGACGGTATAGGATTTCATCTTGATATATTGCCTTCCGTTCCCGAATCTGTTGACCTGATTGCTGATTTAATTGGGCATGGCATTCCGGGAGATATAGCCAAAAAGTCGATATCGATTACGAATAGAGAAAGAGAAAATGTTTATTCATGGTCATCTAGTAACCCAAACGGGTACGCTGAATGGTTCGAAACAATCAAGAGGCCAGTATTTGAAAAGATGAAAATAGTACAAAAACAATATATTTTCGAGAACAACAAAGCAATATTCAATCAAATAGATGAGGTTCCAGACCAACTAGTCAAGACACCTTTACAGAGGGCCATTCAGATTTTAAAACGTCATCGTGATGTTCGATTTGCTGGTCACGAATGGGAAGCGGATAAGCCTATTTCTATGATAATTACTACTTTATCTGCAAGAGCATACCAACATGAAATGGATTTATATTCAACCATTAAAAATATCGTTGAAAAGCTATCTACGTTAGAACAACTTCTTAATCCAGGAATTAAGTTCAGCGGAGATATATCAATGCTTCAACTAATAAATAGAAACAAGGATGGGTATTGGATAATTCCTAACCCTGTTAATCCAGCAGAAAATTTTGCTGATCGTTGGCACGAAAAAGGTAATCGGAAAGCTAAAGCGTTTTTTCAATGGATTACCTGGGTTAAGGAAGACTTAGTTGACATTCTTCAACTTTCTGATGTTGGTAAGATTACAAAAACGCTTGAACAAAGATTCGGTGAAAGGATTGTTTCTAAAGCAACGCAAGGTGTTTGGTTATCAATGTCGGAAATTGCCGCAGCAAATGCTGGAATACCTCATATAGATATTGATAATCCGAGTAAACCATGGAGTTATTAATTTTATGGAGTACAATCTTAGCGATAATATTGAAGTTCAATCACTTGAATTATTCAAGGTTCATAAAGGCTTACAGCTTATAGAAGAAGATGGGAGTATTTGCATAAAAGGGTCACTCCCATTTTCTGCTACACTTTATGGAACTTGTCCAATTGTTGATTGCTATAATATAAAAATCCACATTCCAACTGACTACCCTAATAAACCGCCAACAACGACAGAGTGTGACGGAAGGATTCCAAGAACATTTCATACCAATCCCGATGGAACATTATGTTTGGGTTCACCATTAGAAGTGCGTATGAAATTCAAAGGTAGTTTGCTGAACTATGTTCAGAAACTAATCATTCCTTTCCTTTATTCTTTTTCATTCTATGAAAAGTATGGAAAATTGCCATACGGTGAGCTTTCCCATGGTTCATTAGGTATTGTTGAGAGTTATAAAGAACTTTTCGGTGTTTCGGATAGCAAAATTGTATTGGGTTTATTAAACATTCTAGCAAGAGGGAAATATAGGGGGCATCATGATTGTCCATGTGGAAGCAAAAAAAGACAGAGAAACTGCCATGGGAGCCAGCTTCTTGATTTAATGAATTATCAAAGTAAGGACGAATTTATGTTTGACTTGAACCAATGCTCTAGTGTAATTCGAAAAGGAAGGGATAGGAGTGTCAGTAACCAATATTCCCGAAAAAGTTAAAATTCGGTTATGGGGTTTAGCGGCAGGGCGATGTCAATATGAAGGTTGTAATGAACCGTTGTGGTTGGATACTCTTACTCAACATGAATTCAATGGTGCATATATTGCCCACATAATCGCAGATAGTCCAAATGGTCCACGAGGGGATGCAATTCTTTCCGAACAACTGGAAAAAGATATTTCAAATCTCATGTTAATGTGTGATAAACACCATAGACTTATCGATAGAGAGGATGTTGAAGGACATCCTGTTGAAAGACTCCGTGAAATGAAAAGAAAACATGAGCAAAGAATACAACTCGTAACATCTATTCTGGATAACATGCAAAGTCATGTATTACTATACGGTTCTAATATTGGTCAACATAGCTTCCCGTTAAATTGGGATAGAACTACTCCTGCAATGTTATCGATAAGATACCCTGCTGAAAAACCCGCAATTGAGATCAGTTTAGGTAATAGTTCCATTCATGATGGAGATGAATTATTTTGGGTTGTAGAACGAGAACAATTGAGGAGGCAGTTTTCCGATAAAGTAAAACGTAGAATTGCTCTAGGAGATATTTGTCATCTTTCAGTGTTTGCATTGGCTCCTCAGCCGTTACTTATCGAGTTAGGGACATTAATTTCTGATATTTGTCCTGCTGATGTCTATCAGTTACATCGTGAACCTGCGGACTGGGCATGGCAGGAAGACCCCGCTGATTTCAAATACATAATAAATGAACCAGATGAAATTCACCAAGTTGCAGCATTAAATCTGTCTTTGAGTGCAACCATCGACAATACCCGTATCTTTAAAGTTTTGGGGTCTGAAACCTCAGTATGGACTGTGACTATACAAACTCCTCATAATGATTTTATGAAGAGTAAGCAACAGTTATCTATGTTTAGGGAAATAATGAGACGATTACTCGATAAAATAAAGGCTGTTCACGGACATGATAATATGTTGCATGTGTTCCCAGCTATGCCTGTGTCGGCTGCAGTTGAATTAGGTCGAATATGGATGCCTAAGGCTGACTTACCGTTATGTATATATGATGAAAATCGCCAACTCGGGGGATTTAAACACACATTAAGTATAGGCATTGACAATGGTACCGGAAAGGAATACGCACAGGTTGGATACTTGCGTGGTTGATTTTTAAAGTCTACCTTGTAATAATTTTATTTCATCAACTGATGATGCCGTGAAAGCAAAATAAGAGTCTAATACTTTATTTTTCTAATTTCATTTTTTGATCTTAAGCGATTCAAGCACAGTCTAAAACTTATTTCTCAAAAGTTGACGAAGTTCAAACTCGAAAGCCCGCGCCAAATCAACAACTCCAGTCTAATACTTTATTTTCTCTGAACAAAAATGTGCAATGTAAATAAAGTCGTATGCCAGCAAATTAAACTCGTATTGAGCAGTTAAAAGTTGTATCGAAGCTGAGCAGATACAGAATTATTTCCTGACTGTTACCGCTGAAGCATAATGCCCGAAAGCTGACGGTATTGCCTGTCCGGGAGTTGACGAATATAATGTCCGTATCACAGTAAAGGAAAAGGATGTCTCTGGTAAGCCTGTTCGCAGCAGGCTCACCAGAGACATCCCCTCACAAAACATATGGTCATTGTATCAAATTACGAGCTGGATGAGAAGATCCCCGGCGTTTTTTGTTAGGTGTGCAGAAGTCGTTCCTAGTCCCTGCTGCAATACTCGCTTATCGGTGATTGGAAGCCGGAGCCGAAAGCTTGTCCATGCAACAGGCGAAAAGAGCGAATTCGTTATTCGAAGGATGCGTTGTACGGGTTGTAGGAAAATTCATCACGAGTTACCGGACTGTATTGTGCCTTACAAGCGTTATGAATCAGCATGTGTGGAGAAGGTCATCACCTTAGAACCATCGGAAGTAGATGTTGCCGCAGATCACTCTACACTGTTCCGTTGGCGGAGTTGGTTTTG
>NZ_VEGP01000091.1 GCF_007679495.1 Paenibacillus sp. 32O-W | reverse complement strand
TACGTTCCTTTTCGGGCATCAAAGTGACTAGAACAAACACATGCTTTTTCCAACATATCTCCAGCGAAGATGTTCGAAAAAGGCGTCATTCATCTCCCACCTGCTTCGCTGAGGAAGGAGACTTCTGACGCAAGTTGTTAAACTATTAATCTATTAAAAAGTCTATTTTTCTATCAAAATGAGGCTCCCTGCATAATATAAACTATAAACGAAAAAAGGAGGAATTTAACTATGAACTCGCCCAGCCCGCTCTGTCAGGATTTTGCAAGAATACTAGGGGGAACTGCGGAAGTTGTTAACGGGGTTACTACGGTCACCCGGATCCGCAGCAATTTAAAACCTTTAATCCAAGGCAGAAGAACGAGATCCGCCTTGGCCATTGCCGCTCTGTTCTCTTTCGAGGATTTGGACAGCAGAGGCAACGCGTTGAACTTGGGAGAAACGGTAATTTTGCAGGAGGAGGCCAATCCCTTCATATCGGCCCTGCGCGCCCGTGGAATTGAAGTGACTGCGCTGCATAATCACTGGCTGCTTACGGACCCGGTACTCATGTTCATCCATTGGAAATCCATTGAACCTCCTCTTTCTTTTGCAAGGAAGACGGCGGAAGCCTTCCGGGTATTAACGACCCGGACTATAGCTCCGAAGAAACGCTCCTCAAGCGGAGAACACAGATCGAGCCGTTCCAGCCATTCAAGCAGCAAACGGGGATCTGTATACAGTATCTCCAGCGGTAAGCACAGGTCCGTTTCAAGTCGATCCGGCAAATCATATTCCTCAAAAAGCCGTGTGAAGTCATTGCACAGATCAAGAAGTGTCAGACCTTCATCTGTCAGCCTTAGATCCCGGAAATTGAGGTAAACCCTGTGCCCAATAATAAGCTCCCCTACAGTGAAAGCGGCGGGGAGTTATTTTTTCGGGGTGGACTTCGGAATTAGGTGGCCTAGTCGATAACGGTATTTATCCCTTGGGTAAAATTGCTGCGAAAATACAGTTTTTATGGGGTGATACATAAGAAAGGCGATATTAGCTTAACGTTCAGCGGAATATTTTTTTGGCTTAATACAAATGCAATTCTATCCAAGAAGAGATTTTGGGTCTTTATGAGCTTGCCTCTTATTGTATTATCGGTAGTTCCTGCTATTAGTTCATTCTATTTATCGGGTAATATCAAAACATTTATGTTATTTATTAGTTGGATAAACTTGATCTTCTCCTCTTCCGATATCGTCAATTCATTTTTAATCTTAATAAAGCCTAATAAATCCGTATTTTGTAGAGGATATTATCGAGTAAAAAGCTAACGGGGAACGATAATCCAAATTGCCCGTACTATGACTGACTTACAGTTTCTTACAGGTTGATGACATCCTGGCAGGCCGGATGTCCGTTCAAGATGATCAAGGAAACCGTTCCATACAATAAACATAAAGAAAAGGAGTATACCCTATACCGCATATGATTGCCTAAGTTCATACGTTAAGGCATCATGATACGCTAAGAGGTATACCCCTATGAATTAAGCGGGTGATGGGAATCGAACCCACGCTACCAGCTTGGAAGGCTGGAGTTCTACCATTGAACTACACCCGCATATTAGCTGCTCTTCGGCCCGAAAAACGTTGGCCTTCAGGGCTTTTCTTCCCGGTTCAAGAATAACTTCGTTCGGAGTGACAAAAAATAATATATCATGTCCTATCCTAAAATGCAATGCTTATTTTTGATTATTTTCGCTGTACAATAGCATATATTACTTAAAGCCCGATATACGCTGAAACCAAAAGCTTGAGGAGGGTATGGCATGCCATCGCTGCTGCAGCTTCAACATAAAGAAGATTTTACTCCCAATGTCCGGCGGATTCTTGAGGAATGTCTATACCTTCCGGATGAAGAAAAGCTCAACAAGATCGTCGATCTATACCTTTCCGATTCCTGCCGTTTTTTTTACGCCTGGCATGATGACGAGGAAGAAGATGCCCGGGCGATCATCGGTATTAGCGTCCGTTCGGAAACCCAGTGCGCGGTCATCCTTCATATCGCGGTCAAGAAAGAACACCGCGGGAAAGGAATAGGACGGCAGATGATTGACAAGGTCATCGCCCGGCATGCCGTTCTTTCGGTACAGGCCCAAACCGATCAGGATTCCGTGCCGTTTTATAAATCATGCGGCTTTACGGTAACCAGTCTGGGTGAGCTCTATCCCGGCATCGAACGTTTCCTTTGCGAGAAAAGAATGACCTCCTACCCGATTTGCCGCACTCCGGAATAACCGGCGCTCCATCAGCCCATACCGCCGGGTTCCCCTGCCTTCTTAAACGGCCTGAATCCATAGTTGCAGTGAAACGCGGAAATACACAGTTATAACCGCTCCAATATGGCTGCCTGACGCTTGCCGATTCTGAGAGCTTCAAGCCTCCGGTAGCCTTCGTGCCTGATTTTCTGTCCCTTGTCCGCAATGACGATCAGCACGGAGGAATGGGCCGCTACTCTCTGCAGCTGGTCCAGCATCCGGTACAGGGGATCTTCCGCATCTTTAGTACCGCCCCATTGAGTTTCTTGCCCATAGGGAACATCCGCGATGATTAGATCCGGAGAAGGCAAGCCGGCGCTAGCCTTGTCCGCTTCCGCCATAATGTCGGCTTGAATACAGCCGGTACGAATCCCCTCTGTTCTTCCGATAACATATTCCTTAATTCGTTCGGCAGCGTGTAGAGCCTCTTGATGAGAATCCTTCCCGTATTCCGTCCAGTTCCTGCGAATTTCTTCCATCCTCCGCTCCAGCCCCTCCTCTGAAAGCAGCGACAGATTTCTTTGGGTAAGGGCGACCGCCTCTTCCCGGATGTCCGAGCCGTACAGCCCCGCTATCCTGTCCCCATGAAGCAGCCCAATCACCGTCAGTAAATAGCCTCCTCCGCAGCAAGGATCATAAACCGTATAGGGTCCGTCCACCCCTTTATTTTGCAGCCGGAACACCCCTCTCTGAAACAGCTCGCTGGCCAGCCTGACCGGAAAAGAAGTCATTCCCTTGCGGCTCTCGATGACTTTGCCGCTGGCTAAATCTTCATAATTGCTTTTGGACGTGACATATTGGTATTCCATCTCTTTCTTTCCCTTCTGTCGTTTTCTTCCCCGGGCGTTCATTTTCTAATTCTATACCATTTCAAGAATGAAAACCCCTCCCCCTCTTTTTCTTCCGACATTCCCGCCTGCTCCCCATAGAAATAAAGCGACACATTTTGTTAACAACAATAGCTCTATTGAGTCATATGTGACTGCTGAAATTTGTAATAGACTCAAAAAGTATAGTGAATGCCGGAAGGGATACAAGCTTCCACTGATCAGCTCAGTGCCGGCAGTTGAAACCGGTCCTTCCCCCGCTTGTTGCAGGTGCCTCTCAAGCAGACTTGGCGGAAGGAACCAGGAAAGCTACGACTTCCGTCAGGAGGTGAATCGATGAAAGGATGGCAAGGCATCAAGAGGCAGCGCCCGGCGTTCTGGTTAATGATTCTGTGGATGCTCGCCGGATTGGTCTTCTTTTCCCCGTTCGGGCAGGTGGATGCCGCAGAGGAAGGAACTCCGCTGCAGCCGCTCATAGATCAGGTGGAAGCCGGCGGAACTTTAATTCTGGAAGCAGGCAGCTACATAGGACCCGCCACGATCAGCCGTCCCATCCATATCAAGACAGAGGGAACCGTCAAGATTACCGGCGACGGCGTACATCCCGTCATAACGCTTCAAGCGGACGATTCATCGATTAC
This sequence comes from Paenibacillus sp. 32O-W, assembly GCF_007679495.1. Taxonomy (GTDB): domain Bacteria; phylum Bacillota; class Bacilli; order Paenibacillales; family NBRC-103111; genus Paenibacillus_L; species Paenibacillus_L residui. The sequence goes on along the minus strand of NZ_VEGP01000091.1, from coordinate 12,703 downwards.
CGGTCTGCAAATTTACGATGAAATGGATGACCGGGAGAAGGCCGCGATCCTTGTAGAAGGCAGCCGGAACCGTCTGGAGAAGCTGCAGATTATTACCCGGGCCAGCGGAATCCAACTGCGGGAAGCGCACAGCAATGTGCTGGAAGGATTGACAGTGCAGCGGCCTCAAGAGACGAATCCCGTCCGCTTGTCGAGGCGGGGCAATGGAATCGACCTGTGGGGATCCAATGATAACCTGATCATTGGCAACCGGGTCAGCCATATGCATGACGGAATTTATGTCGAGAACAGCCAATCGAACCGGGTGGAGAACAATCGGGTCGATCGGTCCCGTTACGGGTACCACTTCATGTTTACGAAGGATTCCTATTTGGTCGACAACGAAGGACAGTACAACGTAACCGGGGCCATGATTATGAGCTCGGACCAGACGGAGGTCACCGGGAATACCTTCTCCGAACAAAGTGAGAACGTTAATTCCCAAGGTCTTCTTCTGTTCGATGTCAATACGACGGTAGTCAGAAGCAATCGGGTGGAAGGCAACCGGATCGGATTTTATATCGAGCAGGCCAAGGACAGTCAGCTTACGGATAATTGGATTGCCCGTAACTTTATCGGTATCGAAATGCTGTCCTCGGAGGGCAACGAGCTGTCGGGGAACCATCTAATCTCCAATGTCAATCAGGCCCAGGCGGCCGACAGCGCCGACAATAGCGTAAACGGCAACTACTGGGACGATTTTAAGGGGATAGATTTACAAGGAGACGGGTATAGCGATCTGACCTACCGAACCAATCCGTTCTTCGTCACTCTCACGCAATCGGCCTCGGCTTACCAGCTCTTCTTCGGATCGCCGGGGATGGTTTTTCTGGAGGGAATGTTTCCGGCCGATCCCGAGCAATCTCTGGCGGATGAGGCGCCCTTGATGAAGCCTGTCATGGAAAGCGCCGGCCAAGGTGCTCTGAACGGATATACATTGGCTATTTGCGCGTTTCTGTTTGTCTGCAGTACATTATTTATTTATCTATGGGGGGTTAGAAGGCAATGAAAAAATCGGTATTCATTTTATTATCTGTAATGGTTATGATTATGGCATCCGCCTGCGGGAAGAAAGAAGAGTATACCCCGGCAGCGATCAATGAAGGAGTAGACCGCTGCGAAGTATGTAATATGATGATCGCCGACGATCATAACGCGACCCAAATTGTTCTCAAGGACGGACGTTCCCTGAAATTTGACGATATCGGCGACCTGTTCGTTTGGACGAAGAAGAACGGCCTGGACCAGGTTGGACAACGCTTTGTCCGGGATTATCACAGCAAGGAATGGCTGAAGCTGGAGGATGCTTATTATGCCTATGACAGCACATTCAAAACCCCGATGGCTTTCGGAGTATATTCCTTTAAAGATAAAGCTGACGCCGAGAAGTTCATCGAGGAGCAAGGCAAAGGGGTGCTGATGTCTGCCGCCGACCTGGATAGTCATTCGTGGGAATCCCATATGGAGCATGGGCACGATCATGGGCATTCGGAGGGACAGGAGGGACATTCCAAGGAATCTCATGGCAGCGGTCATGAAGAAGGCTCCCACGATTCGCATAAAGAAGGGGCCGACAATTCCGGCCATGGTGACGAAAACAACAACAGTCAAGAACAACACAAAGAGACTGACGCTAAATAAACAGGCCTTCAGTCCTCTCGATAATTTATATAATTTGGCTTTCCTGAGCTAACCCGTTAATGATCAAATCTTGGCTATTATGCAAATAAGCCTCCCTGACAGAGGATGTGATATCATGCATTGGCTGACGGTAGCCCTGCGCGAGGTCAAGCTTGGCTTTCGCAACCCGTGGGCCTATTCCTTCATGGCGCTGTTTTCTCTCTTCAGCCTCGCTCTGCTGTTGATTCAATCGCAAGCCCAAATGAGCGGCTACACCAGCTCCACGGGAACGATGCTTAATCTGATTCTTTATCTTCTGCCGCTAATGACTTTGCTATTGGGCTCCTTTTCCGTTACGGCGGAAAAAGAAGAGGGAGGGTGGCAGCTGCTGTCCACCTACTCCATCGGCACGTCCTCTTATTTGCTTGGCAAATATGGCGGTCTGGCGGTAGTACTTTTTATCATCATCGGCTTCGGGTATGGCTTCTCCGGACTGATCGGGGCATTGATGGGCAGATCATTCGCAGCGGATGCTTTCCTGCTGTTTCTCGCCTTCTCCGCCGGACTGATCCTGCTGTTTCTGGCCATCGCGATAGGAGTCGGCACCCTGTCCAGAAACCGGTGGCAGGCGTTGACCTACGGCGTGGCCATCTGGTTCTTCCTCATACTGGGCTGGCCTACCCTGCTCGTCTCCGTATTGGGGTTCTTGCCTTATCTATGGATCAAACCGGCCCTGGTCGGGTTAACATTCCTCAACCCTGCAGAGCTGGTCCGTGTTTATATGATCGTCAAGATGGGCGGCGGGACCGTCTTCGGAGCGGAGTATTATCAATGGGTGGAATGGATTCAGAAGCCGGCGGGAACCCCGATTTTTATCGGAATATGCCTAGCCTGGATAGGATTATTCCTTGCAGCCGCTATCATCGGATGGGAAAGAAGGCGATATCGTGGATAACTCGGTGCTTGAGCTTCATTATGTAACGAAAACCATCGGCAAACGCCCCATCGTTCAGCCAATCAGCTTGACGGTCCCTCCCGGTGAGGTACTGGCGCTATGCGGCGGTAATGGGGCAGGTAAAAGCACGATTCTGCGAATGATCGCCGGAATTATTCAACCGACCGCGGGAACCATCAAGGTGAAAGGGTGCGAGCGGAGGAAAAATCGCAAAGCCTACGCCGATCATATCGGGTATATGCCGGATGATTTCCTGTTCGGCCAGGCTTTGTCCGCCAAGGAGACGATTCTGTTCTATGCGGCACTACGGGGCGTCCCCAAGGCTAAAGCGCTGCAAACGCTGGAGCGTGTCGGACTCGGGGAGGTCCGGAACAAATCGGCCGCCTCCTATTCCAAAGGAATGAGACAGAGGCTGCTCTTCGCCCAGGCTCTGCTGGCCGATCCCGCCCTGCTGCTTCTCGATGAGCCTACTAACGGATTGGACCCGTTCTGGATGGAAGCCTTCGTAAAGTTTATTATAGAGTTAAAAGAAGCCGGACGAACCGTTGTTTTCTCCACTCACCAACTGGACATAGCCGAACAAGTGGCGGACCGGGTGCTGTTCCTGAATGAAGGACAGGTGATGTATTCCGGATACACGCATGAATACAGAGACAAGTACGGAAAGGCCGGATTATCGGCCGCTTTTACCGAGCTGTTCCAAGCGAAGCGATGAACCGATTTGAACGGATTAAGCGAATGCTTCGCTTGTGCAACCTTGAACTTGCTCTCATTTGCTTCTGCGCAGGTTTGCCGGAAAGCTTCATTTTATCGCCATCAACTATGAGATAGGAGGGAAAAGTATGGCACAGCGTACCCGCTCCTTCGTTCTCGCATGCTTGCTGCTGGTGTTTCTGACCGCTTGCGGCACCGTTCAAACCGGCCTTCCGGACGGGATTGCAGTCCCCGAGGAGCAAATTGCCCTGACGAGCGACCCCGAGCCTACGGCCGCCGGCCAGGAAACGACCTTAAGCATTGAATTGAAGAATCTGCCCGAGCCGGATGACACCACAGTCGATCTGGAAATTCGCAAAGCGGGATCGGTTCGGGGGAAGTTTAGCAAAACCAAACCGGATAAGAGCGGAGAAATGTTTTCCACTGAGTACACATTTGAAGAAGCAGGCCGATATGAGGTTATCATTCATATCTATGCTCCGGACGTCCATCAAACCGTCCCCAGAGAATTGGAAGTTAAATAAACAGTCGCCGTCCGCTTAACAAGCGATTCGGTAGAGCTTATATGGCTTGAAACAGGTGATCAGGCTGATCAGTCCTGCTGCCCCACCCCGGTCATTCGCCCGCTAATACGGACCGGGGTCTTGCTTTACAGCCATAACTTGAGAGTTGCTGGCAAGAGAGGTAACATGGTAGTCAGGAGGGATGAACGATGAAATATCGCAGACTCGGCAAAACAGGTCTCAAGGTTTCCGTTATAGGAATCGGTACTTGGCAGTTCGGCGGAGAATGGGGCAAGGATTTCTCCCAGGACGAAGTAGACCGGATCCTGGGACGGGCCAAGGAGCTTGGCATTAACTTCATCGATACGGCAGAATGCTACGGCGACCATTTATCGGAGCGGTTTATAGGAGAATTTCTCCACAAGGACCGGCGGGAGGACTGGGTGGTCGCCACCAAATTCGGGCATGAATTTCACGGCCATCTTCATCGGACCGACCGCTATTCGCCGGAGGATGTCATTCGGCAGCTGGACGCTTCTCTTCAAGCGTTAAGAACCGATTACATCGATCTGTACCAATTCCATTCCGGCCCGAATGAAGCCTTCGACAACGATAAGCTGTGGACCACCTTGGACAAGCAGGTGCAAGCGGGAAAAATCCGCCATCTGGGCACCTCCATCGCCAAGAACGATAATCTGCATCAGACAGAGCAATCGACACGTGTTCAATCCAAAGTGATACAGGTCATCTACAACCGGCTGGATCGCCAGCCCGAGGAGCGGGTATTCCCTTCCTGCATAGAGCAAGATCTTGGAGTATTGGCGAGGGTGCCGTTGGCCAGCGGATATTTAAGCGGCAAATACAAGCCCGGTACCGTCTTCGGGAGCAATGACGTAAGGCATCGTCATGATCCGGAGCAGATCAGGCAGAGGCTTGCCAAAGTGGAAGAAATTCGTGCCAAGGAAGTTCCCGAAGGAATGGATATGGCGCAATGGGCCTTGGCCTGGTGTCTCAAGCACGATGCCGTTACAAGCGTAATTCCGGGCTGCAAGAGCGTGGAGCAGGCGGAGGCTAACGCAAGCGCCGCCCAATGGGTGAGCGATAATCACCCTCAGGCCTGGAAGGAAGAGGAATAAACCTCACCTTTGATTGGCGCGAGGCATGGCTCCCAATAAGCGTCAAGCGTTATATATCGGCTCGTCATTATACGCAATGTAACAAGGATAAACGGCTATCGCCGTCCCTTGAACTGAGAGGCCTCTCCCGTTCCTTTACGAACGGGGGAAGCCTCTTTATATTTGTGATTCAGTTATGGTCCAGTCGTTTTCTTCCGAAATAACCGTCATCCAGCCCATGATAATGATTGATTTTATCTTCCCCGAGCTTCCAGCATAAGAGTACCTCTTCACCATTGATCACGGCTGGAAAGTCTACCAGTCCAAGCTCTATATCTTTGAGCTCCGCCCCCTTATGAGCAATGCTGTTGGCGATCAATTGAGCCTCCATCTGAAGAAACTCCAATTCGGACTCGAGTAAGAAATAACGGTCCTCTCCGCTTGAATCCGATACGGGAGCCGTCTGCTTCATATGGCACAAATCCGCGTACATACGCTCAAAACGATTTTTAATCTCCTGCAGACTTTCCACTTCCTGCCGGATGATCGGCAGCAAGCCATTGGCTTCCTCCGGTGTAAACCATTTTTTCACTGGCTGCTCCCTCCTTCTCTTGAGAAGCCTGTCCAACGAATGAAACGATTATCGGCACTAAGCCTCCGTCCCAATAATCGGCAGAAGGCCCTTCGCCCTCGGCCGTTTTTCCTTCGCTTCATGGATGATCTCATGATCCGACAGACTCCCAATACTCTCTGGCTGCTGACAAAGCCAATTACAGATGCTCCAGCAGCTCGCTCATTTTGCTAATTTGGGCGATGAAAGGAACTTCGTTCGTTTCAAGCCCCGCTGTGTCGCAGCCATATAAAATAAATCTGGATCCGCCATCGCTAGCAGCTTTCCCGTCCATCCAGGAATCGCCTACGACTACCCACTCTTCCGCTGCAATATCCGGATACAGCTTATGCACATACAAAACTCCGTCGGGAGAAGGCTTCAAGCGGCCCATCTGCTCCCGGCCGACGATATGGTCGAAGTAAGACTTGACCCCGGTTTCCGTCAATGCCGCAAGTGCTGCAGGATAGGTGTTATTGGTCAGAATGACCATAGGGTAACGTCCGTAAAGCCGGTCCAGCACCTCATGAACCTCCGGCTCCAAGCCGGCCCCGGCCATGCCCTCCCTTTCAAAACGGCCAATAACGTCCCATACCCCGTCAAGCCACTGCCCACCGTCACCCGCCCGCTCCCTCGCCATCTCGATTAATTGGGCACTGGTATATTGTTGCCATGCGGGAAGGTCCGGCAGCAGCCGATGGCCGGATAAATAGGAGTAGACTCCTTCCTTCATTGCGGGAAAATCAATCGAGGAACGGAGCACCGTATTATCCATATCAAACATTAGTCCACGGATCGGCAGAAGATGTGACAATCGGTATTCCCCCTTCTTATTGCTTTTTAGATCCCCTCCATCTTGTTCTTCAAGCATACTCTATCTTTCCACCGGTTTCCATCCCTCTTTCACAACGCGCACCTCTTCCGTCGCGGTGGACAGTAAAAGCCCTTATTTTCATGCAAAAAATCAGACGGGGATTTCTCCCCGCCCGATTCCGATTCGCCCGGAAAACGAAGGCGCCTATAGTTTTCTTAGAGGGCTTGACCGATTTGGAAATACTCAATAGCGGTCCAAACTGCCTATACTGTCATTCGATCTATTAAGAGGACACTTGATGTATAGTGCCCAATCGGCCAATCTAATAGTCGGAAAAACGGGACTTGTCCGGCCATCCGGCAGCCGCGCGGCGGGCAAGTCCAATTATAAGCAGTGATGGACGTCGGCTATTTGAATTGGTTAAGGCTGGACCAGTACAGCAGAATTAACATTTTCAACGTCCAATCCAAATCTTTCAATCCAATTCCCTCCTTTTCTCTCAGGCTTCTCTAATATATGAGCGCTGAAAGAAAACGGAGTGGGGGCCGGTCTAATTCTATGAAAAAAATCACTTCTGTCCCGGAACTGCTAGATTTATAGATTTATAGATTAATAGATTAATAGAAAACGGATTTCCGCTGTGCATATTCCCTGCAGCATTCCAGCCAGCGGGCCGCCAAGCGCGGGTTGGAGGCAAAATGGATGTGCGAAAATCCGGCCACCAGGCTGCCGGACATATAGCCCTCGGCGTGCTCCCCTTTACGTCCCTTCACCCAATAAGCCGGCGGCCATTCCTCGTCAGGCTCCACAACGGAATAATGGAATTCATGGCCGCGGGCGGTTTCTCCCTGCCCGAACAGGAAATTCCGCTCCATTCCGTGAATTTCCCGGTAACCGAAGGACTGCAGCCGATCCTTCATCACGGTCGATCCCGGGATCAGGCCGATCATCGGATACTTCCCGCCGTCCCGGGTACGAATTTCGTTCGTCAAATACATGTACCCGCCGCACTCGGCCAATGTCGGCATGCCGCTGAGGACAGCGTCGCGAATGGACCGTTTGGGCAGCTCCTGCCGCGAGAGAATCGGGGCATATTCCTCCGGAAAGCCTCCGCCGATGTACAGACCGCTTGCATCCTGCGGAACCTCCTCTCCGGCAAGCGGAGAGAAATAGACGCATTCTGCGCCGTACGCTTCCAGCAGCTCCAAATTTTCCGGATAGTAGAAGTGGAAGGCGGCATCCTTCGCTATGGCGATACGCAGCGGATTCCGCTGCGCGGAGGCCCGGTCCGCAGGCTCGAATCGCGGAGCATGGGACGGCTCGGCCCCCGGGGGCCGCAGCGATAGCGCCGGGGCGGCCGACTGCTCCGTCTGCGAGGCGCCCGGCTCGGGCCGGCGGAGCGCCCCGGGCTGCGGCGATGGCGGCGAAGCGGGGACCTGCTGCGGAAAGATGGTCCGCTCCGCAAGGACCGGCGGCGACTCCGCGAGGGCCAGCAAGCCATCGAGGTCGATCCCGGATTCCGCGAGGTCGGCCAGCCGCTCGAACAGCGGCTGCAGCTCGCCTCGCGCTAACGCCGGGATCAGCCCGAGATGGCGCTCTGGCAAGGCGACGGCATCGTCCCTGCGCAGCCAGCCGAGTGCGGGAATTCCGCACTCCTGCTCGATGGCTGCCCGGACGATGCCGTAGTGCCCCTCGCTTCCGACGCGGTTCGCGATGACTCCGGCTATCCGGATGTCATCGGCGAACCGCTGGAAGCCCTGCACGATCGCCGCCGCCGAGCGGCCCATGCCGCTGCAGTCGACGACGAGCACGACCGGGCATTCCAGCAGTTGGCTGATCTCTGCCGTACTGCCCGCATGGCTCGTCGGGTCTTTGCCGTCATAGAAGCCCATGACCCCCTCGATGACGGAAATATCCGCCCCCTGTGATCCGCGGACATAGATTTCCCTTACTCCCATCGGGGACATCATCCAGCTGTCCAGGTTGCGGGAGACCCTGTCCGTAATGGCGGTATGATAGCCGGGATCGATATAATCCGGTCCGCATTTGAACCCCTGCACCGCCTTGCCCCGTCTTCTCAATGCGGCCATGATTCCGAGAGCGGCCGTCGTTTTGCCGCTCCCGCTGCCCGTCCCGGCGATAAGAATCCGTCTGTCCGTCGGCTGTTCCGTTCTCAATTTTCTTCCCCCTTATATTCCTGCATCCGGCTGTGTCTCTAAGATAATACAACCGCAGCACCGTATAGTTCCTATAAGCCTTTCTCTTCGCCCAGTATACCTGTTAAGCTTTGATTTTGCCATTCTCTTAAGCGATCGGGATGGCGGCCGACGATAATATAGGAGGAACTCTTGCTTCCATAAAGTGTGGACCCCGGCTGCTTCGCAGCAAAGCTTTGGATAATAATTAAGTAGGCGAAATTACTAGAAAAAATAAGAGAAAGGGAGAATATGGATGAATAAGGGGCTATTTTTTTAATAGATTCAAATTAATAGAATTTTTAGAATATTTACATAATATTAAAACTCTGTTAGGATTGCAGTAAGCTAAACACCAAACAAACACAAGATACCCAGTATCCTTATCTCATCTCCTCGACACAGCTGTTTACCGGAATGGGACCCTAAGGGCGACAGTGAATTGGAATTCCGATTCGAACCGCCATCCATATTAAAGAGCCCACTCCGTTAAATAGATATATACTCTTAGCGGGAAAGGGGATAGTCCAATGGAGCAGCGTTAGCGAAGCATGCTGTAATCAGGTTGCATGAAGGAAGAAGTCCCGTGACAGCTTTTTCCGTAATCTGTGGGCATGTGGGAACTCATATCAGCTCTTTCTGCCAAGCATGCATAGCATGTAAATGAAAGGGTTAACTAATAAGAAAGGATTGGACATTCTGGGCATGTGAATCGCAGGAGGTTAATGGAAGTAAAGTGAATATGGAAATTCAAAGATAAGGCTCCGTTTATTTTAATGAGAAAATAGACGGAGTCTTTTTATGTTCTTCACGATTTGCCTAACTACCATGAAGCACCCATTTGTAATGAACTCGCATTTAAATTTCTCCGAGGCCAGCAAATAGCAAGTTCCGCCGCAGCCTGCCGATCCGTTTTTCCACTTGCCTTATTCAACCTCAATTGTGCAGGGCCCTTGGCCGATTTCGGTAACGGTCCCAACTCCGGATGATCCGCTCAGTGGACACATTTCCCTATTCACGCTATAATATAGTCGCAATGGCCGTTGCATCCTGTTGTTTTACAACTTCATAACCGGGGAGCTGGACTAGGCCGGCTGAGATTGTATCCCGCAAGATACTGACCCTTTAACCTGATCTGGGTAATGCCAGCGTAGGGAATACTGCATATGGTCCATCCATGTGCCGCCTATATGCTATTTTGCGCCCTTAGATCAGGGGCGTTTTTTTATGCATTTTTCCAACATGAACATAACAAGGGAGGAAGTAAGGGAATCGTCGCCATTCAAGGGAAGAATGAACTCGCTTAAGCCATGCTGAATATCGGCTGGTCAGACGCTCGGAACGAAACCGATCACCGTGCGAAAGCCGGTTCGTGATCCGGCGGCAATTTTTTATCCGGAGACGAATATGCTCTACTGGTCCGGATTTCCGCCTATGCTGTAGGACTATCCCGGCAAAGGATTATCGGATTCATCCATATCTTCTCATGATGGAGTACACGAGTCCCCTTAACGTTAACTATGAAATCATTAACCTGGAAAAAACTAATGTTCGTCGCCTTGACCGCTCTTCTAATGCTAACCGCCTGTGGCAATAAAACCGAGCCGGCGCCGGACAGTGCTCCAAGCGATAAACTGACGGATGTCACTCTTGTTCTCAACTGGTTTCCGAATACCAATCATACCGGCTTATATGTGGCGCAAGACTTAGGATACTACGAAGAGGCCGGTCTGCGCGTCAATATCGTTCCCCCGGGGGTCAACGGATCGACGGCTATTGTCGGCTCCGGCGAAGCCGCCTTCGGTGTAAGCATCCAGGAGAACGTAACGGAAGCCCGCATTCAGGGAGTTCCGGTGGTCTCCATCGCCACATTGATGCAGCATAATACCTCCGTCTTCGCATCGCCCGTGGACAAAAATATTAAGAGCCCGAAAGATTTCGAAGGCAAAGTATATGGCGGCTTCGGCTCTCCGGCGGAGGAGGGAGTGCTGCAGTCCTTGATGCAGGCCGATGGGGGTGCCGATGTCAACACGGTGAAAATTGTCAACCTGGGCGAAGCCGATTTCTTCACCGCTGTTCAGCGGGATGTCGACTTCTCCTGGATCTTCTACGGCTGGACCGGAATCGAGGCCGAGCTGCGCGGGGTTCCGCTCAATCTCATCCCTCTGACGGATTACTCCGAGAAATTGGACTACTATACTCCGCTGTTAATCACTAACGAGGAGACCATTAAGGAACAGCCGGAGCTGGTCAAGGCTTTCCTCGCCGCAACGGCCAAAGGCTTCCAATATGCAATGGACAAGCCGGAGGAAGCTGCGAAAATACTGCTGAAAGCAGCGCCGGAGCTGGATGAAGAGCTGGTCATGGCCAGTCAGAAATGGATCAGCCCGCGTTATCAGGATGATGCACCGCAATGGGGCATTCAGAAAAAATCGGTATGGGTCAACTATGCGGATTGGATGAGAGAACACGGATTAATCGAGCAGGAATTCGATGCCGATGCTGCCTTTACGAACGATTTTCTGCCTGAGCCCGCACAATAACTGCAAGAAGGGAGAGCCGAATGATGGCGAATGCGCTCGTTAGCTTTGAAACGATCCCGAGAACGGAGGACGCTGTTCCATATATTGACTTGGCGGTAGACATTATACGGAAGTCTGGCGTCAAATATGTGGTCGGGCCGATGGATACGATGATGGAAGGAGAATTGGAGCAGCTGCTCGAAATTGTCAAGCAAGTGAACGTGGAGCTTGCGAAATTGGGCGGAGGCGGAATCTCCTCCGTTATCAAAATCCATTATGATCCCAAGGGAATTTCAATGGCACAGATGACGGAGAGGTACGAATAATGAGCGGCGGCTCCCGATGGAAAACCTGGCTGCCTCCTGTTGGGGCAGCCCTCCTCTTTCTAATCGTCTGGCAGTTATCCACTATGTGGTTCGATGTCCAGAAATGGATTCTGCCCGGTCCGATTCAAATCGTTCAGGAAGGAATTACCCAATGGCCAAGGGTGTGGATGCATACCACCGCCACCATTCAGCTCACCCTGATCGGCTTCGCCTCCGGGATCGGAATCGGCTTGATCACGGCTATCTTCCTGCATCAGTTTCCATGGATCAAAAGAGCACTGTATCCGTTTCTGATCCTGACCCAGAATATTCCCATTATTGCCCTGGCTCCTTTACTGCTTATCTGGTTCGGCCTCGGCCTCTTCCCGAGAATAATCATTATTATTATCGTCTGCTTCTTTCCGGTCACTATCTCGACCTTGAACGGACTGAGACTGACCGACGCCAACATGCTTAAATTTATGGCAATGTCCGGCGCCTCCAAGAGACAGACCTTCTGGAAGCTGGAGCTTCCTCATGCAATTCCCAGCCTGTTCTCCGGCTTGAAAATATCGGCCACTTACAGTGTGATGGCCGCCTTCATCGCCGAATGGCTGAGCGCCAGCGAGGGCATCGGAACCTATATGAGGACCGCGAACTCCGCTTTCCGCGCGGATAGGGTATTTATCGGCATCATCGTCATCGTGGCGTTCAGCATGATTTTGTTCGGCTGCATCGTCCTCCTGGAAAAGTGGTTCACCCGGTGGAAAACGGCGAAATAATTATCTGTGAACATCCATCTTATCGCCAAAAAGGCGGCCAAATGTCCATCGGACACTTGGCCGCCTGATCTATCTCGTCGCGTTCGAAGCGCGCTCCTTGTTCTTGCCGATTATTTTACGGATGCTGTCTTCCGACAGATGAAAGGTCTGTATCAATTCCACCATCTTGGACCCGTTCTTATATTGACGGTAAATTTCTTTATTTCTCCGTTCCAGAAGCAATCGAGCCCCGTTATTTTCACCCCAGCCCGCACGTTTCTTCTCTCTCTTGGGGATGTAAATGATTTCTCCTTGAATATACTCCTGCAGCTGCTTCAAAAGGCTAGGGGGAAGAACATCCTTTCCATTTTTGTAGCTCACAGATGAAAACCTCCTCATTTATTGTCCTGCCGTTGCAACGGTTATTAAAAATAAGGTTAGCTGCTTTCATCTTGACACCTCCTTTTCTATATTTAAGCTTCTCGGAATTCACATTCCGTTGCAGACTCTAGCTTCCTAGCTAGGGTCTTCTATTGTTTCACCCCCAAAC
>NZ_VEGP01000090.1 GCF_007679495.1 Paenibacillus sp. 32O-W | reverse complement strand
TCCGCGTAGACTCCTTCTGGTAACTGAGGCTTCGTATAACGACCGTCGATCACCAATTTTCCTATGACTTTGGCATCCTTGACGTCGTTTTTGGTTGGCGAGTTGTCATCAAGTTCCTTGCTCTTGTTCACATGATGCGGGTTGATGAGTACTACTTCAATTCCGCGACACTTCATAAAGTGATACAACGGAAACCAGTAATGACCTGTGGGCTCAACACCCATAATGATGTCATTCATTCCGTGTTCTTTCTGAAGGCTGCTCGCCCATGCGATTAGGTTATTTAACCCGTTGTCATCGTTGGTAAACAGGCAGCGTTTGCCAAGCTCGATCCCACGATAATTGAATGCTCGAGCCACATGGTTCCGCTTGGCAATGTCTGTTCCTATTACCAATGTGGTTTCAGAAATTCGCATGATTCGTTGATTTTGCTTGCTAGATTGGTTATGCTTCATAGTGAGCGTCCTCCTCTTAATTAGGGCAGTGAATGTGCACCATTCCGAGACCCAGCATACAGGAGGCGCTTTTTTTGTTCAAACCTCAAAATTAATTAATTACAGGAATGCTCCTTTACCCAATAATGATAGCGCTATCATTATTTTAGTTTTACTTTAGCGCTATGGACATGATCTATTTTTTTAAATGTTGCGCTTTTTTACGACTTCCTTCGGAATTGGTCCGGCGATAAGCCTGAATGCTTTTTAAATGCGCGTGAAAAATGAGGGTAATTATAATAACCGACGGCTTCGGCAACTTCGTACGTTTTCAAAGAGGAATCTTTCAGCAGCTCCTGGGCCCTGCTCATCCTTAAATGGGTCACATATTGGACAAAGCTCATCCCGACAGCTTCTCTAAATGCACTGCTGAAATAAGCGGGGGTCAATCCTACCGCCTGCGCGATGTCCTCCAGCGAGAGCAGCGCTGTAAAACGCTGATTAATCAATTCAATGGCCTGATTAATTTTTAAATTTACCTTTAAATTTTTTTTACTGCGCAGTTTGTTCATCATGGCCAGGATGGAGCCCCGCATTTGAATAAAATAATGGTCCGGCGAGATCGATGTACCGTTCAAGGATGCCGTTTCCGTGCTTGTACAACCATACTTATTGGAGAGCAGAGATTGGCAGGCCGATATTAAATCGTGAACCATATTTTTGAGGGGATAAGGGGCCAATGCCGATTCCATATCGAGCATAAGCCGGTGGCAGCTTTTAAGCTCCGCGAGAACACGGCCTTCGTTAAAAAGCAGCATGAACTCCACCAGTCTGTTTGCGGCATCGCGGCACAGGACAGCCCATTCACCATGTTTGGCGAATCGTTGATTACGTTCCTCAAGCTTGGCAAATACGCGTTCCAATGTTTCATACAGAATATCCGGTCGAAGGGGCTTCAATAAATAATCATGGACTCCGAACTGTACGGCCTTCTGCGCATACGCAAACTCGTCGTGGCCGGAAATAATGATCGGTTCAATGAATTTGTACTTCTCTCTTACCGCCTGGATCAAAGCGAGCCCATCCATGATCGGCATGCAGATATCGGTCACCAAGACATCCGGCTTTAATTGCTGAATCTTTGTCCAAGCCTCTTTCCCATCTTCAGCCTCTCCCACGATGGTGAACCGGTTATGATTATTCTGGATCATTTTCGCCAAACTGCGTTTAATCATGAATTCATCGTCAACCACCAGAACCGAGTACATCCTTGAATCACCTCTCTGATTTTGAGTCCGGTCATGTGTAGGGAAGCTTCATTTCAATGTCTGTCCCTCTTGCTCCGGACCTTATAATGGTCAGACCGTAAGGCTTGCCATAGGTCAGGCGTATACGCTGATGAACATTCCACAACCCGATGCCTTCCGTCCGCGTTTGCTCGTTGGAGGTATGGCGAAATTGCCGGTTAAAATGCTCTATCTGGCCGGGTTCCATGCCCATTCCACGATCAGATACAATAATCCGATAACCATCAGGACAAGCCTTTCCCGATATCCCTATGTAATCCGGTTTTATACGATTCTTTTGGTACCCGTGCTTGAAGGCATTTTCCACTATGGGCTGCACGATGAGACGAACGGCTTTGACAGCATTAAGATTATAGTCGTCAAACATCATTTGTATATCTAATTGCGGATAGCGCTCACTTTGTATTTCAAGATACCGGCGGACATGCTCCAATTCATCCCGAAGCGAGACCTGCGCCTGCTTATTAAAGCTGTACCGGAACATTTCTCCCAGTGCTGTGGCCATTCGGCTGATGGGCATCACTTCCTGCACAATCGCGTAAGAATTAATAATTTCCAGCGTGTTGTACAAAAAGTGGGGGTTAATCTGTGCCTGCATCGCCAGCAGCATGGCTTCTCTTTGCCTGATGACCCCTTCCTTCTCTCGAAGCTCCGATTTATGTATGACTTCAATTAGATGTTTGATCTGTCCTACCATATGATTAAAGCTCCTGTTCAGCCGTCCGATCTCATCCTGGCGATTTTCGGGTGCCTTGACATGCAGGTTCCCTGTTTCAGCCTGTCGCATTAATTTTTGCAAATGAGAAACGGATCTCGTCAGCGACAAGGAAAAGAAACCGACCCCCAATATAATCACGGCAATAAAGGCCAGGTGGATCCACATATTCATGTGACGAACATTACCGGATTCCGACGTTAAATCGACATAAGGAACTTCCGAAATTACCGTAAGGCCCATCGGCTCAGACCGGTGGAAGGATATAATTCGTTTCTCACCCTGTTCGCTCCTCGTTATGAACGATCCGATAGCCGGCCCGTTTAACAGTTCGGGCGCTGTGTTCTCCGCAAGCTGACCTATTTTTTCTTCTTGAGAATGAAACAATACCTGTTGGTTTTCATTGATTACTTGCAGGGAGCCGGAGGGGCCAAGTTCAACCTCTCTAAAATGCTGGGTTAAATGATTCAACCTTAACTCGAACACCAATAACCCCGAATGCCGAAAAGAGGGAGTGGACAAAAATTTTCTCGCAATCGTTAAAATCGGTGTAGAATCCAAATAATGAATTCCAATGATTGTATATCGATCATCCGGAAAACCACCCCAATGGTTTGCACTTGCGCTTTCATTCTGCAGTCCTCTAAAATTGCCGACCGCAGCGCCTTGATCGGACACGATTTTGAAACCGTATATTTCCGGCCGTTCGAAAATAACGGAAGGAATGACTTCTTCACGAATCCGTTCCGACAGGTGGAAAAGCCGATAATTATCTTTCGCCGGAGAAATATCCATTAATTGTTGAACAAGAGGATGAACAATAACCGGAAGAGATGACCGATCCAAATCTTCAAAATACGTATCCAGGCGGCTGCTCAGCTGCTGTACGAGCTGTTCGCTGTAATGCATGGCGTTAATTTCAATTTGCTTTTCCAGACGGATATACGTAAAAATATTAAAAAACAGATACGGCAGTACTAAGAGAAGGATGAGCAATAGAAGCTTTGTCTTTAAAGAAAGCGCTGTCATTTTTATCATGAGGGCCTCCTGTATCCATCGATGGTTTAATTCTGCCTTCAAGCTTCCTCCCTCGTGCAAAAAGCCGGTAGAAAGGCCTTCCTTTCCGCACTGATGCTTTAAGCTTATAACTTCCTAATGTGGTAAAAAGAAAGCCGCATTACGCGGCATGTTCACTCTCCTGTTCTGTTCGTCATTGCAGCGGTAAGCGGCCGCTTACCTTCTTCTTTCATAGACAACGAACCGGTGGGGGTATTTGTTCTTCTCGTCCATTTCTCCCTCGCGGCAATCGGTAACCGCCCACTCCTCCAAATCGATTTCCGGAAAGCTTGCATCCCCTTCGAAATCTTGATCGATCTCCGTCATGAACAGCTTGTCCGCATAGGGCATAAATAACCGGTAAATTTCCGCACCGCCGATCACATACAGCTCTTCGTTCCCGTACCGTTCGAGCGCTTCCTCTACGGAATGGACAATGTCACAGCCTTCCGCCTTGTACTGCCGATTCGACGTCAGCACGATGTTGCGGCGCCCGTCCAAAGCTTTGCCGATCGATTCGAACGTCTTCCTTCCCATCAGAATCGAATGTCCCATCGTCGTCCGGCGAAAATGGGCCATATCCGCGGGAAGCCTCCAAGGAATTCGGTTCCCGCTGCCGATAATCCGGTTGCTGGCCATCGCCGCGACCATGGAAATCGCTCCGTTCGTATTCTGCTTCTCTATCTTCGTCATCATTTATTTCATTTCCCTTTCATTATCGAATTCCGGTCTAGACGGTAAAAGTGCAGGTCTATTAGCACGAATCCGGTAAAATCCCGCAAAGATGATCAAAACCGCAGGTCTTTGGACGCCAAAATCGCAAAAAATTAGCCAAAATGGCCGAATTTACCTGCGCATCTTCATGTCTTTGGACCTTTTAACGAAAATTTGTCCAAAGACCTGCATTACGCAGGTCTTTGTTCAGACAATGTATTCTGCACTCCGGGACTGATTGGACTTCCGATCACGGTTATCCTCGGAATTCTAGAAATCCGAGGATAACAAGACGAACGCTAAACGCTTCTCCAGTTCCGAACGTTCTTCTCCGTGACTTGCTACCACCATATCAGGATGCCGTCACAGCAGTTCACTGCTTCAAACAGTCCCTTATTTTGATTCCTGTGTTCCTTCGGACAGACTCTAAACCGCAATAGGCGCCTTGATCCGCGGATGGCACTGGTAATTGACAATTTCAAAGTCTTCATAGCGGTAATCGAAGATCGAGTCCGGCTTCCGCTTAATAACCAGTTGAGGGAGCGGATAGGGCTCGCGGGTCAACTGAAGCTTCACCTGCTCAATATGATTGGAGTAGATATGCACATCTCCTCCGGACCAGATCAATTCTCCGGGCTTCAGCCCGCACTGCTCCGCCACCATATGCGTCAGCAATGCGTAGCTGGCGATATTGAAGGGAAGCCCGAGGAAAGTGTCGACGCTCCGCATCGTAAACATACAGGAAAGCTTGCCGTCGGCCACATAAAATTGGAAGGCATAATGGCAGGGCGGCAGCGCCATCTCCTCAATCTCCGCCACATTCCAGGCACTCACCAAATGCCGCCGGGAATCCGGATTGCTCTTGATTTGTTCGATCACCTGACTGATCTGATCGATTCGTCTGCCGTCCGGAGCAGGCCAGGTACGCCATTGTGATCCGTAAACCTGCCCGAGGTCCCCGTTCTCGTCTGCCCATTCGTCCCAGATCGTCACACCGTTTTCCTGAAGATAACGAATATTGGTATCCCCGCTCAGAAACCAGAGCAGCTCATGAATGATGGAGCGGAGATGCAATTTCTTGGTCGTAACGAGCGGAAACCCCTCCGACAAGTCAAATCTAAGCTGACGGCCGAACACCGAAATCGTTCCGGTTCCCGTCCGGTCCTCCTTTTGCACACCGTTATCCAGCACATCTTGTAACAGATCCAAATAACTTCTCATAAAGCACCTCATCTACAACGGCTCACGATACAACCTTTGCTTAGTATCGCGGTCTTATTAATGTCGGCAATGTAATCTCGCCGCACGGATTAAACTTTATTATAACAGAGACAGGCCTGTTAGCGAATCGCAGTTGAAGCTGCTAAAGGCCGGATACAGCCCTTAAAAGATGGCCCTCGCCCTCTCAGCTCATTTTCCTAGCGTAAGCCATCGGTCCAATGCTCTTCTAAGCTTCCCGCGGGTATCCGGTTGAAGCGTGAGGTTCAGCATGGAGGCAATCTTATCCGCCACCGCCCCTATGTTAAGGCTCTCCGTATCGAGATGGTGCCGGAAAATGTCGTTGGACAGCCCGTCCACACAACGGTCTATCTGCTGCGCGGCCCAGCTATTGGGACCGTTCCCCCTGGAGCGAAGCCTTCTAAGCAGCGTTTCCTTCGAGGCACACAGCGTAAAATGATGAACCGTAATTCCATCGTTTCTTAAGCGGCCGACCACTTCTTCAAAATACAGCGGCTGAACCACGGTCATAGGCACGATAATAATCCCCGGGTACTGTCCGGATATGTATTTTAACATCGAGTAATTGAACTCCCGCCACATGGAATAATCCTGAAAATCATCCCGGGAAGCTTCTCTGGGGAGATTCTTGCGGATGTAATACCCGGCGTTCTCCGGATCAAAGATAAAGGATGAGGCCAACCTCCGGCGCAATTCCAAAGAAGTCTGCGTCTTGCCGGAGCCAAACGCCCCGTTTATCCAAATGATCATGCCATCCCTCCATTTCCTGCACCGCTACAGACCGGCAGCCAAGAGCGTATCTTGGACCAACTCCGTCAATAGCCTTCTATATTTTATCATATCCCCCGTTAAAGGTACTCGGGAATAAAGAACGACTATCTATCGTTTAAGGGGTACATAAATAGGTTGATAGTTCTATCGGAAGGCCGAATGGTTTGTACGGGATCAATAGTCTGTAACGGACCTGGGAGACCCTATTTCATCAAAATAGGCGGTTTTTTTAGATTAAACGGACACAGCTGCGCTTATTGATCGGAATTCTCCTATCTTCGCATGCAATGCTTGGGAATAAGGTCATCCGAGTCCGTTAAAATTACTGAAAGGCTCTTCTAGACCGATTAAAGTCTCTGGGGTCCGTTATATTCCGGGCGCTCAGGGTTTCGTTCGATCTTGGTTGTACACAAACAAATAGAAGTCTCTTGGCTACAGTTTTTAAACCTACTCCATTTTATTATCATACCGTGCAGGCTTTTCGCATGATCTCAGTTATACGCCGTTAATCGACGGCCGACAGAGCTAAACGGATGCGTTTATTCTATTTTATTCCACTTTTTCCACAGAAAGCTCCCGGTCAAGAAAAAAGAGGTCCGCTCCTTCGGATGCGGACCGACAGTGACGGGCTGTGCTGCTATGGGATCAACCAAGGCTCACATCATCCGGGCAATTGCCTCTATTCCCTTCATCCCCGTGTGAATGCCCAGTGCCTCCGCTTCCAGAGTAACGGATTCCAATGGAGCCTCCAGAAGCTCCTCCAACGTTCGGACTCCAACGGCCCGGCCGGCGATGATTTTGCGATCCTTGAGCTTGTCGTTAAGAAGCTTCACATCCAAGGCGCCGCACATAATATATCCCTTGTCGGTAGTGACGGCGAGCAAGGTGGTTTTCGGCAGCTTTACTTCGATCCCCAGTGCGGTACGACCGCCTATATCCATCGGAATGACCTGCATCATGGTTAAGCATCCCCTTTCCCAAGATGGTCCCCTGTCAGGAACTTCCCAAGAAGTTCCTGTGCCTTAACGAACCCGTACTGTAGCATATGAGGGACAGGTACATGCGGGTATAGGCAGCTAACGGAATGAGCTGGGCCATATAACGATTTTATGGCGATCGCGCTCGGCTCCTCTGTGCAGCAGCCAGTCCGCCGCCTCCGTCTCTCCGACCGGGAGGCCGTTCCACTGCTCGACGGCGATTTTCCTCTGGCCGCTCTGGCGGAGGGTCTGCATGAGCAGCTCCGGCAGCAGCTCTTTCCAATCCGGGCCTTCCCCGCTCCGCGAGCTGCCCGCCTTGTCCTCCTCCATCGTTATGATTCTTCTGCCATAATGCTCCAGCCACAGCAGCCACTGCTCCCCCCGAATAACCAGGTAATTGCCCGGCTTGCGGGCGTAGGACGCTTCCTTCCTCGCCGGCCACGGAACCGTTATCCCGTATGGATTCGCCGGATCGGAGGCTGGCAGCAGGATGAGCTCGGAATCGGAATAGCGGATCGTATTTAACGACTCCGCAGTCTCCTTCAGGGCAAACTGCATAGCGCTAACCCCCTGGATGAACATTCCGCGGGCAACGATCCCCCATTCTTCCAGCCGTTTGAAGACGCCGATCATCGTATCCCAGGAAAAAGGAGCTTCTTTGACCGTTTCCTTGGTCACGACCCCATATCGCTTAAGCAGCAGATGCGCCCACTGCACGGCAGAAGTTTCGGCCGTTTCCGGAGAGCCTTCGGCCGCTTGAGAAGACGGCTCCAACGCATACCAGCGGCCGAGACCGGACTGAAACTTGCCTGTCCGGGAAGCTTTGCTCTGCCGATAGGTCCTGATCGGACCAAGCTGATCGTTGGACACGCGCCCTTCCCAGACCAAATCCATCAGCTTGTCCAGCATCACCGAAGGGACTTCTCCCGCCTCCCGGCTCAAGGCGGTCAGGAAGCTTGCTCCTTGGGACCGGAGGAGATCAAGCAGCGGCGCATGAACGCTCTGTTCTTCCCGGCTCTTCAGAAACGGGGCATACAACGGTCTGGAATCGGCTCGGAAGAAGGCGATCCTGCCGTCCTTGTCCTGATCTTCCTTCGCGCCCATCCAGATCCATTCGCCGGAAGCCAACAGCAGGTCAAGCTCTTCCTTGCGATAAGCGGACAGCCGCGCGGGGAAGACTTGCTTCTCCCACTGCTCCAAGGGGAGGTAGACCCCCTGCAGCTCCCCCAGCACGTCATTCAAGCCCTCCGACCCGGACGGACGCTGGCCGACAGCGATGCGGTGACGTTCGGCCAGGTAACGGCACAATCGGGCGGATGGTACCCGCTCCACCGATCTGCGGAAATCCCGAATCGATATCCGGATCATCCGGCGGGTTACCTTGGTGCTTGTGAATAGCTGCTCCTTCTCCCGGTCGGCAAAAGGAGCAGGCTCCATCACCTTATCCTCCCGCCATTCGGCCAGCAGCTCTTCCGTCCGCTGTGCCGAAAGACCGTATCTCCGCTGCAATTCCTCCGGAGTGAACGACAACCGGTGATCGATATACCGCCTGCAGATGAAGGCCGCCGCAAGCGGATCGCTCCCGATCGTCTCGTACAAATGCCGTTCATCCCGGCAAATCCAGCGGGCCTCTCCCGATTCGGTCCATTCCGCCACCCGTCCTTCGGCCGCAAGGCTGTCCAGCCATTCCCCAGCCTGCTTGCCGGCCAATCGGAATAATTCCTCCTTCGTATGGTCGCCACGTTCCTTAAGGATCCGGTACAGATCATCCGGTCCGCGCCATTCAAGGCCTTCTCCCTGCTCCAGCCGCTTCTGCTCCCGATCCAGCACCTCCGGGCTAATCATCCCCTGAAGGCTCTCCTCGCCGAAATACTGAGCGGCCAAGTCTCTGCTTATGCTGGCCAACTGGATCTGGAGGTCCGGCTTCAACGCATCGGACTCATACAGCGACACTCCCACGTAATCCAGCAAAAATTGGGCGGCAAAGGGCGACGGGAACCGGGTTCTTGCCACCTGCCATTCGATCTCCCCGTTACCGATGCGGGTCAACACTTCCTTCAGGCCGTCCGTATCCAGTGTATCCTCCATGCATTCCTTCATGGCTTGATGCAGGAACGGGAATCTCTCCGCATAAGGCAGCGCTTCTTCCAGCAACCCTTCGCTGCGCAGACGTTTCTTCCAGGCCGGCATTCGGCTGAAGCCTTTGGACAGCAGCAGAGAGGTCTCCGCAATGCGGCGAAAAGCGATTCCGAGCATTGGGGTCCCCGGCAGCGATTCCAGCAGAAGCCCATCCAGGGAAGCCGCATCCACCTCGCGCAGAGCGGCTAACCAGGCCGGGTCCCATTCCGGGAAAATAAATTCGATGCCGTTATCCCTCGCGTTCGCAAAGTATGTCCGGTGGACCACTACGTTCAACCGGGCCTGAATAGCCAACTGCCAGGCCAAATTCAAGCGTCGTCCGAACAGCGAATGAATAACGACATGATGCTGGTTCGTATCATCCAAGAACTGTTCGACGACGATGCGCCGGTCGGTTGGCAGCGGGCAGGCGGCTTGCTGACTGCGGACCCAGGAGATCAACTGCTCCGAAGCCCCGGCATCCATCCGGTATTCCTCCATCAGCCATTGCCGGGCTTGGTCGGGATCTTCCTCTATCCGCCCTCCAAGCTCGTCCATGAACCGTCCGATCCGGACTCCCAGCCCGTAACTGCGTCCGAGCGCTTCCGCCCGCCAGAACGGTATTTCACTGAAGCGGTTCTCCGCTTCCGTCACGTAAACCCGGTCGTGCTTGATCGAGCGGATCGACCAGGAGTTCGTCCCCAACTGGAAGACGTCGCCGGGCCGGCTCTCGAAGACGAACTCCTCGTCCAATTCCCCAAGATGCTGCCGGGTGTCCATATGGTACACCGGGTAGCCGCTGCTTTGGGGAATAGTGCCTGCGCCCATGACGGCGGCCATGGGCGTATGCGCGCGGCGGCGGAGCAGGCCGGTGTCGCGGTCCCAGTCGAGTAGCGGGCGGGCGAACGGATACAGCCCCGCCAGCACCTCGAGCATACTGCGGAACCGGCCGCGCGGGAAGCCGCGGAAGCAGTCGCTGCGCGTGAGCACGCGATAGAGCTGCCCCTCCTCCCAGTCATCGACGGCAACCATCGCCGTCACCTGCTGGGAGAGGACATCGAGGGAATGCCGCGGAATGCGGATTTCCTCGATGTCCCGGGCAGCGATGAGCCGCGCCAGCACAGCGGCTTCCGGCAGCTCGCCGCGGCTGCGCGCAAGGATGACGCCGCGGCTGGCGTCGCCCACAGCGTGCCCGGCGCGCCCGATGCGCTGGATGCCGGCAGCGGCCTGCTTGGGGCTGTCGATCTGGATCACCAGCTCGACATGCCCCACGTCGATGCCGAGCTCCAGCGACGATGTCGCGACGAGGCAGCGCAGGGCGCCTTCCTTCAGCAGCCGCTCGACCTCGAGCCGCTTCTCGCGGGAGACGCTGCCGTGGTGCGAGCGCGCCGCTTCGAAGCCGAAGTGCTCGTTCAGCCGGAGCGTCAGCCGCTCGCACAGCCGCCGGTTGTTGACGAAGATCAGCGCCGTTCTGCTGTTCTCCATCAGTTGAACGATTCGTTCCACGATGGAAATCCAGAACAGCTCCTTCTCCTTCGACGGCGCCGGGCGCTCCGGCATAGTGACGAGCAGCTCGTAGCGCTTCTCCATTTCGCTGTGCACAATCGCCACGCTTCTCGCCCTCTCCCGGCCGCCTCCCCCTTCCGCTGCGTCTTCGCGTTCCGCTCCCGGCTCGCCTTCGTCGTTCGCCTCGGCGTCCGCTCCTCCCTTCGCGCCGGTTACGTCCGCTTTGCCGCCGCTTGCTGCGCTTTCCTGATCGGCGGGGCCCTCCTCTTCCCCGGCCGACGTCATCGCTCCGCCGCTCTCAGCGGCAGCAGGCGCCTCCCAGCCGCCCAAGAAGCGGGCCACTCTTTCCAGTGGCTTCTGCGTAGCGGAGACGCCGATTCGCTGGAACGACCGGCCGCTCCACTCCACCAGCCTTTCCAGCGTAAGCGACAGATGGGCTCCGCGCTTGTCCGCAGCCAGGCTGTGGATTTCATCGACGATGACCTGCTCCACCGTTTTCAGGATCTCCCTTGCTTTCGGAGAGGTCATCATGATATACAGGGATTCCGGCGTCGTCACGAGCAAATCCGGCGGGCTCCTGAGCATGGAAGCCCGGGTGCTCTGCAGCGTGTCCCCGGTACGGATGCCGATTTTCAGATCCTGCCAGTTCCCGCCGATTTCCTGCGAATACTGCTTCATTTCCTCAGCAAAGCGAAACAAATGATGATGAATGTCGTTATTGAGAGCCTTGAGCGGCGTGACATACAGTACTCTTACTCCCGGGGCGGCATTCGTCCGCTTCTCTTTATTCCGTACAAGCGCATTCAGACATGGAAGCAGTGCGGCCAAAGTCTTGCCCGACCCGGTCGGCGAAGCAATCAGCGTATGGCGCCCGGACAGAATTTCCTTCCAAGCTTTACGCTGAACCTCGGTCGGCTCGCCGAAGGACCGGTGAAACCAGCCTTCGAGCACCGGATGAAAAACCGATAACGATTCCTGTTCCATCATTCCCCTCCTAACCTGACGAAAACCTTCTATCTCCGTTTTTCTAAGGTGACTGAAGCATGGAGATTTTCTCAGTATACTTGCACCATCAACACCGGTCTCTCATGAAAGATAGCCTCCAATGAATCTGAATGTAACCAAGACCGATTCTACAAACCGTTGATTACTTACCGATCCAAAAAACGGGCCGCTTCTTTCTCGGACTGCACTGGAAAGAAACGTACCCGTTTGCCCTTACTTCCATTTAACAGCGGATACCGCGACAAGCGCCCATCCTACGATGAACATAACCCCGCCGAAAGGAGTGATCATTCCCAGCTTGTTGATGCCGCTCAGAGCCAGAACATACAAGCTGCCCGAGAACAAAATGATCCCTACAAATAGAAGTCTGCCGGCCCACAGCAGCGAACGCGAATTCGGCATCTTCGCGCTTAGAGCGGCAATGGCGAGCAGCCCCAGAGCATGGTACATATGATACCTGACTCCGGTCTCGAATACGTTCAGCAGTCTCTCATCAAGAACGGAAGCGAGCCCGTGCGCTCCGAACGCCCCCAGGGCAACGGCCAGTAGAGCATTAATGCTGCCTAAAATGGTAAATAATTTTTGCATATTCCAACCTCCTGCAGAGAACCTTTGCCAGCATCATATCATATTTTTTTCTCGATTGCTTGTTCATGGGCTATGCCAACCGCGACGATTCGAAACTCTTTTTTCATTCTGTGAACAACTGTTGAAAACTTCACTTTCAATGGACATTTTTCCATCCATCTTTTCGGGAACTTTCAATATGGACTCTGGAGTTTTGGTCTGCAATCAGCCTTCCCTTCCTTTCGCCATTCACTTGATCTTCCTACCTCTTTGAATCCTCTAGCCGAGACTTTGGACTGTTATCCCCTTCCCTCAGAATGGATCGGAGACCGGGGGCCATCTGCAGATTGCGTTTATTGTTGATATTTATTCTCATATCCGCCTAAAGCCGTGTTTCCCGTGGTAAAACACTGAGTTAAAGGAAGAAGCGGCGGAAGAAACGAGTGAAAGAAGCAGCAGTCGTTTGACGAGATCACACACTAGTCCGATATGAATAACCTGAGCGATTGGGATAACACCATATGACGAGAACCCAACACACATGTCCGATATGAAGCTGCTGAGCGTGGGGGATAACAGCCATATGGTGAAGAACAGCGTTTGATATGAATAGTCTTCTGTCCCCTGCACCTCTGTAGATTAGATCCCACGTCTCTCCCCCTTTCCACCCTTGGGCTGCTATAGATTAATACTGTAACGGCATTCTTCCTCCTTGCGCTTCAAAAATTTTGAAGAGGCTGCAGGATTGCAGTTCTTGCGGGTTGATTCCGTGCAGTATCTTTCACTTCCACTGGGTGCTTCACTTGATGCCAACAGCTTTTGAGGAGGCTTTAACGCTATAATGAACATAGAAACTTTGCGATGTGGTAAAATAATGATATTATTTTTGGCGATGAAGATTTATATTTCCTTGGGCAGACGTAGACTGCTTTCGCCATCTGGGGCCTCTTAATTGAAGCCTTAAGGCACTTATTGAGGACGGAATGAAATCTTATCTTAATTGCCGTATCAACACATTATTTATCGCTTTAATAACGGAGGGAAAGCTGAATGGATCATTTCAATGAGCAAGAACAGGAATCGTTTAAAAATAAGGAGGAGGGCTTTCGAAATCATTTTATAACCGCCGAGAAGCATTCGGGACCGGGAATCGCTTCATTCGTAATGTCGCTTCTAGCCGGAATCGGATATATCGTGCTGTTTGTCGGCGGAGTTGCCGTCCTGAGCACCCAATTGGCAGGGCTCATGCCTAATCTCGATCTGGAGAACCTCGAACAGCTTCAGCAAACGCCGGAGCTCGTCGCCTCTCTTCTTTTCATCGGGCTTGGAATGCTCGGTTCTTTCGTTTTCGCTTTAATCGGGCTAATCCTTGGCATCATTGGATTGCTGCAGCAAAACCGGAAGAAGGTGTTTGCGGTTATTGGAACCGTATTAAGCGGCTTGCTGGTCGGGATTCCACTGCTTTTCTTCCTCTTTTCGATGGGGATGGGAGTTTAGGAGAAGCCCGCACCGTGAGGCCTTTCGCCAGCCAGGCGGAAGGCCTCTTTTTCTTTTTCAAGGTAATTCTTTTTACTATACAAACGGCGGTTCCTTTTTCACCAACTAACAGATTCTCAACGCGCTCCGGGAGAGGTACGCTGGGGGACAAGAGCCATTCTCACAGGTTCCGCCCCCTGCTTTTTAATAGAATTCCTGGCCCGAATAGGCGGATTCCATTCATGGTTTTGCGAAACTTGAATATATTTGAATAACAACCGGAATAATGCTTCATTCTTATTCATCGCTAAACATTAGCGGATTGCGGCATTCTATTGAGTTGAACAGTGTTTATAACGAAGATCATGAGACGAATGCCATTCATCCTTAAACTGTAATTGCACAGGCTCATGCCGATCCATCCGCTAATAATCCGAGAGAATTCTCGAGGAGGTGCCTGCATGTCCGAGCCTTTATTTATCGTTTCCAGGGAAGACTGGTCCTTGCACCGCAAGGGCTACCAGGATCAGACCCGCCATCAGCAGAAGGTTAAGGAAGCGATCAAGCAAAATCTTCCTGACCTCGTCACAGAGGAGAGCATCATTATGTCGGACGGCAAGCAAATCGTAAAGGTTCCGATCCGCAGTCTGGATGAATACCGTTTTCGGTACAATTACAATAAATCCAAGCATGTCGGTCAAGGCGACGGAGATAGCCAGGTAGGAGACGTGCTGGGAACGGATCCCTCATCCGGCCGGCCGGGCCAAGGCCAGGGGGCCGGAGATCAGGCCGGCGAAGATTATTATGAAGCCGACGTGACGATGGAGGAACTGGAGACGCTTCTGTTCGAGGAACTGGAGCTGCCTGATCTGCAGGAGAAGCAGAAGGATCTGATGAAGGCTTCCGATATCGTCTTCCACGATGTCCGCAAGAAGGGTATCATGTCCAACATTGATAAAAAGCGGACGATTCTTGAAAATTTAAGGCGCAATGCCAATGCCGGAAAGCCCGGAATCTTCGGAATTTCCCCGGATGATTTGCGCTTTAAAACCTGGGAGGAAATTGAGAAGCCCCATTCGAATGCCGTCATCATTGCGATGATGGACACTAGCGGTTCGATGGGAAGCTTTGAAAAGTATGTGGCCCGCAGCTTCTTCTTCTGGATGACCCGGTTTCTGCGTTCCAAATATGAGAAGGTGGAGATCGTCTTCATCGCTCATCATACGGAAGCCAAGGAAGTAACCGAAGAAGAATTTTTCACCAAAGGGGAGAGCGGCGGAACGATCTGCTCCTCCGCTTATCAGAAATGCCTGGAAATCATAGACAGCCGTTATCCGGAGGCGTACTACAACTTGTATCCGTTTCATTTTTCCGATGGCGACAATCTTACCTCCGATAATGCCAAATGTCTGGATTTGATCGGCAAAATCATACAGCGGGCCAATATGTTCGGATACGGAGAGGTGAATCAGTACAACCGCAGCAGTACGCTGATGGCCGCTTACCGGCAGCTTCAGAACGATAAGTTCCAATTCTGCATCATTCGCGAAAAAGGCGAAGTGTACAAAGCTCTCAAAACGTTTTTCGCGAAAAAAGAAACGGGGTGATCGTCTTGACCTCCGACGAAATCAAGCAATTGGAGTGGAGCATCGCGGAAATAACGGAGATTGCGCAAGGCTTCGGACTTGACTTTTATCCCATGCGCTATGAAATATGTCCGGCCGATATTATTTACACGTTCGGCGCATACGGAATGCCGACCCGCTTCAGCCATTGGAGCTTCGGCAAAACGTTTCACAAGATGAAGATGCAGTACGATTTCGGATTAAGCAAAATTTATGAGCTGGTGATCAATTCGAACCCGTGCTATGCCTTCTTGCTGGACGGAAACTCCCTTATCCAGAACAAGCTGATTGTGGCGCATGTATTGGCCCACTGCGACTTCTTCAAAAATAATGTGCGCTTCTCGCGTACGAATCGCAATATGGTGGAGAGTATGTCTGCCTCGGCCGAAAGAATCCGTCTCTATGAAATTGAATACGGCAGCAAGAAGGTCGAAGCCTTCCTCGATGCGGTGCTGGCTATTCAGGAGCATATCGACCCGAGCCTTGTTTACCGTTACAAACAGGACGCCAGGGAACGCGAAGACAAGGAAGGCGAGAAGGAAAAGCTTCCGAGCGTCTCTACCCCCTATGATGATCTGTGGTCGCTGGATGATATGCAGGATAGAAAGGAAGAGGCGGACACTCCGAAGAAATTCCCGCCGTCCCCGGAGAAGGATCTGCTCTGGTTTATTCAACAGTATGCGCCCGAGCTGGAGGAGTGGCAGCGTGATATTATAACCATTATGCGGGACGAAATGCTTTATTTCTGGCCGCAGCTGGAGACCAAGATCATGAACGAAGGCTGGGCCTCCTACTGGCATATCCGAATTTTGCGGGAAATGGATTTGACCCCGGAGGAGACCATTGAATTCGCCAAGCTGAATTCCGCGGTCGTTCAGCCGTCCCGGCACAGCCTGAATCCGTACTACCTGGGCCTCAAAATTTTCGAAGATATCGAGAAGCGCTGGGATAAACCGACCGCGGAGGAAATCGAAAAGTATGGGCGAGCCCCCGGAGAAGGACGCAGGAAGCTGTTCGAGGTACGCGAATTCGATTCCGACACCTCCTTCATTCGCAGCTATTTAACCAAAGAACTGGTCGAGGATCTGGATCTTTATCTGTTCGAGAAAAAAGGAAATGAGTGGAAAATTACGGACAAAACGTGGGAATCCATTCGCGAACAGCTTGTTTATTCTCGCGTGAACGGAGGATTTCCCTATCTCGTTGTAGAGAACGGAAACCATTTAAAGAACGGGGAGCTGTATTTAAAACACCAATTCGAAGGAATCGAGCTGGATTTAAAGTATGTGGAGAAGACTCTCCCTTACGTTCAGCAGTTATGGGGGAAGGCGGTCCATCTGGAAACCGTTGTAGAAGATAAATCAGTGCTATTTTCCTATGACGGAAAAAAACATATGAGACGCTTTTTATAAAATTTTATTTCAATGTTATTTTGCAAAAGCTAGCCAGGACGGGCACAGTTGACCGTCAACCTGTTCATAATGTCACGTCGTTTTAAACCAAAGACCGGACCCGTCCTTTTTCACTAAAGGAGGTCCGGTTTTATTTTATAGGACAGCCGGCCTATAAAAATCAGAACCACCCGTCAAACGGGTGGTTTGCTCTTGGGGTATAACCCCTTGTTGCCAAACTGCGCCTAAAGACGCT
>NZ_VEGP01000008.1 GCF_007679495.1 Paenibacillus sp. 32O-W | reverse complement strand
AATCTAACTGTATGAAATCCATTTAGTTTTCAAATTTCACACTATTGAAGCAATTCAACTCTATTCTACCTTGAAAACCCATCCATTTCATCATCTGATGGTGTCGCGGTTAGCGGCATGGGGGTCTAAATAAAAAGTAAAGTACGGCCAATGCAGCAACTTTAAACAACGGAAGGTCCTTATGCATTCGTTTTTGGAAGCGGCAGCTGTATACGTCAATCAAAACAAATAATTGTTTTATGCCTGGTGTCAAGAGGTGTATACGAAAGTAAAGACTAGTATATAGAACAGCGGGGAGCTTCTTTCTATACTAGAATTATGAAAGACTGCAGTGCAATTTGCAGCGAAAACTATAACGAAATATACCGGAGGGGTAAAATTTGAAGAGCAAAAAGGCACTTGCAATGATCTCCTTGACGCTTGCATTGGCGATTACAGGCTGCGGCGGCAAAACGTCCCCTGAGCCAAGCCATTCACCTGGAAATTCCAAGGAACCGGCCGAAACAACAGGCACAGGAAACGGCAGTGATATTATTGAGGTTTCAACGGTTTCGCCAAGCGATCCCTACTTGAAATTTGACGAAGGGGAAAGCTTCGACAAAAACTCAGTTTATGATGCTTATGAAAAAGATATCGGTGTAAAAATTACAAACAAATGGGTTGCAGATATAAGCCAATTTAAAGAGAAGGTAAAGATCACCATTGCATCCGACGATCTTCCGGATTTCTTGCTTGTAAACGCTACACAGCTTAAAGAGCTTACTGAAGCGGATATGATTATGGATTTGACAGAGATTTATGAACAGCATGCTACGGAAGAGACGAAAAAGTTTCTGACCATGGACGGCGGCATGCAAATGAAAACAGCGATGATCGACGGGAAAATGATGGGTATTCCTAGCTCATATAACCCGTTCAACTATCAATACTTGTTCGTCCGTACGGACTGGCTGAAGGAGCTGGGCCTGCCTGAGCCTAAAACAATGGATGATTTCATGAAAATTGCCGAAGCGTTCAAAACGAAAAATCCTGGCGGCACAAAAGAAGCTTTCGGTATTGCGGTCAGCAAAAGCCCATTTAGTATAGAGACAGGCGTGACCGGTCTGAGAGCGTTCTTGAACGGCTATCATGCTTATGAAAACATTTGGATGGAAGACGGGAACGGCGGTTTGATGAACAGTGATATTCAGCCCGAGATGAAGCAGGCTCTTGCAGCGCTGCAGGACATGTTCAAAAAAGGGTTGATCGATCCGGAGTTTGCGGTTAAAGATACGGAAAAAGCTGCTGAGCTAATCTACAACGGCAGCATCGGCATGGTATTTGGCGCTTCCTGGACTCCGGCGCAGCTTGCGCAAGGCGCTGTGAAAGACGGCAAGGTTGTTCAAGAATGGGGAGTGTTCCCTATCCCTTCCGTAGATAACAAGCCTACATTGAATCAAATCGGTCTTGGCGTTGATGAGTATTATGCCATCTCTAAACAAGCCAAGCATCCGGAAGGCGTGATCCGTTTGCTAAACCAATGGATTACAGTAAGCAACAATCCGACGGAAGAGCAAAAAGTGTATGAGTATGGTAAAGACCGCGTTGAAAAAGGCAACAACTACTGGCTGCTTAATCCGCTTCGAGTAGGCAAACAGTTTGACAATAACGGCGAAATCTTGCCCAAAGCCATTGAAAACAAAGACGAAAGCATACTTGAGACCAAAGATCAGAGAACACGTTATGCACGCGCTATGGAATACGTTGAAGGCGATACAAGCATGTGGTGGGAATACTTAATTTCCGGTCCTAAGGGAGCCTACTCTCATATTCCGGAAATTCAAAAAAACAAACAATACCTGCAAAACAAATTCTACGGCGCACCTACTCCGGCGATGGCAGACCGTCAAGAAATTTTAATCAAGAAACGTGATGAAATATTCATCAAAATCATTATGAACCAAGTATCCGTAGACGAGTTCGATAAATTCGTTGAAGAGTGGAAGAAGCTTGGCGGCGATGAAATCACGAAAGAAGTTAACGAGTGGTATAAGTCGCTTAAATAGAATCTGTACGCAGGGAGGGATTGATTCTATGCAATCCCTCCTTTTTTGAACAACCAGGTTCTTGAGCAAGGAAAGCACAGCATGAAAAGTGAATCAGCGAGGTGAAGATATGAATAGACTGACGCGCAGGTGGAAGAAGGAATGGCCGCTTCATTTGATGCTGCTGCCGGGTTTGGCTTTTATTATTATTTTTAGTTACATTCCTATGACAGGAATCATGATGGCTTTTCAAAAATATGTACCGAACAAAGGGTTGTTCGGCTCCCCGTTTATCGGATGGAGGAACTTCCAATTGTTAATGGATTATCCGGATATCGGCCGCATTTTCTTTAACACGGTCTATATTGCTGTAATGAAAATAATTGCCGGTTTGTTCGTGCCGATTACCATTGCTATTTTGCTAAATGAATTGCGCAGAGAGTGGATCAAAAGAACGTTCCAAACATTGGTCTATTTGCCCCATTTTTTATCCTGGGTGTTGCTGAGCGGTATTTTGGTCGATATTTTGTCTCCTTCCTCCGGCGTATTTAACCAAATGCTCGGATGGTTCGGCATTGAGCCGATCTTCTTTCTCGGCGACAATAACTGGTTCCCTTATGTCATGGTCATCTCCGATGTATGGAAAGAATTTGGATTTGGCACCATTGTTTATTTGGCGGCGCTGACGGGAATTAACCCTACGCTTTATGAAGCCGCTGAAATTGACGGCGCGGGCCGCTGGAAACAAACGCTTCACGTGACGCTGCCGGGCATGATGCCGATCATAGTTCTTATGCTTACGCTTAATATCGGCAATGTGCTGAATGCCGGATTTGATCAAATATTTAACCTGTACAGCGCACCGGTTTATGAAAGCGCCGATATCATTGATACTTTCGTCTACCGCATGGGGATACAGCAAGCGCAGTTCGGATTTGCCACAGCTGTCGGCTTATTGAAATCAGTCGTATCCTTTATTTTCATTTCCGTATCCTACGTACTCGCATACCGGTTAGCGAATTACCGTATTTTCTAATTGCGGAAAAGCCGGTCATTCAGAAAGGAGACAGACCGTGGTCATTAAACCGTCATTCGGAAGAAGGGCTTTTCTAGTTTGCAATCTAATCTTTCTTGCGTTTATATCTTTTTTATGCTTAATGCCGATTATTCATATTTTGGCGCTTTCCTTTAGCTCGGGTTCGGCGGCGGCAGCCGGCAAGGTTGGGCTGTGGCCTGTAGAATTTACAACGGCGGCTTATGATAACGTGTTCGGCAAGCCTGAATATTTAAGAGCCTTTGGCGTTTCTATTCAACGGGTTGTAGCAGGGACGGCATTAAGCATGCTTTTAACGATCGTTACAGCCTATCCTTTATCCAAGGACCGCAATACGTTTCGTCTAAGAACCGTTTATGCCTGGATATTCGTTTTTACGATTTTGTTCAACGGCGGATTAATTCCTACCTATTTGACCATCAAAAGCTTGGGACTTATTGATTCCCTCGGAGCGCTGGTGCTTCCTACGGCGGTTAACGTGTTCAATGTCATCCTGCTATTAAACTTTTACCGCAATTTGCCCAAGGAGCTCGAGGATGCTTCACGGATTGACGGAGCCGGGCATTTTGCAACACTATGGAAAATATATGTTCCGCTATCGTTGCCCGCACTGGCGACAACGGGGCTTTTTACGATGGTAGGGCATTGGAATAGCTGGTTCGACGGCATGCTTTATATGAATCATACGGAAAATTACCCGCTGCAAACCTTCCTGCAAACCGTTATTATTAAGATGGATTTCCGATTTATTAAATCAGAAAATGTGGAACTCATGCTCCAGCTGTCCGACCGTACAAGCAGGGCGGCACAAATCTTCGTTGCGGCTTTCCCGATTCTTATTGTCTATCCATTCTTGCAGCGGTTTTTCATTAAAGGCATTGTAATGGGAAGTGTAAAAGAATAGACAGGAAGGTCGTAGATCTCGGGCACAGGAGAACAAACGATGAAAAGAATATTCTTTTTACAGGATTCCTCCATATTCAAAAAAATAATGGCTGCCTTTTTGGCGGCCTTGCTGCCGCTTATGGCCATTACCTGGATGATTAATGAGCAGGGGGCCAATAATATCCGCAGTGAAATATCCGATTCGATTTTAAATACGACGCGGTTTTATTTAGACTCTCTGGATAAGGAGGCAGAGCGGATCAGCCGATATTTGCCTAACTACGTCATGGACAGGGATTTAATGGAAGTGGCGGCGACAGGCGAGCAGATGAACTCCTATGAGCGGTCCTATAAAATATTGGATATTCAGCACCGCCTGGATTTGATGAAAAATTCCAGTCTGTTTATTCGCGAGGCAAAGGCGTACATTCCGCATATCGAGCGCACTGTGCTGAGCAACAGCTTTGAAACCATGCTGAATGAGGAAGAATATGAAGCGATGCAGCCAGGCAGGAAGCTTTATACCGAGCCCTTTATTTATTGGCAGGACCGGCTGTTTATTACGATGCAGTACCCTGCAGCCAAGAAGGAACCGCTCTATGTGGTGGGCGTAGAGCTCTCAACCGGAAAAATTAAAGAAACATTGGCGCAAATCGGCAACAGCAGGGGAGGCCAGACCGTATTGGTTAATCTGGAGCGCGGCTGGGAAATCAATAGCGGCTCCGACTTGGAATTGCATGATCTGATGAAGCAGTTTGCTTTCGAAAAGCAGGCTGCGAAAATGGATGAAGGCTATGATACGATCCATTATAAAAGTAAGCGATTTCTAACCGTATTCAAGTATTCCAGCCTCTGGAATTCATACATGATAACAAGCATACCGGAAGAGAAGGTTCTCGGTTCATTGCAAGTATATAAAACTTTGTTTTGGTGGGCTTGTGTGCTTGCCGTTTTTATTGTGCTGTTCTTTACCTATTTTTTAATCCGGTTAATATACCGTCCGTTGATAAAGCTGGTGCGTTCCTTCCGCCGCATGCAGCAAAACGAGCTGGAGCCGATCGTGATCGATCGCGGGAAGGACGAGTTCGGCTATTTATACCAGGCTTTTAACGATACGGTGAAATCTTTGAAAACACTGATTGAGGAAAATTATGAGCAGCAAATTCGCACTCAGCGCTCGGAGCTGAAAAGATTGCAATCGGCAAATTAATCCTCATTTTTTATATAATTGCTTTTTTGTGCTTTGCCGTTTGATTAAATCCGATAGCCAGAAGGAAAAGGCCTACCGGTTCTGTTTATACATCGGACAATATTTTCAGTTCATTACTCGCCATAATGATGACGACATCCTGCTGGAGATGGAGCTTGAGCATTCCCGCACTTATGTGGAGATGCAGTCGATCTGTTACGGGGATCGAATACAAGTGCTGTTTGAAGTCGAAGCCCCGCCGATTGAAGTCCCCCGGTTGATTTTGCAGCCTATTATTGAAAATGCCTATAAGTACGCCCTCGGCAATATGCCGGGCACGGGCGAGCTATGGGTGCACAGCAAGCTGCGCAATGATGCTTTTTATATTTATGTAGAAGATAACGGCGAGTTCATTACGGACGACGAGATAGAAGCGCTTGGCAAGAGGCTGCGTTATTCAACGAACCAGATGGAGGAGACAACCGGGCTGCTTAATGTTCATCGCAGAATTCAGCTTCGTTATGGAGAAGAGTTTGGGATTACCGTGTCACGCTCTGAGCTTGGCGGGCTTCAAGCTATTATTAAACTGAGCATGAGCTAAGGAGGAATCGCCATGTACAGGCTTTTGATCGTAGATGATCTGCCGATTATTGTAGATGGTCTTCTGGAGTTGTTCGAGAAGACGGAGCATTTGGAGCTTGAAATCATGAAAGCTTATTCCGGCGAAGAAGCGTTGGAAGTGCTGTCTCATCACCGGATGGATATTGTGATTTCGGATATTAAGATGTCCGGCATTGAGGGCATTGAGCTTCTGCAGGAAATAAAATCGCAGTGGCCGGAGTGCAAAGTTATTTTATTGACGGGGTACAATGATTTTCACTATGCGAAGAGCGCCCTTACGTTCGGTGCCTTTGATTATTTGCTGAAAGTGGAAAGCGACGAGAAGATCATCCATGCCGTTGAACGGGCGATAGAGAAAATTGAAGAGGAACAGGATCAGGCGCAAATGATCTTGCGGGCCCAGGCCAAAATGAGAATAGCGCTGCCTTCCTTGCAGAAGGAATATATTTGGGGCTTATTGCAAGGCAAGACTATGACGGGGCAGCAGCTTCGGGACGCTTTTGCGGAAATTGACATTCCTCTTGACGCATCGCTGCCTGTCTATTTGCTGATTGGCCGGATCGATGCCTGGAAGGAAATATTTACGGCGCCGGACAAGGCTTTGCTCGCTTACGCTCTGCAAAATATCGGTGATGAGTATTTATCCGCCCATGTGCGCTGCTTCTCAGTCGTATTTGACATGAACAAAATGGTGTGGATCTTTCAGCCTAAAGCCAGTCCGGAGTTAACGGCGGATACCGGTACTGCGGAATGGGCCAAGGCATACCGCTATGTGAGCGGCAATTTGGAGACGATACAGGCTACCGGCAAAAAGCTGCTGAGCCTCTCCATATCTTTTCTTATCGGCAGTGAGGCCGTCCCATGGAATCGGCTGTCGGATCGTTTTCATGCGATGAAATACGGTCTTGTGCAAGGCCATGGTTTGTTCCATGAAATCATTATGACAGATAAAGATATTCAGAAGTCCGCGGAAAAAGAGAAGGCGAAAAGCTATCATGACGGCTTTATTCACGCTCGCGTACAGCTGCTGATGAGCTGTCTTGAAAATAATCACCGCGAGCAGTTCAATAAACTTTTTGTTGAATTGACAGACATCTGGAAAGATCCGGATACTTCTGATGGGCGCAAGGTTGAGCTGTACCATTCCATATCTGCGGTATTTCTGGCGCATTTGCACAAAAATAAAGAGATGCGAGACTATATGAATACCCAGATCAATTTGGATATGCTGTTCCGCCAGGAGGAGACCGCTTCGTGGACGGAGCTAATTCCGTATTATTGGCAAATTGCGGACTGCTTTTTTGAATGGAATGCGATTAGAGGAACAGAGCTGCCGACGGAGATCGTGGGTAAGGTGCACCGCTATATAGAGGAGCATATTGCGGACGATATATCCCTAACCGCTCTTGGGGATTATGTCAGCTTGAATCCCTCGTATCTATCAAGGCTATACAAGCAGATAACGGGAATCGGACTCTCTAAATACGTAAATGATTACCGCAATGTCATTGCAAAGGACATGCTGCTCAATACATCCATGAAGGTCAATGAAATTGCCGCCAAGCTCGGCTATAATTCAGCGCTTGCCTTTTTCCGCTTCTTTAAGAAGCAAAATGATATGACGCCGCAGGATTTTCGGACGGCCCGCGCCGAAACGGTGCAGCAAGGTCAATAAATGTATATGGAATGTAAGCAATGATCTCTTTATGATGCACGGTGTCACCCCTTACAATGAAATTAGGATGCAATTGTATATGCAAGGGGGAAGAGCATTGAAAACATTAACGGCTGTACTGTTAGGCGCAGGCAGCAGAGGAAGATACATCTATGGACCGTATGCGGAAAAATTTCCGAATGAGCTGAAGTTTGTTGCGGTAGCCGAGCCGGATGATGAACGCAGGCAACGTTTTGCGGAGATTCATCAAATCGCTGAAGAGCATGTTTATAATTCTTGGGAAAAAGCATTCGAGCAGGGAAAAATAGCCGACGTGATGATCATCTGCACGCTTGATCGGATGCATTATATACCGGCAATGAAAGCGCTGGAGCTTGGCTACCATGTCATGCTGGAGAAGCCGATGTCGCCGAATGTACGGGAATGCATAGAACTGGAGCAAGCTTCCCTTAAGCATAAGCGGTTGCTGGTGGTCACGCATGTGCTTCGCTATTCCCCGTTCTGGTCGGGCATCAAGAAATGCGTCGAGGACGGGGAGCTGGGTGCAATCGGTACCATTCAGTTAACGGAGAACGTAGGCTATCACCATATGGTTCATAGCTACGTACGCGGCAATTGGCGCAATTCCGAGGAAACAAGCCCGATGATTTTGGCCAAATCCTGCCATGACCTGGACCTCATCTCCTGGCTGATGGATGAGCCGTGCACAGCGGTCAGCTCCTTTGGCTCATTGCTTCATTTTAAACCCGAGAACGCGCCGGAGGGTTCGACGGACCGCTGCATCGATGGTTGCGAAGTGGAGAGGGAATGTGCTTTTTCAGCGATTAAAATGTATTTGCAGCAGCCAGCCGACCAATGGGCGCGCTATATGACGCACGATTTATCACGGGAAGGCATTATACGGGCGCTTAAGGAAGGACCGTTCGGCCGCTGCGTCTATCGCTGCGATAACAATGTTGTCGATCATCAAGTCGTCAATATGGAATTTGCCAGCGGCGCCAACGCTAACTTTATTATGTCGGGATTAACCAAGAGCGGTACTCGCCGTGTGCAAATTATGGGTACGCAGGGAGAGATCATCGGCGACATGGATAAAGGCTCATTTACGCTGTACCGCTATGCGACGGGCGAAGAGATTGAAATTAAATGCAGCGTGCAGGAAGACGGCCACGGCGGAGGCGATGAGCGTATGGTGAGCTCCTTCCTCAAAAATGTACATCAGTTCGACCGCAACCCATCCCAAGGTCTTACCTCGGCTACAGCTTCGTTGCAAAGCCATTTGATTGCCTTCGCTTCCGAACGATCTCGTTTACAGCAAGGCAGAAGCATAAAGCTGACTGAGATGTATGAGAAGGAAGAAGCGGGCGTTTAATTGAGAAATCTGCGGAAAGCGCAGTAATAATGGCGGACATCCGCGGCGTCCGGGCTTGGGAAGAGCGTACCCCGGAGGCCGCACAAGTTCGCGGGCTAAGAAAGGAAGGGGAATGAAATTTTTTTGTTATTGAAAGCGATTCCAAAGAAGGCTTGTGCCGGATTTTGTGAAAGGGGGGATCCATTCGGGTATTCATCACAAAGCAAAGATTTCAGGCATACCTACACTCGAGATTAAGAAAAGGAGTTGACCCAGATGATTTAGAATAAGAAATGGGGATCCGTCCTGATGGCAGCAGTATTGCTGATGTCCCCGGTTTCGGCAGTGCAGGCGAAATCGCCTGTTCCGGCAGCATCTTCGGCAGTGGAGGAGACGCAATTCCGCAATCTTGCGGCCGATCTCCCTTATGAATGGTCCGAGGAGCCGGAAGCGTCGCGTCCTGACGTCGGGTACAAGCTTACGGACGGAAAATACGGCACATTGGACATGAATGACCCGGCATGGGTAGGGCATCTGCGTGGAAAAACGCGGGAGGTCGTCTTCGATCTCGGTGAGGAAAAGTCAATCGGAAAGATTACAGCTCACTTTTTCCAAGATTATCCCACCAACTCGATCCTCGTGCCGCTGACGGTATCGATGTATGTCTCCGACGATAAAGAAAATTGGGGACTGCTTTCCCATAACGCCACCCAGCTGCTCTGGGGGGAAGGACCGCCAAGACAGGAGACCTTCGAATGGGACGGCAGCCGGGATGGAATCAAAGGCGGTAATGCGGACGGCAAGCTGGCTTAATGTTAAAGTAACCTTTACGATGCATCCTTCGCAATGGTCATACATTGACGAAATCGAAATTATAGGTACGGATGACATGGTTGAGGGGGCCGTGAAGGTTTCTGCCGAGCAGCCTCGTTTTTTGGAGCCGGGAGAAGCTACGGCCGGTATCCGGAATCTGAATCTGCTGTATAACGGACAATATGCAGATGGTTTGGGTGACTGGAGCAAGGAACGGATCATCCCTAACATGGCGGAGCTTGTAA
Organism: Paenibacillus sp. 32O-W; assembly: GCF_007679495.1. Taxonomy (GTDB): domain Bacteria; phylum Bacillota; class Bacilli; order Paenibacillales; family NBRC-103111; genus Paenibacillus_L; species Paenibacillus_L residui. The sequence goes on along the minus strand of NZ_VEGP01000008.1, from coordinate 123,970 downwards.
GGGGTTATGTCGCGTCGAATGAAATCAATGCGGCTTTTGGCGATGAGTTGTCGTATCGATTGCAGATCATCAAGCTTCTTCTGGACGAAAACAAGCCGAAGGACGCCGTAACGTATATGCAGGATTTTCTCGCGCACATTCACGACCCGGCCGTGCAAGCGCAGGGGTTGATTTCGGCCTCGGCGGCAACGCTGCTTGATACTTACGCCCAAGTTCTCATTCAAACTTGGTCTGAAGGCTGGGGCCTCAGCAATCTGGCTCAAGGTCTAAGCTATACAATTTCGCGACCGCCTAACAGCAGCTATCCCGATTCCGGGAATGAGCTTACGAACGGCCTATTCGGCGGGACGGATTTCCGCAACGAGCAGTGGCAGGGTCATGCGGGAAGCGCCTACCCTGAGGAACGAAGCCGCACCATCACATTTGATTTGGGCCGCAACAAATCGATCGGGGTAGTTAGAGCCCATTTTCTTCAGGATCAAGGACCCGGCATCTATGCCATAATGCATAGTAACTCTAATAAAAGCCATGGGAGCAGCGTTACTTTCACGCTGTGACCTATGGCTTCTGCTTTTGAATCGGGTGTTGATAACCCATGGGAAATATGTGCCGGAGATATTTAGTCAATCGGCTGGAGGCGGAAGTCCGTGCAGCGGGGGAATGAAAGTGGTTACCAGAGAGAGTTTTAGCGTCGTATTCCAGCCAACCGAATAATTTGTATCAATTCCGTTGTTAACGTGTGCATAAATATGGTATTGTAGAAGCAGAGGTGAACATGATGAGCGTAACGATCAAAGACATAGCGAAGTTGGCCAACGTTTCGCACACTACGGTTTCGAGAGCGCTTAATGGAAGTCCCTTGATCAACCGGGAGACGAAGGAGAAAATACAGGAAATTGCCAGGAAACTCCATTATACGCCCAATTTCAGTGCGAAGAGCCTTGTTCTGGATCGTTCCTACAACCTCGGGTTGTTTTTCTCGACGTTAAATGAAGGGACCTCTGCGGGCTTCTTCTTCGAATCGGTTCGGGGAGTCAACAGCGTGATCAAAGGGACCTATAATCTGGTCGTTCGCGGCATCGATGATTATACGGATTTTAAGGGGATATCGCGGAAAAGCTTCGACGGTCTTCTGGTGATGAGCCAAAGCGCCAAGGACGATGACTTCATCCGTCATGTCCGGGATATGCAAATACCATGCGTTGTGCTGAACCGCCATGTAGACAGCTTCGATGCGGTCAATATTTTATCCGACGACCGTCAGGGGGCCTTTCAAATCGTAGAGTATCTGATCAGGGAAGGGCACCGCAGGATAGCCATCATCGAGGGAAAAGCCGGCTTCAAATCCACTCAGGAACGGAAGAAAGGCTATCTGGACGCTATGACCAAGTACAAACTGCCCGTTCGGAAGGATTATCAGGTTCAAGGAAGCTATGACCTGGAGAGCGGTTACCATCGTATGAAGGAGCTGCTGAAGCTGGGAGCGGATGAGCTGCCGACCGCCGTTTTCTGCTCGAACGACGACATGGCTGTAGGGGCGATGAAGGCTGCCTTGGAATACGGGTTAACCATTCCTGACGACCTGTCTTTGGCCGGCTTTGACGACAACCTGTTCTCCGGGTATCTGTCTCCGGCTTTGACTACGGTCAAGCGTCCGGTGGAGCAGATGAGCCGTAAAGGCGCGGCCGTTCTGGTTGATCTTATTGAGACCAAGGAACAAGTTAAAGATACGGTCTACCTCCGTACGGAATTAATGATCCGTGATTCCGTGTCCCGGCCGCGGGAGGCTCTAGATAAAGCGAAAACGGCTGGGCCGTCGTCAGCAGACTGAACCGGATGACACAGCCGCTTGGAAATATGAAGGAGGCATCCATAAAATGGACATTTTACATGACTTGTTAAAGGACATCCCGATTCCGCAGATGGTCCGGATCCGGCAGAAATTCGACCGAACCGTCGTCGAGAATCCCAAGGAAAAGCTGGAGGAAGAGCTGGCCAAGCCGGGAGGGATCGATCGCATTCAACCCGGGCAGCAGGTTGCGGTTGCCGTAGGAAGCCGCGGGGTAGCTAACATTGATCTCTTTACGAAGACGACGATCGATGCCATCAAGGCTGCCGGAGGCCGGCCCTTTATCGTCCCCTGTATGGGAAGCCATGGCGGCGCTACGGCAGAAGGGCAAAAAGAGGTTCTGCATCATCTTGGCGTCACGGAAGAAGCGATGGGAGCACCGATTCGCTCTTCCATGGAAGTGGTGCAAATTGACCAGCTTCCTAACGGGCTTCCGGTCTATGTCGACAAATACGCCTATGAAGCGGACGCTATCGTTGTCATTAACCGGGTTAAGCCGCATACGGCTTTCCGCGGGCCGATCGAGAGCGGAATTATGAAGATGATCGCCATCGGCCTGGGCAAGCAGAAGGGGGCGGAGGCATGTCATCAGCTCGGGTTCAAGTATATGGCCGAGAATGTCCCCGCCATGGCCCAGATTATGATCGACAAGCTTCCGATTCTGTTCGGAGTGGCGCTGGTCGAGAATGCGTATGATGAAACCTGCCGCATTGAAGTGCTGCCCGCCGAATCGATCCGGGAGAGGGAAGAAGAGCTTCTGGTGGAAGCGAAGCAAAGGCTGCCCAAAATTCTGTTCGATCAAATTGATGTCCTTCTCATCGATTACATCGGCAAAAATATTAGCGGCGACGGGATGGATCCGAACGTAACCGGCCGTTACCCGACACCTTATGCCCAAGGGGGACCCGAGGTGTCGAAGATGGTTGTATTCGATCTGACTCCGGAGACGAAGGGAAATGCCAACGGGGTGGGAACTGCCGATTTTACGACCCAGAGGCTGGTTGACAAGACCGATTTGAAGGCGACTTACGCCAACGGGTTGACTTCAACGGTTTGTGCGCCGACGAAGATTGCAACGACGTTGGCCAACCAACGGGAAGCGATTAAAGCTGCCGTCAAAACCTGCAACATCCTTGACTACACCAAGTGTCGGATGGTCAGAATCCGCGATACGCTTCACCTCGGCGAGATTGAAATCTCCGTCAATCTGCTGGAAGAGGCAAGAAAGCATCCGGATATCGAGATCTTGTCGGAGCCGTATGATCTGAAATTTGACAGCGAAGGGAATTTGTTCTGAATGAGTGTAGCTAAACATTATGTCATCGCCGCCGATTTAGGAACAACAAGCACAAAAACTTTGGTTATAGACCGCGGGGGACGGGTGGTGGCTTCCCATTCCATCGAATACCCCCTTCATACTCCGCGGCCTGACATCGCCGAGCAGGACCCGCTGGAAATTTGCGAGGCAGTCATCCGCGGTATAGGGGAAGTCATACGTAAAGCGGGGATCTCCTCCCATGAGGTGCTCTGCGTATCATTCAGCTCGGCTATGCACAGCCTGATAGCGGTAGACCGGGAAGGGCAGCCTCTGACCCCTTGCATAACCTGGGCGGATAACCGGAGCATCTCCTATACCGGACGGCTGAAGACGGACGGGAAAGGGCATGAAATCTATTTGCGCACCGGAACGCCGATTCATCCGATGTCTCCGCTTACCAAGCTGATGTGGATGAAGGATCATCAGCCCGATGTGTTCCAACAGGCCTATAAGTTTATCGGCATCAAGGAATTCGTCTTCGCCCGCCTCTTCGCGCGATATGTTATCGATTATTCGCTGGCAAGCGCTACAGGGATGTTCCATCTGCGCAATCTGGATTGGGACCGGGAGGCGCTGGAGATCGCCGGAATTACTGCGGACAGACTATCCGAACCCGTACCGACCACCTATTGTCTGGAAGGGCTGCAACCGGATACAGCCGCCCGTATGGGTCTGGCCCCGGACACCCCCTTCGTTGTCGGAGCATCGGACGGGGTTCTGGCCAACCTGGGGGCGGGCGCCTTCGAGGAGGGCATATATTCCGTAACGATAGGTACGAGCGGAGCTGTTCGCGGAGTCGTCCGCGAGCCGCTAACGGATCCCCGCGGCCGTTTGTTCTGTTATGCTTTGAAAGAGGATTTCTGGGTGATCGGAGGACCGATCAACAATGGAGGGATTATGTTCCGCTGGGTCAGGGATCAGCTCGCAACGCTGGAAGCGGAGGAAGGGCGGCGCAAGGGAATGGACCCTTATGATTATTTGACCCAGTTGGCCGAAGAAGTCCCTGCCGGCTCCGGAGGGCTGTTGTTCTTGCCGCTCATGCTGGGTGAGAGGGCCCCCTATTGGAACGCTAACGCTCGCGGAGTCTTCTTCGGTTTGTCCATGTTCCATGAGAAGAAGCATATGATCCGTTCGGTTCTGGAGGGGGTTGTTTACCGCATCCATTCGGTCGTTCAGGCGTTGGAGGAGATAGGAGGCAATACGAAGGAAATTCGCGCTTCCGGCGGATTTGCCCGCTCCCCCTTCTGGCGGCAGGTGATGGCCGATGTGCTCGGCACTCCGGTCACCGTTCCGGATTCCATCGAGAGCTCGGGGCTCGGGGCGGCACAACTGGGGCTTCTTGCCCTCGGAGAGGTCGGTGATTTCAGCGGAGTACACGATTGGGTGAAAGCGAACCATCGGCATGAGGTCAACCCTGCCAATCATGAGCTGTACCGGGAATTGACGGAAATCTATTTACGGGTATACAAGCAACTGGCCGGCGAGTTTGACGCGATCTCGGCATTTCAGCATAAGTATGTTGAATAAATCTTTTTAGTCTTGACATTCCAATCCCAGGAGGTACAAAATGAACTTATTCGATTTAACCGGTAAAACGGCAGTCATCATCGGCGGAAACAGCACTTTGGGCGGCGCCATGTCCGTCGCATTGGGCGGTCACGGAGCGCAAGTAGCGATTGTTGGGCGCAATCAGGAGAAGTCCGAACAGGTCGTTCGGCAAATCCAGGAAGCGGGCGGACAAGCCAAGAGCTTTACGGCCGACGCAACGAGCGCGGATGATTTGCGGCGGGTGTTGGAGGAAGTGATTGCCTGGACCGGACGGGTGGACGTGCTTATGAACTGTCCGGGCGTAAACAGCGCCACTCCATTCTTCGAGCTGACGATGGAGGAATGGGATCGCATTATGGACGTTAATTTGAAGGGTGTTGTACTAGCCTGTCAAATCTTTGGCAAACATATGGTTGACAAGGGAGAAGGAGGCAGCATTATCAATATCTCCTCGGTGTCGTCGGATCCGCCTTTGTCCCGGGTATTCACTTACTCCGCTTCGAAAGCCGGCGTGAACAGCGTGACGAAATATTTGGCAAGGGAATTCGCTCCGAGCCGGGTACGAGTCAACGCCATTATTCCGGGCTTTTTCCCTGCGGAGCAAAATCGTAAAATTTTGTCCGAAGAACGCATCGCGTCCATCATGAGCCACACTCCGATGCAGCGTTTCGGCGAAGCGGAAGAGCTGCAGGGAGCTGCTGTTTTCCTGGCCTCGGATAAAGCCTCCAGTTTTGTAACCGGGGCGTTGATCCGTGTGGATGGCGGCTTCGGTTCGATGACTATTTAACATGGGTGTGCACGGTAGAAGCGATCCATGAAAGACTACATTAAAACGGCCGGCCGGAACGGAGGACGTCCCAACATCCACTCCGGCCAGCTTGAGATTTCAGGAAGGGAGAACGTATATGTCTAAACAACAAATAGGCGTTATCGGGTTAGCCGTAATGGGCAAGAATCTGGCATTGAACATCGAGAGCAGAGGGTTTACCGTCTCTGTTTATAACCGGTCTCCGGAGAAGACGAAAGAGCTGCTGGCAGAACATCCCGACAAGAAGCTGGTAGGTACATACAGCATGGAGGAGTTTGTCCAGTCTCTTGAGGTTCCCCGCAAAATTTTAATAATGGTCAAAGCCGGCGAGCCGACGGACGCCATGATCAATCAACTCGTTCCTCTTCTGGATAAAGGGGATATTCTGATCGATGGGGGCAATGCTTATTTCCCCGATACCCAAAGAAGAAACAAGGAGCTTGAAGAGCATGGTATCCGCTTCATAGGAGCGGGGGTTTCCGGCGGAGAAGAAGGGGCGTTGAAAGGACCTGCCATTATGCCTGGAGGCCAAGAGGACGCTTACCGTCTTGTTGAACCGATTCTGACCGCCATTTCCGCCAAGGTGAACGGGGATCCGTGCTGTACGTATATCGGGCCCGACGGCGCCGGCCATTATGTAAAGATGGTTCATAACGGAATTGAGTATGGGGATATGCAGCTTATCTGCGAAGCGTATCACCTGCTTAAAGATGTGCTCGGTCTGAATACGGACGAGCTTCATGAAATTTTCAGCGAATGGAATAAAGGGGAGCTGGACAGCTACCTGATCGAGATAACCGCCGATATTTTCGGCAAGCGCGATCCGGACACCGGGCTGCCGATGGTGGATGTTATTCTTGATTCTGCGGGACAGAAGGGAACGGGCAAATGGACAAGCCAAAGCGCTCTCGATCTTGGAGTGCCGTTGTCCATTATTACCGAATCGGTATTCGCCCGCTTCATCTCCGCCATGAAGGAAGAGCGGGTGGCCGCCAGCAAAGTGCTGAAGGGACCCGGCAGCCAGCCATTTGACGGAGATAAGAAAGCGTTCATCGAAGATGTCCGCAAGGCGCTTTATGCCAGCAAAATTTGTTCCTACGCCCAAGGCTTCGCCCAGATGAGAGCAGCCTCCGATGAGTACGGGTGGAACTTGAAATACGGCAACATCGCGATGATTTTCCGCGGCGGCTGCATCATCCGCGCAGCCTTCCTGCAGAACATCAAGGATGCGTATGACCGCAATCCGGAGCTTAACAATCTGCTGCTGGATTCTTACTTCAAGGAAATCGTGGAGAGCTATCAGGATTCCTGGAGAAAAGTCGTTGCGGCTGCAGTTTCGCGCGGTATTCCGGTTCCTTCCTTCGCATCCGCTCTGTCTTATTATGACAGCTATCGTACGGAAAGACTGCCGGCCAACCTGCTGCAAGCACAGAGAGATTACTTCGGAGCGCATACGTTCCAGCGTGTGGATAAGGAAGGGACTTTCCACTTCCAGTGGATGAATAACTAAGACGGATCGGTCAAGCCGTAGCAGGCTTCCCGCATCCAGATCCTGATCCGGTCAAGTTCTTGATCGTATACGGGACGGCGATGGATCAACATCATGGCCGTCTCGGCAAAATATTGAAAATTCTTCAACAGGCGTGGTTGGGGAAGGTCCAGCAAGGCAGGATCTTCTTCAGCCACCCTTTTTTTTATCAGCTCCAGCACCCAGACAACATCATCTCTGCACAGCGGATGGTTCGGATGCAGAATTTGTTCAAGCCGGCTGCGGATCGGCTGGTTCGGTTGGGACGGCAGCATCAAGGCCAACTCCTTTATTTATCGGTGATAAAAAGAGTATTCTTTGGTTGTCCAAACTTGGGCGCGCAAGGTTCCATAAATCTGACCGCACTTTTAGTCTTGTACAACTAATCTATTCACATCCTTGCTGTAAACATGATAATTTATTCATAATGGGTGCAAATAAAGGTTTGCTAAAGCATAAAGGAGTGGGAGCATGGATTATAATAACGTGGTGCTAATCGGCTTCATGGGCACCGGTAAAAGCACAGTAGGACTGGCGCTGGCGGACAAGCTCGGCTGGCGGTTCGTGGACGCGGATAGAGAGATTGAGCAGAAAGAGGGAAGACCGATACCGCAAATTTTCTCTGAGGACGGAGAAGAATATTTCAGATCTGTGGAAAGCGCGGTTATAGCAGAAATTATGCAGGGCAGGCGGCAAATTATTTCTATGGGGGGAGGGGCTGTCCTGGCTCCGGTTAACCGGGAGGAGATGAGCAGGAACGGCCTGGTCATCGCATTGACTGCTTCCCTGCAAACCATTGTACAAAGAGTGCGTACGGATCAGAATCGGCCTCTGCTGCAAGGCAATGTAGAGGAGCGGGTAGCCGCTTTAATGGAACAGCGTAAAAATGCGTATGATTTTGCCGATATACATATTAATACGGATGAGCTTCCGGTGCAGGAAATCGTGGACCAAATTGTGGAAGCTGCGGGTGAGGCGGGGAAGAAGCTGCTATAGCTTCTCCCATTCCAACATACCGCCGACCATGTTCTTAAGGCCTGTCACGCCGACGGAGGCCAAATATTCGCATGCTTTGCCGCTGCGGTTTCCGCTTCGGCAGATGACGATGATTTCGTCGGCCTGCGGGATTTCCCGGTATCGCTCCGGCAGTTCGCCAAGAGGAATATGCTGAACTCCGGGGATCGCTCCTTGGGCGATTTCTTCATCCTCCCGGACGTCAAGCAGATTCAGCTTCTCTCCTTTGGAGAGGCGTTCCTTAACCTCGGATGGAGTGATCGTATCCATGCGTTTCTTCTCCTTTCTCTGTTCGATTACCTGGTTGGATTAATTATGATGCATGCGGGGAGCCATGTCAAAGAGAAGCTCTTGAGAGCCGGGGATTACAATGTGGGAGGAAAAAGCAGGATACATTCCCAAGGCGGCGGCCATATGGTACACTTAGGTCGATTGAACTGCAATGCCTTATACTTATAGCAACGAAAGACCAATAACGATTTGCAAAGGGAGAGTCAGACCAGATGAAGGCTATCGTAAAACCTGCGCCGGAACTTAAAGGTACGATCAATGCGCTATCGTCCAAAAATTATACGACCCGGTATATGCTCGTCGGTGCTCTTGCGGAAGGGACGAGCACCTTGTATTATCCTGCCCACAGCGAGGACAGTGATGCCATGCGCCGCTGTATTCGCGACCTTGGTGCCATTGTCGAAGAAGACGATGAGAAAATGACCATCACCGGCTTCGGCCGTCATCCTAAGCCCGTGCCGGAATTGAATGTCGGCAACGCCGGTGCGGTGTTGAGATTCCTGATGTCGGTCGCCGCCTTCTGCCCGGAGCTGACCTTCGTCAATACGTATCCCGAGTCGCTTGGCAAGAGACCGCACAACGATTTGATTGACGCTCTGAAGCAGATGAATGTCCGCATCGATCACAACGGCGGCAAGCTGCCGATAACGATATACGGCGGGCAGCCCAAGGGCGGGAAAATTAAGGTCTCCGGTAACGTAAGCTCCCAATTTTTAAGCTCCTTGCTTTTCATGACCCCTCTTCTTGAGGAGGACAGTGAAATCGAAGTGCTGCACGACCTGAAATCGAAAATTATCGTTGGGCAGACGCTGGAAGTATTGGAACAGGCGGGAATCCGTATAGAAGCGGATGACGATCTGATGCGTTACCGGATCCCCGGCAGGCAGCGATACCAGGCCCAGGAATATAAAATTCAGGGAGATTATCCCGGGTCCGCCGCCATTCTGGCTGCTGCAGCGGTCACTTCTTCCGATGTTGCCGTTCATCGATTGGAAGAGAACAGCAGACAAGGTGAGAGGGCTGTTGTCGATGTCCTGCGGGCGATGGGCGTTCCGCTTACCCATCGTGATGGAATTGTCCATGTTCGGGGGACGGGCTTGCTTAAGGCCGGAGAGTTTGACGGGGATCATTTTACCGACGCCGTATTGGCAATGGTAGCCGCTTCCGTCTTTGCCGAAGGTACTTCGCGATTCTACAATGTGGAGAACCTGCGTTATAAAGAGTGCGACCGGATTACCGATTTTGTTACCGAATTGAATAAGGCAGGGGCTTCGGTGGAAGAGAGGCAAAGTGAAATTATCGTTCACGGGAAGCCGGAGGGCGTGGAAGGCGGCGTAGAGATCGACGCGCATTATGATCACAGGGTGATTATGGCGCTGACGGTCGTCGGATTACGTTCCAAGCAGGGGCTTGTCATTCGGGATGCGCACCATGTGGCGAAATCTTATCCACATTATTTTGAACATTTGCTTTCCCTTGGAGCAAATATTGAGCTGCAGGATTAAAGGGTTGTTTCGAGAATATTAGAAAAAGAGTGATTGCGAATGAGCGGTGTTGGCAATGTGCTTAAAGTAACATTGAGTCTTTTGCTGATCATCTCATTGGCTATATCCAGCGGAGGATTAACTCTGGCTCTCTATGCCAAAATCACGGGCAAACCATGGGCATTCTCTGCTGCGTTCGTAGCGGCGGACGACAATCACAGGCAGGATGACCAGAACGCAGGAGATGAAGAGAGTACGGAGGACGGTGAGGCCGCTCCCGAACCTTATCCTTCATCCGCCATGCTGACGGCCCCGGCTATTCGCCAATATCCGGAGCTCTACTCCGGATGCGAAGTGACGAGCCTGGCCATGCTGCTGCAGTTCGCCGGATTTGACAAGGACAAGATGGAGCTTGCCGAAGAGATGCCCAAGGACCCTACTCCGATCCGATATAACGAGGATGGCTCCATCGCTTATTGGGGGAATCCGAATTTGGGCTTCGTCGGGGAAGTGACCGGCAAGGCCAAAGGGTTCGGTATTTTTCATACGGCTCTGATCAAGCAATTGGAGAGCTACATCCCGTCGGCGGTCGATTTGACCGGCGGGGAATTTGAAGACATCGAAAGACATATCGCCGGCGGAATTCCGGTTATCGCCTGGACGACGATTACGTTCAGAATACCGGATAAATGGGTGGTATGGGATACCCCCATCGGCCCCATTAAGACAACATTTATTGAGCATGCGGTGCTGGTTGTCGGCTATGATGAAAACTATGTTTACGTCAACGATCCTTATTCAGGGAAGGCCCAGGTTAAGGTGGATAAAGCCAGATTTATCGAAACCTGGGAGCTGATGGGCAAACAAGCTATCACTTACACAAATTAGGGCAGCCTATTATAAGATATTGTCTTGCTTCACAACCATCCTCGGAGGTGTTTGCCATGTCGTTCAATAACCCGTCTCGGGAAGAAATCAAATCCATTCTGGAGAAAGCGGCAAATATTGCTGTCGTCGGTCTGTCCGACAATCCGGATCGGACTTCGCATATGGTTTCTCAGGCGATGCAGAAGAGAGGCTACCGCATCATTCCTGTCAACCCGAACGCCGACCAAATCTTGGGCGAGAAGTGCTATGCTTCACTATCCGACATTCCGGAGCCGGTAGATATCGTCAATGTCTTCAGAAGAAGTGAGCATACGGTGCCCGTGGCCCGGGAGGCAGTAAGCATCGGGGCTAAAGTATTCTGGCTCCAGCTTGGAATTATTAATGAAGAAGCGGCACAGATCGCCCGCGAAGGCGGTCTGGAGGTTATTATGGACCGATGCATCAAAGTGGAGGACTCCATTCTGCGCCCCAACCGCTAAGCAGTGAACCGCCCGAATTCAGGGCGGTTTCTTCATTTTCACCAGTAGTATCCATAAATAAAAGGCCGGGACTTGGCGGACACTATTAAAGGCTTCCTCCGGAAACGGCAGGGAAGACCTCACATTATTCAAGGAGGACAATGGCGTGTATAACCAAAACACTTTCCATTCGGCAAACTACCGCGGAAACCAACCGGGTCATGACAATTATCTGCGCTCCGACTCGCAGCAGCCTTCTCAAAGCTCTTTCTCTAGAGGGCAGGCCACGGCTGGATTTTCCCAGAAGTTTCAGCCAACCGGTTTAGTTCAATCGCAATACCAAAACAAGCAAAACCAAGCCGGTTTCTCTTCTTCCGTCGGAACGCAATCCTTCCACACGGCCAACTACCGCGGAAACCAAGCCGGTCACGACAACTATTTGCGCTCCGATTCCCAGAATCCGTCGCAAAGTGCTTCGTTCGGCGGCGTGAGCCAAGGAATCAGCCAAAACAGCTTCGGTCAAGGAGTTAGCCAAAGCTTCCAAAGTTACGGAAGCCAGACCAGCCCTCAATCCTTCCACACGGCCAACTACCGCGGAAACCAAGCCGGTCACGACAACTACTTGCGCTCCGATTCCCAGAATCCGTCGCAAAGTGCTTCGTTCGGTGGCGTAAGCCAAGGAATCAGCCAAAGCAGCATCGGTCAAGGAGTTAGCCAAAGCTTCCAAAGTTACGGAAGCCAGACCAGCCCTCAATCTTTCCACACGGCAAACTATCGTGGAAACCAAGCGGGTCATGACAACTACCTTCGTTCCGATTCGCAAAATCCTTCCCAGAGCGGGATTCGTTTCTAACCTAACTGCCATTATGCGGGCCTAACTTAGGTCCGCTTCTTTCTACATCCAGACATGGAGGTGTTACGAACGATGCCGACCGGTAACGAACAGATGACATCGGACCGCAATCTGATTTCGGAGAAGGAACTTCTCTACTTGAAGGATTTTATGTCCTGGGAACTGCTGGCTATGAAGAAATGCAACGAAACGGCGAATGCCTGTACGGATCCTCAGCTAAAGCAGCTTATCAAGCAGGTGGGAGAGAAGCATAAGCAGCACTATCAGTCGATATTAGCTCATCTGCAATAATCCGTTAAGAAGAAGGAGGCGGCTTACAATGAGCGTACAAATTGCCATGCCTAAATCTCCGCAGGAGCCTCAGGTCAAGGGGCCGGAGATGAATGACCGGGACCGGATTAATGAAGTATTATCCTCGATAAAATATATGACCGTCGGGTACAATATCGGTTTGAACGAAATGCAGAATCCGAAGCTCCACCAAACGGTAGGCCAAATTTTGCACGAGTATCATCAAATGCAGTATCAGGTGTTCGACCAGATGTTCCAGCGCGGCTGGTACAAAATGAAAGCTGCGGATCAACAGGAAATCAGCCAGGCTCATACCCAGTTCAGCGGCTACAGTACCCAATTCCCCAACTTTCAATAACCGATAAAGCAAAGCCTGCCCATTGAGCGGGCTTTGCCTCTAACATCTAAGTTGTAAGCATTTTCATAACAATAATGGGAAGATATAAACTTTACAAATGAAGCCGCAAGCTTTACCATCTAATAATGGAGTACAAGGAACAAGCAATTTAATGAATGAATACAACCAGCCCGGGAAAGGAGGGCAGGAAGCGGAAATGAACTGGATGGGAACTTTGCAGCAATTGGGCCGGTCCTTAATGATTCCGACCATTGCTTTGCCCGTTGCGGCGGTCTTTCTGTGCCTGGGAGCGCTGCCATGGGATTCGGCGGGGCTTGGCAAGCTGGGGGATTTATTTATTTTCTCCGGCGATATGATCTTCACCTATTTGCCGTTTTTGTTTGCAGTAGGGGTTGCTCTGGGTCTTACCGGCAGCGCAGGCATTGCGGGAATGTCCGCTCTTCTGAGCTATTTTCTATTAACGCAAATTACTCAAAAGTATATGGAACCTGAACTGCAAATGGGGGTCACCGGCGGCATTGTTATCGGCATATTGACCGCTTTGTCCTACCATCGGTTCAAAAATATCGAATTGCCCGAATACATTCAATATTTCGGAGGGCCCAGATTCGTACCGATCTTTGTCGGAACGGCGACTATTTTTCTGTCGATGGTCATCATCGCGGTCGGTCCGGTCGTCGAGCAGACGATACAATCTCTCGGAGATATGCTGTTAAGCTTGGGAGGGTTCGGAGCCTTTATATACGGTGCCGCTTACCGCCTGTTGGTTCCATCGGGGCTTCATCACATTCTTAATAACGTATACTGGTTCCAGATCGGAACGTTCGAGCGCGCGGACGGAACGACGGTATTCGGGGATCTCCCCCGCTTCTTCGCCGGAGATCCGGAAGCGGGAGTCTTCATGGCGGGACTGTACCCGATTATGATGTTCGCTCTTCCGGCCATTGCCTTGGCTATCATTCAAGAGGCCCGCGAGGATCTGAAGCCGAACATCCGCAAAACCTTCTTGACAGCGGCGCTTGCCTGCTTTCTGACTGGAGTAACGGAACCGATTGAATTTGCCTTTTTATTTGTGGCGCCGTTCTTGTTTTTCATCCATGCTATCCTGTCCGGGCTGTCGATGTGGATTGCCTACGAGCTGGAGATCCGACACGGCTTCTCGTTCTCGGCCGGATTGCTGGAATATATTATTAACGGGCACCTGTCCACCAAAGGGCTGTGGTTAATTCCTATCGGGCTGTTGTTCGGAATAGCCTATTATGTGCTCTTCCGCTGGGCCATCCGCCGCTTTCAACTGCCGACGCCGGGCAGGGAGGAAGGCTCTCCATTGGAAGAATGGGCAGGGGATATCCGTTATCGCTCTCCGCTTATTTTGCAGGCTCTGGGCGGCAAAAATAATATAAAGACTATAGAAGCCTGCATTACGCGTCTGCGCCTTACTTTGCAGGACGATAAATTGATCGACACCACTGCATTAAAGCATTTGGGGGCCGCCGGAGTCATCCGTCTGGGTGGCGGAAACGTCCAGGTGGTGTTCGGTACGTTCTCGGAATTGATCCGTGAGGAAATCATCAAGGTGACGCGGACGGATCTGAAACAGGTGTTGTTCAATTCTCCGGTCCAAGGCAAGATGATTCCGCTGGAGGAGGTTCCCGACCAGGTTTTCTCCAGAAAAATTGTCGGCAACGGCGTCGCATTTATTCCTGAGCGGGGAGAACTGGTGTCTCCGGTTGCAGGCAAGGTAGTTCATATTCATCCGACCATGCATGCGATTGGTCTGGAGACAGAGCATGGCCTGGATGTCCTGCTTCATATCGGAATCGATACCGTACAGCTTGACGGTAATTGGTTTACCGCCGCTGTGCAGGAAGGAGACGAAGTTCTTCCGGGACAATTATTGATTAAATTCAATCTGGCCAAAGTGAAACAGAACGCCAAATCATTGGCTACACCTATGCTGATCACGAATACGGAGAGAATCAAGTCCTGGAGCTTTGCTCCCTTTAAATCGGTTAAGAAAGGTCAAGGGGCCGTCATGTCCGTCGTGTTAAAAGAACAAGCCGCAGCAGTTGGAGGTCATTCTGATGATTAAAGGAATTGGAGCGTCTGCCGGTATCGCGATAGGAAAAGCGATTGTCCTGCCCAGTTGGGAATGGAATCTGCCCGATAAACTGGTGGATGTGGGCGACTTGGCTTACGAATTTGAAAAGCTGTACGAAGGAATTCAGATATCGAAGGTAGAATTGGAGACGATCAAACAGGATATCGCCGAGCTGATCGGCGAAGAAGAATCCAATATTTTTAATGCCCATTTGGCCATTCTGGAAGATCCCGTCTTTATGAACGAAGTTCAGGCCATTATGCAGAGGCAGTACAAGGCGGCGGAAGTGGCCGTCAAGGAAACGATAGACAAATTCGTCGGCATGTTTGATTTGCTGGATGACGAGTATATGAAGGAACGGGCGGCCGATATCCGCGATGTCGGGAACCGTCTGCTGAAGCATTTGCTGGGCGGGTTCGAAGATACCCTTCCGGAGCAAGACAGCCCTTATGTGCTCGTGACTCGGGAGCTTACCCCCTCCCAATGGACTCACCTGGACCCTTCCAAAATTTTGGGGATCGTTACGATGGTCGGGGGGATGAATTCCCATGCGGCCATTATGGCAAGGGCGATCGGTATCCCGTTCGTCCTTGGACTGGACGGAAAGCTGAAGAAGCCGATTCAAACCGGAGATATGATTATTCTGGACGGGGAAGAAGGGCTGGTCTTTGTCAATCCCGATGAAGAAACGACGAATCACTACCGTAAGCGCAAGGAGATGATTCTGGCCCATCTGGAAAGCCTGCAGCAATTGGTCGATGTGCCTTCAGTTACGCTGGATGGCAAAGAGATCGAGCTCAAGGCCAACATCAGCTCGGTGAAGGAGCTGGAGCAAGCTCTGAAGACAGGCGCCCGGGGAGTGGGGCTCTTTCGGACGGAATTTTTATATATGGACCGCAATTCCCTTCCGCCGGAGGAAGAGCAGTTTGAGGTTTACAAGCAGGTGGCCGAAATGCTGGATGGCCAATCCCTGGTGATTCGGACTTTAGACGCCGGCGGAGACAAGGATATTCACTATATCGATCTTCCGGAGGAGGAAAATCCGTTCCTCGGCTATCGGGCCATACGAATTTCTCTGGACCGCGAGGAGCTGTTCAAGACCCAGTTGAGAGCCATTCTGCGCGCCAGCCATTACGGCCATGTAAAAATTATGTATCCGTTCATCAGCTCGGTTCAGGAATTCCGGGAGGCCAACCGTCTTCTCGAACAGGCCAAGCAGGAATTGAGAGAACGGAATGTACCGTTTGACGAAGAGATTAAAGTCGGTATCATGATCGAGGTGCCGGCCGCAGCGATGACTGCCGATCTGTTGGCGAGGGAAGCGGATTTCTTCAGCATCGGTACCAATGATCTCGTTCAATATTTGTTGGCTGTCGACCGGATGAACGAGCATATCGCCCACCTGTACGATCCGTTCCATCCGGCGGTTATAAGACTGCTGAGGCAGACGATTGAAGCGGCCCAACAATGCGGAATCCCCGTCAGCGTGTGTGGAGAGCTGGCAGGAGATCCCAAGGTTCTGCCAATGTGGCTCGGCTTTGGCATTGAGGAGCTGAGCATGTCCGTCAAGACTCTTCTTCCGCTCAAGGAACGGCTTCTGAAGAGCTCGGTGGAGCACAGCAGAAGAGTGGTGGAAGACATCCGACATTGCACGGGCAGCGATGAAATTCGCCGGCTGCTCGAACAATGTTATAATAATAGTCATCCGAAGCAAATAGATTAAACCGGGAGGAGAAAACCGTTATGAATTTATCGGGCTATAAGATTCTTGCTTTCGTCGATGAGGAATTCGAAGATTTGGAGATGTGGTATCCGGTTTTAAGGTTAAGGGAGACCGGGGCAGAGGTAGATCTGGCCGGTCCCGAGGCGGGACGGGTTTACAAGGGGAAGTACGGAGTTCCTTTGGAGACGAATTGCTCGTTTGAGGAAGTGAAATCCTCCGACTACATAGGGCTGTACGTGCCGGGCGGCTGGGCACCGGATAAACTGAGAAGGTATTCCTCCGTGCTGCAGCTTACGAGGGAATTTCATGAGGCGGGCAAGCCGATTGCCCAAATCTGCCATGCCGGCTGGGTGCTTATCTCCGCGAAAATTGTGGACGGCTATACGATGACCTCCACTCCTGGAATTCGTGATGATCTGGAAAATGCCGGCGCCACCTGGGTGGATGAGGAAGTCGTCGTCGACCGCAATATTGTGTCCGGACGCCGTCCGCCGGATCTGCCTGCTTTTGTCAAAGAATACATTCGCGTTCTGGACGAATATACAAAGAAGTGAACAGACAATTTTGGATCCGGTGGACGCCGGCAATCATTTGGATGGCTGTCATTTTCTATTCATCTTCCAGGACGGGAAGCAGCATGAACAAGCTGCTCCCTTTTTTTCAGAAATTTATTCCTTCCATGCAAAGTTTCGATTGGGGGCATTTTATCGCTTACTTCATACTGGCGCTGACGTATTTGTGGGCTCTGGATGACGGCAGGCCCTCCTGGAAAATTAAAGCGGCCGTCATCGGCTTATGCGTTTTGTATGGAGCCACTGATGAGTTTCATCAGCTTTTTGTGGACGGACGCCAGTCCGATTGGAAGGATATCCGCAATGACGGGATCGGGGCTGCCATTGCAATGCTGCTGATCTCTATTAAGCCGGTCTACCGCCAATACGCCAAACTGCCTCATTCCAAAAAGTGCTAGCCCCGCGGGAGAAGGATTTGAACCTTGAAGATAGAATACCCAAGGGAAGTAGAAACAGATGGTGCCGCACCAGAGGAGTGAACCAATTGCAAAAGCTGTGTATTTGCGGAGAGACGATGGCCGTTCATCTGCGAACCGTAATTTATCAGAAAAAAATTGAAATTGACCATGTGCCGGTCTATACTTGCCCCGGCTGCTCAGCGAGCGAGGTTTATCCGGATGTCAAGAACGACCTTACCGACTTG
Organism: Paenibacillus sp. 32O-W; assembly: GCF_007679495.1. Taxonomy (GTDB): domain Bacteria; phylum Bacillota; class Bacilli; order Paenibacillales; family NBRC-103111; genus Paenibacillus_L; species Paenibacillus_L residui. The sequence continues at coordinate 106,243 of NZ_VEGP01000008.1, read as the reverse complement.
ATCTCGGCCTATGACGCTTATCCCGGCCGGCTCCGCCTTAACTTTGAAGAAACCAGTGAACTGGCTTATCTTATTAAGAAAGCGGCCGACCGCGAATATTGGAACGAACCGGTTCAACAGATCATCGACGGGCGGATCAACGAACTGCTCGATATGCTGTTATTGGCCCAATCACTGGAGGATAACCACTGGGCGGAGCAGGTAAGGAAGAAGCTCGGGCAGATCGCCAGTTATTCCCAAACGGTTAACTTTACATAACGTCCTGCCTTCCGCGCGGACAACCTTTTGAAAAAAGTCAATGAAAATTGGCTTTTTTCTTTCATTTTTGTTAGTATAAATCCAATAGTAATCTTTTCGAATGAGGAGAGGATTCCAATGGGAAACGTAGTCCAATTGAATACGGTGGAGGATTGGCAGTCGAAGCTCCGGTCGTCCTCGGACAAGCCCGTGTTTGTGTTTAAGCACAGCACCCGCTGCCCGGTCAGCGCCGATGCTTATGATCAGTATATGATCTATATGAACCGTGAGCCCAATCCGGAGGTGGAATACTGTCTTGTTCACGTAGTCGAATCCAGACCCGTATCCAATGCCATCTCTGAAGCCCTTTCATTGAAGCACGAATCTCCGCAGGCTATATTGATTAAGGACGGGAAGGTAGCCTGGCATACTTCTCACTGGAGAATCACGAAGGAGTCCCTGAAGGAGAATTTGAAATAGCTGACCCGCTAGTCAAATGAAATCCGTTTCCCTGGATATCCGAATGAAGCGGATGATCGCCCTTATGGAAAACAATGGAACGGAAAATTTGTAAAATGTATTAAATTATCGTATTATTAAGCTAATCGGATATGCTAGTAAATTAATTTTATATAGATGGAGCGAATCAAAGTGACCGTAACCATATATGATGTAGCACGAGAAGCCGGAGTTTCCATGGCAACTGTTTCCAGGGTTGTTAATAACAACCCTAATGTAAAGCCGCAGACCCGCAAGAAGGTTTTTGAAGCGATTGAGCGGTTGGGCTACCGTCCCAACGCCGTTGCCCGTGGGCTGGCGAGCAAGAAGACGACGACTGTCGGAGTCGTCATTCCCGACATTTCCAACATGAATTTGGCGGAAATCGCTCGGGGAATTGAAGATATTGCCACCATGTATCACTACAATATCATCCTCTGTAATGCCGACAAGAAGAAGGATAAGGAAATCCGCGTCATTAACACGCTGCTGGAGAAGCAGGTGGACGGACTCCTCTTCATGGGCGGAACGGTGACGGACGAGCATATTCAAGCTTTCAAGACATCGTCCGTGCCGATCGTGCTGTGTGCGACAACAGACGATAATAATACCATTCCGGCTGTGGATATCGATCATCAGCAGGCCGCTTACGATGCGGTCAAGCTTCTTGTCGATAGCGGCCATCGCAAGATCGGGATGATCAGCGGCACGCTGCAGGATCCTTCGCTTGGATTTGCCCGTTACCAGGGATATAAGCAAGCTTTGGAGGAATCGGCTATTCCGTTCAATGAAAATTACGTTCGTGTCGGCAATTACAAATACGAGTCGGGAATCGAAGCGATGAAATATTTCCACGCCTTGGAAGACCGGCCTACCGCCGTGTTTGCGGCTACGGACGAGATGGCGATCGGGGCTATCCACGCCATCCAGGATGCGGGATTGAAGGTGCCCGAAGATATTTCGGTAATCAGTGTCGACAACAGCCGTATGGCTTCCATGGTACGGCCTCAATTGACCACTGTAGCTCAGCCGATGTATGATATCGGGGCGGTATCCATGAGACTGCTGACCAAATTAATGAATAAAGAGACGACCGATCAGACCAAATACGTGCTTCCGCACAAGGTGATCGAGCGCCAGACGGTTGGTCAGGTATAATCCCGGGATGGGTGATCGATACGACCGGCACAAGGCATCATGATATCACTAGATCGGAAGGAAGAATACAATGGGATATCGGAAACTAGGACTTATCGGAGCGATGGAAGAAGAGATTGAACGATTTCATGGGGGAATGGAGAACGTCGCCACGGAGGAGAGGGCGGGGATCCGTTTCGCCTCCGGACTGTTCGCGGGAATGCCGGTCGTTGTCTGCAAGTCCGGGGTGGGCAAGGTTAATGCCGCGGTCTGCACACAGATCTTGATCGACCGTTATGAAGTGGACGCCGTTGTCTTCACCGGAGTCGCCGGGGCAGTTAATCCGGCTCTCAATATTGGGGATATCGTCGTATCCACCGAGTGCATCCAACATGATATCGATGTGACCGCTCTAGGGTTTGAACGCGGGATAATTCCTTATCAGGACAATTCCATCTATCAAGCCGATGAGAAGCTGCGTCAGCTTGCTTTGGATTGTGCGAATGAGCTGTTTCCCGGTCGGACGGTCAGCGGCCGGATTCTGTCCGGCGATCAGTTTATCGCTGACCGGAGCTTGGTTAGAGAACTGCACGAAACCATGGACGGAGCATGTACGGAAATGGAAGGAGCCTCTGTCGCTCAAGTATGCGAGATGAACAAGATTCCGTTCGTCGTTATCCGCTCCATGTCGGATAAGGCAGATGGCTCGGCACATGTTAATTTTACGGAATTTACCCGGTTGGCGGCGGATCATTCGTACCAAATAGTAGAGAAGCTGGTATCGAGGCTGGTTGGGTAATAGCTGACTATTTTGGTTCTATATAATTATGATAACGACAAGACTTCCCTTCGGGGGAAGTCTTGTTTTATTTAGCGCTGAAATAGCCGATTCCGCGAACCGTAACGATATACCGATGGTGTCCGCCATCTTCCTCAATCTTACGCCTTAGATTGTGGATGTGGACCATAACCGTGCGCGGATCGCTCCAGCCATCCAATCCCCAAATGTGTTCATAAAGCTGCTCGACGCTGAACACCTGTCCGGGATGTGCCGCCAACAAAAACAACAGCTGCCGTTCTTTCGTAGACAAAGTCACCGGCTGCCCATTCAAGAGCACCTCCCAACCGTCAAAGGAAAGTTTGAGACGACCGTCGCTCCACGTTTTTCGATCTTCCGCAGCTTGGTTATGCTGCTGTTCTCTATGAGGAAAGCTGCGCAGGCGTGCCTTCACCCGAGCGACCATAATATCCGGGTCGAAAGGCTTGGTGATGTAATCGTCTCCGCCCAGCTCCAAACCGCGAATAATGTTCTCCCTTTCGCTGCGGCTGCTGAGAAAAATTACAGGCACCGCGCTTTCCGGCTTGATCCCCTGTATCCACTCGGTCCCTTCTCCGTCGGGCAGCATAATATCACATATGATCAGGACAGGCTTCCGCTCTGCCCACATTTGAGAAGCTTTCTGACGGAGTATGCCTGATCGCATTTGAAACGAGATTGGCGAGTACCTGCTCTATGCGGATTCTATCTATCAGGACTATATATCTTTTATCGGCATTTTGCTCCTGCGGCAGCACTATTTGACTGTGTATCCCTTTCTCCAGCAGCTCCCATTCATACTTCACAAACAGCTCTTTGAAATAAGTTATCGGGCTGGTTTCCATCATATGAAACTGCGCTTGTTTCGTCTCCAGCTTGGTCAGTTCTATCAAATCATAAATAAGCCGCTCGAGAAGAAGACTGCGTTCATAGATGCGATTCGCATATTTCGGAGCTTCCGAAGTAATGACCGCATCCCGCAGCGCTTTGGCGAACCCTTTGATCGATGTGATCGGAGTTTTCAGCTCATGTGAAATGTTGGACAGAAGGCGAAGCCGGAATTGTTCCATTTCCGCCATGCGTTCGTAGGCTTTTTGGAGTTTGTCGTTGCTTTCCCGCAAGGAAAAGGTGCGCTCTTCCACGGTGCGCTCCAATGAACGGTTGGTTTCCTGCAGTTCAGCCGTTAATCGCTCTGTTTCCAGCATCGCCCGCGAGAAACGGGCCGAAAGATTGAGCGCCTGCGTCAATAAAAAAGCAAACAAACCAATCGACAGCAAATCATCGGTAGCCAAAAAGCCGCTGTAAAACAGCATATCATTCAAAGCAAAGACGGTAAAAAACAAAAATCCGACCGCATTGGTCAGCGAGCCCTTGCGCCGCCGAATCGCCGACAGCCCGTAGATGTAAATGGCGTACAGCAGGACCGGCAGCAGGACGCCCCATATGAAAGCAGTCAAATAATGCGTGTACACGCGTGCCGGAAGTGCCAATACAAGGATCATACACCCAAGCAGCACCGCGCCCCCTATCCGGGGTGCCCAGCTAAACGATTCCTGCGGGTATTCCCGATGCACGAACAAGAGCAGCGTCAGCGCTGTCATGCTAATGGACAGATACTCGGTCTTCACCGCCCACTCCCAAGGCAGGCCGGGGAGCAGGAACAACGCTGTCGATTCCCCCAGCACGATGGTGCGGACACCTACAGAGAGACATAACAAGCCGAATAACAAGGCGGATAACTCCTGCCTCCGATTAAAGTAAACAAATAAGTAGTACAGGCCCATAACGAAAAAAATGCCTACGATAAAAACCTGTGCGGCTACCCGCGCAACGCGAATCCAGGAAATTGCCTCAGCCGTGCCAAACTCTATAGATTGCCAAATGCCTGCATTTCTCTGTGAAAAGTTGGATATCTGAATAATGATTTCGTTCCATCCAACCTGGGGCTCAAAATAGATCGTCTTCGGGAAACTGCCGGGCTCTTCGCCGGAGCGATCGTTCCCCACTATGCCGTTTCCGCCCTTATGGCTGCCATTAATCCAGATTCTGTAGCTTGATGCTATGCTTTTCGGATAGATTCCCAATGTCTGCCGGTCACGGGTAAGCGTCTCGTCAAGATAGACCCTCAAGCGAAACGTGGCATAACCTTCGTGGGGCACAGGCTCTCCGGCATCTTTCAGCATGTAATCCGTCCATGGGCCGGGCACCGTCACCATTTGGGGCTCGGGCAATGTGGCCGCCGAGCTGCGGAAATCATCCGGCCCGAGCAGGGCGTTCCAATAAAACTCCCATTCGCCATCTAAAGCTGCCGCCGTCCGTTTGCCCTCGTACGGCCAAGCGAAAAAAAACATCTCGCCCCGCTTCGCTTCATTGAAAGCGGTGCCGGGTTCAACCGATGAGGCTTGTATTCCCGCTTCATCTGAGAAAGCATTTGCGTTAAAAGCAGGCAGGAGGAAAATCGCCAAGACCGCAAGTACGAGCAGGGCACGTAACACCCTCTTTTCAAAATTGGATGGTTGCTCCACTACAGGATTATTTGAATTGATCGACACTGCATTCCATCCGCCTTCCCTAGCTGACCTATCGGCTATCTTCGGCTTCATTATAGCAGAGCACTGGCTAGCCTTGGTAAATTTCCGCGACTTTTTTTTCAGAGAATTAAACAAAACTTAAACTACGCTTGATACGATACCCTTGGCCTTGGAAAGTCATTATCTGAACGTGGAGGAGACCTTGACAGAATGAGCTTCTATTTTTCCGTCTGTTCAACTTATAATTACCACTCCAAATATATCGATTTTCTGCTAGAGCATTATACCGAGCTGCAGCTGCCCTATCCTTTCGCCGTGACGCTTGGCTATATCGCCAGCCCGCTGTTAATGGGCAATGAAGCGGTCCTGGCCTTTAATGATGAGGATCAGGTCGTGGGTGCGTTCGGATATATCCACGGGACCGGAGAGAAGGATTACAGGGATGTGCAGATCATCCAAATTCAGTCGGTTTATATTACTAAAGCCTATCGTGGTACCGGTTTGTTCGTTCAGGGGCTGCAATTTTTGCTCGAACATGTGAGCATGCAGCCAACTGCTGTTGAAGAATTGCGCTTTTGGGCGCCCAACCAGCCGGATTCCCATAAACTGTTTTCCAAATTCGCCACCCTGGTTGCAGGCAGACACAGTGAATCGGTGCCGGTATCAGAATACCGCCTATCTCCCGAAGAACTGAGGACTTACCTGGCGAAGTTCAAGCAGCGCATCTTCAGCTGAAGCTTACGCTGCATTCAGAAGTCCACTTTCAGCCAGCGCTGATCCTTCATTCGGAGCGTCCCCCCCCTTAGTGAAGAGACTGCTCCTAATTGATGGACAGAACACTCATTATCCGAGACAGCAAGGAGGAACAAGCATGTGGGGAGTTATTCGCCAGTTGGCCGGTTTCTTACGCCCATGCGGTTGGCGGTTTGTTCTGTTTTTTCTAACCGCATCCGTCGAACTGACCGTTCTTGCCCTGGCGCCACTCAGCTTCAAATTCATGATCGATGAAGCGATTGACCCGAACAATGCCAGTGCCTTCTGGCTCATTCTCGCAGTTCTTGGAATCGGCGGAATCGTTGGTGTCGGCTGCGGCTTCCTCAGCGACCGGCTGCTGGCCAAAATGAGCGCCATCGTTCAACGGGAGCTGCGGCTCAAGATGTTCAAACAAATCCAGCGCCTGGACACCCGATCGGAGGCTGCCGGTCACAAAAATGAAATCGTCTCCCGATTCACGCTGGACTTGCCTGCGATCGATGGAGCGATGATGTCTATTCTTACGATTGGCCTGCAGTCGTTGGCGGTCATTACCATTAGCGCAGCTATTTTGTTCACCCTGCAATGGAGCATGGCACTGATTATTCTGGCGGGAGCCAGTGTAATCTATCTGGCGCCTTATCTGCTTGGCGGGAGGGCGCGGGCGGCTTTTGCCGACTATCGTAAAGGACTGGACGGAATGGCAGGGGATGTCCAGGAAAGCCTGAACGGACGCATGATCATTCAAGGCTTTGGTCTGCAAGCCACGTTCATCGGCAGGTTCGAGGCACGGCTTAAATCGCTGTTTGTCAGCCACTACCATAAAAATAAGATGGCGGCCTCGCTCGATCGTCTGCCGATCGCAAGCTTACTGGCAGTCAATTTTACAATTATCGGCTTTGGCTCCTATCTGGCGCTTAATGGGCACATCAGTCTTGGCGCTTTGGTTGCCTTCTTCACCATTTACACATCGATGGGCAACTCGGTATATAATCTGACCGCCATCCTGCCTTCCTTCGCCAGTGCCCGGGTAAGCCTTGACCGGTTATCCGCTTTGCTGCTGGAAGAGGAAGATGTACGCGGAACAGAAGTTGGCGGCAGCGGAAACAGCGGGAACGGGCTTAACCGGGAAGGCCGGGCAGCAGCCTATACTGCCGGGGAACAGCTCGCAGCGGCATCCGCAGTGGCAGCTTCCACGGTAAATACGGAAGCTGAAGCCCGCACGAGGTACGCTTCGAACGTGGTTGATCCAGGCGCTGATTGTCGGGCAGGTGCTCAACGGGGGGGATTCCTTCGCAGCCCGTCCATCAAGGCGGATCAGCTCCGGTACGCCTACAATCCCGGCAAGACCGTGATAGATGGCATCAGCTTCGCCATCCCGGCGGGAACGACCGCTGCTTTCGTCGGCCCGAGCGGCTCCGGCAAGAGCACCGTACTGCTGCTGCTCCTGGGCCTGCTGCGTGCCCAAAGCGGAAGCTTGACTATGGACCGGGAGAGGCTGAGCTGCATCGACGAGGAACTCTTCCGCCAAAGCATCGGAGTCGTGTTTCAGGACAGCTTCCTTTTTCGCGGTACGCTGCTCTACAATTTGAAGCTCGGCAAGCCGGACGCATCCCTTGATGAAGTGATCGAGGCGGCACGACAAGCGGACATCCACGAGTTTATCGCCCAACTGCCGCATGGATATGAGACCGTGGTGGAAGAGGACGGCGGCAACTTCTCCGGGGGCCAAAAGCAGCGTATAGCCTTGGCCCGCGCACTGATAAGGAAGCCGTCCCTGCTACTGCTGGATGAAATGACCGCCTCGCTTGATCCTTTAGCCGAAGCGGCTGTATTGAAAACTATACGAAAGCTGGCTGGCCAGCAAACGATGGTCATCGTATCCCACCGGCTGGCCACGATTGCCGGGGCGGATCAAATTTTTGTGCTCGAGAACGGTCAAATCGTCGAGAGAGGGCGGCATGAGGAGCTGCTTGAGAGAAACAAGCTGTATGCTTCGATGTGGGCCCGGCAAACCGAGGGAACGGAGTCTCGTAAATACGTGGTTTAACAGAAACACCTTTTGAAAAGGCAATCCAAATAAAAGCAGTCACATCAAAGTAAAGGAAACAGCGCTGCAGTAAAAGCGCGGGCTTATCAGAAGGAGGCGCGGCCATTATGCGGAGGGCACATGCCAGTCGGTGCATGGAGGATGCCGATTACGCCCGGTTTACCCGATTTTATTTGAGCAACAGCGAGGAACTGGATAGGGACTACACACTGCATGACGCTTTGCTGAACCTGATGCATACATTGCCGGACTCTCACATTATGCTGTTTGATAATGACGAGGGAGAGTTGATCGGATTCATCCAGTACCAATATGGCGAGGACCCCGATTCGGCCGGAGTGACGTTAACGATCGATGCCGCCATCCTGGCGTCGGCTTACCGGGGGTCGAGAGTGTTTTTTGCAGGATTTCGTGAATTCCTCGAACTGATCCTGCGGGAGAAGCCGGACGTCAAGCTTGTCCAGTTTTACGCTCTGGCTGATCATCGTTACCTTAACCGGTTATACAGCAAGTTTGCCAGGCCTTGCGGTGTCCGTCAGAGCAGTCACCGAGACGTTGATGAAAACCGGTACGTTCAGAGCATGGAGCAGCTGCTTCAGTATTTTCGACTATAGCGTTCCGTCCATCTCATGAAAGGAGGTGATTGTCCATGGTTCCAGCACGTCCCGATATCAGAAAAGGAGGCGGCAGCAGGATCTCCTTCCTGCAAAAGCTTAAAGAAAACGAAGCAAGCCGTATCGTCATTCCTGCCAAGGCTAACTAATCTTATGATTACTTAGCCTCTAAGTGGGCTAATGTTCGCGGCGCGAGCCGCACCCTAATACGGTGTTTGTGATAAAACAGTCGAGACTTTCTCTCGGCTGTTTTGTCGTTTGGTTCGGAATGAGGTTAGGCGTCTTCTAGTGCATTATTCAGAAAGAAATTCTAATTAGTGAACGATATTCCAATTGAAAAAACATAATTATTCTACAAATTCTAAAAAATGTATGCTATTCAATGACCGTTTAAAATTTTAGAATGAACACGAACAGCTTTGTAAGCGCTTCATTTTTTCTATACTTATTATCTTTTGAAGGAGGTAAGTTAATGAAGAAAGTGCTTCTTGTTTGCTGGGTGTTGATGCTTTTCTGTTCTTTGGCGTTTCCGATGCCGTCCTTGCTGGCCCAGAGTGCGGGGGAACCGGCGGTCCTCGAGGATGAGCTGCCGGCTGGAACCACCATTCTGGAGCCGGTCCAAACCGGAACACTGCATGCGAATATGCTGGAAAACGCCGGGTTTGAAGTGCCCTCGTCGGATGGAACGATTCCGGGGTGGATGATAGGAGAAGGCGGAGATAAAAGCTTTGGTCTATCGTCAGCAGAAGGAACGTTCATGGAGGGCAAGCGCAGCTTGAGAATCAGCGGCTCCGGCGGGGAGCAAGCCTCGTGGCTTTACAGCAAGCCCGTCCGGGTAACATCCGGTCAACTGATCAAGGCGTCGGGGCATTTCCAGGTGCGGCAGGGTAAGCTCCATTACGCTATTCAGGCGTATTCATCAGCGGATCAGGCGCCGGAGTTGTTTGCCAAGCAGAGCATTCAAACCTTGGAAAGTGACGGCCATAACGAATGGCTGCAATCCGAACTGTCCATGACCGTTCCCGAGGGGGCAGAATATATTCGGGTTGTCCTGGGAACGGTTCCCGGAGAGAGTGCGGAAGCCTACGTTGACCAAATGAACGTTGACGCGGGTGTATCTTTTGACATGACGGATTGGGGCCCGCCGATTGAAACGGTTGTCAATTCCCGTGCCGTATTTACTCAGGAAAACGGCAGGAACATCATGTACATGAATTTAAACGGCTCCTCCGCACACCTGGCTAAAATTGATTTGGACTCCCTTACACTGCTGGATCAGGTAGTCCTTCCGGACACGTTGATCCGGGCATTGGCACTGGGGGCGGACGGGAATGTCTATATAGTGGGATATAGTTCGGGCAAGCTGATGAAATATGATGTGCAGAGCTCTACAGTAGAGGTTTTAACCAATATCATGGCGGGGCATAATGCCTTTGACATGGTGGCCACTCCTGACGGCAAGCTGTATGGCGGTACCTATTCCCGATTGGAGGACGATTTCGGACGGGCTTTCGAATACGATATTTATACCGGGAAATTTACCGATTTAGGGGTTGTCCGGAATGGAATGAAGTATATTCATTCTATAGCATACGATGAAGTGCATGATGCCGTTTATTTCGGACTGGCTACCGATGCTTATATCCGAAAATATGACCGAAAGCAGGGGCAATGGTCGGGAGAATTTATCCCGCTTCTGTATGACGGTAAAAATTTTACCGATCTGTATAAATACACTTTTGATCTGGATGCCATAGACGGTCTGGTTTATGCCCGATTATCCCAGTTGAAAATTCCTGGAGCGGGTACAAGCGTGGTAGATCTTGTCCTCGATTCGGCCAGCAACGATGAGGTCATAGGCACGTTCCCGAATAACCAGGCCCGTGAGGTTTCTCCCTCTCGTGACGGCAAAGTGTATTTTCAATATTACACTAATTACAATGGGGTGAACGGCCGCTGGCTGGCTTATTATGACCTGGAAGATCTGCAGGTTCATTTGGTGCAGAATCCTGAACCCGTTAGAATGGAAGGACAGTACAATGAATTCAGCATCCTTTCCCTGAACAGGGAAGAATATCCCGGCGATACGTTCGTGGGGTTAAGTGCGGAAGGAGTCCTGTTTACGTACAATTTTGAAACAGGCCGAACCGAAACGAAACTGCTGCCGGTCCTCGCGGAAGCGGGAACGATTCATTCCACCGGAAGCGCCAACAATGGCACGATTTATATGTCCGGCTACACATCAACAGGCTACGCCATGTTTGATCCGGCAGAGCGCAAACTGACGCAATTTACGTCCAGAACCGTAGGGGCCGGCAATTATCTTTATCAAGGGGAAATGTTCATTCCTTACGGGGAGGATCAAGTATTGATCCCGGTATATCCCGGGGTCATTATGCATCAATTCGATCCCAAGAAGCCATGGAATTTGAAGGATACGTCGCAGCCGCTCAATCCGGTTCGGCTGTTCGGTCTGGATCAGGCAGGACCGGACAAACAGGAGCGGGCCTATGGGGGAGAGGTGATAACAAGGAACGGCAATGAAACCTTGGCGATTGTCACTACCCCGGCCAGGGATACCCGTACCGGACAACTCGTTTTCTATACCACCGCCACCAAGAATGTAGAGAGGTATCAGCCCATTCTGAATCAGAGTCTGGTATCCATGGCTTATAAAGACGGGATGATCTATGGCGGCTCATCCGTATGGAACAGCTACGGCGATACGGAGGAAAACGAACCCGAAGCTAAAATGTTTATTTGGGATGTAGAGCAAAACGTCAAAGTCAAAGAGTTCGTGCCAGTTCCCGGTAAGAAAGCCGTTACCAAGCTCATAGTGGGACCGGACGGAAACATATGGGGATTTGCGGAAGGGAATCTGTTCATCTATGACATTGAGCGAGGAGAGGTGGTTTATAATGAACCGAAGTTTGACATTGCTTATTCCTCGATCACCTTCAGGGATGCCTTCCTGGAAATAGGTCCGGACGGCAATATATACGGCACCATTTCGGGCCGGTTATTTATGATTGATCCCGAGTCCAAGAACGTTTACCTGATAGATCCGCGGGGGAAAAGATACTTGACCCAGGATAACCGGGGGAACTTGTTCATGATGGGGGAAGGGCAGCATCTGCTGCAGGTGGCAAGCAGTATGGCGTCCAGCGCCGATCTGATAAACGTTAAAGTCAACGGCGAATTTATTGAAGGCTTCGATCCGGATCAGTTGGAATACTCGATTACAATCAGTACAGGGGGAACGGAATCGGTGGTGCTGGAGCCGGTGGCCAAAGCAGGGGACGCCGCCCGGATTACACTAACGCCGGTCGGACAATTGCCGGGGACGGCGGAAATTCATGTCCAATCCGCAGACGGACTTCATGAGAAAATATACCGGCTGCATCTGTCTTCCGCCAACGCGGCCGGATTGCGATTGGACGCCGATACTTACCGGCTTCGGGTAGGAGAGAAGCACTCCACTGTGGTTTATGCAGTCTATGGGGATGGCCGGGAAATCGAGGTAACCGGGCTAAGTCAATTTAAATCCAGCCGGCCGACCGTTGCCGATGTAGATGAGAATGGGGTGGTGACCGCTTATTCTGCCGGAACGGCGCAGATTACCGCCCGCCATGGGGAACTGGAGACGGCTGCCACAGTGACCGTCACCGAATCGGGCGGGCCGAATCCGGAGCCTGTACTCCGTTCGATGGAGTTCCAAGCCAAGAAGTATAAACTGAGAGTAGGAGAGCAGCAGAGGGCAGAGGTGATCGCCGTATATTCGGATGGCAGTCGATTGGAGATTACGGACAAAGTCGAATTTGTCAATCCTTCTCCCGAAGTCGCGGAGATCGATACGAATGGGGTTCTGACGGGGAAAGCCAAGGGGAAGACCCAAATTACAGCCCGTTACCAAACTTTGAGCGCAAGCGTGGAGGTCATGGTCAAAAAAGAAAAGTAGCAAAACACCGGTCGGATGATCTCCCCCCTTCAGGGGGAGATCATTGCTCAACCGGACGATCGGGCAAGTAAAGCATGGCGATTTCTTTCGTCTGCCTGTTCTTTTCGCTAATTTCCTTACGCCTTGGAATGGGCTCCCAGGTTTCGACCGGGTCCAGCCAAGTATCCGGGAGCGGGAGAGGGCTCTCCGGCTGCCACCGGGCCAACCATTCCGGAGCAAGAGGAGTAAGCGGTTTCGAAGATAGGGCGCTTGCCAACGGATGATCGGTCATGGTCAGCCAGAGCAAAGCCCAGGCCCTGGGAACAACGCGCCAAATATCATATCCGCCGCCGCCCAAAGCAATCCATCGGCCTCCGCAATATTTATGGGCGAGCTCGTGGATAAATTGCGGCATCTGCAGATAGATACTCATACTGCAATGGATATGGGCCTGCGGATCGAAGGCATGGGCGTCACAGCCATGCTGTGAAATGATCACGTCAGGACGAAAGCTCGCCACCGCCTTGCCAAGCACTTCCCGGAAACTGTCCATCCACGACTCGTCCTCGGTATAGGGCTCCACCGGCAGATTGATATTGGTGCCGAATCCGTCGCCATCGCCGCGTTCCTCCACAGGTCCGGTACCCGGATATAGATATTTGCCGGTCTCGTGAATGGAGAATGTACACACATCAGGGTCCGTATAGAAGGACCACTGCACACCGTCGCCATGATGCACGTCCGTGTCGATGTACATGACGCGGGCGTTGTACTTGCTGCGCAGATGCGCAATAGCTACGGAGGCGTCGTTATAAACGCAGAAGCCGCCACCCTTGTTCGGCATTGCATGATGCAGTCCTCCGCCCAGATGCAGGGCATGATCGGATTGACCCGACATTACCGTGTCCACCGCCTCCAGCGAGCCGCCGACCAGCAGCGAAGTGATCTCATGCATCCCGGGGAAGTAAGGGGTATCCTCATCCATCAAGCCCCAGCGGTCGGCCTCTCGGATTGCGTGTTCATCCGGATCCGGTCGGCTTAGAGCCTGGACCGCTTGGATATACTCGGAAAGATGCACCCGTTCAAGTTCCTCGATGGTAGCCTGTCTGGGAGGGACGATGGAGGCTGACGAAAGCGCTCCCGTTTTTATAAGCAGATCAACCGTCAATTCCAGCCGCTTCGGATTGAACGGATGATCATCGTTAAACCGGTATTGCAATTCCTCATTGCCAAAAATAAATTTTGCTCGACAACTCACAATAGTTCCCCCTAACGCCTAGTACATGAATCTTTGACGGAAACGGAGATGATCGAATTTCTCGATTGACTCCAGACTGACGTCTTTCCCAACGCGTACCATCAGGCAGTTGGCGGGATGCGAACATATTTCGGGATCGTCCGTAGCATACCATACCATATCTACCGATTTCATTAAATCTTCCATCATTTGCCTGTATTGCCATACATTAAGACCGCTGCGCTGGAGATCCCAATGCCAGTAATATTCGGTCGTAAAGACGATTACATTTTCCAATTGGCCGTCTTGAAAAGCAAGCCGGATAAGGCTTTTTCCCAAGCCTAATCCCCGGTAGTCATTAGCTACTTCGATAGCGCCGAGCTCGATCAGATCTTCCATGTTTCCTTCCGACCAACGCTCCATTTCATCCGGATAGTGGAAGGTCACGTAACCGACGATCGTCATTCCGTCCCGGGCCAGAATAATTCTGCCTTCCGGAAGGGAGGCGATTTCCACCAGTGCTTCCTGCTGATCCTTCGGGCGGCGGAAGGCATCGAGATCCGAGTGCATCGTATATTGGGAAATGATTTCCGGGGCAACAGGTCCTTCAATGACAATCTGCTTCCCGTCACGGTCCAAAGTAACCGAATGGTAATTTTTGATATGCTCCATAGGGCTTGCAGCTCCTTTTCGTGGCCTCTCTTTACTTATAACAAATTTTACAGTTTGTGAAAAGGAATACACCATGATGACAGGTTATGTTATAATGGAAATGTCATTAAGTTTTCATAATCTACATATGAAAGCGTTACATTTTGTTAAGGGAGGCAAGGAGACCATATGGAAGACCGCCAAGAAGTTTTGAAGGCAACCGCTGAACATTCCAATCTGGGAGACTATGAGAAAGCCAGGGAAAACTTCAGTTGGGAAGAAGTAGAGAAGTATTTTACCTGGCATGAAACTGGAAAAGTCAATATAGCTTATGAAGCGATAGATCGTCATGCCGAATCCTCCAGGAAGGATAAGGTGGCTTTAATTTATAGCGACGATCAGCGGGAAGAGTCCTACACCTTCGATGAGATGAAGAGAAAGAGTAATCAATTCGGGAACGTGCTTCGCAAATATGGAATCAAGAAGGGCGACAGGGTATTCGTCTTCATGCCGAGAACTCCTGAGCTGTACTTTGCCTTGCTTGGCTCCATCAAGATCGGGGCGATCGTCGGACCGCTCTTCGAAGCCTTCATGGAGCAGGCTGTGAGAGACCGGATGGAGGACAGCGGCGGAGTGGCCATTGTGACAACGCCTTCGCAGCTTCCGCGTGTACCGGTTAAAGACCTCCCGGAATTAAAGCATGTGATTATCGTGGGCGACGATCTGGAGCTGGAGCCCGGCCAGATTGATTTCCATAAGGAAATGGCTGCTGCATCGGAAGAATTGGAAATCGAGTGGGTAGACCGCGAGGATGGAACGCTCATACATTATACATCTGGTTCTACTGGAAAGCCGAAGGGCGTATTTCATGTTCATAACGCCATGATTCAGCATTATTATACCGGCAAGATCGTTCTTGATTTGCGTGAGGATGATGTCTACTGGTGTACAGCCGACCCGGGATGGGTAACGGGGACTTCCTATGGAATTTTTGCCCCTTGGCTTAACGGAGTGACCAACGTCATTCGCGGCGGCCGGTTCAGTCCGCAGAATTGGTACAATACGCTTCAGAAGTACAAGGTCACGGTATGGTACAGCGCTCCGACCGCCTTCCGCATGCTGATGGGTGCCGGTGATGAAATCGTTTCCCAATACGATCTGTCCGCTTTGCGCCATGTGCTAAGCGTCGGGGAGCCTCTGAATCCGGAAGTGGTCCGGTGGGGAATGAAGACGTACAAGCAGCGCATTCATGATACTTGGTGGATGACAGAAACGGGAGCCCATCTGATTTGTAACTATCCTTCCATGGATATCAAGCCGGGCTCGATGGGACGTCCGATTCCGGGTGTCGAAGCGGGAATTCTGGACGACTCGGGTAATTTGCTTCCTCCGAATCGCATGGGTAATCTGGCGATCAAGACCCCATGGCCTTCGATGATGAGGAAGATCTGGAACAATCCGGCCAAATTCGAAGAATATTTCCGCTTCCCTGGCTGGTATATTTCAGGAGATTCCGCATTTGTCGATGAAGACGGTTACTTCTGGTTCCAGGGCAGGGTGGATGACGTCATCATGACAGCCGGTGAACGCGTCGGGCCGTTCGAGGTCGAGAGCAAGCTGGTCGAGCATCCGGCGGTTGCGGAAGCCGGCGTCATCGGCAAGCCGGACCCGGTCCGTGGAGAGATCATCAAAGCCTTCATCTCGTTGAGAGACGGCTATGAGCCTTCCGATGAGCTTAAGCAGGACATTGCCAAGTTTGTCAAAGAAGGTCTGGCCGCCCACGCGGCGCCTCGGGAAATTGAATTTAAAGATAAGCTGCCGAAAACAAGAAGCGGTAAAATTATGCGCCGGGTCCTCAAAGCTTGGGAGCTTAATTTGCCGACAGGCGATTTATCCACCATCGAGGATTAATGCCAAGGAGGGAAGAATATTTTCCCCTGCGCAATGAAAAAGGTACCGAGGCACGCTGGCTTCGGCTTAAACAAAAGCACCCCACGGATAATGATCCATGGGGTGCTTTGCTTGTACTTAGACCGGAAGGAAAGCCTTCCCGGTTGTTTCCTACCCATTAAGCAATTGGAAAAATGGCGCCTTTAAGCTCGCGCAATTAAACCGGATTAGCGGGGGGAGGATCGGTTCTCCCTAAGATTGACCAGGACACGATCAGGACCGCTCGGCTGGAGGCTTCCTCCCTTGGGTTCAATGCTGATCCAGATCCCCTCGGCTTCACGAACCTGATTTGTTCGCGCCGTATAGTATAAGGAGGCCCTTCCGTTAGCCAACTGGAGCAGGCCGCCGTTACGGCGATCGTCCGCCTTGACGATCCACACCTGGTAGTCGTGCTCCGGCAGGGGAGGCAAGCCCTCCACCTGGATGAACATCTCTCCGGACTCCGAGTTGATCCAGACATATCCGGTCACAGCGTCTTGGGCGGCCAATGGCACATAATAGAGAATAGTTCCCGGATGGGAGACAAGCTTCAGCTCAGGCAGAGTGGCAGGCATATCCCGGTTCTGCAGCCATGGGTCCGAATGCGGCCGGAAGATGCCGATATACAGCAGAATGACCGCAACCGCCGCCAACATTCCCGCACCCCATCTCTTGCGAAGGAGATTGGAGCGCACCATGCCTACAAACCAGTGCCAACGCAATCTTCGCTTGATTCTCGTCTTGGTTATGGAACGCGGCTGTTTCGCTCCGGAAGGCTGCAGCAAGGAGAACCACTCGTTATACAGCTTGCGGCAGCTTTCGCAGGAATGAATATGCTGCAGGGCTTCCCGTCCGGTCTGCTCATCCTGCCTTCCTTGCAGTAAATCTACCATAAGCTCTTCTTCTACACAGTTTTTCCCTCGTTTATTTTCCATCCCCGACACCTCCCGGCGGCTCCAGCCAGCCCATTTTTGTCAATTGCTTACGCAGGCTGGCAACACCGTAGCGAATCAGCGATTTGACTGTTCCGTGAGGCTTCTGCATAGCAGCGGCAAGCTGTTTTTGACTTTGTTCATGAAAGTACATTCCGATCACAGCGGCCCTCTGAGCTTCAGGAACCTGCCTTATAGCTTTATGAAGCGATTCCATCTGCCATTTGCGAATGACGTATTCCTCGGCCGACCGCTCCGCCGGAAACCAGGGAGAGGAGCTTTCCGCTGCGATTCCCCGCTGATTGCGGCGAATACGATCCAGGCATCGGCTCTTGGTCCTGACGGCGAGCCATGCCTCCATACTGCCTCGCTCGGGGTCGTATTGCTCCGCTTTGTTCACAATTTCCAGAAACAAATCTTGACATACATCCTCCGCATCCATCCGGTTTCCCGTTATTTTCAGAGCGATCTGGTAGATTAGCGGAACGTAGCTTTCATAGAAAAGTTCAAAGGCCTCAATAGAACCTTTACTCATTTCCTTCAGCAGAAGATGAGCCTCTTCATTGGACAAAGACACGTTAATCACCTTTCCGTCGCCATGTTTAATCGTTCTGAAGGACATATCGTAACCGTTTTCAATAAAAGCACGGCATTTCTTTCCAAACAGCGTCCTTAATTATTTATGTAGCAAAAATGACGCGGAAGGGGAAGAGCTTGATTGGATTTTAAGCTCCTTTTAATGAAATTTTTATCTTCTTTTCATAAATCCGATTGCGAAGTTCATTCGTAGGAAGATTGATACAAGAATAAAGGGGGAAGATTTCATGCTTTATAGTTGTATGAGGAAGATGCGTTGGGTCAGCATTATCTTAATGGCGGCGGTAGTTTGTCTGGGCTTCGGTGCCGGAGAGCTGTCGGCGGCGGGAGGGGTGACGCTGTATACTCCCTATACGGATATTTCGGTAACTCCGGGAACGACGATCAAGTACACCATCGATGTCATCAATGACAGCGGCAGTGTGCAGAATGTCGCGCTGCGTCTGGAGGATAACGGCGCAGGCTGGGAATACGGATTGACCTCCGGAGGCTGGAAGATCGGGCAAATCTCGGTGAAGCCTAACGATTCCCAGCAGGTCAATATGGAGCTGAATGTTCCGCTGCAAATTGATAAAGGGGACTATCAGTTCGTCCTGACGGCGGATGGCCTCGCCAGCTTGCCGTTGACCGTCCGCGTGTCCGAGCAGGGAACCTACCAGACAGAGCTGACTACAGAGCAGCCTAATATGGAGGGGCACGCCGAGTCTTCGTTCAGCTTCAGTTACACTTTAAGAAACCGTACAGCGGAGAAACAGGATTACGCTCTTACTACCCAAGCGCCGCGCGGGTGGAATGTGCAATTTAACGCGGATGGCAAGAGCGTGACATCGGTAACGGTCGAGCCCGGGGAGTCCAAGTCTTTAACCGTTGAAGTAAAACCGCCGGCCAACGTGCAGGAGGGAAGCTATAAAATTCCGATTTCGGCGGCTAACGGCAATACGGAGGCCAAATCCGAGATGGAAGTCGTCATTACCGGCACTTATAAAGTGAGCTTGAGTACGGAAAGCGGGTTGTTAAGCACTGAAGTGACGGCCGGCAGCAGCAGAAAGCTCGAGCTCAAGGTAACCAACGAAGGGACGGCGGATTTAACGGATCTGCAGCTCAGCGCCCAAGCGCCGGTGAATTGGGAAGTGACGTTCGAGCCCAAGACGATTACGAAATTGGAGGCGGGGCAGTCCACTACCGTAACGGCCGAGCTCAAGGCCGACAAGAAAGCTGTTGCCGGGGACTATGTCACCAACATGAAGGTAACCGCTCCGGAGGCATCCTCGGATGCGAGTTTCCGTGTAGCCGTTAAAGCCTCCGTGCTCTGGGGATGGATAGGGGTGCTGATTATCGCTGCGGTTATTGCGGGGATTTATTATTTGTTCCGCACTTACGGGAGGCGGTAGCCGATGAGTGAAGCCATTATCGAACTGGTGGATTTGACGAAGAAATACGGTGAGAAAACAGCGGTTAACCAGTTGAACCTGTCCATTAACAAAGGAGAAATATTTGGGCTTCTCGGCCCGAACGGGGCGGGCAAATCGACAACGATATTGATGATGATCGGTTTGTCGGAGCCAACCTCGGGCACGGTGAAGGTATGCGGCTTCAACTCAACCCGGCAGCCGATGATGGTCAAGAAGAGAGTCGGCTATTTGCCGGACGATGTGGGGTTCTATGATGATCTTTCCGCAAGGGAAAATTTAATTTATACCGCCAGGCTGAACAGAGTTTCCGCCGCGGAAGCCGCCGTCCGGGCGGATAGCCTTCTGGAACGGGTCGGCCTTAGTCATGCCAAGCGGCAGAAGGCGGGAACCTTCTCGCGAGGAATGAGGCAGAGGCTCGGGCTGGCGGACGTTCTGATCAAGCAGCCGGAGATCATTATATTGGATGAGCCGACCTTGGGAATCGACCCCGAGGGTGTCAGGGAATTTCTGGATTTAATCCGCACGCTCAGCCGTGATGAAGGATTGACCGTGCTGCTGTCTTCGCATCATCTTCATCAAGTGCAGCAAATTTGTGACCGTGTCGGTTTGTTCGTACAGGGGCGATTAATTGCTGAGGGAACGGTAGAGAGCTTGTCCCGAGAGCTGTTCGCGGGTGAACCGCTGCTAATTGAAGTAGAAGCGGATGCATTGACCGACGATATGGTGGAGGCCGTGCGGGGCATTGAGCATGTTCTGAGGGTGGAGCGAGAAGAACGGAGGCTTCGGCTCGGTTGTGCGCAGGATGTCAGTCCGCAAGTGGCCCGTACCCTTGTGGAGCAAGGAGCGGCTCTCACCGGTCTAACCAAAAAGCAGTACGGGCTGGACGAAATTTATCACCGCTATTTCGAAGGGAGTGATTCGAATGACAGGGAAGGTTCCAAGCTGGCAGGACTTAAAGCAAAAGCTGCACGCCAAGGCACTTGAATGGAGAAGGCCGCAACTCCGTACGGAGGCATCATCCGTGGAAAGCGGGAGGGGCCTCCCTGAAGGAGAACAAGCTTCCAAGGGGCATTCTTCAGCCGCGCATCCGTTCTGGGTCATAGTGCATAAGGAAATTGGCGATCACATTCGCAGCTGGCGGGTGGTCATCCTGCTTTCCCTAATGATCCTTACCTGCATAGGCTCCTTATATGCCGCACTGGATGAAGTCCGCTCTATCGCCCGCTCGGAGGCAGACGCGTCCTTCTTGTTCCTGAAGCTGTTTACCGAGCATAACGGAACCCTACCCAATTTCATTACATTCGTCAGCTTCCTCGGACCGCTTCTGGGCATCGGGCTGGGCTTCGATGCGGTGAACTCGGAGCGGAGCAAGGGCACGTTAGGACGAATGATTTCGCAGCCGATATACCGGGATGATTTGCTGCTTGCCAAATTTACAGCCGGCTTTGCCTTGATTGCCATTCTCTTTATGTCTCTGGGATTAACCATGGTCGGCACAGGCCTGCTTGCTCTTGGCATTCCGCCGACGCCGGAAGAGTTCTGGCGCATCGTTATCTTTATGTTGATCGGGATTGTTTACGTCGGTTTCTGGCTGAATCTGTCGATTTTATTCTCTACCCGATTGCGTCAGGCGGCAACATCGGCCATCAGCAGCATCGCGGTATGGATTTTCTTCAGTGTATTCTTTAATATGATTGTCCAGCTTGTGGGGCGGGCCTTGGCTCCGGCCGGAAGCGCGAGAATAGACGATATTCTAAGCTATGCACGATCTATGCAGCTTCTTATGCGTCTTTCTCCAAGTCAATTATTCGATGAAGCTACAATGACCATGCTGGTTCCTTCGATCCGTTCGCTCGGTTTGTTAACTCCTGAACAGCAAATAGGGGCCATTCCGAGCCCGCTGCCGCTGGGGCAGAGCCTGCTTCTGGTATGGCCGCAGGTGACCGGCCTGATCGCGGCCACGATGGTTTGCTTTGGCATTGCCTATGCTTTATTCATGCGGCAGGAGATTCGCTCGAAGTAATAAAGCTTGCCAATAATTGCGGCAATAAATAAATCACGGCGTTCCCCTGGTGGGAAAACGCCGTGATTTTACTTTGGGCCGGTCTTGCGCGTCTTGCGCAGGCTGGCCGGACTGTGCCGACAGGCTATGATGGATTAAGACTCGAAGTGAACCGCTGCGGAAGGAGACGATTCTTTGCTGCCGTTCGAAGCGGTGACCCGATAATAACCTTCGAGTTCGGAAGCGTAATAGTTAAACTCCGTATCGCCCTTCGTCGAACCTATCTTTTGGAAAGGCCCATCTTCCTTCTCGCTGTAATAGACATTATATTGGCTGGCTTTATTGCCTTTCCAGGTAATTTGCAGCGCCTTTCCGTTCATCTTGGCCTTAACCCCGGAAGGGGGGCCAGGCTCTTCCCCTCCGTTGGAATTTCCTTTGACCTCGCTGTTATTCTGGCCTGAATCGCCGCCGGGCAGAATCAGATCGGGATTGATGCTGTCGTTGAACACGATTCTGCTTGGAGCGGACTCTTTTCCTTCGACATCCACTGCCGTGACGTAATATCCGCTGCCGAAGGAATAGGGCAGTCCGCTAAATACATTTTCCTCGCCGGCGATAACGACCTTGCCGTTCATCCGTTCGAACGATTTAACCCCATCCGTCCGGTATATTCTGTAGCCTACGACATCGCTGCTGGCACTAGGAGCGAAGGATAGAGTGTTTGTATCGCCGCTTCGCGTAAAGACCAGATTCGTCGGAGGCTCAGGTGCCTTGCCGTCGCCTGCACGCGGATCGGTTTCGGTCGGAGCGTCCATACCGGCATCTTTAGGAATGTAGGCACTAAGCGACTTGCGCTTGTTTGCCGGCAGGGAAGAGCTGACTTCCTTGATCCGGTTCAAGATCGAAGCGATCGATTCGGGCCGCTTGATAACCACTTGTTCCTTCAGCATGTCATCCGGCGTAGCCGGGTTGGGCAGATAGTTCACCCCGTTATACGTAATATATTTCATTTTGACCAGAACATCGTCCACTTCCGTAGGAACATACTTGCGATTGAACAGATCGGTAACCAGATGTCCGGTGCTTCTCGTCAAATCGCTTGGCAGCTTGCCGGACAGATTGGAGACCGTCATCTCCACTATGTCATCGGGCCGCTCGAATTTGTCGGTTTTGAACAGCTCGGGCTTCTTCTCGTAAGCAGCATCCATGACAAGAGACCATACTTTCATGGCATGCATCGTGCTTCCGTTCTTGCTGCTGAGCTTATATTTGGGCTCGCTGTATCCGGCCCAGACTCCGACGGTTATATCGGGAGAATATCCGACAAACCAGGCATCTCCATCCTCATTCGTCGAACCGGTTTTACCGGAAATCGGGAATTTCCCGTAGTTTTTAAGATACGTTTTGATGTTCTTCCCGGTTCCGGAAGTGATGACGGTACGCAGCATGTCGGTCATTAAATAAGCGGTCTGCTCCGAGAATACCTGCGTCGGTTCATGCTTGTGCTCGTAGATGATTTTGCCGTCGGCACTTTCAATCTTGCGAATCATGTAGGCGTCATTGAAGGCGCCTTTGTTGGGAATAGCCGTATAGGCGTTCGTCATTTCCTCTACGGATACTCCTTTGTACATACCGCCGATGACTCCGGTCTGAGAGTAGTTATCCTCCTCCGTAATGGAGGTGATGCCGAGCTGTCTGGCGAAATTCCACGCTTCCTCAATTCCCACTTCATTCAGGAACAGCTTGATAGCCGGGATGTTATAAGATTGATTCAATGCTTCTCTGGCCGTAATCAAGCCTTGGAAGCGGTGGTTCCAGTTCTCCGGAATATGCCACCCGCTGTTTCCGTTCTTCAGAACGATGGGAGAGTCATCTATGATACCGCCCGGCTGAATGGCTCCCTTCTCCAATGCGGGCAGGTAAGCGGCGATCGGCTTCATCGTCGATCCCGGCTGCCGGTAAGCTTGCGTAGCATGGTTGAAGGAGCCTGACCGGCCTTCGATCATACCGAGAATCGCTCCGTCCTCATTATTGATCATAATGGCGCCGATTTGCTCCACTCCGGCCTCCGGATGATCGGGCAGGAAGTGAGACGGTTCATTGGCAATCGCCTGCATGGCATCATATAACGTCTTGTCGATCGTCGTATAAACTTTATATCCCCCGCGGAACAGCTCCTGCTGGGTTTCTTTATACGCTTCCTGATACGCTTCTTTATTTTCCTCCTTCTTCTCCAGCACTTCAGGATACTTTACAGAGAGGAGAGCTTCCGTCGCTTTTTTCTCGACCTCGATCATCAGGTTAGGATAAGTGGTATAAGCTTTCTCCTGAGGCTCAGACAAGCTGTCCCGCAGGTTGAAGCTCAGAGCCTCCTGATATTCCTCCTCGGTAATTTTCTCCGTTTCCAACATCCGCTTCAGCACCCAATGCTGACGCTCGACCGCCCGGTTGAAGCCGGGTTCGTCAAATTCTCCGTTCCCCTTGAAGGCGGAGTAGCTGCTGGGGAGCTGAGGGAGGCCTGCCAAATAGGCGGACTGAGCCAAATTCAGTTCATTCAGATTATCGATGCCGAAAATTCCTTTAGCCGCCGCTTTGATGCCGTGAACGTTATACCCGTTGGCCCCTGTTCCGAACGGTACTTTGTTCAAATAGGCGGTGATGATCTGTTCCTTCGTCATTATTCGTTCGATTCGGACGGACAGCAAAATTTCCTTGACCTTACGGCTCAATTCGCGGTCCATGCTGAGGAACACCCGTCTGGCCAACTGCTGGGTAATAGTGCTTCCTCCGGTTTGGATAGGCTCGTTAAACACTTTCTGTTTGACGGCGCGGAAGACACCCTTGACATCGAAGCCCATATGTTCGTAAAAATTGGAATCCTCTACAGCGACTAATGCTTCCATGACCAGCTTGGGGATTTCGTCATAGGTGGCCATTCTGCGATCTTCATCCGACCGCAGCTGCCCCAGCTCCATATCATCGTTAAAATAGACAAAGCCAGTCATCGCATTTTCTTCCATCTTGGCCAATATTTCTTCCTTGCTTCGGACAGGATCGTCCTTCACAAGGGCGGATGTGTAGCCAAAAATGGCGCCCGCAGCCAGAAAGCCACAAACCAGAATGGTGATGAAGGTCCATTTGAAGGTTAGCCAAGTATAGCGGCCTATATTTCTGACTACCTTATGACTGAAGAATGATTGCAATCGCTTAAGCATAAAAGCACAACAACCCCGTTCCCATATGTAAAATAAACATAACTATTATATCATAATTGTTCGTATCGTGGCAGAAAAGCACGAAAAGTGCAGTGAGACCGATACAAATTGTCGATTAGAGGCTAAATCCCGAAGGCAGGGGAGGGAAGAATGTAATCGGCAGCGGTATTCCGCAGGGGGACATTCGAGTCCGGTCGACATCCAGCAGTCGTTGAATTGTGGAAAGGATGATGGTGTCGGCGGTAAGGTCTAATACTTTGTATAGTATCCATGAAAATGTTACGGACACGAGGAGGCTGTCGATTCATTATGGGAAAGATGTACAACAGGATGTTGTACTTGTGGAAAGTCTAACAGCGAAAATGTAACGGACCTGGGAGACTCTATTTCGTCTAAATAGGCGATTTTTTTAGACTAGACGGACACAGTTGCGCTTATTGCTTGGAATTCTCATACTTTCGCAAGCATTTCTTAGAATAAGGTCATCCGAGTCCGTTAAAATTTACAGAAAGGCCCTTCTGGAGCAAATAAGGTCTCCAGGGTCCGTTAAACCAAACCGTGTTGGTTATCGCATGATCTTTGGATGTACGCCATCAATCGGCTACCAGCAGAGGTCCGTTAAAACCAAAACCGTGCAGGTTTAGCATATATTTGAGTCCAAGTTTACGCAGCGGGCGCGATTTCAAATAAAAATCCCGGACATGTGTCCGGGATTGTGGATTCAAGTGATTAACGGCTGTAGAACTCGACGATTTGCTTCTCGTCAACGTCCTGGGACAGCTCGGAACGCTCAGGCAAACGGATGTATTTACCTTCCAGAGCCTGCTCGTTGAATTCGAGGTAAGCAGGAACATGGTTGCGGTTCTCGAGAGCTCCCTTGATGGAGGAGAGGCCGCGGCTTCTTTCACGAAGGCCGATGACTTGACCTACGCTCACCATGTAGGAAGGAATGTCGACTTTCTTGCCGTCAACTGTGATGTGGCCGTGGGATACCAATTGACGTGCGCCTGCACGGGAATTGGCGAATCCAAGACGATAAACCAGGTTATCCAGACGGCTTTCCAGCAGGAT
This sequence comes from Paenibacillus sp. 32O-W, assembly GCF_007679495.1. Lineage (GTDB taxonomy): Bacteria > Bacillota > Bacilli > Paenibacillales > NBRC-103111 > Paenibacillus_L > Paenibacillus_L residui. Next base: position 80,623 of record NZ_VEGP01000008.1, on the reverse strand, counting down.
CATGAAGTTCTCACCGGAAATCCCCTTCATCTTGGTAGCTTTATCGAACAGATTGCGGAATTGCTTCTCGCTCAGTCCGTACATGTGACGAAGCTTCTGCTTCTCTTGAAGCTGCATTCCGTAACCGCTGATCTTTCTTCTCATTCCCGGACCATGCTGTCCCGGAGGAAAAGGACGCTTGCTTAATTCCTTGCCTGTGCCGCTAAGGGAGATGCCAAGACGGCGGCTCAATTTAAACTTAGGACCTGTGTAACGTGCCATGTATTAGATTGCTCCTTTAATGTTAATTAAATTATTCATCAAAAATCAAAGTCTAGTTGTTGGATCGTCCGGTCTACAGATTGACGTTATGCCTGGCTTTGTTTGTCGCGGGGCTTAAGCCGGCCGCTCTGACACGAAAAGTTCAGCCGCTGTCCTGTCAGCAACAAAACCAGTGAGGGTGTTCATAACTTGAATCTGTCGGTACGAAGAGAGGACAACATCCACTCAACTTCTAATTCTATAGGAATTGGCAATTCTATGTCAAGTGCTATTATTAAGTGTTGTTGTTAAGTGTTTCAGATTAAGAGTCCAATCGACTAGAAACCAGGATATGACGGCTCCGATCTCATAAACTCAGAGAATGCCACGCACGGCATAAACTGACTCGCAGGGGAGAACCCTAAAGTCATCAATACAACTAAAGGAGGGAGCCGGGAAGCATGGCCTGAAGGCTGGTTAAGCCAGTCTATACGTAGATACAAAGAATTCGTTCGGGTCATGAATCTCCTTGCGCATTTCATTGATGAAACGAATGGGGCATATTCTAATTTTATGGTGTCTGGCGGCGATGCTGGCGTCCTGCAGCAACTGGGCGACCCCGGAGCCGGAGGCTCTGCTTGATAATGTGCTGGCGAATATGGAGGGGCTCGCAGGGCTTGCCTATGAGGGAAGGTCCGAGGTCCAAATAGCGGGGATGTCGGTAGCCGTAAGCACCTTCTCTCAATCCGCCGACGGCAGCGGTCGTCTTGCAGTGAACGCGCAGGGGGGAGGACGCGCGTTAGACCCTGTGGACCTTATTGACGGGCTGGGCAAAGCACGCAAGAACGTGCGCTTGGAAATGGCGACAGGAAGGGGGCCGGCTCTTGTGGTAGAGACGGATGCCGAGCAATGGACCCGATTGATTCGTCAGCAATGGGAGAAGCGTCTCGCCGAGATTATAGAACAGCAGGCCGGCCGGTCCGCTCAATACCGTCAGGTGATAGGGGTAGAGAAAGCGGCACAATTGGATAAGGAAATTGCCGGACGCATCCAGGAAGAGAAGGCCAGACTGGAGCAATTATCATCATCGCTGTCCGCCCAGGGCAACTGCCGGATCTGGATTGATCTTCCGAGCCAACGGGCCAAGGAGTTGGAGGTTAAGACCCGTCTAAACTATTCGGCACAAGGGGCCGGACAGGAGGAGACCGTGCGGTCGCATTATATTTTCAGCACGCCTCTTGACTGATGCTTAAGTTCGGCTGGAGAGCGCGGCCGATTAAATTTGTCTTGATCCTGTTTAGGAAAACGGGTAGAAGAAGCCGAATGGATTCGGGCGGAATGGATTTTCCTCCGTAATCTAACATGATACAATGATAAGGAAGCTGCGAGAGGAGTTCCCCCATTGAAAAAAACAACGAAGCCTGCCGGTTGGATCAAATATACCCTTATCGCCGTTATTATACTGGCGCTCGTCCTGTTGTTAAGCTATCCGTATTGGAGGGGCAAGCTGCCGGAAATTACCGTAGAGCAGTTGTCGCAGTATATCCTTTCCTTCGGGGCATGGGCGTTTATATTCGGGATGCTCGCTGTGCTGCTGCAAACGGTCATTCCCGTTGTCCCGTTCGTGCTGATCGCGGGCGCCAATGTCCTTATTTTCGGATTATGGTGGGGATTTGTCATCAATTATGTCATGTCCATTGTCGGAGCGGCGCTTACCTTCTGGTTCGCCCGGTCCGTAGGACAGCAGAAGGTTCTGGACAGACTGGAGAAGTATCCGGCGGCAGCGGCCTTCAACAAGCGGCTGGAAAGCAACGGATACTTTTACATCTTCATCGGGCGTCTTCTTCCTGTCGTACCCTCCACCTTGATCAATATCGGAGCGGGAGCGATGGGAGTCAAGGCCAGCCATTTCCTGGCGGCGACAATTGTCGGCAAATTGCCGATGATCCTGCTGGAAAGCTATATAGGCCACGATGTCATGCATTTCCGGCAGAATAAGGGAAGACTGCTTATATTGGTAGGGATTTTTGTAATCCTGCTGATTATTGGCGGCTGGCTTAAAAAGAGGATAGCTCATAAATCGGCAACTTAAGGAGGAATGATGAATGAGAGACCCACGATTACAGACGCTGGCCCGCAATTTGGTGAACTATTCCATGCAGGTGCAGCCCGGGGACAAGGTACTGATCGATATGCAGGGCTCTGAAAGAGAGATTGTAAACTGCCTGATCGAAGAGGTTTACAAAAGTGGAGGGTTTCCGTTCGTGGAGCTGAATGACAGACGGGTGCTCAGGTCTCTACTAATGTCCGCCACACAGGAACAGATGGAGCTGTGGGGACAGATGGATCTGAAACGTATGTCGGAGATGCAGTGCTATGTCGCCATCCGCTCCGGAGAGAATGTGAACGAGCTGGCCGATGTTCCCGATGATAAGATGAGGCTATATGACCGGTACTACCGGAAGCCGGTTCATCTGGAGCAGCGGGTGAAGCATACGCGCTGGGTCGTCTTGCGTTATCCCAACGAATCCATGGCTCAGTTGGCGAATACGAGCACCGAGGCCTTCGAAAATTTCTATTTCAACGTCTGCAATCTGGATTATTCGAAAATGGACCGGGCGATGGACCCGCTGCAGAAGCTCATGGACCGGACCGACAAGGTCAGGATCGTTGCTCCCGGTACGGATCTGACTTTCTCGATCAAGGGCATTCCTTCCGTCAAGTGCTCCGGGCACCGCAACATTCCTGACGGAGAACTGTATACAGCACCGGTCCATGATTCGGTCAACGGTGTTATCAGCTATAACACTCCGTCGGTTTATCAAGGAACGACCTTCGAGAATATCCGTTTTGTCTTCGAGAATGGCCGGATTGTAGAGGCGACAAGCAGCGATACCCGCAAAATTAACGATATATTGGATACGGATGAGGGAGCCAGATACATTGGCGAGTTCAGCCTGGGCTTCAATCCCTACATACTTCATCCGATGAAGGATACCCTGTTTGACGAGAAAATCGCGGGAAGCCTTCATTTTACCCCGGGCCAGGCTTATAAGGAAGCGGATAACGGAAATCGTTCCTCCATCCATTGGGATATTGTGCTTATCCAGCGGCCGGAATACGGCGGAGGGGAAATTTATTTCGATGATGTGCTTATTCGCAAGGACGGAAGGTTTGTCATCAAGGAGCTCGAAGGGCTTAATCCGGAAAATCTGAAATGACCGCCTGATGAAAACGTTTTTAAATGAGTAAAAAAGAACCTTGCACCCTACTTGTTTCCAATGTATCATTACAATGAAAGCAATGATGATACTATATTTGGAGGGATAGCAATGGCTAATTCGAGCAATGCCGCTGTCGTCGATATTTCCCAGACGGCTAACAAGTTTCGCTCTTCCATCGTTCTGCAATATGAGAACAAATACATCGACGTTAAAAGTATATTAGGTCTGTTTACTACCCTGACCTCTTCGGGAAAATATACGCTTCATGTACATGGTCCCGATGCGGACGAAGCCTTGAAGAGTATGCAGGAAGTATTCGCAAAGCATAACCTTGCGGTTCAAATAGCCGAAGAATAAGGTTCGTCCGTGCCAAAAGTATTCCCTGAACCGGGGAATACTTTTTTTCATAGGCAGGCAGGCTGTAGAGCGGAAGGAATATTTTGTTCGGGGATGCATGACTTAAGAAGGCGCTGAATCTCTTGTAACTTGTTATGTTTTCGTCTAATATAGTGCTTAGGAGCTTTATCGATTCTTCGCATCTATCTGCAGAAGAATAACAGGGCCGCTATATATGAGAACAACGGAATTAGCAAGTTGTTATTCTACTACAAGGGGGAAGTTTAATGTCTTCATCCGAAATGATGTTGAGTTTAAACCAGCGGGCCTTCCAGCTTCTCCAGGAAGACGCCTTGAAGATACAGAAATTAATTGAAGTGCAAATGGAAAATTTAACGACCCGTAAATGCCCTCTGTACGAAGAAGTACTGGATACCCAAATGTATGGGCTTTCCCGGGAGGTCGACTTCGCCATTCGTGCCGGTCTGGTCAGCGAAGCGATGGGTAAACAGCTGTTGAGCGAACTGGAACGGAATCTGGCTCAGCTGTATGAAGCTTTGAACGCTAAGGAGTAACTCGTTTGCTGCGGTTACTCTTTTATTTTGGATTGATCCGGCAAGGGGATCAAGGACAGTTTTGCGCCAATGCTTAAGCTGCTTCGAACGGTTCAAGCCTGTATTTTATAGCAGGAAGAAGGCAATCCCCAGAATCAGGTAGACGGCAATCAGCAGAACACCCTCGTACCAACTGGTGCTTCCGTCTCTGGAAATCGCTACGGCAATGATGACGGCCACTGCAATGGCAAGCAGCTCATGAAGGGTAAAGACGATATTCATCGGCTCCCCCATAAAAAAGCTGATGAAGACAAGCACCGGGGCTACGAATAAAGCAATTTGCAGGCTGCTTCCAATAGCAATTTCCACCGAAGCCCCGATTTTATTCTTCAGCGCCAGCATAACGGCAGCGGAATGCTCTGCGGCATTGCCGATGATCGCAATGACGAACGCACCAATAAATAGCTCCGATAGACCAAAACGATGTGAAATCTCCTCCAGCGTCCCGACCAGCCATTCACTGACGAAGGCAACCATGACGGTCGCTGCGATCAAGAATATAATAGACAATCCTCTGGACCATTCCGCTTTTCCGTTCGCCCCTTTTACTTCTGTCACTTGATCCTTATGGGTCACCATCGAGAAATAAAGCCACAGCAAATAACAAACTATGAGTATAGCTGCAACCGTCAGACTGAGCTGCTCCGTCTTGCGATCGTTTAGCGAGTAGGCGAACATGGCGGGAATGAACAGAGCGACAACCGAAAGCTGCATGAGCGAGGCATTATAAGTGGCCAGGACGGGATTGAAGCTCTGGGTCTTGTATTTGATACCTCCCAGCAGTAGGCTTAAACCCAGGACAAGCAGCATATTTCCGATAATAGAGCCGGTTATGCTTGCCTTGACCATATCGAATAATTGCGGATTGCCATTAGCCGCTTCTTTGATTAGAATGATGGAGATAATTAATTCTGCGGCATTGCCAAAAGTAGCGTTAAGAAAGCCTCCGATACGCTCACCGGCATAATGCGCCACATTCTCGGTAGCTTTGCCGAGAAATCCGGCAACGAACAATATAGCAACGCAGGAGGCTATAAATTGTACTGTGTTGTTCATCCCTGCATAATGTGTAATTCCGCTGATAACAAAGGTGGCAATCAGGCAAATAAACATCAAGCGGTTGTTCAAATCAGATCACCTCTTCTGTCTTAGCATTCCAAATTATTGAATTCTGATGCAATAGGTGACAGCAAGCTGTTATTTTTTATTGCTTCCTATGATTAATTCCAATAGAATGGGGCGGAAGCTAATATAGCTATAAATCTTAAAGGAGCAGGTTCCCCGGGACCGTATCAATAGTTACATAAGGAGAGATGGGAAATGGATTTGCAATTGAAGGGCAAGACAGCGGTTATAACGGCTTCCAGCAAGGGACTTGGGCTAGCCGTAGCCTCCAAGCTGGCCGAGGAAGGAGCCAAGGTGATCCTAGGAAGCAGGGATGAGAAGAAGATTGCCGGCGTGGCGGAGGAGCTTGCTTCCCGCTACGGAATCGAAGCGCACGGGTTCGCGGTCAACGTTGCCGACCCGGAATCGGTGGCCGGGTTTATAGAGAAATCCGCCGCTTGCTGCGGCACGATAGACGCGCTTGTCTGTAATGCGGGAGGTCCTCCCGGAGGAAGCTTCTTATCCATGACGGATGAGGATTGGGAGAAGGCTTTTCAGACGAATTTGATGAGTGTAGTTAGATTAGTTAGAGGCTTCTACCCGCATATGAAAGAGCGTGGGGGCAGAATCGTTACGATTGCCTCAAGCTCGGTCAAGGTTCCGATCCCCGGCTTGGTGCTTTCCAATACGTTTCGCGCCGGAGTGGCCGGTTTGATGAAGACTTTGTCCATCGAACTGGCGGCAGACGGGATCCTGCTGAATACGGTTTGTCCCGGAAGGATAGCGACGGATCGGTTAACGGAGCTTGATGGTGCGAGAGCGGCCCGCGAGCAAAGGTCCATCGAAGAAATTCAGGAGGAAATGGTTCGGGATATTCCGCTGGGCCGATACGGGCGTCCTGAAGAATTGGCCGATTTGGCCGCCTTCCTGTTATCCCCGCGAAACAGTTATATGACGGGTTCCTCGTTCTTCGTTGACGGGGGAATGGTGAAATCATTATAATGAATAAAAAGGCAAGGAGTGAGCGGTATGACTGAACTGGACCGTACAGGTAACATTCGTATTTCTAATGATGTCGTAGCTACAATTGCGGGGTTGGCTGCTCTGGATACTCCCGGAATCGCGGGTATGTCCGGCGGTATTTCGGAAGGATGGGCCAAGAGACTGAGCGGTAAAAACCTGCAAAGAGGAGTTTCCGTAGAAGTAGGGGAATTGGAAGCGGCCATCGACTTAAGGGTTATCGTTCATTACGGCTCCCAAATTCAGGTAGTCTGCCGCGAGCTGCAGCAGAATGTGCGTGACTCGGTTGAGAACATGACCGGGCTGCATGTAGTGGAAGTGAATGTTAAGGTAGAAGGGGTCGCTTTCAGAGAGAAGGAAGAAGAGAGCGAGGAACCGAACCGGGTGAAGTAAGCCGGTAATGTTACATAGCGTATAAGTCAGGGGCGGCGCAAGCTGTCCCTTTTTGACCACATTAGAAAGTTTAAGTTCATTAAAGCATTAAAATGGAACAACTTTCTAATTGGCATAAAAAGCTTCCTCTAATACCGGGTTATTCTTCTTCGAAGAGGCTCCGTTAGGAGCTTTTTTATATTTCATCGGTAAACGCGTCCCTCCTAAGGACGGCGATAGCCGTTTATCCTTGAATAGTAACGTTCTATAAGTTCGAGGCTTGTGGGGGATTTACAGGGCTCCTCGCAAGTAATGTCTGGCAGCAATTAGAGAAAGGTTTTAGACGCAAATTAATCGAGCGAGAACTAAGTAATCCACTTTCGCAGAGCGAAAACCGGCTTCGCCATTTTATGCACCAATCTCACGCTGCCAGAGATCATCCGGATTTACGGAATCCGTTGGGACATCGGTGAAGACATCGCAAAGACGAGCAAAAATACATTAAAATCGTGCCCTTTCCCAAAAAGAAGGCGAAAGACGATCAAATGTGCAGGTCTTATTCACAAAATGGGGCTATTTCGCTAAAATCGCTCCAAAGACGTGCACTATCGCTCTAGAATCAGGTACGTGGTGACTTTTCTCCAAAAAGACGTGCACTATTGCTCTAGAATCAGGTACGTGGCGACTTTTCTCCGAAAAGATGTGTGTATACAGCAGCTGGCTCAAAACATGGCAGAGGTGGCTCAATCGCATGGCCGTAATCACGATAGAAGAGAGCCCAATAACTGGGCAGCAAAACACGCGGAGAAGTCGAATTCTCCGCGTGTTTTTCGTCAGCTAATTTAGCCGTAACGATCGTACCTTCTATATATTGTTACCATAGATTATCTAGGAGGCTACTTATTTGCTGTCTGATTATTGGTATATCTGGATATCCCGAGGACAATTCCCATTCCGATCAAAGTAGCCAATATGGATGATCCTCCGTAGCTGATGAAGGGCAGCGTTATCCCCGTCATCGGTATGCTGTTCGTTACGCCCCCGATATTAACAAGAGCTTGAATGCCAATGGTGCTCATAATCCCGATACCGACCAGCATTCCGAACGTATCCGGGCAGCGCAGCGAGATGATAATCCCCCGCCAGATAAATAAGACGTAGACCAGCAGAAACAGGGAGGTTCCGAGAAAACCAAGCTCCTCACCGATGATCGCAAAAATAAAGTCATTATGCGCCTCGGGCAGGTAATGAAGCTTCTGAATACTCTGTCCGAAGCCCGCCCCGGTAAATCCACCGTGTCCGAAGGCGTACAGGGATTGGATAATTTGAAAGCCCGTGTCCAACGGGTCGGACCACGGATCCATAAATACCCGAAACCGGTTGAACCGGTAGCTGTCAAATCCGTGTCCGGCCAATGCCATGATCCCAAGGGCCAGTCCGGCAATTCCAACACCGATTCCGCTTATAATCCCCAGATGCTTAAGATTGGCGCCCCCGGCAATAACGACGGTCATTGCTCCAAGCACAAGAATGGCACATGAGCCCATATCCGGCTGCTGCATGATCATGAAGCCGACGAGCCCGATAATAATCAGGGCGGGCAGCAGGCCCTTCTTGAAATCTTGGAACTTATCCCCTTTCTTCGTTATCAGGCTGGCCAAATATAGAACGATGGACAGCTTGGCAAATTCGGTCGGCTGCAGGTTGAACGGCCCCAGCCTGAACCAACTTCGAACGCCTAAGGGACCACTCCCGATGAACGGCACAAGCGCAAGCAGAACAAGGGTAATTAGAAAGATGACCGGCGTCCACTTGCGAAGAAGCTTGTAATGCACATTCATTACGAAAATCATAGCGAACAACCCAAGGATCATGGCGATGGCTTGGCGTTTGGCAAAATAGAATGAATCTCCTCCATAGATCTCATCCGACAAAGCAATTGCGGAGCTGGAACTGTAGACCATTAGCAGACCGAAACCCGCCAGGGCGAAAGTCAGAAACAACAGCAGGAAATCGGGCGTTCCTCTTCGAGGGGGATTCATAGATTCGCCTTCTTATTGTTCAAGCTTGGCCTTAAGTTCCGTAAGCTTGCGCTTAGCCAGGTCCAGAACGGCTTGCGGAATAGGAGAAGTGTATTCCAGTCCGTGCGGGAAGGTAGCCCTGCCTATGTAGACTTGTTCAATATTAAGAATGGTGTCCGGACGCTCCAGCTTTCCGATTTCTACACGGGTATTTATTCTCAGAAAGTAGGTCTCTCCCGATTTGGCGTCTTCTATTTTGTAATCGTAAGTTGCCCGATAATATTCCCATTGCCAACGGACAAAACCAACCTCAGACGTTACCTTGTCCAGATAAGCAAGATCGCTCTTCATTCCATTTAAGCCTGTATTTTCGATTATCATGTAATATCCTCCGATCTATTTGGCATCCAGTCAGTATAGGTATATCATTTTCATGATAGTATGTTTCCCAAACTTGTGCAACCCTAAAGCCCGGTCCGAAATCTTGCTAAATGTGGCTATTTTGTGGCAGGTATGACGGTTAATTCGGTTCCATGGATAGGAAAGCACATTATGGTTTGATAAAATATAGGCAAGAAGTTGTTGACGGAGGCGAGAAGGATGGACGTAGAGCAGAGACTGGAGAGAATCTATCCGGAGATGGTGCGCTGGAGAAGACATTTACACCAGCATCCGGAATTGTCATATCAGGAGAAGGAAACTTCCGAATTTGTGGCAGGCCGGCTGGAGGGCTTGGGCCTGGAGGTCAGACGAAATGTCGGCGGCTATGGAGTGACCGCCTTGCTGCGGGGAGGCCGTCCGGGGCCTACCGTTGCTCTGAGAGCCGACATGGATGCTCTGCCTATCCAGGATGAGAAGAAGGTTGATTATGCCTCGCAGGTACCGGGAGTCATGCACGCTTGCGGTCATGACGCTCATACGGCCCAACTGCTTGGGGTCGCAACGATATTAAGCGAAATCCGGGATAGCCTTAAGGGAAACATCCGGTTTATCTTCCAACCGGCGGAGGAGATCAGTCCGGGTGGCGCCTTGCCTATGATTTCCGATAGGGTGCTTGAGGACGTCGATGTGATTTACGGGGTTCATCTGTGGTCGCCGTTTCCCGTTGGATATGCCTATTGCAAAGCCGGACCGATGATGGCCAACGCCGATGAAATCGCAATCGAAATTTCAGGGAGAGGCGGCCACGGAGGACTTCCCCACGAAACCGTGGACAGTATCGTCGTAGGTTCCCATCTGGTCGTCAACCTGCAAACGGTGGTGAGCCGGAATATTGACCCGACGGTTCCCGCAGTAGTCTCCATCGGTTCGTTCCAGGCGGGAAGCGGCTTCAATGTCATTGCCGATCAGTGTATTCTGCATGGCACGGTACGAACCTTCGACCCCGCGACAAGAGAGCAGATCCGGCGGCGGATAGCCGATATTACCGAACAAACATGCGCCATGCATGGGGCTAAATTCCACTGGGAGTATAAGGAGGGCTATCCGGCTGTAGTGAACGATGCAGCAGAAACCGAGAGGTTTTTCCGTGTTGGGAAGGAACTGTACGGCCCGGAACGGATTCGCACTTGTCCACAGATTATGGCCGGAGAAGATTTTTCCTATTATTTGGAGAGGGTTCCCGGATGCTTTGTTTTTGTCGGGGCAGGAGCCCCGGAACAAGCCGCGCCGATTCCCCACCATCATCCTCTTTTTGACATAGAGGAGCTGTCGATGAAGCAGGCCGCCCGACTTCTGATCGGTCTCAGTATTGATTTCCTGGAAGAACACTCCCGTAAATAGGCCGGAGCCTGTCACAAATTGCAAGGATGAATCCTCCTTGGCGAGAGAAAGCTATGAAGGGTCCCCCCATCATAAAACTTCGCTCTGGAGGTAATGTCTGGTGAGAAAGATCAAAGATATCATGACGGACGAGATTGAAACGGTTAAGCCTACGGATTCGGCTCATGACATTGCTTTAAAAATGAAGCGGCACGACACCGGGTTCATGCCTGTCGTTGAGGGGAAGAAGCTGCTTGGCGTTGTGACGGACCGTGACCTGGTCATTCGCGGAATGGCGGAGAAGAAGGAAGGCACGGCTACGGCAGAGCAGCTGATGAGCCGTGACATAAAGACTGTGGAGCCGGAAACATCGGTTGATGAAGCGGCCAAAATAATGGCCAGAGGGCAAATCCGCCGTCTGCCCGTTGTCGAGAACGGGGAGTTAATCGGAGTAGTTTCGATCGGGGATATGGCCGTGCGCCACATATTTGAAAGCGAAGCGGGAGAAGCGCTGAGCGAAATATCCGAAAGCGACAAGACGAACGCGGTCAAGTAATCAACATGCCACGAAGCATACGGTTTGACAAGGCTTGTGGGGCCTTTAATCAGCCGTTGCTGTCGTGGTTTTTTCTATGCTTCCGGGCGCCCCGATTTATCGGAATGTTTAAATTACGGGGCATTCCTTCATACTTAATAGTACATACATAATGGAAGGAGAGCCCGCCGTTATGAATAATGGCCTTCAGCCGCCCTTATTTATATTGAACGATTTTACCATTCTGCTCGAAACGGAGCATCCCGAGTTCGAGTCCGTACGAAATCGCTTGAGCCGCTTTGCCGAGCTGATCAAGAGCCCTCCCCATATCCATACTTACAAGATGACTCCGTTGTCTCTGTGGAATGCCCTGGCTTGCGGATGGCGCCCCGGGGAAATGATTGATTTTCTGACAACCTACAGCAAATTTGGCATTCCGTCCTCCGTTCGCAATCACATGCTGGAAATCACCGATAAATTCGGATTGCTTCAGCTGGAAGGCACAGAGGGCGGTTTGATGCTTGTATCCAAAAGTCCTGCCTTATTAAACGAGCTGATTAGCTATCGTTCGCTATCGCACTTCTTCGGTAATCGTACAGGGCCGCAATCCGTTGAAGTACACGCAGCGGCCCGGGGAAAGCTCAAGCAGGAGCTTATTCGCCTTGGGTACCCGATAGAGGACCGTGCAGGATTTCATCAGGGGGAAGCTCTTGTTCTGGACTGGAGAGACACCTTGGAGGACGGCCGAAGCTTCCAATTAAGAGATTATCAGATCGAAGCCGTCGAAGCCTTCTACCGCGAAGGAAGCGCGCATGGGGGAAGCGGCGTTCTGATTCTCCCGTGCGGAGCGGGTAAGACGGTGATCGGAATAGCTTCGATATGCAAGCTGCAGTGCGCAACCCTTATCCTTACGCCCAATGTCAGCTCCGTCAAGCAGTGGAAGAGGGAAATACTGGACAAAACCACCTTGTCCGAATCGATGATCGGGGAGTATGACGGTTCTACCAAGGAAGTAAAGCCTGTAACGATAGCAACCTACCAAATTCTTACGCATCGCCGGAGCAAAGAGGATGAATTCAGGCATATGAAGCTGTTTAACGAGCGGGATTGGGGACTCATTATTTATGATGAGGTGCATCTTCTTCCTGCCCCGATCTTCCGCGTAACCGCCGATATTCAAGCCACCCGGCGGTTAGGCCTGACGGCTACTCTGGTGCGGGAGGACGGCTGTGAGAAGGAGGTCTATTCCTTGATCGGACCCAAGCGATATGACATGCCGTGGAAACAGCTGGAGGAGCAGGGATGGATAGCTCAGGTGGAATGCAAAGAACTGCTTGTCGAGCTTCCCGAGGAGACAAGAAAACAATATGACGAGGCCGCATCACGGGCGAAGATGAGAATAGCGGCTGAAAATCCCCGGAAAATCGATGTTGTGATGAAGCTGTTGGAGCAGCATAAGGGGGAACCGACGCTCGTTATCGGACAATACTTGGACCAGCTTCGGAAGTTTGCCGCCCATTTACAGGCTCCGTTGATTAGCGGAACGATGCCGCATGAGGAACGTGAGATTCTGTATCAGCAATTTCGGGAGGGGGCCATCCCTGTTCTGATCGTGTCCAAGGTGGCCAATTTTGCTGTGGATCTCCCGGATGCTTCGGTAGCTATTCAGGTTTCGGGCAGCTTTGGCTCGCGACAGGAGGAAGCCCAGAGGCTGGGCAGAATTTTACGCCCCAAGCGGGGGAGTAACCGCTCCTATTTTTATTCCCTCGTCAGCGGGGGGACCAAGGAGCAGGAATTTGCCTTGAATCGGCAGTTGTTTCTTATAGAACAGGGCTACCGGTACACCCTTGCGAACGCGGAGCATGAGTTTCAGGAGGTAGAGTAACAATGCTTGGTTTAGCTGACCTGGCTGCAAAGCTTTCGGCGCCGGAAGCGGGCCGGTTAATCGGATGGCGGGAAGGTGACCGGCTGGAGGAATGGTCTTTAACGGAGCGGACCATCCCGGGCGAGTTAAGTATAGACAAGCGGGTATGGGGAGAGGATTTGGCCCAATGGGAAAAGCATACGCTACAAGTTATTCTGGACCGGTTCGGGGCTCACCCCTTCGATCCCGTCAAGCTGGAACAAGCGGCTGAAGAAATCGGTATTGCCGGGGCGGAGATTCGCAGGGGCCTCTCCGGACTTAAGGAGAAGCAGATGGTCTTCGCCTTCCGCAAAGCTTGGGGGGAATACATCTATGCCCTGCCTTGGGAATTGGCGAGACTATGGCATCGGAAGATCGCCCGGCCGGGTGCCGTCCCTTTATCTTCGGATACTTTCGGCGCTCCTCTTGCAGAGACGTCTTACGGCCGCGGTTTGCTCTTTGACCTGTTTTATTTTTTGCGGTATTTGGCATCCAACGAGATCCACCTGACCAAAAAGGGAACTGTTCCAAAGCGGCATCTGCAGAAGATAGACTCGCTGTTGACGGTTGATGCGGCCGCTCTGAGGCCCTTATCTTATCCTTATGTCCATTGTGATATATATAATGAGAGTCTCGTGTTGGTGCTGGATGCCTCATTGCGTCTGGGGCTGGCCGTTATGAAGGATGGGGAGCTAAAGCTGTGTCGGGAGCGTGCGGCAGATTGGCTCAAGCTTTCCACAGAAAGTATGAGGCGCATACTGTACGCATACTGGGTTCGCATCAGTTTCCCTTATGTCCCTTCTTGGCAGCATCAGGTAATCTGGCTGATAGAGCGGATTCCGGTGAATCGGCAGGGAAGATTAGGAGATATATTGGATGTTCTAAGGGATTGCCGTCCGCTAAGTGAAGAGGAGAGAAAGCAGGAATTCCATGCAGAGTCCGTCCTGGCCCTCTGGTTAAAGCCCCTTGCTGAACTCGGGCTGGTGGATTTGGCGGAATGCGGGACAGATGCGGAGGAGACCTGCTTTCGCTGGACCTTCACGCCGGATCTGGAAGCCGCTTGTCCTAACGGGAAAGCAGAAGCGGACAAATGCTATGTCCAACCCGATTTCGAAATCGTTGTTCCTCCCGGGGTGCCGTTTCGCACCCGTTGGATGCTGGAGGCTATGTGCGAAAGGCAGCAATCGGATCAGGTGGCAGTATACCGCCTTAGCAAAGAAAGCATGAATAAGGCTTTGGCCGAGGGTTACGATTTGGAGCAATGCATGGGCTGTCTTCGCGATGAATCCCTGTACGGATTACCGGATAACGTTGCTCAAATGATCATGCAATGGACGGCCCGGGAAGCTCGGACAGAGATGGAAAATAAGGAATCGGAGGGAACGGGGGCCCATTCTGCAGTCTCCCCCGAATATGTCAATGAATCCGACGGCGGTGTGAGGAATGAGGGCGCGGCTTACTTCTCCTTCCTGACAGTCAATGGGCCCGGGCTGATTCTTTCGGATTACGCATGGGACCGGTGGCCGATAGATTGTTCTATTCCTTCAGCAGATGAATTATACCCAGGCTGGAGAGAGGTTCCGCTGAAATGGTTCCGGGAATGTCATTCCTATCACTTGTCCACCCGCAAGGAGATGATTTCCAGGGCATTGGAATGGAAAGCCGCTTTGCGTTTGGCTTCGTCTTCGGAAGAGGTCCTGCTGGTTCCCATACGTATTCTGGATAGTGAGGGGAAGTGGCGGGTAGCGGGCAGAACTCAGACGTCGGCATGCGTAGTAGATCCGCAAGAATGGGAGCAGATTCAAATTATTCTTCCGGAAATTTCTAAAGGCTCTTCTTCATAGAAAATGGAAAGTGCAACTTTTTTGTAACGGTCTTCCCCCGGTTCGTGGTATGATGGAAGTTGAAGACGTTAAAAAAAAGGAGTGACATGGTCAAATGAGCATTCTGGAAGCCGAAGCCTTGGACATGTCGGCCTTGTTGATACAAGCCTATGAACTGGGTGATTGGATTAACGCCTCTGAAGATATGGCGGGCTATTTATATTGGAAAGAACGCCTGGCGGAGGATAGCGAAGCGCAGCAGTTAATTCGGCAGTTTAAAGAGAAGAAGCGCAAGTTCGAGGAATGTGAACGCTTCGGTCATTTCCACCCGGACTACCATGCGGCTTTGGAGGAAGTTCAGGCAGCGCAGGAGCAGATGGATAAGAATGAAGCGATACGCGCCTTCAAGGATGCGGAAGCTAAGCTTGACCAACTGCTGCTCTCCATATCGGAAACGATTGCTTATTCGGTTTCGGAGACGATCAAGGTTCCCAGCAACAATCCGCTGCCGGTAAGCGGCTGTGGTTCGGGAGGCTGTGGATCAGGCGGTTCGTGCAGCGGAAATTGCGGCTGAAGCAGTTGACTGTTTTCGGCTAACCGTAGAGGCGGACGCATCGCGTCCGCCTTTTTGTTGTATCAATATCATTTCTAAAGAAATCCCGCTAGCTAATACAACACCATTCAGGGCGCTGCAGAGATCTTGGGCATATAATTGGATTTCATCGAAGCTCTTTTGTTCCTATGGGGCACCAAACGAAAACTTAGTGGATATATATGATAAAGAAAGAAGGAATGACCATGTTTACCGAAAGAGCCGGTCTGATTGTTTGGGTATCGGATTTAAAGCCAGCCAGAAATTTGGAGAGATACGGCACGGTGTACTATATGTCCAAAAAGCTACACTACGTTGTGATGTATGTTCATAAGGAGCAGCTGGAGGATACGATGCGTAATATCCAGGGGCTGCCGTATGTTAAAAAGGTGGAACGGTCTTATCGCAGCGAAATTAAAACCGAATATGACCGTAATGTCCCTGATAAGACCCGCTTCTATACTTATTAAGGCAATAGTCTCAATCTCCATGTACTCCGGTTAAGTTTTTTTCAGATTTTAGGATATATGGATTGGAAATCGGACAAAAATAGAGTAAAATGGGAGTTGATATCTTTGTACATAGTCTTTTAGACCTGTTTTTTGATAGGGAGGGAGTCGGGAAATGAGAGACAAGATAATGGAACGTTGGAGCACTTATGAACCATATTATGTAGTGCTGTCAGACAAGAAGATTGCCGATATTGTCATTACTCATCATGCCCGAACCCGATGGAGCTCGCGGGTCGAGAGCCGGAAAACCGGTTTTGAAGACATATGTGAATTTCTGTGGAGTAAATTAAAGCAAGGCCAGATCCAACCCTATTACCGGAATGAGCAGGACGTTTTTCTTATCGATGATGATCTGGTCATGGTTGTTGAATTTGCCGTCCTGGAGAATGAAACGGATATTGCAGGGAATTCCCTTTACAAAATGATTGTGGTTACCTTCCTAGGAAGAATGTCCGAGACGATTGAGCTTAGAGATCTTAAGTCCTATTATTCCTGGCTGCGTCATTCAAGAAGAATGACATTGATCAAGAACAGCCGCAAGCGCAAATGAACCGCAGAACTATTTTGTAAACGATTGCCCCCGAATCGCTTTGACAGTGATTCGAGGGCGTTTTTTGATTTTGGGGACCATTAAAACGGCTTCGAAGGCAAAGCTCTGTTAAATCGCACATAAAGCAACCTTTAAGGAAGGACTACTCGACAACATCTCCGAAAAGTCATCATTGGATGTTTTTTTAAATATGGTTAATTAGAGGCTCTTCATGGGTATAATCGCTTTCTCCCGGCTGTTTGATATAATATAAGAAAGGTGGAAGAACATGGCACCTAACTTTCACCAGCTTCATATCTTCTATATGGTCGCCGAAAAGGGGAGCTTCTCGGGTGCCGCACAGGCGCTAAGGATGACTCAACCCGCGGTGACTATGCAGATTCAATCCTTGGAAGACTATTATGGAACGAAGATGTTCAATCGGACAACGAAAAAAATGGAGCTGACCGAAGCGGGCAAAGCTTTGCTTCCATTTGCCAGACGGAGTATGGAGCTGATGAAGGAAACGGAAAGCTCGATGGCCAAATTCGCTCATACTTTGGAAGGAAGGCTGCAGCTTGGAGCCAGCCTGACCGTCGGTGAATATATTTTGCCCAGATTGCTTGGGCCGTTCGGTCAGGAGTATCCCAACATTTCCGTCCGTATGAAAGTCATGAATACACAGCAAATCGTGGAAGAAATATTGAGCCATCAGCTCAATTTCGGATTGGTCGAAGCGCCTGTCAAGCATCCGGATGTTCACACGGAAAAGGTGCTGAATGACGAACTGCTGCTTATACTGCCTGCGGGCCATCCTCTTGCCGATCAGCAGACAATCACGCTGAAAGATGCCTTATCCTACCCGTTTGTATTGCGGGAGCAGGGATCGGGAACCCGTCAGGTCATGGAGGAAGCGTTCAAGCGTCAAGGAGTCCAGTCGGAATCCATCCGCATCGGGATGGAGCTGGGGAGCACCGGGGCGGTCAAGTCGGCCGTAGAGGCTAATCTCGGATTGTCCATCCTGTCTCCTTCATCCGTCAAGCACGAAGTGGCGCTGGGGCTTCTAATAGTGAAACGGATTGAAGGAATGACTTTTCACCGCAGCTTCTACTCGGTCTATTTGAAATCGGCCCTGCTGCCCATCTCGGCTCTCACCTTCCTGTCTTTCATTCGAGAACGGGATTTGAGCCAGTATTTGTAGCTCGGCCGCATGTTGGAAAGGATGATACAATGAACGGACATTATTTGGATTTACATACGCATACCAGCGCTTCGGACGGCACCCGGTCCCCTGCGGAGAACGTTCGGCTGGCCCGGGAGGCGGGCTTGGCCGGATTAGCCGTAACGGATCACGACACGGTGGCAGGAATTGCGGAAGCTATGGAGGAGGGCAAGCGGCTGGGGGTAATCGTCGTGCCCGGGGTGGAAATCAGTACCGTAGCCAAAGGCCGGGATATCCATGTATTGGGTTATTATATCGATACTCATTGCCCTGTATTTCTGGATCGATTGCAGCAATTGCGCCAGGTCAGAGAGAAGCGGAATGAGTTGATGCTTGCGAAGCTGCGGGAGTTGGGAATGGAGATTTCGATGCGGGAATTGGCAGACCTCGCGAGTAAAGCGTCCGGTGAAGATCAAACGGTCGGGCGTCCCCACATTGCGGAATTATTAATCCGTAAAGGCTACGTCGGAACGATGGAAGAGGCGTTTGATAAATATTTGGGCAGCGGGGGCGCTGCTTACGTCAATCCTCCGCGCATTCATCCGAAGGAGGCCATCGGCTGGATACACGAAGCCGGGGGGACCGCCGTACTGGCCCATCCCGGTATTTATCACGATGACGAACTGGTTGAGGAGATCATTCCATATGGGCTCGATGGAATAGAAGCCTTCCATTCCGACCATTCGCGGGAAGAGGAGAACAAATACGAGCGGCTGGCTGCCCGTTATGGCTTGGTCGTAACCGCCGGGTCCGACTATCACGGGGAGCGCCGCGGCGAGGTTTTTCACGGGCCGATCGGAAACCGCAAGGTCGACAGGTCTGTACTGGAACGATTACAAAAGCGAAGAGGGGATTAGTATGACTATACGTAAAGCGATTATACCGGCGGCCGGCTTGGGCACGAGATTCCTTCCCGCTACCAAAGCCCAGCCGAAGGAAATGCTTCCGATTGTTGATAAGCCGGCCATTCAATACATAGTGGAAGAAGCGATTGAATCGGGCATAGAAGATGTCATCATCGTCACCGGAAGGAATAAGCGGGCGATCGAGGATCATTTCGACAAATCGGTTGAATTGGAAATGCTGCTGGAGGAGAAGGGGAATGACGAGCTCCTTGCAGTGGTTCAGCAGGTGTCCAATTTGGTGGACGTCCATTATATCCGGCAGAAACAGCCTCTTGGACTCGGTCATGCGGTGCTGTGCGCCAGAAGATTTATTGGAGATGAGCCGTTCGCCCTTCTTCTGGGTGACGATGTGATCGATTCCCAGCCGCCATGCATCCGGCAGATGATTGATTTGTATGAGGAAGCGAAGACATCGGTCATAGCCGTTCAGGAGGTGCCCTGGAACGAGGTTGACCGGTACGGGATTATTTCGCCTTCCTCCAGAAGCGCTACCGTGGCCACCATCCGCGACCTGGTCGAGAAGCCGGACCGCGATCAGGCTCCGTCCAATTTGGCGGTGATCGGCCGTTATGTCATAGAGCCGGAAGTATTCTCCATCCTGGAGACTTGCAAGCCCGGCCGAGGCGGGGAGATCCAATTGACCGACGCTCTCCAGATCATGAACCGATCGAAGCCGATGCTGGCCTTCCTGCAGCAAGGCAGACGTTATGATGTTGGGGATAAACTCGGCTACATTGAGGCGACCATCGAGCTCGCTCTGCAGAGGGAGGATCTGGCTCCGCATTTAAAGCAATATTTAAGAAGGCTGACCGATTCCTGGGACTAACCCGGAGGCCGGCTAACCACAAGGGGCCTATTCATTGCAGCAGGTCTCATGGATAGGCGGACACCTTTTTGCCGCGGCGTTAGGCAGGCATCCAATCCGCTCCTCACCACCTACATAGTATACAGTGTGTTCATTAGTCTAGTGAGGAGTTGATTCCATGTCGAGTATCGGTCCGAACATTAATGCCAATGCGAATCTGATGCCTGCCTATGGCATGCACGGATTAGCCAATATTCACGCTGCTAATGTGTATCCGAACATGAAGCCGAGTGTAGCTCCCTTCTACGGCTATCCGAGTGGTCCTTCCCATTGCTGCCCGTCTCCGGTAGCCGGGGCATTCACTTCTATAGGATCTATCCTTGTACTCTATATTTTGCTGGTCATTATCCTTCGATCCTGTCTGAAATAGAAGGAAGGCCTGTAAGACGGTCCCAAGCCGGGGCCGTCTTTTCCTTGAAAATAAGAAAGTATAAGTTTTGCATGCTTATTCCGCTCCGTATTTAAAACCGAACGTTTTAGCTGATACTGCCTCTTTTACTCAGAGGGCTGTCTCTATATCCGGCTTGCGATTTTTCAGCACCGCACAGTACCGGAGACTCTTGTTTTATGCGAACTCTTTCGGGACAGCCCGGTCGTCCGCCGGAATATGTAAAAGACAAACAAAACTGCAGGTCTTTTTGGGAAAAAGCCGCGCGGTGCCTTATTCTAAAGCGATAATGCAGGTCTTTGGAGCGAATTTTGCGAAATGGCCCCATTTTGTGAAAAAGACCTGCACATTTGAGCGTCTTTCGCTCTTTTTTGGAAAAAAGGTCGGATTTTAATGCACTCTTGCTCGTCTTTGGACGTCCTTACCTTTCCGGATGCGATATGTGGATTTCCCTTGCCCATCATTTGCTCCAATGGGCAATGATGAAAGAGAAGAGCGAATGTGAGTAGAAAGTTATACTCTTCCTCGCTTTTTTTCGATAGCTTTCACGGTTTTGTAGGTTCAGGCCGCTTCAAGCAATCCGTGGCGCCGGGCTCCGCCGGTACATTCTGCAGCGTTGCCGGGAACCGAAGAAGCCGGTTTTGCAGCCAGTCCCCCCGATGGATTTATAGACGATTTTTTTGTATTGACATAGAGCGCGGTTAGGGTTATGGTTAACTCGAATACAGGTTATATACAGGATGTATGGATGCTTGCTGCGAGGATGAGAATCCTTCGAACGATTCAGGGCTGCCCCTTCAGGGACTCCTGAAAAACGGCCCCGTGTCCGAATGTATCCGATTTCAGAAAAATGATTAAAACGGGAGATGAGAGGGATGGACAACAACATTATGAAAATAGGAATGATCGGCTTGGATACTTCCCATGTGCCGGCTTTTGCAGAATTGTTAAATGATGCGAATCATGCCTATCATGTGCCTGGAGCTAAAGTAGTCGTAGCCTACCCGGGCGGATCGGAAGATTTCGAGCTCAGTATAAGCCGCGTAGAGGGATATACTGAAACTTTGCGTAATCAATACGGTGTGCAGATTGTGAATTCACCGGAAGAGGTGGCTGAATTAAGCGATGCGATTTTGCTGGAATCGGTGGATGGCCGGGTTCACAGGGAACAATTCGCCAGAATAGCGCCTTATGGAAAACCGGTTTTCATTGATAAGCCGTTCACTTTGTCTTCCCAGGATGCCGCCGAAATGTTCAAATTGGCCCGACAGCATAATATTCCGTTAATGAGCTGTTCTGCGCTGCGATATGCCGAAGGGCTTAGCGAAGTGCTGGCAGCTGAGGATAAAGGGGCGATTATCGGTATGGATGTCTATGGTCCCATGGCCATTCAGCCGACTCAGCCCGGATTGTTCTGGTATGGCATACATACGGTCGAGATGCTGTTTAGAACGCTTGGCAAAGGCTGTCTATCGGTAACGGCAACCAAGAATGAAGATCATGATCTTGTAGTAGGGGTGTGGAAGGATGGCAGAATCGCCACTCTTCGCGGGAATCGTAAAGGCAACAACCGTTTCGGCGCACTGATACATCGGGAGCAGGATACACAGTTTGTCGATGTTTATGCCCACCCGAAACCTTACTATGCCAGCATGCTGGAGCGAGTGATGAAGATGTTTGCCTCGGGAGTGCCGGATATTGATCCGGAGGAAACCGAGCAGATCATCCGGTTTATTGAAGCAGCGAATGAAAGCCGCGAAACAGGCAAAACCGTTCTGTTATAAATTAATTTGAATCCGGGGAAGAAGGAGAGCTGCTCATATGAAAATGGCAAGAGTAGGTATCCTGCTGGATAAGCAGGCCGCAGAGAGACGTTGGGCATTCGGACAGAACGTGTTTGAAGCCTATTTGGGAGAAGTGCTGTCCCATGCCGGAATTCCCTATCAATGGCTGGATGATCCGGCGACGATTGACCGGGCCGATGTGGATATTCTTCTTGTCGCTTTATGTGAAGAAGAGGAGAAGAAGGCGGCGACGCTGCTTCGGTTTGCGGAGGATGGAGGAGGCGTCATATCTTACGCCGGCCTTAACCGTTTGACGGGTAAGCTCGGATGTAAGGAACGCCGGGAGTGGTCTCCCGGATACGCACGTCTGCCTGGTGAAGGGGAAGACCTGCGGCCGCTTCGCTATCTCTATTCCAGGCCCTGGATTCTTACGAACGAGGCGGAAGGGGAAGCCTGGGGAAGTCTGCATGCCGAAAGGCCCGATGGGCCAGAAACCGCTCCGGCGCTTCTCAGGTTTAAAGCGGGCTCAGGCTTTATAGATCGGTGGTCGGTCAATATTCCCTATACAATCGTAGCGCTGCAGCAAGGGTCCGGTCCGGTATTCGAGGATGGAATTCCGGCGGAGGACGGAACCGGCAATGTGGATGAAGGAATTTTAAAAGCTGACGACAAGTGCGAAATGGATTGGGAGTATGATCGTCTCACAACGGAAACCGGGGCCCCTTATTTCGCCCATCCCTATGCCGATCTTTGGAGAGAAGTGCTGATTGGCCATTTATTGAGAAGGAGCGTCGAGATGGGGCTGACACTGCCCTTTCTGGGGTATTGGCCGGATGGCATCTCCCACGTCGCCATGATTTCTCATGACAGTGACATTAATCAGGATGAACATGCGGAAGCAACACTGGAAGTGCTGGAGGAGTGCGGCATCCGTTCAACCTGGTGTATGCTGGAGCCCGGTTACAGCAGCTCTATTTATGATCGGGTTAAAGAGGCCGGACATGAGCTTGCCTTCCATTACAATGCTCTCGATATTCAAGGGGGGCATTGGGGTGAAGAGGAATTTGACCGCCAGCTGGCCTGGCTCAAATCGGCTGCGGGGCTATCCGAAATTACATCCAACAAAAACCATTACACCCGCTTCGAGGGCTGGGGTGAGCTGTTCCGCTTCTGCGAGAAGAACGGGATTGCCGCTGAACAGACGAGAGGACCGAGCAAAAAGGGGAACATCGGCTTTTTGTTCGGAACCTGCCACCCGTACTTCCCTATTTCGTGGGCAGACGAACGAAACCGGCTGTACGATGTATTGGAGATCGGGTTTCTGACTCAAGACCTTGATCATCTAACGTTGGCGGATTCCAGCGTAGTGGTTCCGTTCCTGGAGCAGACAAAGAAGGTTCAGGGAGTGGCCCATTTCCTGTTCCACCAAATTCATATTATGCAGCAGCCCAAAGTGACCGATGCCGTGCGCAAGGTGGTTCGCGAAGCCAAGAGCAGGGGATTTGTCTTCTGGACCTGTAAGGAAATTAACGATTGGGAGCGGGCAAGGAGAAAGGTGTCTATCCGCGGAGTGAACGACCGGGGCGAAGTTATAGCGGACGGTGAAGCCTTGGACCGGCTGGTTGTCTGGATTCCCGTGACGGGTGAGGCGGAGACCGGCGCCGTGATCGAGAGCAAGTTTGGGGTTCCCTGCATGAAGCAGGTTCTGTCCCGAACCTGTGCATCCCGGTAAGGGGAAACTGATTGAACCTTGTAAAGGAGAATGACAAAATGAGCGATAAAGTGGCTACACGTGACAAACTTGCGGTATTGGGCGGAACTCCCGTAAAGACGACTCCCTTCGGAACGGGTAAGAGGTTCGGCTTGGAGGAAGTCAAGGAACTGATTGAGGCTATGGAGCAGAATACGCTTTTTTACCATTTCGGCAATAAAGTGAAGCAATTTCTCCATGATTTTAATGAATTGTATGGGGTCAAATACAGCGTAGCCGCATCCTCCGGAACGGCAGCCATTCATGTGGCTCTGGGAGCGGCTGGCGTAACGGTTGGCGATGAGGTGATTACCAGCCCGATTACCGACCAGGGAACGCTAATCGGCATTTTGTATCAGAACGCGATTCCGGTATTTGCCGACCTGGACCCGCATACCTATAACATGACTCCGGAGTCGATCGAAGCGCGGATTACGGAGCGCACCAAGGCGATTGTCGTCGTTCATCTTGCCGGTAACCCTTGTGATATGGATCCGATCATGGCTGTTGCCCGCAAGCATGGAATCAAGGTGATTGAGGATTGCGCACAGAGCTATATGTGCCGTTATAAAGGACGGCTGGCCGGAACCATCGGGGATTACGGCTGCTTCAGCACGAATGATTTCAAGCATATTTCCACCGGGGACGGAGGAATCGTGACGGTCAACTCGGGAGAGGAAGAGGATTATTACGTCACTCATGCTTTTGCGGATAAAAATTATAATCGTTTCGGAAATCTGTTTAACCGGGACCTCGCTTATCTGGCCCCTAACTACCGGATGACCGAGCTTCAGGGTGCTGTTGGAATTGCCCAGCTTAAGAAGCTGGAGTGGATTTGTAACAGGCGCAAGGAGTATGGCGACCGGATTACGGCCGGAATTCAAGGTCTCCCGGGAATTTCCCCGCATCGTATAACTGAAGGCGGAGAATCCAGTTACTGGTTCTATATGCTTCGAATTAAGGAAGAGGAACTGACCTGTACTCGTGAAGAGTTCTGTGAGGCTCTGAAAGCCGAAGGAATTCCCAATACACCGGGCTATATTAAAACGGTTGTGTACCTGCAGAGCTTGTTCCAGGAACGGCATGCCTATCCGGGAAGCCATTATCCGTTTGACTTAACCGGAATAACGTATGAAAAGGGGCTGTGCCCGACAGCGGAACAGATTCTGGATACCGCCGTCCGGTTGAGCGTGGATGAATTCTATACCGATCAGGATGTGGAGGACATCATTGCGGGGATCCGCAAGGTCGCCCTTCATTATCAAAAAAGCAATTAGCGGTGATCCCCAACACTTGGGTTAAGCCTTCAGGTCCTCCTGGAGGCTTTTCCTATAAAAGAGATTTCTCATCCGGGAAACAGAAGTCCGGAACGGCACCTTTTCTTGTCATCTAGACGATCGCATAGCCTATTTACAAGGGGGATTTATTTTGAAGCATGGATACGAGCTTTCCGAATTGAATTCATCCGGCATTCCACATTTGCTGGATCAGATCGAGACGGCGGAACAATGGCAGCAGAAGCGCAGCCAAATTTATACCCGCTGGATGGAGGTGGTCGGAGGCCTGCCGAACAGAGAGGGCTTAGAGTATGAAATACGGTCCGAAAGTAAGGAGCCGGATCATATCCGGCTGCATCTTACCTATCGGACGGCAGATGGCGACCGGGTGCCGGCCTATCTGCTAATTCCGGGTCATCAGTCTTCTCCCGGCCCCGGCGCACGATATCCCGCCGTGCTAGCCCTGCATCCCACTGCGCCGGAAGGCAAGGACGATGTAGCGACCTTGAGCGGCAGGGAGGGAAGACGCTACGGGCTGGAGCTGGTTTCGCGGGGATACGTAGTTCTTGCGCCCGATACAATTACAGCAGGGGAACGGATCTATGCCGGAAGCCAGGCTTATCAAACAGCGCCATTCTATGAGCGGCATAACGAGTGGAGCGCGGTGGGCAAAATGATGCTGGACCATCAATATGGCCTGGATTTACTGACATCATTGGAATTCGTGGATGGGGAACGCATCGGGGCTATCGGCCATTCGCTCGGAGGCTACAATGCCTTTTTTCTCGCCGGGGTCGATAGACGGGTGAAGGCGGTCGTCAGCAGCTGCGGCTTCAGTACGTTCACCGGGGACGAGGAGACGCATCGCTGGGGACGGAGGGACTGGTTCTCCCACCTGCCGGTCATATCCGATGAGGTGGAGCGGGGCCAAGTGCCATTTGAATTTCACGAAATTGCCGCATTGGCCGCCCCGGTGCCGTTCTTCAATTGGAGTGCCCAGCAGGACCGAATCTTCCCTCACTGGAAGCCGATCCTGGAGGCGATGGGCGAGCTGGATCAGCTCTATACTTGGCTGGGGGCGAAGGAGCGGTTTGTCTCGTTAATGGGGAATTCCGGACATGATTTCCCGGACGAAATCCGCCTGCTGGCTTACCGCTTTCTGGACCGGTGGCTGCGGCAGAGCTAGTCTGCTGCAGCCCTACAGCTCGTGATCCCGGGTTTTGATCATTTCATACAGCCTTGCCGCGAAAGAGGAGGCGGATTCCATTCCCGCCCAGAACATCTCCATCTCGGCTTCGAGCTCTTCAATCAGGTTATAATCCGCGAACAGCTCGTGCAAAAAGTATGAGTGATTGATTTGGTCACCGGTCATATTCAAAGATTCCAGATAGGACTTGTCCCACAGCTTGCGATTAACCGGCTCGAAGACCGATAGAAATCCGGTGCTGCGGCCTACTTGCTCTTGAAGCTCGGCTGAATAAACGGTTTTCAAAAATTCGACGGCAAGCTCCTTGTCTCCGGCATCCGCCGGAATAAGCAGGGAGTTGGACACCAGAAGCGTAGACTTGCATTCTCCGAACGGCAGCGGTGCGACCAACGGCTCGAACGGGAGCGGAAGACTGCGCAGCCCGGCCAGTTCAATCGAGGTGGCCAGAATCATTGCCGCTTTCTGCATGGCGAAAGCCTCGGAATTCAACAGCCGGGAAAACTGGTACAGTGAAGCGGAACGGTTGCGGAACAGGATATCGTGCAGAAATTGGAGTGTCCGCAGGAGCCCTTCCTTAGTGGTTTCCTCGTTGAAGAATACCCCGTTTTGCATGGCAATGACCGGCCAACGGCTTATGGAGGAAGACAAAGAGAAGCCGTACTGATCGACAATTCCGTCTCCATCGGTATCCAGCGTCAGTTGTCGGGCTGTCCGCATGAAGTCTTCCCGGGTCCAGTTCGCGGTGGGTGCGGGGACGCCGTAACGCTCGAACAATTGCGGGTTGTAGGCCAAATAAACCGTTGAGAAAGTGACGGGCGCGGCCGTCAGCCTGTCTCCCGTGCGGAACGCTTCAATCAGCTTCGGATAAATGGACGGCAGGCTGTCCTTCAGCACATCGCTCAGATCAAGGACCAGCTCCGGGTTTTCCAGCTCCGCCAATTGCCGGTTGGTGACAAAAAACAGATCGGGCTTCATTCCCAGCTCGCTGCTGGCACGAACCGACTCCCAGAAATCGGGGGTGGGGAAGTTCAACAGCTTGACTTCCACATTCGGGTAGCGTCTCTTGAATTCTTCTAGGACATAGGGCATGCAGTGCTCAATATAATGGGAAGGGGATGTGGCTAAAATTCGCAGAACCTTCTGCTTGCTCTCAGGAATTTTCAAGTCGGGCGCCACTATCGTACCCTGGCCGACGCGTTTGATAACCAGCCCTTCCTTGGCGAGCTGCTCCAGCGATTTGCGCACGGAAGTGCGGCTCATTCCGTAATATTTGCACAGCTCGTTCTCGGACATCAGATATTGTCCGGGTTTAATGAAGCCCGACCAAATCTGCTCCCGTAAAATATTGGCTAACTGCGAATAAAGAAATTCATTTTCTCTCCTCATCGCTCTGATCTTCCTTCTATTATAGAAATGGGTTTGGCTTCATTATAGCATGAGATGACATACAGGTTGGATAAGTTGATCATTTGGAGAAATGTTAGAAACGTTTCGACAAAAATACTGGAAATATGGATGTTATTGTGCTTTAATGTAGTTACATGTATCATACCTATATCTTATTATAATTCCTGAAGAGAGGGATTGGAATGGAAAAATTAGCGATCGATGGAGGAACTCCGGTCAGAACCAAGCCGTTTGCCGAATGGCCTATTTATGGCGAGCTGGAACAGCAGCTGCTGCTGGAGGTGCTTCACTCGGGCAAATGGGGGGGCACCGGCCGTATCAAGCTTCCCGAGCTGGAAGAGAAATTCGCGGCTTATCATGATGCCAAGCATGCGGTTACGGTAGTCAACGGAACCGTAGCGATAACTGTGGCGCTGCAGGCGGCCGGGGTGCAGCCGGGGGATGAGGTCATCATGCCGCCGTACACTTTTATTGCAACCGCTTCCTCTGCATTGATGTTCGGAGCAATTCCGGTGTTTGTCGATGTCGATCCGGAGACCTTGCTGCTGGATCCCGATAAGGTGGAAGAGGCGATTACGGATAAGACGAAAGCAATTATCGCGGTTCATATTGCAGGAGCTCCGGCGAACATGACCCGGCTGAAGGAGATCGCGCACAAGCATCGGTTGAAGCTGATCGAGGACGCCGCTCAGGCGGTGGGAGCGCGATGGGAAAATGTCGGGGTAGGAGCGATCGGCGATTTGGGAACCTTCAGTTTCCAATCCAGTAAAAATATCAATTCGGGCGAAGGCGGTATTATTCTGACCAATAGCGAGGAGCTTGCGGATATGGCCTGGTCCCTCTCTAATGTGGGGCGCGTTCGCGATGGCGCCTGGTATCAGCATGAGCATATCGGCTGGAACTTGCGGATGACCGAATTTCAGGCTGCGATTTTGCTGGGCCAGATGACGCGATTGGATGAACAAATTGCCCTCCGCGAGAAAAATGCCGCCCTGCTTACGGAGCTGCTTCAGGACATCGAAGGTGTGGAAGTGTTCAAGAGAGACCCGAGGATCACTACCCATGCGCACCATCTGTATATGTTCAAAATCGCTTCCGGCTTGACCGACCGCATCTCCAAAGAGGATGTGATCGCCAAGCTT
Source organism: Paenibacillus sp. 32O-W (assembly GCF_007679495.1). GTDB lineage: Bacteria > Bacillota > Bacilli > Paenibacillales > NBRC-103111 > Paenibacillus_L > Paenibacillus_L residui. Next base: position 52,090 of record NZ_VEGP01000008.1, on the reverse strand, counting down.
AATGCGGAAGGAATTCCGGTAGCTGCCGGCTATGTTCCTTTAAACAAAAATAAAGCGGTGCTGGCGGAAATTGAAAAGTGGACCGGAGAGCGGCGCGAGTTCTCATGCCCGGTCAGCGAGAAAGCCAGCGAGAAGGAAGTGCTGTGGATAGTTCAGAATATGCTTCTCGGTGACGAACAGGATATTCAGGACATTGCCCATGGCGTCCGGAAGGTAATGCAGTCCTGCCTGTCTGTTTAGTCTTTATATGGCAAGGCGCTGACGGTCATGGTACTATTTGGTTAGAACAACGTGCGACTCTATACGATAGGTCACAGATACGATTTCTGGTCGCCGAGAATAAGGAGTGAGAGCAATGGTATTGAACCGTTTGGGAGTATTGACGGACGAAGTGTCGGCTAATTTCACCGAAGCTCTGGATTGGATAGCGGAGCAGAAGCTGGTTCATGTGGAGGTCCGGATGGTTGACGGGAAGAACGTTTCCCAATTGTCGGACGAGCAAGTGGCTACAGTTAAAGAGGAAGTGGAGAAACGCGGACTGTTCGTATCTGCGATCGCCTCTCCCCTTTTCAAATGTGCTCTGGACCCGGCCCGGCCCGTGGCATCCGGAGACACTTTCGGACAGCAGGAGGAAACAGTGGAGGCCCATTTCGCCAAGCTGGATCGGGCGATCGAGATTTGCCGGCTGCTGGGTACCGATAAAATCCGTATCTTCTCTTTCTGGCGGGAGGAGGAGCCTGCCCGTTACGAGCTGGAAATCGTAGACCACCTGCGCAAAGCGGCGGAAACTGCCGGCAAGGCAGGCATTATGCTGCTGCTGGAGAACGAACCGGCATGTAACGGAGGATTTGCCAGCGAGGTTGGAAGCATCGTGGCCAAGGTTAATTCCCCCAGCTTGAAGGTGCTATGGGATCCGGGGAATGAGGAATACGGCGGCAGGCCATCTTTCCCGGAAGGCTATAATGCGGTCAAGGACGGGCTTGCGCATGTTCATTTGAAGGATGCCTATATCACTCCGGAAGGCCAATCGAAGTGTGTTCCCATCGGATCGGGGAAGGTTCCTTTCCTGGAGCAGTTCCGTGCTCTGCAGCGGGATGGCTACGACGGGTTGTTTACTATCGAAACACACTATGTTCCCGAGGGAGGCACGGCCAAGGACGGCACGGCGATGACATTGGCAGCGCTTAAGAAGCTCTTGAAGGAGGCGGGTATCGATTGAAACGCTGGGGATTCGGACTGATCGGCTGCGGAAGTGTCGCCGATTTTCACATGAATGCCATACGCGAGATCGAACAAGCTGAACTGATTGCTATTTCGGATCGTAAGGAGCATCGGGCCAAGGAAGTGGCGGAGCGGGAAGGCTGCGATTGGACAACCGATTACAGACAGCTCCTCGATCATCCGGGGGTAGACATAGTCTGCTTGACGACAAGCAGCGGAACCCATGCATCCATCGGTAAGGAAGTGCTGATGGCGGGCAAGCATCTGATCGTGGAGAAGCCGATCGCGATGACGAGTCAACAGGCCGAAGAACTGGTCCGGCTGGCGGAGGACAAGGGGTTAATATTGTCAGTCATTTCCCAGAGGCGGTTCGAGCCTCAGCATCAATGGGTGAAGCAGGTAGTGGCCGAAGGGAAACTCGGTAAACTGCTCCTGGTACAAATTACGGCCCCTTATTACCGGACTCAGGAATATTACGATTCGGCGGATTGGCGGGGAACGATCTCGGAGGACGGCGGAGCGCTGATGAACCAAGGAATTCATTCCATAGACCTGATGCTTTGGATGGCGGGTGAAGTCAGCTCGGTCTACGGCCAGATAGCTACCCAGACGCACCGAATGGAAGCGGAAGACATGGGTCTCGCCATCATCAAATTCGCGAACGGGGCGTTCGGCACCATTATGGCATCCACCAGCATCAAACCTGGATTTCAGCCTGCCTTATCGTTGTACGGCGATCGGGGCTCGATCCAAATCGAAGGAACGTCCATCAAGCATTGGACCGTAGAAGGGGTGGATCAGCCGTCGGAGATAACGGAATCCGGCTCCGGCGGAGGGGTAGCCGATCCGAAAAGCATTTCGAACTTATACCATCGATTACAATTGACCGATGTCATTGAAGCGCTTGAGACGGGCCGCGAGGTGGCCGTTCCCGGGAAGGACGGCTTAAGAGCTGTGGAGCTGGTGGAAGCCATCTACAAATCCTCCCGGCTGGGCAAAGAAATTACCCGGGACAAGGACTGGATATGACCGGGAAGCTTCTGCTGGGAACAGCCAAGACGGACATCACTCCGCCCCATCCGGTTCCGCTATCCGGCTTTGCCCACCGTCAAGGGAACTTTGACGGTATTGCGCGGCGTTTATACCTGAGAGTTTGGGCTTTCCGTCAGACAGACGGGGAAGGCCGGCAGCGTCAATCCCTACTGGTCCAGGCCGATCTGATTTGGTGGGGTACGGAACGGATGGACGCGCTTTACCGCAAGCTGAAAGAACGCTGGGGGCTCGAACGCGAAGAGGTCATTCTTCATGCAAGTCATACCCATGGAGGGCCGCAAACGACCCGGCTCTTTGTTCCGGCGCTAGGTCCAATGGATTCGGACTATGTGGAATGGATGGAGGAGCAGTTGCTGGCTGGAATCGGGCAGGCCTATGCCGGCCTGGAGCCCGTTACGGCGGCAAAGGGCAGCGGAGCTTGCCGAATCGGGATCAATCGGCGTAAAGAAGTGGACGGCAGGATAGTTATGGCTCCCAATCCGCAAGGGCCTATCGATCCGGAGGTAACCGTAATCCGTTATACGACCGAGGACAATAAGGTTAAAGGCGTCATGTTCCACTATACTTGCCATTCAACGACAACAGGAGATAACCGGGTGACTTCCGAATTTCCGGGAGCCGCTATGGAAAATATCGAGAGAGAATTGGAGGACGGCGCCATAGCCTCCTTCCTGCAGGGCTGCTGCGGGGACATCCGTCCCGCACTGATCGAGGAAGACAGGTTCTACAGGGGAACCGAGGAGGATATAGGCAGGCTCGGCCGGCAGCTTAGCGATGAAGTCTTCCGGGTACTCGGAAGACCTATGAACCCGCTTAAGCAATATAGCCTTGCGAGCTTCGCCCATATCGTAGAACTACCGTTCAGGCGGCTGCCGGATGCCGAAGAACTGGCGGCCAAAGCGGCGGAGGGCGGAGTCTGGGGCGATTGGAGCCGGCTGCTCAGGGAGCATCCCGGACGGAATCAGCCGACAATCCCGCTATCGCTCCAGATTGTCAGGATCGCAGACGGACTTTCCTTCCTGACGATGAACGGGGAGATCGTTGTTGAATATGGTTTATTCATTAAGCAATTTTCCTCCGGGACAGTACTCCCTCTGGCCTACTGCAATGGAATGATCGGTTACATTCCAACAGCCATCCAGGTCGAAGAGGGAGGCTATGAGGGCGGGGAGTCCGCCGTTTATTTCGGATTGCCCTCCGCCTTCCACCCTTGCGTGGAGGGGCGGATCAAGGAAGCGGCTGCTAGTCTTGTCAACAAAGTGAAATATGTATAGAATAGAATATACGGATAATTCTGACGTGATCATAAACAGGGGGACGTGCAAATCCGCACTTCCTCCTGTTTTTACGATATTAAAGATATATACATAACCAAGAAGGTACGGTTTGACCTGCGAGCTGATTAGTAAGTTGAAATAGGAGCGGTTCATATTGCTACGAAGAAGAAATCTGTTTCAAGAGCGCTACGCCAAATTTGAAAACGAGCTGCGGAATGAGATCTTGACCGGATCGATCCCGCCGGGCGAATTCATTCTGCCTGAAAATACGCTAAGCCAGAAATACGGTCTAAGCAGGGTTTCCGTGCGAAAAGTACTGGCTGCTTTAGTGGAAGAGGGGCTAATCGAAAAAATTGCGGGCAAGGGGAACCGCGTCAAGCCGCCGTCGGATCAGGTGGAGCGAACCGTTATTCATTTATACTGGTTTTCCGGCTCTTACGAGATTCCGATTATCGAGCATTTGATCCGGCAATACGAATCCCTTCACCCTTTCATCCGAGTGGAGCTGACATTGCTGCCCCAATCGGAGTATACCTCCTCCCTAGTTCAAATGATTGACAAAGGCTTTCCCGTCGATTTGTTCGTTGTCTCCGACTTCCATTTCCGGCAGTTCCATCAACTTAATCGAACCGATTTGCTGGATCCTTATTTGCCGGAATCGCTTGATCCCGGGAGGGACAGCTATCCGATTCTGTTCGATATGTTCAAGGACGGCGGCGAGCAGAAGGTCGTTCCGCTGTTTTTCTCACCGGTCGTGCTCGCATACAACCAGAGAATGTTTGAAGAGGCCGGCCTCGATCCGCGGCAGGCCGTTGAAAGCTGGGATTCATTTCTGGAGACGGCCAAGCGCTGTACGCAAGATCTGAATTACGACGGTAAAACCGATCGATTCGGCTTCTGCTTCTCCACCAGCGCGAACCGTTGGCCGATTTTCATGCTGCAGAATGGCGGGAGCATCATGAAACCGGACCGGAGCCGTTCGGTCTTCTCTTCTCCTGCTACGGTGGAGGCGCTGAAATTTTGTGTGGATTTGATGTACAAGCACCATGTATCTCCCGTCTATCTGCACGGAAGCCGGAACAGCGCGGAGCATTTATTTCTGATGGACCGGGTCGCGATGGTGCTGACTACCTACTATTATATGAATGAGTTTCGTCAATCGGACTTTGCGTGGAATGTTCTGCCGGTTCCGGCTGGAGGGAGGAAGGTTTCTCTGCTGCTCGGAAGCGGCGTAGGGATTAACCGGCACAGCGCCAACCCGACTTTGGTCCGCCGATTTGTTGATTTCCTGGCATCCAAGGAGGCACAGACGACCGCCAAGCAGATGGGCTGTACGATTCCGATGCTGAGATCGGTGGCGGAGGACGACCAGTGGTTGACTGACGGGATTCATCCCCGGAATTATAACGTGTTCAGGGAAGTCCTTCCATACTCGGTCCCGATGAGCTCCTTGAACTTAAGTCAGCAAGAGATGGACGCCATCTGGCAAGATTTGAATTTGCTGTGGGCCAATATGGAATCGCCCGAGCAAGCGACCAAGCGAATAGAGCAATGGCTTAACGATCAACTGGAGAAGAAAACAACATAGCAGCGCTGGCCATGTGCCGGCGTTTTTTCATTTGACAGGGTTCATTCCATTGGGATACTGGATGTTTTAACAGCAAAATGCAAACATTAACGGACGGAAGCAGCAATTCAAAAACAAGGAGGGAAAAAGGATGCTCAGACAATACTTTACGGAGATGGCCCTGAGAGAAGGAGAAACATTAAGCGATGGGCTTCAGCAGCTTGTCAATCAGGCGGAGGAGGAGCTGGGGTCGGAATATGTGGAAGTGGTTCAGGTTGTCAAGCATGATTCTGTCCACTATACCATTATCCTAAATTTGGATCTGGAGGAGACGGATTCCGAAGAAGAGTAACTGCCGGGATCCCCGGCCGGCCTTCAAGACGCCATGCTTGAAGGTCGGCGGGTTACCCTGTGCAGGCTTAGGGCTGCTGCCCGCTGGGAAGCTGCTTAATGAGAGCTTCATCCGGCGTAACAAACAAGGTCTTCTGCTGTTCATAAATGACAAAGCCCGGCTTGGCACCGTTCGGCTTACGGACATGCCGTATGAGTGTATAATCGACAGGTACCTGACTCGATTCCCTTGCCTGGCTGTAATAAGCAGCCAGCATTGCGGCTTCATGCAGCGTCGCCTCCCCGAAGGATTGTCCCCGGATGACGACGTGCGAACCGGGAATATCTTTCGTATGCAGCCATGTATCCGATGAATGCGCCAAGCGGTTGGTCAAATATTCGTTCTGAGTATTATTTTTGCCAACATAAATCGGTACGCCTTCGCTGGACAGGAATGAAGTCAGCACCGGCTTGCCGTTTTTTTTCTTCTTGCGGGCTTTGCGGGCGCGATCCCGAATGTAGCCTTGCTCCATGAGCTCCTCGCGGATTTCATCGATATCGGACAATCCGGCGTTATCCAGCTGCTGCAGCAAAGAGTCCAGATAGCGGATTTCCTCTCGGGTCCCGGCAATCTGTTCCTGGACGACCGTCAGGCTGTTCTTCATCTTCGTGTATCTTCTAAAATATTTCTGGGCATTCTCCGAAGGGGTAAGCATCGGATCGAGCTCGATGGTGACCGTTCCTTGCTCTTCGTCGTAATAGTTGACAACCTCGACCTTTTTGTCCCCTTTTTGAAACAGGTGCATGGAGGCCGTCAGCAGTTCTCCGAGAATCCGGTACCGGTCGGCCTCTTTAGCCTCCTCCAGCGTCTCCCGGAGCTTATCCAGCTTTTTGACGTTTTTCGTTTTTTCATTCTGCAGAAACCGTAATAAATCGGAAGCTCTCTGACGGACGTTATCCCGCTCCGCCTTGCTGCCATAGAAGCTCTCCAGGCATTGGCTGATGGAGCTGAATGTTTGCCGTTCCCCTTGAATATGAGTGAGCCGGGTAGCCGAGAAAAACAGCTTGCCGCTGGAATCCTCCGTCACGATGGAAGGCTCGTACTCATTCTTCTTAAAGCTCCTCATCAAGGAGTGGAACTCCGCCCACAGCGACTCGCTATCGAGACGGCCGCCTGCGCGGTAGACTATCTCTTTCGCCAGAAGCGGGCTGAGCCCGCTATACGAACGGACCAGCAACTGCTCGGGCTTGTCAGTCTGCTTCTCTCCGCTAGCTTCCATCCGCTCCATGTTAAGGCGAAAGGAGGCTTCATTTTCCCTCAACGGATTCGCTTTGTTCTGTGCGGGAGGGGCCGTATATTTGCTGCCGGGCAGGACAACCCGGTAACTGCTTATGGCCGGCGTGACATGATGGATGCCGTCCAGAATGACTTCAGCCGCCGAATCGAGCAGAATAATGTTGCTGTGGCGGCCCATGAGCTCCACCAGAATCGTTTTGGAGCTCAAATCTCCTAACTCGTTCCGATGCTTGATTTGGATGCGGATCACTCTTTCCAGATCGTCCTGAGTGATCGATTCGATCGTTCCGTTCTCGCAGTATTTGCGCATCAACATGCAGAACATCGGGGCCTCCATCGGATTCGTAAATGGGGCCTCCGTCAGATGTACCCGGGGATAGGTCGGGTTGGCGGACAGCAGCAATTTATAATTATTGCCGTGCGACCGGATATGCAGCAGGATGTCATGTGCGGAAGGCTGATGGATTTTCCCGATCCGGCCTCCGACGCAGGCTTGCAGCTCGTGAACGATCGCGCGGACGACGATTCCGTCTAATGCCATAATTTATCACTCCATTAATATGTCGGACTGCACCTCTAATGATGCCACACTTATGCCCCCGAAGGAAAGGCCGGGAATCATTATATTGTTTTTGCCCCGGGCTTGCAAATTAAAATAACCCCACAAGCATCATGACCTGTCGGTCACCATCGGGGATGATATTGTGACCGTTGTGCCGACTTCGTTTACCGCGACTCCTCCAGCGGCAATCCCTCCAAATGAACGGGTTAAGGGTCGTTCACTTATTGTACTCGTTCGCGAGATCCCGACCCACCAACCGCCCCCGCCTATTGCAGTAATGAGACCGCCGAGTGTGGCGTATAGCTTTCGATGCTTATTCCGGTTACTTTTCGGGGAGCCCCGGAACGTATAATTCAACTTTCGCAGACTCAGATTACCGGGATCCCTTATAGATAAAGGAAAATCCCAAAAAAATGGATGATGGCCCGAAAGTAGAATAAAAAGCCGCTTCCCGCGCCTTCGCTTGGGCTGCGTCCTCCACCGAGCTTAAACATAATAAATTTCTTATCCATCGTTCCGGACGGGCTGTCCAGGGGCTGGATAACCCTGCGGCTGACACAAACTTCTTGACGCTACCTTCATTATGTGAAAATTGAATACTACCTTGAAAATCCATCTATTTCACCGTCTGCTGGCACGTTGCAAGCGCAATGGCACAACTACCTATAAAATCAGTCTATTTTTCATCATCTGATGGTGTCGCTGCCAGAGGCATGGGGGTCTAAATGGATTTCATTTTCATCCAGTTAGATTTCTACATTCGGGAGAAATAGAAATATTAAATGGAAAACCGAGGCTGTCGATTAATGGTATACGATTATGATCATGGAAACCTGCACGATTTGGTTTTAACGGAACCAGACGACCTTAATCTCTCCAAGAGGGCCTTTCGGTCATTTTAACGGAACTAGATGACCTTATTCCCAAGAAATTCAGGCGAAAGTAGGATAATTTTATGAAATAAGCGCGTCTGGTTCCGTTAGTCTAAAAAAAACGCCTATTTTGACGAAATAAGATCTCCCAGTTCCGTTTACGCTTTTATCCATTACTAGTTTCATTGATGCTACACAATTTTGCTTTTACTATTACAATCATCCAGTTGAACACCTTTTCCACATCGACAGCCTTAAACCTACAGTTAGTTTGCGCCAAAACAGCCGTTTCGCCCAAAGTTGCCCATTTTAACTGTAGTTTTTTTCAGGTAGTTTGATCATTTTCGCCCATTCGCTTGAATTTAACTGTACAAAATATACAAAATACAGTTAGAAGCGCCATTATCGCCAGTCCTACTTGGAACAGCTGAAATCAAAAAATATCTTCACTACAATGCATGCCGGGAAAGCGCGATCTGCTCCGGCTGTCGGGCTTTCTCCGTAATACGTGTCGGGAAAGCTCACTCCCGCTCCGGTTCTGTCCGCTTTCTTCGTAAAGCGCCAGGAAAGCGTTATAGTACGTTGTATGTGAAAGCTCCCGGCCCCCGCGTGGTGGTTGGTCCGTCTCCATGCATGCCCACCTCCGGCCTTTGCCCACAAAACCACAAAAGAGCATGCATCTTTTTTTACGGAAAACGCCTATTGAACTGAACGACTACCGGCTTTAGCCGGTAGTCGTTCAGTTACGGCGCTCCAGCAACTGATGGCATTTTTCAATTTTTCATGGAGATTGCCGCAGCCAAAACCAAACGGAACAAGCAAGACGTAATCCGTCAACTCCTCGATTGGATTGCTGGTTTACCCATCTATATCAAGGCTCACTTGCCTATTTCAAACTGCGAAAGTTGAGTTATAAATTCTTATTAAGAAGGGACAAACAGGGATATTTTGCAGCTCGTCTGAATAGATTTACTCTAGAAGTCTGTCCGAGAGGATCTAGGAAGCTTTGCCAGGGCAAAACAGTAGGAGGGAAATTCGGATGAGTCAGAAAAAATGGTACCAGATGTCCGTGGACGAAACGCTGCAGCTGCTGGAGACCGATAGCGGGCAAGGGCTGACACAAGTCGAGGCGGAAAAACGCCGTGCGGCGGTTGGGGATAACGTATTGGCGGAAGGGAAGAAAATATCGCCGGTGACGTTATTCTTAAACCAGTTCAAAGATTTCATGGTTCTTGTGCTTATGGGGGCGACGCTAATCTCCGGATTGCTGGGGGAATACCTGGATGCCATCACGATCATTGCCATTATTTTGATGAATGGTGTGCTGGGGTTCATTCAGGAGTTCAGAGCGGAACGGTCCCTTCAGGCATTGAAGGAGCTTTCGGCGCCGACGGCCAAAGTCATCCGGGATGGAAACCTGCTGCATCTGGCGGCGGTTGAATTGGTTCCGGGCGACATTGTTCTGCTGGAAAGCGGTGACCGGGTTCCGGCCGATGTCCGTTGGCTGGCCGCCAATGGATTATATGTGGAAGAGTCGGCCTTGACAGGAGAATCCGTTCCGGTCAGCAAAATGGAGGAACGGCTCGTTGGCGAGGAGCTTCCGGTAGGGGATCAGCGTAATCTTGGCTTTAAGGGGACGCTTATTACCCGAGGCACGGCCAGGGGAGTCGTCATCCGGACCGGGATGGAGACCGAAATGGGCAAAATTGCCGACCTGATTCAGAATACAGAGGAGATGCAGACCCCTCTGCAGTATCGTCTGGAGCAGCTGGGGAAAATCCTCATTCTCGTCGCCCTTGGCTTGACCGTTATGGTGGTCGTTGCCGGGTTGACCCATGGCCAGCCTGCCTACGGAATGTTCCTGGCGGGAGTTACGCTCGCGGTGGCGGCAATTCCCGAAGGCCTGCCAGCCATAGTGACGATAGCGCTCGCTATGGGAGTGCAGAGGATGATCAAGCGCAAAGCGATCGTACGCAAGCTGCCCTCTGTAGAAACGTTGGGCTGCGCCTCGGTGATTTGCTCGGACAAAACAGGGACGCTAACCCAAAACAAGATGACCGTCACGCACATTTGGCTTGGCGGGCGGCTGCTGGAGGTGACCGGAGAGGGCTACGAGCCCAAGGGGGAAATCGTCTATGAGGGCAAGAAGCTGGATGCGGCCCGGGAACCGATGCTCGACCGCTTTCTTAAAGTGGCTGCCTACTGTAATAATGCCAGGCTGGTAGAGATTCGCCCGCAGGAAAGCAAGGGCAAAAAAGCGAAGGGCGAGGAAGCCGCCACTTGGAATATTAACGGGGATCCCACCGAAGGAGCGCTGGTTGTCCTGAGTGCCAAGGCCGGAATACTAAACTCGTCTGAGCCCGGGGAGACGGAGCGGATTAAGGAATTTCCCTTCGACTCCGAACGCAAACGGATGTCCGTCGTGGTCAGCGATTCAGGCGGCCGGGTGATCTACACCAAGGGTGCCCCGGATATGCTGATAGAGCGATGCAATTATGTGTTATGGGACAACAAGGTCATCCCGTTCACCAATACGATGAAGCAGAAGGTGCTTGCCGCCAACGAAGGAATGGCCAAGTCTGCGCTGCGGGTGCTGGGAATGGCATACCGGGAGCTTAAGTCCGCGGATTCTTGCCAGAGCGAAGAGGATGCCGAGAAGAATCTTGTTTTTATCGGGTTGGCGGGAATGATCGATCCGCCGCGCAAAGAAGTGCGTGAAGCGATTCATAAATGCAAGAAAGCCGGCATACGCACGGTAATGATTACGGGAGATCATCAAACGACGGCGGAGGCGATCGCCAAGCAATTGGGAATGCTTCCGGCCAACGGACTCGTTGTCAACGGGGCGCAGCTCAGCTCTATGTCGGACCAGCAGCTTGATAAGAGTGTGGAGCAGATCTACGTTTATGCAAGGGTATCTCCGGAGCATAAGCTGCGGATTGTCAAAGCGCTGCAGAAGAAAGGTCATGTCGTGGCCATGACCGGAGATGGCGTCAACGATGCCCCGGCCATCAAGGCGGCCGATATCGGCATATCCATGGGCATTACCGGCACGGATGTCTCCAAAGAAGCCTCTGCTCTTATTCTCAGCGACGACAATTTCGCCACCATCGTCGCCGCCATTGAAGAGGGACGGGGAATTTATGAGAATATCCGGAAATTTATCCGCTATTTGCTTGCATCTAATGTAGGGGAAATTTTGACGATGTTCCTGGCGATGATGGCAGGGCTGCCGCTGCCGCTCGTGCCGATCCAAATCTTGTGGGTCAATCTGGTTACGGATGGGCTCCCGGCTATGGCGCTCGGCGTCGATCAGGCCGAGAAGGATTTGATGCAGCAGAAGCCCCGTCCGGCCAGAGAAAATATATTTGCACGCCGGCTGGGATGGAAAATCATCAGCCGCGGAGTATTGATCGGTCTGTGTACGCTTGCGGCCTTCTGGCTGACGCTTCGCCAGAATCCCGGTGATCCCGGTCATCTGATGAAAGCGCAGACCGTTACATTTGCCACGCTGGTGATGGCTCAGCTCATTCATGTATTCGACTGCCGCAGCTCCCGCTCAATCTTTCATCGCAATCCGCTGCAGAACAAGTACCTGGTGCTGTCGGTCCTATCCTCCATCGTGCTGCTGCTCGGAGTCGTGTATATTGAAGCACTCCAGCCAATTTTCAAAACGGTCAGCCTGAACTTCGCCGATTGGGTGCTCGTGCTGATTATGGCCTCCATACCTACCTTCCTGATGGGACTCGGCAGCATTATGTCCGGTCGTTCCAATAAGAAGGGAGCGCGTTACACCTCGAGACCGATTACGAGATAATTACTTCACGGGAAGGCGCGGCAACGTTAGGATCGCGGGCAGGAAACGGGCAGAAGCGGCAATAACCGCTTTAATGCCGGGAGATCCATTCTTTTAGGCAGAAAAGGCTATGCATTCCCGATCTTTTACGATATGATAGTGGCACAACTATAAATTTCGGTGAATAACACGGTATCCAGCGGGATTTAGTCTTAATATTGAAGTAGTCAAGCCGGCCGGTCCGGCGGATAGCAGTCCCCGGTTGTCCGGACTGCAAGCCGCCGGTCCGTTCTGTTGTTTTGGCAGTGCCTTATCGGAGGGAGAACTTTGCACATAGACTGCTATAATCCGATGGAGCCGCCTCCATCGAGTTCCCCGATATCGGCTTCGCTATAATGAGTTCAATGCAGATAGAGAGAAACTGCTGGATAAGATGCATAATGGGTGGGATGAGGAATGAGGCCGAATTTAAAACAGGCTCTTCAGGAGCAGATCATAACCGGCGATGGGGCTATGGGGACATATCTGTATCAGCTTGGGTTTCCCATTGGTGTCTCCTACGAGGAGTTCAACCTGACCAAGCCGGAGGTTATTAAGGATGTGCACCGCAAGTATTACGAGGCCGGTGCCCGTTTGATAGAGACGAATACTTTCTCCGCGAATAGGGAAAATTTGTCTAAATACGGTTTGGAGCAAGAAGTGTCGGCGATCAACCGGGCAGGGGTTGCTCTGGCACGCCAGGCCGCCGGGACAGACGCATATGTCGTAGGGGCTGTCGGCCCGGTACGGGGAGGCAAGCGCAAAAGCCTGACCCGCGAGCAAATCGAAGCGGACCTTGTTGAACAATTGGAAGCTTTGCTGGAGGAAAATGTCGACGGCATTCTGCTCGAAACCTTCTACGAGTTGGAAGAAATCTTGCTGGCCCTGCAGTGGATTCGCCGCGCGAGCCAGATTCCGGTTATTTGTCAATTCGCCACCGAAGGCGGAGGCGTAACGAAGGACGGCGTACCTCTGCAAGAGGCCTTCGTCAAACTCAAGGAAGCCGGAGCCGATGTGGTCGGATTCAATTGCCACAGCGGGCCTATGGGCATTCTCCGCGCGCTGGATAAGCTGCGGCCGATAGAAGGACTGCCGTTCTCGGTGTTCCCCAATGCCGGATTGCCCGGGCTTGTGGACGGGCAGTTCACATACACCGCCACTCCGCAATATCTGGCCGACACAGCGCTCCGCTTCGCGGACCGCGGCGCGCGCATCATCGGAGGTTGCTGCGGCACGACTCCGGACCATATTGCCGCGATCGCCCAAGCGCTGGACGGTTACCGGCTGGGCCGGAACCAGGATGGAGCGTTGGAGACCGAAGGCACAGGGGCACGGCCTGAAGCGGTCGGGTTGAAGGTGGAGGCCAAGCCGGCAGCAGATCGGCTGAATCCGTCCGTCAGCGCAGGAGAACCGGGAGGGACGGAACCGACGATCGTCGATCTTGTTCGCGAGCGGCATACGATCATTGTGGAGCTGGATCCGCCCAGAGGACTGTCCATTGACAAATTTATGGAAGGAGCGGCGGCGCTTGCGGAAGCGGGGGTCGATTCGATCACGATGGCCGATAACTCGCTGGCCATGACCCGGATGAGCAACCTGTCTACCGGGTATTTGGTCAAGGAGAAGCTGGGCATCCGGCCGCTTGTTCATATAGCTTGCCGGGACCGCAACTCTATCGGAATGCAATCTCATTTGATGGGTCTGCATGCCATGGGGATGGATCATATTCTCTGTCTGACCGGCGATCCGGCCAAATTCGGGGACCTGCCGGGCTCAAGCTCCGTCTATGATCTCAATTCGTTCGGATTGATCCGGATGGCGAAGCAATTGAATGAAGGAATAGCCTACTCCGGCAAGGCTCTCAAGCATAAATCCAATTTCGTCATCGGCGCCGCATTCGACCCGAATGTGAAATATATCGAGAGAGCCGTGGCGCGGATGGAGAAGAAAATCGAGGCCGGAGCCGACTATTTCATGACGCAGCCGGTATATGAGCCCGAGATGATAGAAAGACTGTATGAAGCGACGAAGCACATCCGCGTTCCGATCTTTATCGGAATTATGCCGCTCGTCAGCGGAAGGAATGCCGAGTTTCTGCATAACGAGGTGCCGGGAATCCGGATTTCCGACGAGGTAAGGCAGCGGATGAAGGGGCTGGAACGGGAAGAAGGAAGAAGAGAAGGGGTCGAAATAGCCAAGGAGCTTATCGATACAGCGTTAAAGTATTTTAAAGGATTTTACTTCATGACGCCGATGCTTTACTATGAAATGACCGCGGAGCTGACAAGGTACGTCTGGAGCAAGACCAATCGTTCTCACCCCCTTGTACCGGCAAGTAAAATCAATTAAAATATGGTATGGATGTGATGCAGATGCTGCGCAGTATGACCGGATTCGGACAAGCTTTGCGTCAGGCGGGCGGGTACGGAATCCAGTTGGAGCTCAAGTCCGTCAACCATCGTTTTCTGGAAACTGTAGTCCGTATTCCCCGGCAGTGGAGCTATATGGAAGAGCGCTTGAAGAAGCTGATTCAGGGGAAGATTACTCGCGGCCGGCTGGAATTGTCCATTCTTATGGAGCGGGATTCCGCATCCGTTCAGAAGGCGGAGATCAACTGGCCTCTTGCAGATGCCTATTTGGCCGCATCGCGGCAATTGGCGGACAAATATTCGCTGGATGGGAAGCTCGCGATCCAGGACCTGCTGTCCATTCCCGATCTGCTGGCTTTCAAGGAAGACGCCGACGAAATTCATCTGGTCGAGGAGGCCATGACGGATGCTCTTCAGGAAGCGCTGGAGCAGCTTGCTGCTATGAGAGAAACAGAAGGGGCTCATTTGCATGCGGATATTAAAGAGCGATTACTGAGCTTAAGAAGACGGGTTGCGCTTCTTGAGGAATTGGCGCCTGCAGTCGTTGACGATTATCATCGCAAGTTAAAGCAGCGACTGAGCACTTTATTAGAGGATCGTTCGATAGATGAACAAAGATTGGCTTTGGAAGTGGCATTAATCGCGGATAAAGCCGATATTATGGAAGAAATCACCAGATTGAAGAGTCATTTCGATCATTTCGATCGTATAGGAGAAGGGTCGGAACCTGCCGGCCGCAAGCTGGATTTCTTACTGCAGGAAATGAACAGGGAAGCCAATACGATTGGCTCCAAAGCGAATTCGGCGGAAATTGCCGCACTCGTTGTAGAAATGAAGGCGGAAATGGAGAAAATCCGCGAGCAGGTTCAGAATTTAGAATAGAGATATGCTGCTTGTCACACTCGTTTAAATAGATATCCGGAAGGCATAGCGCTTATGGCGATTAGCATAATTGAAAAGCCGGCCCCCCCGGCAGAGGGAATAGCTTTATAAGAGGGTTATCATTGCCGGGTTTACTTGAAATATAAGAAAATATAAGTTTCACCTTATACCTGTTCTTATAATTCATCGGTAAACGCGCCTGTCCAAAGGACGGCGATAGCCGTTTATCCTTGCGGCGCAGGGGGCACGAACCGCTTTTTCAACGGTTGATATGCTTTGTTTTCTTGTTGACGAACCCAGACAGACGTTTGAGAAGGCGATGTCAGGGCAAAACTTTTGGGAGGAACAGAATGGCTATTAAACTTATTAATATCGGGTTCGGCAATATTGTTTCCGCCAACCGGATCATATCGATCGTCAGTCCGGAATCTGCACCCATTAAAAGAATAATACAGGAGGCGCGGGACCGTCATATGCTGATAGACGCTACTTATGGAAGGCGTACCCGGGCAGTTATTATTACGGATAGCGATCACGTCATCTTGTCTGCAGTTCAGCCGGAAACGGTGGCCCACCGACTCTCCAACAAGGAAGATGATCATGACGAATAAGGAATGTCAGTGGGGAGGCGAAGAAAGAGGGATTCTCATTGTTCTTTCCGGACCTTCCGGGGTAGGGAAGGGGACGGTTTGCTCTGCTCTTCGCTCCATGTCCAAAGACCTCGTTTATTCAGTTTCCGCTACCACGAGGCTTCCTCGGGAAGGCGAAATCGACGGGGTCAATTACTTTTTTAAGACCCGGGAGCAATTTCTGTCCATGATTGATAATGAGGAGCTTCTGGAGTGGGCGGAATATGTGGGTAATTATTATGGAACGCCTAAAGCATTTGTAGAACAGACTTTGGCATCCGGCAAAGATATCATTCTGGAGATTGAGGTACAGGGAGCGCTTAAGGTGAAAGAGAAGTTCCCGGAAGGCGTCTTTATCTTCCTGCTTCCTCCTTCGATAGACGAACTGCAGAACCGCATTACAAACCGGGGCACCGAATCGGAGGAGACGATCCGTAAGCGGATGACGGCCGCAGTGGAGGAGATCAGCTTATCCGAGCATTATGATTACATCATTGTCAACGATAAGGTCGAAGCTGCCTGCAACCGTATCCGCTCAATTATGGTCGCCGAACACTGCAAGAAAGAGCGGTATCTTCCCAAAATAAAAAAATGGATCGAAGAGGTGCTGTAAATGCTATATCCATCTATCGATAAGCTGTTAACCAAAGTAGACAGTAAATATTCCCTGGTGGTGGCCGCGGCCAAGCGGGCCAGAATGCTGAGGGAGGGGGCCGTCTCGGAGCTGGAGAATCCCAAATCACACAAGCCGGTAGGAGTCGCCCTGGAAGAATTATATGCCGATTATATTTATTACGAGAAACTAGATCATAAGAACGAATAACGGCATCTTCTGCCTGCAATGCTTGAACAACCCTTCGAGGTTGTTATTTTTTTCTGCAAGCATGGGTGTGAGGTCGAAATTGTATAAAGTGACGGAGCTTGGAGGATGGTTTAAACGCCAACCCCGGTAGGATGCGGACAGAATATGCTTCGGAGGCGGCACGTCATTTTTTGGGTGCTTATTTAAAAAAAGTATAAGTTTCGCCATATACCTGTTCTTATATTTCATCGGTAAACGCGCCTGTCCTAAGGACGGCGACGGCCGTTTATCCTTGCTGCCTGGAATGCCTAGATAATGTTTATAACGAAGGAAGCTTGTCTGGTTTGCCGGATTATAATGGACGTGGAGAAAGGATGAGAAGCATGATTTTGAAAGGGAAATCGATTCTGCTGGGCGTAAGCGGCGGGATTGCTGTCTACAAAGCGGTATCGCTGTGCAGCAAGCTCGCGCAGGCTGGGGCCGATGTCAGAGTGATCATGACCGAATCGGCTGTGAAGTTTGTAGCGCCGTTAACGTTTCAGACTCTTTCCAGGCATCATGTCATGACGGATACGTTCGAGGAGAAGGACCCGTCCGTTGTTTCCCATATCGATTTGGCCGATCATGCGGATTTGGTCGTTATCGCTCCCGCTACGGCCAATATATTAGCCAAGATGGCACTGGGCATCGGGGACGATATGTTAAGCACGACACTGTTGGCTACGACGGCCCCCATTCTTGCCGCCCCCGCGATGAATGTACATATGTACGAGCACCCGGCGGTGCTTAACAATATGGAAACCCTTCGAGAACGGGGGGTACGCTTTATCGAGCCCGGAGAAGGCCAGTTAGCATGCGGCTATGTGGGCAAAGGCCGTTTGGCGGAGCCGGAGCAGATTTATGAAGCGATCGTTGCTATGCTGCAGCCGGATCTTCCCCTGCAGGGCAAGAAGGTGCTGGTGACGGCCGGCGGGACAGTGGAGAGGCTGGATCCGGTTCGTTACCTGTCGAACGATTCCTCCGGCAAGATGGGCTATGCTGTTGCCGAAGAGGCCCGGGGGATGGGGGCGGAGGTCGTTCTGATCAGCGCACCTTCCTCTCTGCCCAGACCGGAAGGAGTGGAGTTCGTTCCGGTTGTTTCCGCATTGGATATGCTATCGGCTGTTATGGAAAGGCTGAAAGACGTCGATATTGTTATCAAGGCGGCCGCTGTGGCCGATTATCGTCCGGCTGAAGCCTCCCCCGTCAAGATCAAGAAGAAAGACGAGGAAATGACCATCCGGCTGGTCAAAAATCCGGATATTCTGCAACAAATCGGAGAGCGGAAAACCAAGCAGTACGTCATCGGCTTCGCCGCGGAAACGAATGATCTGGAGGCGAACGGTCTGGACAAGCTGCGTCGCAAAAACTGCGATTTGATGGTGGCCAACGATGTCACTCTCGAAGGAGCCGGCTTCGGTACGGATACGAACATCGTTACTCTGCTGGACAAGGACGGGAATGTGGAGCGGCTGCCGATTCTGTCCAAGCGCGAGGTCGCCCGGCATCTGCTGAAGCTCGCGGCGGAACGCCTCCCATCTGCGGGAGGGAAGCGTTAAATGTATGCCAAGGTTATTGTCGATGTGCCCTCCCGGCAGACGAACCGCCCTTATGACTATTTCGTTCCCCCTGCGCTGATTCCGTGGGTGGAAGTAGGCAGCAGGGTAGGTGTTCCATTCGGCAATCGCACGGTTCAGGGCTTTGTCGTCGACTTGACGAAACGGCCCGACGTGGCCGCCGGCAAACTGAAGGATATTGCGGGTGTTCTGGATGCCCACCCTCCGCTGACTCCGGAGCTGGTGGAGCTGGGGCGCTGGATCAGCCGCACCTATCTATGCCATGAAATTACCGCGCTGCAAGCGATGATTCCGGGTGCACTGAAAGCGAAATACGAGCGGCTGGTACGGCTGGAACCGTATGAGGAGTCGGAGCTGGCTTTTCTTGTTCCACGGCAGCTCGAGTTGATCCGGTATTTGGAAGCGAAGGGCAGTGTGCCGCTGGATGACCTCATCCAACGCTATCCGGGAGAGGGAGAATGGATCAAGGAGCAGATACGCAAAGGCCGGTTCAGCGAGACGAATTCGATTCGCGACCGGGTCGGCCGGAAGAAGCTGCTTACAGTATATCCTCCCGAACCGCCGGAGCTGCTGGAGCAGTATGCGGGAGAGCTTCCGGCCAGGGCGGCCCGGCAGAAGGATGTGCTCGACTATCTGCGAAGCAACCCGCATCCGGTGCCGCTCGCGGAATTGACCAAGAAGCTCGGGGTCGGGGCCGGCACGGTCAAAGGATTGGCGGATAAAGGCTGGATCTCGATCCGGGAGGTGGAAGTATTCCGCGACCCCTATGCGGACAGGGACTTCCGGCGGACGGCCCCGCTGCCTCTCACACCGGAACAGGAGAAGGTGTTCGGCTCGATCTCGCGTTCCCTGACGAACTCTGTTCACCGGGTATTTCTGCTGCATGGGGTTACCGGAAGCGGCAAGACGGAAGTCTATTTGCAGTCCATTCAGCAGTGCCTTGACCTCGGCAGGGAAGCCATCGTGCTCGTTCCGGAGATTTCTCTGACTCCCCAGATGGTGGAGAGGTTCAAGGGAAGGTTTGGCGATCAGGTGGCCGTTCTGCACAGCCGTCTGTCACAAGGAGAAAGATATGATGAGTGGCGCAAAATTACGCTTGGTCAAGTGAAGGTGGCCATCGGTGCGCGCTCTGCGGTTTTTGCCCCTTTCACCAGACTTGGCTTGATCATTCTCGATGAGGAGCACGAATCGAGCTATAAGCAGGAAGACAGTCCCAAGTATCATGCACGGGAAGTGGCCATTCGTAGGGCCCGTTATTTCGGTGCGGCGGTGGTGCTGGGTTCCGCCACCCCTTCGCTCGAGAGCTATGCGAGAGCGGCGGAAGAGAAGCCGGATCATCCGGATGCGGATGAGGAAGCCCTGGCGGCCAGCCGCAAGTATCGTCTGCTGGTCATGAAGGACCGGGTGGAAGGACGCCCCCTGCCTCCGGTGCATATTGTAGATATGAGAAGCGAACTCAAGGACGGCAATCGTTCCATGTTCAGCCGGCCGTTATACAACGCTATCGAACAGCGGCTGCAGCGCAAGGAACAGACGGTTCTGCTGCTTAACCGCAGAGGTTATTCCACTTTCGTCATGTGCCGCACTTGCGGATATACGCTAAGCTGCCCTCATTGCGATATTTCATTGACCTATCACCAAAGCTCGCAGGCGGTTCGCTGCCATTACTGCGGCTATGCCGAGAGGCAGGCCCAAGTTTGCCCTAATTGCGCAAGCGAGCATATCCGTTACTTCGGGACCGGAACCCAGCGGGTGGAGGAAGAGCTCGCCAAGCTGTTCCCTGGAATCCGCGTCATCCGGATGGATATTGATACGACCAGCGAGAAGGGAGCCCATGAGAAATGGCTGACCCAATTTGCCAACCAGCAGGCGGATGTCCTACTGGGCACGCAGATGGTAGCCAAAGGCCTTGACTTCCCCAACGTGACATTGGTAGGAGTGATTGCGGCGGATACGATGCTCAATCTGCCGGATTTCCGTGCGGCGGAAAGAACCTTCCAGCTGATGACTCAAGTGGCGGGCAGGGCAGGCCGGCATCATCTGCCCGGAGAGGTGTTCGTGCAGACATACACTCCCGAGCACTACAGCGTTCAATGTGCCAGTCGGCATGACTTTCATTCCTTCGTGCACACCGAGCTGGAGATGAGAAAGCTGAGGGATTATCCTCCGTACTGCCGGATGATCCTGGTGACATTGTCGCATGAGCAGATTCCTCTGCTCGTCAGAACGGCGGAAACGTTCGCCGCCCGGGTGAAGGAGATGGCCTCTGCGGAAGCGGCCCGTACCGGAGTCCTGTCGGATATGGAAGTATTGGGGCCGGTAGCCTCTCCCATTTCCCGCATCAAAGATAGATATCGGTTTCAATGTCTGATAAAATATCGGAAAGATACGTCTGTTTCCGAACGCGTCCGCGAAGCGGTCTCCTCCTTCGACGATCTGGTCAGGCAGGAACGGCTGCAAATCAGCGTGGATGTCGACCCGTATTTACTAATGTAGCGGGCGGATGGGCGAATACGATGTTTGAACTTGAATAAAGGATGGTGCTCCTATGGCATTGCGCATCATAGTTAAAGATCCGGATCCGGTACTGAGGGAAAAAGCTAAGCCGGTTCCCAAAATAACCCCGAACATACACAAATTGCTGGACGATATGGCCGAGACGATGTATGACGCCCAAGGGGTCGGTCTGGCTGCTCCCCAGGTCGGAATATTGAAGAGAGTCATCGTCATGGATGTCGGGGATGAGAACGGCTTGATCGAGCTGATCAATCCGGAAATTATTGAGAGAGAAGGAGAGCAGTTCGGACCGGAAGGGTGCTTGAGTATTCCGGGGCTGACCGGCGATGTTCGCCGCGCCCAGAGAGTAAAGGTGAAGGGGCTCAATCGGAACGGAGAGGAATTCGAGCTGGAAGGAACCGATTTGCTGGCCCGCTGCATCCAGCATGAGGTCGATCATTTGAATGGGGTCCTGTTCACCGATCTGGCTGAAAAGACGTACCGCAGCGAATCGGAAGAGGGGGATTGAGGCTGACTTGAATATCGTATTTATGGGGACGCCGGATTTCGCCGTCCCTTCTTTAAAGATGCTGCTGGAAAATAATTATCCGGTCAAGGCGGTGGTCACCCAGCCGGACCGGCCGAAGGGCCGCAAACGGGTGCTGACCGCTCCTCCGGTTAAGGAAGTTGCCCTGGCCCATGGGCTTCCCGTGCTGCAGCCGGAGCGAATCCGCGCGGCAGAGGCGGTCGGGCAGATTCGTGATCTCGAGCCGGACCTGATTGTAACGGCGGCCTATGGACAGATTGTGCCCAAATCGCTGCTGGAGCTCCCGCGGCATGGTTGTATTAATGTGCATGCCTCCTTGCTGCCCAAGTATCGCGGGGGAGCGCCGATTCAGCATGCGATTCTGCGGGGAGAGAAGGTAACGGGGGTCACCATTATGTATATGGCGGAGGGCCTGGATACCGGGGATATGATCAGCCGGGTGGAGGTTCCGATAGAAGATGAGGACACCGCCGGTACGTTATTCGATAAGCTTAGTCTGGCCGGAGCCGATCTGCTGAAGCGCACGCTTCCCGATTTGCTGGCCGGGCGCATTCAGGCTGTGCCCCAGGATCATGGACAGGCGACTCTGGCCCCGAATATCCGCAGAGAGGATGAGCGGATCGATTGGAGCCGTCCCGCTGCGGAATTGTACAATCAAATTCGCGGCCTGAATCCGATGCCCGGAGCGTTCACAACCTGGAACGGAGAGGTGCTCAAGATCTGGGCCAGCCGCAAGCCTGCCTCTGATGTGCAGGAGAAGCAATCGGCGGCCGCACCCGGGACTATACTTCAGGCTCTTCCGGAAGGGATTGAGGTGGCTACCGGCCAGGGAAGCCTGTGGCTGACGGTCATTCAGCCCGCAGGCAAGAAGGCGATGGAAGTCGCTCAGGTGTTAAGGGGAACACAACTGCTACCCGGCACCGTTCTGGGCGAATGATAATAAAAGGAGGCGTCGCGGGTGAAACCAACCCATCCTGCCCATGCAAAGCCAACCGCCCGTGAGCTCGCTCTGGATATCCTTACACGCGTAGACCGGGAAAGGGCCTACAGCAATCTGCTGCTCAACCAGATGCTGCGCAAACATAAGCCGGACCGCCTGGAGGCTTCCTTTGCGACAGAGCTCGTCTACGGGACTATCCAGCACCGGTCTACGATTGATTACTTCCTCGGGCAATTTGTCAGCAAAGGGCTGGACAAGCTGGAGCCGTGGGTGCGGAATTTGTTGAGAGTCAGCTTCTATCAGCTGTATTATCTGGACCGTGTCCCATCGCATGCTGTCGTTAACGAGGCGGTCAACCTAGCCAAGAAAAAAGGCCACAGAGGCATTTCCGGGATGGTTAACGGCGTATTGAGGAATGTTCTGCGCCAGGCGGACCGGCTTGTTCTCCCTGAGCTGGAGGACCCGGTTCGGCGGATTGCGCTTACGACCTCCCATCCCGAATGGATGGTGGCGCGCTGGGTGAAGCAGTATGGCGAAGAAACCGCCGAGAGGATATGTGAAGCCAACAATTCCGCTCCCAGCTCCAGCGTTCGCGTCCAGAGCCTGCGCAGCAGCCGGGACCAAATGGTGGAGCGGTTGAGGGAGGCCGGGGTGAAGGCTGAGCCATCGCGGCTGGCCAGCGACGGCATTGTAGTAGAGCAAGCCGGAAATATGGCCGATACCGAATGGTATAGAAGCGGCCAATTGACCATCCAGGACGAGAGCTCCATGCTCGTGGCGGATGCGGTGGCGCCTTCGCCGGGCATGAAGGTGCTGGATTGCTGCGCAGCCCCCGGCGGCAAAACGACCCATCTGGCGGAAAGAATGAACGACGATGGGGAAGTGATCGCCTGCGATGTTCATGAGCATAAAGAAAAGCTGATTCGTGAGCAGGCTGAGCGGCTGCAGCTTACCTGCATTCATACCGTCGTTACGGATGCGAGAAAGCTGAGCGAACGTTTCCCGCCCGGCACATTCGACCGCATTCTGCTGGACGCTCCCTGCTCGGGACTGGGAGTGATCCGCCGCAAGCCGGATCTGAAATGGGCCAAAAGCGAGTCCGAGACCGATGCTGTAGCGCGGGTTCAGAAGGAGCTGCTGGAGGCGGTGCATCCGCTCTTGAAGCCGGGCGGAATTCTTGTCTACAGCACCTGCACGATCGAATATAATGAAAATGAAGGGCAGATCCGTTCCTTCCTGGAGCGTCATCCGAAATTTTCTGTGGCGGCATGGACGCCTTCCCAAGAGCCGTTGCACCTGCCGGAAAGCAGGTGGCGGGAAGGCATGCTGCAATTGCTTCCCCAAGATTATAACAGCGACGGTTTTTTTATTGCCCGACTGCAAAAAAAGGCCTGACCACTTCATACAAGTGTACCTGAATAAAGGTGCACTTGTTCTATCTCTATGTCTTGCGCCGTGTCATCCCCATTGCATTCCGACGGACGCAGTTCCGACTTTGATAAGGTGGTCCTTATCGCTGTAAGAACAGATCAGACAGCAAAAGTGTTTCCATCCCAACTTTTATGATAAAATAGACGGGATTAGCAACAATATTTGAAAAAACAGGTTGTGATCCTATAATGAAACCATTTGTATATGATTTAACATGGGAAGGCTGGCAGCAGTGGATGAAAGAGAACGGGCTTCCTTCCTTTCGTGCGGGTCAAATTTTTGACTGGCTGTATGTCAAGAGGGTAGAGTCCTTCGAGGCTATGACCAATCTTCCCAAAGCCCTTCGGGAGAAGCTGGAAGAGGAATTCCAGTTTGTCACCTTGAAGGAGATTGCCCAGCAGAAATCCAAAGATGGCACGGTCAAGTTTCTGTTCGAACTTGGGGATAAGCATGCTATCGAGACGGTTATTATGAAGCATAGTTACGGCAACAGTGTATGTGTGACCACGCAGGTAGGCTGCCGGATCGGATGTACCTTCTGTGCTTCCACCCTGGGCGGACTGAAGCGGAATCTCGCCCCGGGCGAGATCGTGGCGCAAATCGTCAAGGCTCAGCAGCTTCTGGATGCAGTCGGAGAAAGAGTGAGCAGCATCGTCATTATGGGAATCGGGGAACCGTTCGAAAATTATGATGCGATGATGACCTTCCTTCGCATCATGACCCATAATAAAGGCTTGAACATCGGACAGCGACATATTACGGTATCGACCAGCGGCATTGTCCCCCATATTTACAGATTTGCCGATGAGGAGACACAAATCTGTCTCGCAATCTCTATCCACGCTCCGAATGATGCGCTGCGGTCCAAGCTAATGCCCGTCAATCGGCGGTATCCTTTCGCAGATTTGATCGAGGCCTGCAAATATTATGTGAACAAAACGGGCAGGAGGCTGACTTTCGAATATGCTCTGATGGGCGGTGTCAACGACCAGCCGGAGCATGCGGAGGAATTGGCCCAGGTTCTGCAGGAAATCCCGCTTTGTCATGTCAATCTCATTCCCGTTAACCATGTCGTGGAGCGTAAATTTGTCCGCACGCCGCGGGAAGACATCTTTGCTTTCCAGCGCATTCTGGAGAAGCATAAGATCAACACAACGATTCGCAGGGAGCAGGGAAGCGATATTGCTGCCGCTTGCGGGCAGCTACGCGCGAAGCATTTGGAGACCAGTAAGAGGTGATGAAGAATGAGGATAGCTAACCGAAGCGATGTCGGCCGGATTCGGATGGTGAATGAAGATCGCGCCGCGGTGATGGCCGATTGTAACGGTTATGCGCTGGCGGTTGTCGCTGACGGCATGGGCGGTCATAAAGCCGGAGATATCGCCAGTCAGTTGGCCATTGAGACCATTCAGGAATCTCTCGTCCGTACTCTGCAGCCGGGGTCGGGCCCCGAGGAATGCGGGCAAACGGTCAAAAAAGCCGTGCTTGAGGCCAATCGCACGATTTTCGAAGCGGCATCGCGAACGGTGGAATACAGCGGTATGGGAACGACAGCCATCGTTACGCTGGCCGACCGGGAGCGCCTGATTCTGGGGCATATCGGCGACAGCCGTGCGTATTTGCTGCAGGGCGGTCATTTCCGGCAATTGACCGAGGACCATTCGCTGGTCAACGTCCTGATCAGAACGGGCCAAATTACGGAGGAGGAAGCCGAGCGGCATCCGCGCAGAAATATTTTGATGAGGGCGCTTGGGACCGAGCTTGAGGTGGATGTGGACATTATTCAGACGGAATGGTCCGACGGAGATATTGTCCTGATCTGTACGGACGGATTGAGCGGAGCCGTGCCCAAGGAGGAGCTTGAACTCGTTCTGAAATCGGATGCCGATTTGGACGGGAAGGCTGACCGCTTAGTTCATAAGGCGCTGGAAGCCGGCGGAGACGATAATATTACCGTGGTTCTGATGGCCAACGACCCCAATCCTTCGGGGGAAGCGAGGTGATTGAGAAGTGACAGGTCAGATACTCGGTGGGAGATATGAAATCCTAGAGAGAGTGGGCGGGGGTGGAATGGCGCTCGTCTACAAAGCCCATGATCTGCTGCTCAATCGCCATGTAGCCGTTAAAGTTCTTCGCCAGCAGTATATTCACGATGAAGAGTTCATCCATCGCTTCGGCCGGGAAGCGCAGTCGGCAGCGGCCCTGTCTCATCCTAACATCGTCAGCATTTATGATGTCGGGCAGGATGAGGACGTCCACTACATCGTTATGGAATATGTGGAAGGGATGACGCTGAACGATCTGATTAAGCAGAAAGCTCCGCTTCAGGTTGAGGAAGCCGTTCACATCGCTTCCCAGATTTGCGATGCTCTGGACCATGCTCATGCGAATGAAATTATTCATAGAGATATTAAACCCCATAACATTCTGATGGGAAAGAACGGCCGGGTGAAGGTAACCGACTTCGGAATTGCCCAGGCAGGAACTTCGTCGAGTATTACCCAGACCGGGTCCGTCGTCGGATCAGTTCATTATTTCTCTCCTGAGCACGCCAAGGGGATAGCTGCCGGGGCGAAGTCCGATTTGTATTCGCTTGGCATAGTATTGTACCAGATGCTGACGGGGAAGCTTCCGTTTCTCGCGGACAGTCCGATCAGCGTGGCGCTCAAGCATCTGCAGGAGAACGTGGAAGAGCCGCGCAAGGTGAATCCTCTCATTCCGCAAAGCGTGGAGAATATCATTCTGAAGGCGATGCGCAAAAAGCCGGAGCAGCGCTATCAATCGGCGGTGGAGATGCTGAGCGATCTCGAGACATGCCTGCTTCCGGAGCGGAGGAACGAACCGAAGCTGGACGATCCCGACATGGATGACGGTGACGATGACGAGAAGACCAAGGTAGTGCCGGCGATCCGTTCCGACCGTTTCGAAGAGGATTCCGAGCCGGAGGGCAAGAAGCGCAGAAGGGCGGCCCCCTGGATATGGACGATCGTCTTCCTGGTCGTGGTCGGGGGATTGCTGGCAGGGATTTACTATGTGAAGGGTCAGTTTGCCGTCAAGGAAGTTCTCGTACCGGATGTAGTAGGCGAGCACGTAGAAAAAGCCGAGGCAATGTTAGTAGAGGCCTCTCTCACTCCAAAGATTACTTACGAAAATAGCGATACGATAGAGAAGGACCATGTCATTGACCAGAGCCACAAAAATATCAAGCTGGTCGAAGGAAGTGAAGTCACGCTTACCGTAAGCCACGGGGTTGAACTGAAAACCTTGGACGATTACGTCGGCAAGAAGTGGAAGGACGTGCAGAAGACGCTGAAGGAGATGGGGATTGACGATTCGCAGATTGATGTAACCACCAGGTATGACGATCAGCCGGAGGACACCATTCTGGAGCAGTCCCCGAAGCCGGACGAGGAATTCGACCCGGCCAAGGTAGAGGTCAAGATCGTAGTCAGCTTGGGCAAGGAAAAGCACAAGATGCCTGATTTAACCGGAAAAACAGTAGAAGAGGCAGATGCCATTCTGCTCCAGAAGAACCTGAGCAGGGTGAAAGGGAAGGAAGGGATTACCGAGCAGCATACCTTCCTCCAGCCCAAGGGAAAAATATTCGATCAATGGCCCTACAAGCCTGGGCAGGAGGTCGAATCGGGAACGAACAACATTATTTATTATGTCAGCGCAGGCCCGCCGGAGGATGCGGGACAGATGCTCGTCACCCTGCCGGAGCTCAAGCCGGTTGAGGAGGGCACTGCCTCCACGTTCAGGATCGTTATTACGGATGCCCAATATGAGAATTACGAATACCGGACCTTCGATATAACGAAGCCGGGGTTGCTGAATGTTCCGGTGATCGTGACCAAGGAGCGAAATGCGGTCATTAAGATGTTCCGCAACGACGAGCACTATGACACGAAAACCGTCACTTATAACGACTATCTGCATCAGAAGGAAGGGATGAAGCCCAATGAGGCCAGCCCGACTCCTACGCCTGACCCTGCCGGCGATCGATCCGCTGCGGCGACACCGCAGCCGAACGAATCCGCCAAGCCGCCGGAACAAGGGGGGCAATAAGGATGCCGCAAGGGATGATTGTCAAGGCGCTGAGCGGCTACTATTATGTGCTGCCGGACGGTCCGGCCCGCGAGGGCGACCGGATTCAATGCCGGGCAAGGGGGATCTTCAAGAAAAGGAATATAAGCCCTCTTGTCGGGGATCGGGTCGTGTACGGGCTGACGGAGAACGGGGAAGGAACGATAGACGAAATCCTCCCCCGTTCCACGGAATTGATCCGGCCGCCGGTAGCCAATGTGGAACTGGCCATTCTGGTTTTCTCTGTGGCCGAGCCCGCCATCAGCTTGCCGCTATTGGATAAATTTCTGGTTCATACGGAAAGTGCCGGACTGGAGACGGTGCTTGTGTTCACCAAGCACGATTTGCTTGCGGCCGGCACGGTTCATTCCGATTCGGGCTTCGGCGATATTCGAAGCCTGTACGAATCGATCGGCTATCCGATCGTGACGACCAGCGCGCTGGCCGGGTCCGGCCTGGAGGAGATCCGCACCCGCCTGCAGGGGAGGATCAGCGTCTTCGCCGGGCAGTCGGGTGTGGGCAAGTCCTCGCTGCTTAATGCGCTCGTGCCGGAGCTTCGTCTGGAGACGAGTGAAATCAGCCACAGATTGGGAAGAGGCCGGCATACTACCCGCCACGTGGAGCTGATTGCACTGGAGCCGGATGGCTGGGTAGCGGATACTCCCGGCTTCAGCCAGCTTGATTTCATGAATGTGGAAGCGGAGCAATTGGCGGATTGCTTCCGGGAATTCCGCAGCTATTCCGAAGGCTGCCGGTTCCGGGGCTGCTTGCACCAGCATGAACCGGGCTGCAAAGTCCGCGAGGCGGTCGATGCTGATGAAATCGCTTCTACGCGATACAATCATTACCTGACTTTCCTTACGGAAATCAGGGACAAAAAACGGAGGTATTGATGTTGGGGAAGCTGCGAATTGCACCATCCATTCTCTCCGCCGATTTCGGCCGGCTGGCAGAGGATATCGACATAGTGGAAAAGGGAGGGGCAGACTGGATTCATGTGGATGTGATGGACGGGCACTTCGTTCCTAATCTGACGCTCGGTCCCCTCATTGTGGAAGCGATCCGTCCGGGCACCTCTCTGCCGTTGGACGTCCATCTGATGATCGAGAAGCCGGAGCGCTACATTTCCGCCTTCGCCAAAGCGGGGGCGGATTACATAACCGTCCATGCCGAAACCTGTCCGCACCTCCACCGCACTCTTCATATGATCAAGGAGGAAGGGGCCAAAGCGGGAATCGCGCTGAATCCGGCCACTCCGCTGTCTGTTCTGGACCATGTTCTGGAGGAAGCGGACCTTATATTGATTATGACGGTCAACCCCGGCTTCGGCGGACAGCGCTTTATTCATTCCATGCTGCCCAAAATCAGTGAATTACGCCGCAGGATTGAACGGACCGGACGGGAGATCGCCCTCGAAGTCGACGGGGGGATCAACGAGGAAACGGCGCCGCTAGTGACTGAAGCGGGAGCCGACGTGCTGGTGGCCGGCAGCGCGGTATTCGGGATGCCGGACCGCGCCGCGGCGATCCGCCGCATTCGTTCGGCAGGGGAGCGTTAACGATGCGAAAATTGCTGCTGTTTCTGCTCAGTCTGGCTGCCGGTTGCTTAATGTCGGTTTTTGTCTTTATGTCCGGGTTTTATAAGCATTTTTTCTCGCTCGGTGCTGTCCTGATCGGGATTTATGTCTTTAAATCCTATGAAACGAAGGGACCGAAGATAGCCTTTATTTTGTTGACATTGGTATTTTCCTTCCTGCTGCCTCCTACCTACGTATTATTTGCTTATGCCAACGGATGGTATGTCCCGCCGCAATTTTTGGAAGGGGTACAGTGAAACAGCAGGAATCATGAGTCGAATAGCGGAATATACTGGGTTACAGAAGCCGGGTGGCTTTTGTAACCCCTTTTTATGCCCATTCGGAAGCTAAGCTGATGGCGGGCGAAGAGGAGTCTCTATTCGGATGGCTGTAAAAAGCATGAGTATGACCGGGGTCCCCGAAATTTGATTGACCGACGGGCTGTCGTCTATTGAATACCCGGCGAAGCCGTTATCCTCGCAGCGGGACACAAAAAAAACTGGAGCACTCAGGTTCGGCCAGGCACTTTTTGTCGTAGGCGGAATATAGTAATAGTAATGATTAGGCACAAGGAAGACGGGGATGGAAGCGGGCGGTGCCGTAAGAAGGATCGTTTCGAAGCCGTTTCGGTGACAAACTGGTTAGGAGGGGTAGGAATGAAATTTTATACGATCAAACTCCCGAAGTTTTTAGGAGGGTTTGTCAAAGCAATCCTGAATACTTTCAGCAAAAATTAATCATACCTTCTTTCGGGCGAAAAAAAAGCACCTCGTAAAAAGGTGCTTTTTGTCTATTAGAGCTTATTGATTATACGCGGGTAACTTTGCCGGATTTCAACGCGCGCGTGCTGACATAGACACGCTTCGGCTTGCCGTCCACGAGGATTCTTACTTTCTGCACGTTAACTCCCCAGGTACGTTTGGTTTTGTTATTGGCATGGGATACATGATGTCCCGATTTCGGCGATTTACCAGTAATGAAGCATTTGCGAGCCATGATTCCACCTCCTCTGACGCCTTCAAACAACGTCCACAATCATCAATCTCGTTAGATGAACATACTACAATATGATAGCATAGCAGAAAGTTGTCAGTCAACGGCAGAAAAACGCCGATTTGCATTTATTTCTTGTATTTATTATAGTACAATGAGACTTAGTCCCTAATATTTTCGGAAAAGGGTGGTTCACATGCCAATTAAAGTAGCTAACGAATACGGCAGCATTAATGTAGATGATCAAGTAATTGCCGTCATAGCGGGTTCCGCTGCTCTGGACTGCTATGGTCTCGTCGGCATGGCTTCCCGCAAGCAGTTGAAGGATGGTATCTCCGAGCTGTTGGGCCAGGAGAATTTAAGTCGAGGCGTGGAAGTGAGACGGGATCAGGACGAACTGCAAATTGACTTGTACATTATTGTCAGCTATGGAACTAAAATATCGGAAGTCGCTCATAACGTCCAGAACCGGGTGAAGTATGTGCTGAACGATATTGTGGGGCTTCAGGTTAATCATATTAATATATTTGTACAGGGAGTTCGTGTAACCCGCTAGCCCAGGAAGGAGAATTTGTTTGAGTAAGCGCTTTAATTTTCTAGACGGTACGGATTTTATTCATATGATGAGGTCCGGAGCTGCGCGGCTGCAGAGCAATGTCAGCATGGTAAACGCACTCAATGTATTTCCTGTGCCGGACGGCGATACCGGCACCAATATGAATTTAACGATGTCATCGGGCATCGAAGAGCTGCAGAGAAGGAAGAGCGATCATGTCGGCAAGTCGGCCGAGGCCCTTTCCAAAGGCTTGCTGATGGGGGCGCGCGGGAATTCCGGCGTCATCCTCTCCCAGCTTTTTCGCGGATTCGGCAAGTCGGTTCACGATCTGGACACGGTTAACGCACAGCAGTTCGCCCAGGCTCTCCAGCAAGGGGTGGATACCGCTTATCAGGCGGTGGTCAAGCCTGTGGAAGGCACGGTCCTGACCGTAGCCCGTGAAGCAGCCAAACATGCCTTGTCTTATGCACGGAGGACCGATGATCTGGCAGATTTGATGCGAGAAGTGCTGAACAAGGCGGAGGAGACGCTGAACCGGACTCCGGACATGCTCCCGGTGCTTAAACAGGTGGGAGTTGTAGATGCCGGGGGCAAAGGTCTCGTTTTGATCTATGAGGGAATGCTTGCCGCTCTTACCGGGGATTTCGATTACGATGCGGAACCCGAAGCGAGGGACAAGGCTGTTCAGCCTGCAGGACAATCGCTGCACGAGGCGGCTAATGCCCAGTCGAAGCTGGCCACGGAAGACATTGAGTTTGGTTACTGTACCGAATTCATGGTCAATCTTGTGCCGGGGAAGGTTCCCGGGTATCAGTTTGAGGAGAGCAAATTCCGCCGGGATCTGGAGAAATTCGGGGATTCCCTGCTCGTTGTGGCCGATGACGATCTGGTCAAAATTCATATTCATGCCGAATATCCGGGAGAAGTAATGAATTACGCCATGAATTACGGCGATCTGACCCGGATTAAAATTGAGAATATGCGCGAACAGCATTCCCATCTCCTTCACGCTGACGAATCCGACACGACCTATGCTTCGCCTAAAGCCGAAGAAGAGGAGAGACCCGCGGAAGAAGAAGTGGAGGCGGAAGAGCTCCGTCCATACGGTTTCGTCGCCGTATCCGTTGGGCAAGGAATATCCGACATCTTCGAAAGCTTGGGGGCGGATGAGATTATTGCCGGCGGCCAGACGATGAATCCGAGTACGGAGGATATCGTTCAAGCTATCCGGAAGGTGCCGGCGGAGACGGTATTTATTCTGCCCAACAATTCCAATATTGTGATGGCTGCCCAGCAGGCCAGAGACCTGGTGGAGGACAAGCAAGTCGTTGTGATACCATCGAAGACGATTCCGCAGGGAATGGCTGCGATGCTGGCCTTCCAGGAAAGAGCCGATGCCGATTCGAACGCGGCGGCGATGGAAGATGCCTTGAGTCGGGTCCGCTCAGGCCAGGTAACCCATGCGGTGCGTAATTCCTCCATAGACGGAATGGAGATTAACGAAGGGGATTTCCTCGGTATTCTCGATGGCAGAATTGTCAGCTCCAAGCCCGATCTGCTGGAAACCTGCAAGCAGCTGTTGGACGAGATGCTTAGCGAGGATGGAGAAATCGTCACGCTGTTGGCCGGAGAAGAGGCAACGGACGATTTGACATCCGCCATTCAAGCTTACTTGGAGGAAGCCTACCCGGAGGTGGAGATTGAAATTCATTCCGGGGGACAGCCGCTCTATTTCTATTTATTTTCCGTAGAGTAATGAACGTTTGATATCGATAAATGGGAAGGTGAACGGATTGAGTAAAGTTCGCATCGTAACAGACAGCACCGCGGATATTCCCGTGGAGGAGCGGGAGAGACTCGGAATAGAAATGGTGCCTCTCAAAGTGCATTTCGGGAATGATACCTATGTGGATGCGGTAACGATCCAATCGCAGCAGTTTTATGAATTGCTGGCCCAATCGAATACCCTGCCTACGACTTCCCAGCCTTCGCCCGTCGATTTTCTCGACATGTACAAGAAAATATTGGCCGAAGACCCCGAAGCACAGATTATTTCAATTCATCTGTCTTCCGCAATGAGCGGAACCTACCAGTCTGCGGTTCTGGCCAAGTCTCTGCTGGAGGAGCAGGCGGATATTACGATTATCGATTCGAAGTCCGCGTCCTACGGGTTCGGTCTGCTCGCTGTTGCGGCGGCAGAAGCGGCTCAGGCCGGCAAGAGCAAGGAGGACTGCCTGGAGTTAATCCGCAAGACGCGGGAAGGCACGGGCTTGTTCTTCCTGGTCGATACGCTGGAATATTTGCAGAAGGGCGGCCGAATCGGGAAAGCTGCGGCATTCCTGGGATCTCTATTAAATATCAAGCCGATTCTGTCGATCGATGACGAAGGCGAGGTTACTTCCATCGAGAAGGCCAGAGGACAGAAGAAGGCGATGGCCCGGATTATCGAACTGCTGAAGGAAAATGGATTTGCCGGGAAGGATGTGCGGGCGATTATTGCTCATGCCAACTCCCTGCCGGCGGCCGAGGAGTTGAGCTCGCTCATTCAAAGCCACTTCCAAGTGAAGCATTTGTCCTATACGTCGATTGGACCGGTCATTGGCACGCATGCGGGTCCGGGGACGGTAGCGGTATTCATGCTGCCGGTGTAGCCGTTATGGATCTCAGGGAATTGGCTGTCCGTCAAGTACGTGGAGTAGGTCCCCGCAAAGCGGAAGACCTTAAGGCGCTTGGCATAGAGTCAGCATACGACCTTCTGGAATATTTTCCTTATCGCTATGAAGATTACCATATCCGGGATTTGGCCGGGGTCAAGGACGGCGAGAAGATTACGATTGAGGGGACGGTATATGGGGTTCCCCTGTTACAGATGTATGGCCGCAAGAAGTCCCGCCTGGCCTGTAAAGTGTTGGTCGATCAGGTGGTGATTACGGCGGTCTGGTTTAACAGGCATTTTATCAAGGATCAGCTGACGTCCGGTACGAGGATTGTTCTCACCGGCAAGTGGGAGCAGGCCAGGCTGCAGATAACCGTTTCGGAGCACGAATTCCCAGATCGGGGCGGAGCTTCGCGAACAGGTACGCTGCAGCCTGTTTATTCGGTGGCCGGGCCGATCACCCAGAATTGGCTGCGCAAAGCTATCCGTCAAGTCTTGGCGGAATATGGGCAGTGGGTGGAGGAGATTTTGCCGGAGGAACTGGTCGCCCGCTATCGATTCATATCCCGCCGTGAGGCCTTCTCTCTTATCCACCAGCCGAAGGATTGGGAGGAGGGCAGGAAGGCGCGCAGACGGATCGTATATGAGGAGTTGTTTCTTTTTCAATTGAAAATGCAAGCTTTCCGTGCCTTGAACCGGGGGAAATCCGATGGGATCGCCCATCCAGTAGATTCCCAGGCGGTGAAGCAGTTCGTCCGCTCTCTGCCCTTCGTGCTTACCGATTCCCAGAAAACGGTAGTTTCCGAAATCCTGCAGGACCTTAAACAATCCTATGCGATGAACCGGCTTCTTCAGGGAGATGTCGGCTCGGGTAAAACGGTAGTGGCGGCCGTCGCTCTGTTTGCCGTGGTGAAGGCGGGGGCTCAGGGTGCGCTGATGGTGCCGACGGAAATCCTGGCCGAGCAGCATAAGCGGTCGCTGGAGAAGATGTTCGCCTCATACGGCATCGAGGTTACGCTGCTTACAGGAAGCCTTACCGAGAAGCAGCGGCGGGAAGCACTGGCCTCCATACAGATGGGGCTGACCGACATTGTCGTTGGCACCCATGCGCTGATTCAGGAGGACGTTGTCTTTCGCCGTCTCGGGTTGGTGATTACCGACGAGCAACACCGGTTCGGGGTCAACCAGCGGAGCATTCTGCGCCGCAAGGGGCTGAACCCAGATGTTCTTACGATGACGGCAACTCCTATCCCACGCACGCTGGCGATTACTGCCTTTGGCGATATGGACGTATCTACGCTCAAGGAGCTGCCCAAAGGCCGCAAGCCGATCAAAACCTACGCCGTACCCCACGATATGCTGGAGCGCGTACTGCGCTTTATCCGGAAAGAAGCGGCCGCGGGCCGTCAGGCCTACGTCATCTGTCCATTAATCGAAGAATCGGACAAGCTAGACGTGCAGAATGCGATTGATGTTCACGCACAGCTTACTTATCATTTTCCCGATTTGTCGGTTGGACTTCTGCACGGCAGAATGTCCAATCAGGAGAAGGAACAGGTTATGGCTGAGTTCAGCGATAACCGGATTCAGGTGCTGGTATCTACGACGGTCGTAGAGGTTGGAGTCGATGTCCCTAATGCCACTCTGATGGTGGTATACGATGCGGTCAGGTTCGGATTGTCCCAGCTTCACCAGCTCCGCGGCCGGGTCGGGCGGGGCGAGCATCAGTCTTATTGCATACTGATTGCCGATCCGAAGAACGAGGTCAGCCGGGAACGGCTCAAGGTCATGACGGAGACTAACGATGGTTTCGAAATCGCGCACCGGGATTTGGAAATCAGAGGGCCGGGCGATTTCTTCGGAACGAAACAAAGCGGCCTCCCCGAATTTAAGGTGGCGGATCTGATGAGCGACTATGAAATTCTGGAGTATGCGCGAGAAGACGCGGCCAAGCTTGTCGCCCAGTCGGAGTTCTGGACGGCTGCGCGTTACTTGCCGCTTCGCGATTACTTGCAGCGGGAGCA
Organism: Paenibacillus sp. 32O-W; assembly: GCF_007679495.1. GTDB lineage: Bacteria > Bacillota > Bacilli > Paenibacillales > NBRC-103111 > Paenibacillus_L > Paenibacillus_L residui. The sequence goes on along the minus strand of NZ_VEGP01000008.1, from coordinate 16,473 downwards.
GGTCTTTGGCGGCCGCCCGTTCGATTAGAAGGGCAGGTTCGATAGAACGGCGGGACGGCTCCCGGCTCTAAGTATAGGTCAAATCTGTTTTTTCGGCCGAAGCTAATATGCGTCAATTTAACGGACACCAATGCACTTATTCGGGTCAAAACAAGCGAAATGAGCTTGGCGGCCAAAGAATAAAGTTATTGGTGTCCGTTGTCGTTGCACGTTTGTTTATGGTAATGATATAAGTTCATCTTCCTTAGCCAGTCGAAAAACGGGAGTGCGGGCGAAGAATGACGAACAAGATAGCGGGTAACAGGCACATTCGACGGAAAACCGACATAGAATAGAGAATGACTTTTCTGTGGAGGGGAGAAGATGAGCTACCAGCAATATGGCATTGACCGGGAATTGGTGGAACGCGTCAAGATGAAGATGAAGAATCCGTTGGTCAAGGAGCGTGTTAAAGCCGTGCTCCATGGAGTTAATAAACATGATCTTCAAGATCGTGCGAAGGTCAGAGGGCTGCTGAGCCGGATTGCCAAGGTGTTAGGCGAAAATTTGTCCGAGAAACAATCCAGTCAAATTGTTAATTTTGTCCTGGCGCAGAAAATAGATCCCAACAACACCTTTCATTTAATCAAATTATGGGGGATGTTTCGTTAACGATCTTTGCGGAATGAATAGGATTGACGAATTAAGGGAATTTTCTTATAATAGCTTTATTCATTCATATTGACAGCTATGAAGAGGTTATAGTGTTAAAGGCTCTTATGTTGCCAGAGAGCGGTGGAACGGCTGAAACCACTGCCATAATCCTTTAGACGATGTCGCCTCGGAGCTTTCCTTCCGAAACGAAGTGCAGTAGGAAGGAACGATTGGCACCCGTTATCGTGCATCGGTAGAAGCTTAAACCGGGTTAACCTCCGGGAGCAGCTTCGACCTGTCGAGTCCGGCATCGCAAGATGACGGTGAATTCGGGTGGTACCACGGAAGAGAGCCCCTTTCGTCCCGCTGCGCTTGAATAAGCGTGCGGACGGAAGGGTTTTTTTATTCATTTAGAATTTGTAATTCCATTCCGGGGGCTCCCTGCAATGTAGCGATTAAACCACTTTCGAAGTAATGTCAGGAGGAGCGGCCGAAGTTTAGACGGCGGCCCTGTCAGTTGTCGGACGGAATAAGCTTAGATGGCCATATGTCACATTGTGAGGGGCTTTATTTCGATCCGGACAGAGGAATAGCAGAACAAGCTGTGAAGAGGATAAAGTCGCAGAGGCTCTATGTACAGAGAGCGGCGGAGAAGCTGAGACCGCGCCATAATCCTTTACGACGATGTCACCTCGGAGCTTCATGCCCGAAGGTAGTAGGGCAAGACGGTTGGCACCCGTTACCGTGCCGGGTTGGAATCTTCATTCCTGTCGTGACGTCCGGCAGGGGCTGATTCCAACCCTTGGAGGCCGGAACTTGCGAAAGTGCCGGTAAATCCGGGTGGTACCACGGAAGCGAGCAATCCTTTCGTCCCGCAGCGCTTTAGAGCGCGGGGACGGAAGGTTTTTTTATAATTTGGAAAGTCGGCAAGAGCGGCAGCGCTCAGAGGAAGATTTAGACGTATTAAAGCGGGAACAAATTCCTGCGATTATACATCTATCTTGAATCGATCCCGAGCGCTCCAGTGAAAAGTCTGGGATAATACAGCAATTTCCGTATCAAGCCACCCTTTCGCCTCTCGGCACAACGTCCCACATTTAACCGACAGGTCGTGTATGTTTGTGGGGGCATTTTATCGATAAAAAACAGTATGAATGAGGAGGATGAGTTTCATGAGTATCGTTTATTCCGAGGCAGGCTCGACAGCGGATCTCCGCAACCGGCTGCTGCAGCCCGACCGTATTTCCGGTTCTGAAATTTTGTTAAGGTCTTTATTGCTTGAAGGGGTCGAGTGCGTATTCGGCTATCCCGGGGGCAACGTTCTCTACATTTATGATGCCATGCACGGCAATCCGGATTTCAAGCATCTGCTGACGCGGCATGAGCAAGGAGCGATCCATGCGGCTGACGGTTATGCCCGTTCCACCGGCAAGGTGGGCGTCTGCATCGCCACTTCGGGCCCCGGGGCGACCAACCTGGTCACGGGAATCGCTACGGCCTATATGGACTCCGTTCCTCTGGTAGTTATAACGGGTAATGTTCCGAGTCCGCTGATCGGTTCGGATGCGTTTCAGGAGGCGGACATAACGGGTATTACGATGCCTATTACGAAGCACAGCTATTTCGTCCGGAACGTTGAGGACCTGGCCCGGACGGTCCGGGAAGCCTTCTACATTGCCAATACAGGACGGAAGGGACCGGTGCTCATTGATATTCCCAAGGACGTATCCGCCGCTCTTGCCGAATTTGTCTATCCCGAGACGGTCAGCATCCGCGGTTATCGGCCGGTTGCAGAAGCGGACGAGGCCCAGATCGATGCATTGCTGGATGCCATTGAACAGGCGGAGCGCCCGGTCATTCTCGCGGGCGGAGGGGTAGTATACGCCGACGCCTCCGCCGAGCTGCTGGAATTCGTCAGCCGGACGGAGATTCCGGTGACGACGACGCTCCTGGGCTTGGGAGGCTTCCCGAGCGGGCATGAGCTGTCGATGGGAATGCCCGGGATGCATGGGACTTACACCGCCAATATGGCAATGACGGAGGCCGATTTGATCATTTCGATCGGAGCCCGGTTCGACGACCGGGTAACGATGAAATTGGACGGGTTCGCACCACACGCAGCGATTGCCCATATCGATATTGATCCGGCTGAAATCGGCAAGAATGTAAAGACGCAGTATCCGGTGGTCGGCGACATTAAGGCCGTATTGAACCTAGCGAACCGGAAGGCGAAGCGGGCGGCAAGAGCGGAATCGTGGCTCCGCCGCATCCAGCAGATGAAGATCGAATATCCTCTCGTCTACAAAGATTCGGAGCAAGAACTGAAGCCTCAATATGTGATTCAAATGATTGGAGAAATGACCGGAGGAGAAGCGATTGTCACAACCGATGTTGGACAGCACCAAATGTGGGCCGCTCAATATTTCCCGTTTCGGAGAGCTCGCTCACTGATTACATCCGGAGGCCTTGGAACTATGGGATTTGGCCTGCCTTCGGCCATGGGGGCCCAGATCGGTAATCCGGATAAACTGGTCATCTCCATCAACGGAGATGGAGGAATGCAGATGTGTGCCCAGGAGCTGGCAGTCTGCGCGATTCATCAGATCCCTGTTAAAATTGTCGTTATTAACAATGGGGTGCTGGGAATGATCCGGCAATGGCAGGAAATCGTATATGAAGGCCGGTTAAGCCATTGCGATCTGGCAGGAAGTCCGGACTTCGTCAAGCTGGCGGAAGCTTATGGGATCAAGGGACTGCGGGCGACAAGCAAAGAGGAAGCGCGGAGGGCATGGCAGGAAGCGATGGAAATCCCGGGGCCGGTGCTCATTGACTTTGTTGTCTCCCAGGAAGAATTCGTATTCCCGATGGTTCCTCAGGGCAAAGCCATTAACGAAATGATATTGGGGGGAGAACAGTGAACAAGCATACGGTATCCATTCTAGTCAATGATTTGCCAGGGGTACTGCAGCGCGTGGCCGGACTGTTCGGGCGCAGAGGTTTTAACATCGAGAGCATTACCGTAGGCACATCCGAAGAGCCCGGTTTGTCGCGGATGATTGTGGTGACCACAGGGGATGAACGGACGCTGGAGCAAATCAGGCAGCAGCTGCTGAAGCTGATTGACGTCCTGGAAGTAAGGCTGCTTAGCGCGAAGCCGATGGTGTCGCGGGAGCTCGCTCTTCTCAAAGTGAACGTGCAGCCGGCTGACCGTCCGGAGATCCTCGGGGTTGTCGAGACGTTCCGCGGTTCCGTTATCGACGTATCATCGGATACGATGGTTATCGAGATAGTGGGAGATGCGGACAAAGTCCAGGCGATGACGGAGCTAATGAGGCCATATGGCATTGTCGAGCTGACCTGTACCGGAGCGACCGCCATATCCAGAGGAACGCATTAACGGGTAAGATGACAAACTGCACAGACTTGTGAATCTGTGCAGTTTGTTTATGTGTACGATACTATTAATTATTTTGAAAAAATAGTCGGTTTTTCTCGATGAATTCCTTCTCGTCATCCGGTACATCATCTTCATGGAAAATAGCGGCTACTGGGCAAACGGCTTCACAAGCACCGCATTCGATACAGGTATCCGGATCAATGTAGTATTGATCTTCGCCTTCATGAATGCAGTCTACCGGACAGGATGTCACGCAGTCTGCGGCTTTTTCTCCGATACATGGAGAGGTGATAACGAAAGCCAATGTAATAACCTCCTCTTTTTAAAAAATGGTAAGTAGTATTAGCTATAAGAGAACCAGCGGTTAACTGGTAATCTCTGATTTTGCCTTACGTGTTTATTATCACTTTTTTTATATAACAAATCAACAGATTCATGGAGAAAGTATAAAGTCTTCGTAATATCCTTTAAAATCTATAAGAAAAAAGGGGGTATATTATTTTTTTGCATCGAAACCAATTAAAGCTTTGCTGCGTATATAAAGGGAGATGAAGGGAATGCCCGTTCCCTGAAGCAGGTTAGGGGGGAGGAACTCATGAACAGTCAAGAGAATCAGAAGGACTATCAATTTGAATTAAAAAGAACGGTCAAAGAGCTGCAGGATATTAAATATGCTCTGGATCAATCGTCTATTCTGGCGGTGACCGACCGGAAGGGCAAAATTATTTCGGTGAACGATCAATTTTGCCTGATTTCCAAGTACTCTAAAGAGGAACTGCTTGGACAAGACCATCGGATAGTTAATTCGGGGTATCACCCCAAGGAGTTCTTCACTAAGCTGTGGAGGACGATCCGCAGCGGTCGGGTATGGCATGGAGAAATTTGCAACCGGGCCAAGGATGGCAGCCTGTACTGGGTAAAGACAACAATTGTTCCTCTGCTTGATGACAAAGGCATTCCCTATCAGTTTATCGCTATCCGAAACGAAATAAGTGAATTGAAGCATGCTCAAGAGACGATCCGGCATATGGCGTATCATGATTCGCTTACTAATCTGCCTAACCGAAGAATGTTTCAGGAGCGTCTGACCGAGGAGATCGATAAGGCTAAAGAACAGGACCAGAAATTGGCTCTCTTGTTTTTGGATATAGACCGGTTCAAAACCTTGAACGACAGCTTGGGGCATACCGTAGGAGACATGCTGTTAATCGAAGTCGCAGAGCGGCTGGAGACGCTGTCTTTTGTCCGTTCGCGGCTGTTTCGTTGGGGCGGGGATGAGTTCACTATTTTGCTTCCGGTGCACAATAATGATGAGGCGCTACAGAAGAGCGCCGATATTTTGAGGCTGTTTGAAGGGAGTTTTATTATTCAGGGCCACGAATTTTTCGTGACGGTCAGCCTCGGCGTCAGTTTCTATCCGGATCATGGCGATGATATGGACTCACTGGTGCGGCATGCGGACGTTGCTATGTACCGGGCGAAGGAGTATGGCGAAAGCATGGTGACCGTTTACCAGACTGCCATGAATAAGGACTACGCATCCCTGCTGCTGATGGAAACGAAGCTGCGCAAAGCTATCGAGTCCGAAGGCCTGGAGCTCCATTATCAGCCGAAGATGGACATGCTGCAGGAGAATATCTACAGCATGGAGGCTCTTGTACGCTGGACCGATCCCGAGCTCGGCTCCATTCCTCCCAGCCAGTTTATTCCTTTGGCGGAGGAGCGGGGACTAATCTCCATTCTGGGCTATTGGACATTGAGGGCAGCCTGTCGCCAGAACAAGCAATGGCAGGAAGCGGGATTTCCGCCGATGCGTGTGGCGGTGAACATTTCCGCAATCCATTTCCAGCAAGCCGGTTTTGCCCGAAAAGTGAAGGAAATTCTGGAGGAAACCGGGCTTGAGCCGAAGTATTTGGAGCTGGAAATTACGGAAAACATTATGCTGCGGAATACGAAGCATTCCCTGGATGTGCTCAAGGAGCTCAAGCAGCTCGGTATATCGATTTCCATTGACGATTTCGGGACAGGCTACTCCTCATTAGGGTATTTGCGCCGTTTCCCGATTGATACGCTGAAAATTGATCAATCCTTCATCCAGTCACTGGGAGAAGAGAATAATGCGGCGATCATCAAGGCGATCATCTATATGGCACATGCCTTGAATTTGCGGGTGATTGCGGAAGGCGTAGAGGAGGAGGAGCAGCTTAAGTTTCTAACCAGGCATCATTGTGACGAGGTTCAAGGATATTTGATCGGCAAGCCGCTACCCGCGGTGGAATTTGCCCGATACATGCAATTGAAGGTGACCTCCTGACTATAGAAGCAGGATGAAATATACAAGTGCGGAGTTTCCGATGCAGAGGAAACTCCGCCTTCTGTTTATGGGAGCAGCCCGTCGTAAAAAAGCATTTAAAAAGGAAAACCATTTGTTTTCAGCGGAAGCAATTTTTGATAAAATGAAAAATGTAATAATTTACCTGTCCAACGATAAAGCATCACAGAAAGCCAACCCCTCGTTAAAGAGCGGCAAGAACCGGCGATTGTGCAGGTCTTTGCAGGGATTTTGATTAAAATGAGCCAAAGACATGCGAATGTGCAGGTAAATCCGGGAACCGTTGTCGGACAAACTCATAGGGGAGGAACAATGGATGACCATGACATTAACGGATATGGACCTGGCCAAATTTAATGCTCATATTGAAAGCCTGGTTGCCGAGGATCAATTCTCGGGGGCGGTATTGGTGGCAAAGCATGGAGAACCGGTTTACAAAAATGCTTTCGGCCTGGCGAACAAGGGATACGGCATTCCCAACCGAACGGATACCAAATTTAATCTCGGCTCGGTGAACAAGATGTTTACTGCCGTTGCCATCCTGAGGCTGGCTGAAGACGGCCTGCTGCATGTCCATGATTTGATTGGAAAATATTTGCCTCATTTTCCGCCGGAGCCGGCTAACAAAATTACGATCCACCATCTGCTGACGCATACGTCGGGAACCGGACTTTACTGGAATGATGAATATGAGGCCAGCTTCACGAAACTCAAAACCGTGGAGGATTACCTTCCGCTTTTTATCGAAGATCCTCTGTTGTTCGAACCGGGCACCCAATGGTTTTATAGTAATTCAGGGTATATCATTCTGGGTGCCATCATTGAGTCGGTTTCAGGGAAGGATTACTTTACATTTGTCAAAGAAAACGTTTATGGACCGGCCAATATGCCCGATACAGATTGTTATGATCTGGAGTACGATGTCCCCAATCTGGCTGCGGGTTATACTCGCGAAGGAACGAAGGAGGGGGAGCCTCGGCGCAATAACTGGTTCCTCCATGCCGTTAAGGGAGGCCCGGCCGGAGGGGGATATTCCACTGTGGAGGATTTGCTGCGGTTCGACATCGCCCTTCGCGGGAATAAGCTGCTGAGCCCGGAATGGACCGCTCTGGCCATAACAGACAAATTTCAGTCTTACGGACCGGATATGCAGAAGCACTATGGGTATGGCTTTATGGATATCCGGAAGCACGGAGAGCGGATCGTCGGTCATAACGGCGGATTTCCCGGTGTTAGCGCGCTTTTGAACATGTATATGCTTAGCGGTTATACATTGGTGATTTTATCCAACTACGATGCTCAGGGCACCATCGGAATCCACCGCAAATTCGAGGATTTGTTGTTTGGGAATGGTCAATACGAAAACTAACAGATTACATCTACAATATCCGCTACTTGGACCCACACAGAATCATCCCCGTGAGTGAATTGCACTCTTTTCTGCTGTTGGTCCATTCGTGTGACTTTCCCTGACAATTCCCGCCTATCCAATTCCCCGAACAATACCAGTATCACTTCTTTCCGGAGCTGCATGGATTCGGCGAGGATCATCGAAATTCGTTCGACTTCCTGCTCATCCAATTGGGGGCGTGTCTTTTTGCTTAAGTCTTGCCGCTGCCGCAGGTAGGCTTCCTTGTGCTCCGGGAGCATCATTCTTGAGGATTCAAACAACCCGTTTCCTTGCAGCTTCTTGCTCATTTATAATGGCCCCCGATTTTCAGTGATCTCTCCGCCGCCTGCCCGGCCGTTGTCAGGGAGGAGGCTCTCACGATGGCAGAACTGCCGTACCGGTCCTTAATGCGATCGGTTGCTAACTCTAAGGCTCTATTTTTGACCTGGTCCTCGAAAAAGGTGAGCTGATAAGACTGATCATCCGTCAGTTGGCTTAAGGTGACTCCGACCCGGCGAACCGGCATCGTGTTCCAAAATTTATAAAAAATCTTTTTGGCGATTTCAAATACAGTATTGGTGTGGTTGGTAGGGTCCGGCATCTTCATCTGGCGGGAAAATCCGGTCGGGGATTCGTAAGGGCTGCACATGCAGCTAACCGTGACGACGGAGCCCATGTATCCCTTGCGGCGGCAGTCGCGGCACACCTCCTCCGCCAACTCCAGCAAGATGGTATCCACTTCCCAGGAATCCGTGTAGTCTCTGGGCAAGGTCATCATGTGGCCTACGGACTTGGGAGCGGCGTTGAAGGTTCCCGGGGTTACCGGACTCTCATCCAGCCCATTGGCGGTTCGCCACAAGACCTCGGCATGGATATCCGACTGCTTGCCGAAACGGACCCGGAACATCTGCTGGAGCCTGGGCAGCGGGGTCTGCGCAATCTGGCCGATAGTCCGGATGCCGAGCCGGGCGAAGTGAGCGGTCATCCGCGAACCGACCCCGAACATTTGGTGAACCGGCTGAGGCCACAGCTTGTCTTCAATGCGGTCCCGAGGCAGAGTGAAGATGCCACTTTCATTTTTTTTCGCCCAGATATCGGTGGCGATTTTGGCCAGTATTTTATTGGAGCTGATTCCTATCCTGACCCATACTCCGGTTTGCTTCAGAACCTTCTGTTGGATGGACCTGGCGATGGTCTCGGGGTCTCCGAAGAGAGGGAGGCTCGCCGTAACGTCGAGAAATTGCTCGTCAATGCTAAAAACCTCGACCAGATCCGTAAACTCTTCATAAATCCTTGTAATCATCAGCGACGTATCAATGTATTCCTGCATTCGCGGGCGAATGACCACCAGATCGGGGCACTTCCCGATGGCTTCTCCCAGCCGTTCGGCCGTAGTGACGCCGTACCGCTTGGCAAGCGGACACGCGGCCAGAATGATTCCGGACCTGCGTGCCGGGTCCCCCGCCACAACGACAGGCCGGTCTTTGTATTCGGGATGCGCCGCTTTCTCCACGCTGGCGTAGAAGGATTGACAGTCTGCCAACATAACGACTCGGTTTTGTTTGTTCATAGGATACTCCTTATCTCTTGATGTCTGTACCTGGTAGTAGAACACAAGCTTCTGCACGAAGCCTGGCTAAACAGCAGTTGCATAAGGATATCACTTCCATAGCTTAGCGAAGTACTTTCTAGTGTGGGTAAAGCCTCCTTTAAAACGCGGTCTCATTCCCCCTTTATACTCCTGTTCTTATATTTCATCGGTAAACGCGCCTGTCCAAAGGACGGCGATAGCCGTTTATCCTTGTTTCCTCTCCAAAAGGCTGCTTAACTCCTTGTACAGCTCGGCTTTCACCAGGCTCCAAAGCATGGAAAAAGTATGATTGTACCCTTTGCATAGGTAATGGGCTTCGATTCCCAAGCGGGTGCGCTGCAGCTCGTAAACTTTGATTCCCCGGCGGCGCAATGCCTTGCGGATGTGCGCAAGATGGATCGATATCTGATCCTGGGCCTGCTTTAACTTTCTGACATAGACAGGGGACATCTTGAGCCGGGCCTTCTCCAGCACGGCAACGTCCCTTTCCAGTACGTCCAGAAGGATGGGCAGCAGGGTGTATTCTTTGATTAATTGAAGCTCTTCTTCTGTCTCCAGAGTCGCCTTATTCATCGAGGGACCCTCCTTAGGACAGAAGTCAGGAGATAAAAGTCACAATGACCCGCAGGTGGGTTAATGGCCATAACAAACTCTCCCCTTTTACAGAACATATGTTTCTATTTTATGATTATTATATGGCGAATATACGTTCTTGTTCAAGTGGAAAAAAATATTCTTCGAATATGCTTGCACAACGAATGGAACCGGATTGCGGTCCCTGTTGAAAACGGCGGGGAGGGAGACCGCTCGCCCAGGCCGGATCGTTCGCTGGAAATCAGGCGCCGGATTTGCTATCCTTTTGCATAGTTGTACCAAGAGAGAGTGAACAGGGAGAGGGGATTTGGAGTGAAACGTGTCGTGTGGCTGTTGTCGCTTGTCGTACTGCTTGTTGCCGGTTGTGAAGGAGAGAAGAAGCCTGGGGGCAAAGACCGGGGCTCGGACCCGGATATCGTGCTGATCGGTTCCGAAATAGAAGGGATGTATCTGGCCCGGGCGGCTGCGGATGAAGGGCTTAACGTGATGGTTCTCGATCCGCGGAAGCAGCCGGGCGGACAGCTGATTCAGGGAGAGATGCTGTATTTGGACGAGCCCTTCGATGATGCCGGCCAATCGCTGCTGCAAGGGCGCGTCAAGGAGCTCTTTGATCGTTATAAACAAGGGGAAATCCGCAAGAAAGAAGAGTTCGTGGACTATTTCCAATCGATTGCCGAAGGGATACCGATCGAATCGGGAATCCAGATTGTGAAAATCGATAGCGAGCCGGATGCCCATTCCAAGCAAACAATCAAATCGCTCACCTACCGGACTGCAGGCGGGGAAGAGAGGACGGTGTCTGCCAAGTATTGGGTGGAGAATACGGATTTCGGCGCCCTGTCCAGCCGATTGGAGACGACGCGGATTCCAGGAATCGAGACGGTGTTCGGCGGGGAAGCGACGGATTATATGGCCGCATCCATCATGATGAAATTCCGCCAGGTGGATTGGGAGAAGTTTGCCGGAGAAATAAATAGTCTGAGCCAGGATAAGAAGGAAGAAATCTACGGTTCGAACACCTATCTCACCGGGACGTTTGCTTACGGATTCGGAAATATTGGGAAAAGCTATTCATCCAGCCAGAAGGATGTGTTCCTGCGCGGATTAAACATCATTAATCAGCGGGATGGGGAAGCGCTGATTAACGCCCTTCTTGTTTTCAATGTAGACCCGTCCGATGATCGGCGGATTCAGGAGGCGCTGGAAGCCGGGAAGACCGAAACGGACCGGGTGGTCAAGCACCTGCGGCAGCAGCTGCCGGGATGGGAGAAGGCCGAGGTCAATGGCTATCCCGATTACCTCTATATTCGTGATTCGACCCGCTACGAAACGGAATATGTTCTGCAGGCGACGGATCTGTTGGGCGGAGCCATGTTTTGGGATAACGTAAGCATAGCGGGCTATCCGATTGATCTTCAGGGCAACCAGGCGAATCCATGGGGGACAAGCACGGGCAAGCCCGATAAATATGGGATGCCGCTGCGGGCATTCCAGTTAAAAGGCTATTCCAACGTGCTCACGGCCGGGAAGAATGTCGGGGCATCCGCAGTAGCTTATGGAAGCGCCCGAATCCAGCCGAATACTTCGCTGGCCGGGGAAGTGATCGGGATTATTCTCGGCCAGATCGACGGCAAGAGCGAACTGGCAGAGCTTTCGGAGAAGGACATGGAGAAGCTTCATCAATATATCAAGAAGAATTATGATATTACCTTAAGCGGAGTGCAGGCCAAAAATAAAATCGGCCGCTATTCGGAGGAGCAGCTCGAACTGATTAACAGAGGAAAATTGGCGGTGGAGTAACGGCCGCTGCAATCTTATGTAAAATAAGATTTGGAGGATCTTGCCGATGCCTCGGCTGGGGATGACATGCTCGCAGAACAGTCACCCTGGCCGGCAACCGGATGATCGAGCAATTTGATAAAGGCCGGCCGACCGTTTAAGGTTGGCTGGCCTTCCTTTGAGCAAAGTCCCGTTTAACAGATACAGGTTTTTTTCTTGACTCCGATCCTTCCCTTGGCTTTCACCTTTTCGATATAATCCGCAGCCAAAGGCACTTTACACGCGGTCTGTCCGACATCGACATGAACCTTCCCTATGTTCCCGGAGACCTCCAGAGCCTCTTCATGAAGCCCCGCCACAAAGCTTCCGACGGCAATGACAAAGTTGTTCATCGTATATCGGACACGGTTCCTTTCCTGATGAATCGTCTTCTCCACCTGCTTTAATAGACGGCGGATTTCAGCGAAATCAAGCTGTTCGTCAGGAGTAACGGACAAGTAAGACGTATAGGTGCTCCAGCCGCAGGAGGCGACGGTTTCCTCCGTTGACGCCATCCATTCCCTGGCCAGATCCAGCGCATAATGGCTCTCGGCAGCTACGTTGGCCACCGTGCATTCGGCAAGCATATGCCAGTATGCTCGCTCTACCCAATTTTGCAGCTGTTCCCGGGTCATGGCTTTCGGATCGACGGAAAGCCCTGCGAGATACATAGCATCATGATTTCCAGTATCGTATAGGGCCAAGGCCAGAGCCTGATCTTTCTTGACCTGCTTGACCAACGGCTTTAAATCCCCTATTTTAACGCCGAAGAGAGGTTCCTTCGCCCCATGCCGGGAGAATGTCTTCTTGGTTTGCTCGGTTCCGAGAAGCTTGAGCTGATCCATAACTTCATCCAAAGTCATCTTTTTACCCGCTTTCTATCCATTCCATAGACGGTTTTTATAGGAAAATCGTCACTCCATAGCATAATAGGATTATACTACTAACCGAAATGTCGGAAAAGAGGCAGAAAAAGGCGGTTTTACACTGAAAGAACGGGAAAGGCTATTGTAGAAACATCTTCCATCTAGTATATTGGATATAGAAAAAAGTCGAACTTTGTCGGCAGCGGGAGTGTTTCAGGTTGATGGACTTATGGCTGTATATCGGTTTCTCCATGCTGGAAACTTATGCCATGTTTTATCTGATTTTTAAACTGTTTAAAATTGATTTATTCCCTAAAGAAATGATCTTCGCGAGTATCATTATGTCGTTCATTTCTTACGTATTAAGAACAGTTTATGAGTTGCCGCAAGCGGATGTTGTCGTGCAAGTTCTTCTCATGTTTTCTTTTATATGGCTGCTCTTTAAAATTCATGTTTTTTATGCTGTTATTTTGACGGGAATGGCGTATCAGGCTTACATGCTGATTCAAACACTCTATTATTTCATTATGGATAGCGCCGGACTGTTTGATAGCGGTACTATTCCTTATATTTTAAGCATAAGCACGTTTATTTTGCAGGCGCTTTCTGCGGCCACGGCTATCGGAGCGGGTTATATCCTATCGGTGAAGCGCAAAGGCTTCGATTTCGTGCCGGACAAGCCCAGCGGGAAAATAGCGGTTAAGACATGGGAAAAGGTTTTGTTAATATTGAACATTCCTTCCGTCGTGATCGTTCTGCTGACGATGTATTTTGCCAACTACCTATCGGGTTTGTTTTTTCTAGTGCCAACTGCCAATGCAGTCATTCTATATGGGTACTTATACGTTTCTTATAAAAAGGATAGAGGCGAAGATGAACACTTTAGCATATAGAATTGCCGTGGCGATCAAGAAGGCCGATCCGGACCGCACTCACTCCATTGAGGTCATGCAGTATTCGTTAGGCATTCTGCTTAATACCGGATTGATTGTCGCAACTTCGTTGTTAATCGGATGGTCTACCGGCGAGTTGGCATCTACACTGCTGGTCCTGATCGGTTTAGGCAGTCTAAGAATGGCGTCGGGCGGCACCCACTTCAAGTCGGTGTGGGCTTGCAATATCGTCTCGGTGCTGCTGTGTGCCGGAATTCCGCATGTGCCCGTCTATCCGGAAACGCTGCTCTTCCTGATTAATCTCACGAATCTGACCGTTATGATCACTTTTGCCCCGCGTCCGGATGCTAACGTCGCTATTCCCGCCAAGATGTACCCTTTATTAAAATGGATTTCCATAGGTTTGGTCGGCTCCAACTTCATTATTGGCTCGCATGTTATTGGATTGGCCTTTCTGGTCCAGTCCTTAACAGTTATACCATGGAGAAAGGGGGGAACGCTATGAGACAAATGGCAGCCCGGTGCGCGTCTTCCGTCCTGGCTTCTTGCGCAGTCGTGTTTGCAGCAATCCTTAAACCGATGTTTCACAGCCCGCAAGCGCCTAAAGAGCTTATGAAAAAGCAGTAAAGGATAGTAAGGTGGGGAGTACATGCGTGTTCTGAAAAATGACGGTTCTTCTTGTGAAATCCAGGAGGAAGAAATATTGTATTTCTCCAATCATAAAAATACAATATACGTCCATACTAAAGAAGGCGAATTTGTCGTCCCCACCACTCTCTCCGATCTTTATGCCGCCTATCATTCGAGCGGTTTTGAGAGATTGGATCGCTCCAACGTCGTTAATCTCAAGAATGTGTCCGGTTACGATTCCGAGCGAAAGATCGTCAGCTTCGAGGGAGCCGGTACCTTCGCAACCGTTTCCGAATCGAATGAAAAGCGGATCAAAAGATATATGGAGGAAAACAAGAAGAGCTCGACCTGAAACAGGTCGGGCTCTTTTTTAAAAATAAAAGAAAGTATAAGTTTCGAGAGCTTATTTAGTTCCTTATTTAAAACCGAACGTTTTGGCGGATAGCTCTTCTTTCAATCAAGGGGCTGCCCCAAAATCCAGTTTGCGATTTTTCAGCACCGCTAGCACCGGAATTTTCCCCCTATTCTAAAGCGATAATGCACGTCTTTTTGGAGAAAAGTCGCCACATACCTGATTCTAAAGCGATAATGCAGGTCTTTGGAGCGATTTTTTGCGAAATGGCCCCATTTTTTGAAAAAGACCTGCACATTTGAGCGTCTTTCGCCTTCTTTTTGGAAAAGGGCACGATTTTAATGTATTTTTGCTCGTCTTTGCGATGTCTTTACCGACCCGGATGCGATGTTGGTTTTCCCTCAGGTCTCCTTTAAAACCGGGTTATTCGTCTTCGAAGAGGCTCCGTTAGGAGCTTTTTTTACCATAATAGAATTTATAAGTTATGCGTCCTGAATAACTTCAAATTCTATTTGGCGATAAAAACATCCTTTAAACGCGGTCGCTCATCCATGAAATACTCCGATACGAGTTTTTCTCATTGGCGCTGTTTGATTTTTTTCGAAAGCAAAGGAAATATTATTGCATATTTTCCACAATATGTAAAGGTTTTTTTGGAGCGCGAAACGGTAAAGACGGGACGATGGGCTCATGTTATGCTAGGACTAAGTAAAAGATACCAGAAAGAAATTTCCCGAAGGGAGAGGGGTTAAGTGTCTGGTGGAAAGTATGTTCAGACGCCGGATAACGAGAGAGAGACCGCAGGGAACGTCGGGGAGGAAGACATCATGACCGATGTTGCCGAAGCCTCCAAGAAAACGATACAAGCATCTTGGAAAAATATAACGAATCATTTCCATGCCGTTAAGTCATATGATTGGGTGGAGGTCATCAGGAATCACTATAATCGTTCTCCAAGGCCATCGGCTTTGGAAACGCTGGACAGCAAAGAATTGCTGAATATTTACCGGCAGGCTGTGGCAGCCAACACGTCCAAGGAATTTATCGAATTGATTGTGGACACGCTGCGCGGAAGGAACGTAGACGTCGTTAAAGCGATGAACAGCCGGTAGCATGGTACGAAGCTACGAATCCACATCCCCAATAAGGATAAGCGGCACGAAAACGAATGCCGCCCACGCGCCGCTTTTGCCGCGCTATTTTTTTTGCGAAATTTGTCTAAAAAACAGCTTTCGGTCCGATTATTCTCCTTTACCAGAGGGTTTTCTCCCTATTCGGCTCGTTGCGTTCCGGGAATCTATCAGGTACTATATTTTAACCTTCCTCCGAAAGAAGTCTCCCACTTCTAAACGTGAAGGTGCTTTTAGCACCAGTGAAAGTGGGAGATGAATTACAGGTTAGGCGTAGCCTAAAGTTGTCTCTTTTTTTGTACCATGATATAATCAGTCTTAGATGAAAGAAAGGCTGTTATGTAAATGAAATTAGACAATAATAATCATTCAGTATTCCTATTGTATTTTCATCTTGTTCTGGTCATAAAATATCGCAGAAAAGTGATGGATGATACCATATCTGACTATGCAAAAAATATGTTTGTTCGATTGGGCGAACGTTACAATATTTCCTTAGTCGAATGGAATCACGATATTGACCATGTGCATATTTTGTTCAAAGCACATCCGAATACTGAAATGTCAAAGTTCATCAATGCCTATAAAAGTGCAAGTTCACGACTTATCAAAAAGCATTTTCCACAGGTGAAAAAGAAACTGTGGAAAGAGAATTTTTGGTCAAGGAGTTTTTGTTTGCTTACAACAGGTGATGCTCCCATTGAAGTGATAAAAAAATATATAGAAAATCAAGGTGTAAAGTGAGGTGATTCGATATGGCAAACAAAGCATATAAGTTCCGTCTGTATCCCACGCAAGAACAAGAGAAACTCCTTGCCAAAACCTTCGGTTGTGTTCGTTTCGTCTA
>NZ_VEGP01000089.1 GCF_007679495.1 Paenibacillus sp. 32O-W | reverse complement strand
GAAGAATAACCCGGTATTAGAGGTAGCTTTTTATGCCAATAGGAATCTTTGTTCTATACAGACTAACACTTTAAAGATCCCTATGTGGTAAAAATTAAGAAACGGACGCCTCCAATAAGAAAGGCGTCCGTTTATATTAGTTAAATTTTCATAACACCGCCGGTGCTGGCCGAAGTCACGAGCTTGGAATATCTCGCCAAATATCCGGTCTTCACCTTAGGCTCAAACCCTTTCCAATTCGCTTTACGGCGTTCCATCTCTTCATCGCTGATCTTCAGCTCGATCTTGCGGTTGATCAGATCCAGCTCGATAATATCCCCGTCTTCGACGAATGCGATCGGCCCGCCTTCGGCAGCTTCAGGGGAAATATGCCCGATACTGATCCCGCGGGAAGCTCCAGAGAAGCGGCCGTCCGTTATCAGACCGACCTTGGCGCCCAGTCCCATTCCCACGATTTGCGAAGTCGGAGCGAGCATCTCGGGCATTCCCGGTCCTCCCTTCGGACCTTCGTAACGAATGACTACAACATGGCCTTCCTTGACCTTGCCGTTAGCAATGCCGTGCAGAGCCTCTTCCTGGGAATCGAAGCAGATCGCAGGTCCGACATGACGTCCACCCACCTCCGGATCTACCGCTCCGACCTTAATGATGCTGCCATTGGGAGCCAGATTGCCGAACAGAACGGCCAATCCCCCCTGCTCACTGTGCGGGTTATCCAGCGGACGGATAACATCGGTATCCAAAATTTCACATCCGGCCACATTCTCCGCCAATGTCTTGGCCGTCACGGTAATGCATTCGCCGTTCAGCACTCCCGGCTTCTTCAGCAGCTCATGGATAATCGCGCTGACTCCACCGGCATTGTGTACATCCTCGATATGATAATCCGACGCCGGGGCAATCTTGGCCAGGTGAGGCACCCGCTTGGCCACTTCATTGATCCGTTCGATCGGATATTCAAAGCCTGCTTCATGAGCAAGCGCCAATGTATGAAGCACCGTATTCGTAGAACCACCCATCGCCATATCCAGGGCAAAGGCGTTATCAATAGCTTCCAGCGTAACAATATCACGCGGCTTGATGTCCTTCTCGATGAGCTCCATCAACTGCTTGGCCGAGCGCTTGACAAATTCCTTGCGCGCTTCGTCCACGGCCAGGATTGTTCCGTTGCCCGGAAGCGCCAGTCCCAAACCTTCTGCGAGGCAGTTCATCGAATTGGCGGTGAACATTCCCGAACAGGAACCGCAGGTCGGACAGCCATACTGCTCCAGCTCTTCCAAGCCTTTCTCATCGATTTTACCCGCTTGGTAAGCTCCAACGCCCTCAAATACGGAGGATAGCGAAATGGAGCGGCCGTTCTTGTCCTTCCCGGCCTTCATCGGTCCGCCGCTGACGAACACGGTTGGAATATTGACGCGCAGAGCTCCCATCATCATTCCAGGAGTAATCTTGTCACAGTTGGGGATACAAACCATCCCGTCAAACCAGTGAGCCGCCACCACGGTTTCCAGCGAGTCGGCAATGATTTCACGGCTCGGAAGCGAATAGCGCATTCCGATATGGCCCATGGCAATTCCGTCGTCTACACCGATCGTATTGAATTCGAACGGAACACCGCCCGCTTCGCGGATAGCTTCCTTGACGATTTTACCAAATTCCTGGAGATGAACGTGTCCGGGAATAATATCCACGTATGAGTTACATACTGCGATAAACGGCTTGTCGAAGTCTTCCTCCTTGACTCCTGCGGCACGCAGCAAGCTGCGGTGCGGAGCGCGGTCGAAGCCCTTCTTGATCATATCGCTTCGCATCTTCGATTTCTGTGTCATGCTGGCAAATCCTCCTGACCGGTATATTATAAAAAATAAGAGCGGAAACGGTTCCGCTTCAATATGACTATTAATCTATTAAATTGTATCATGTTTGGCAAGAATTAAACAATCCCCTGCTTTTCGGGAATATCGAAACGGGAAACGCGCAGCCAAATCCATCAGCGCTGCAAAGCGGGGCAAATGACGCTACTCCCCGCCCATTTCAGCCACCCGGAGATATACCCGCTGTCGATGGTTCTCCACCGTCACCGGTGTTTCGAAAAATTCGCTCAAAGTCCGCTCATTCAGAATCTGCCCGGTCTCTCCTTGCTGAATGACCTCCCCCCGTCTGAGCAGCAGGGCGTGATTAAACGCCGGCACAATTTCTTCCGTATGATGAGTGACATAAATGAGAGTAGGAGTATCTTCCTTCTGTGACAGCTCCTGAATGCTGTCCAGCAGCTTCTCCCGCGAAAACAAATCCAACCCGTTGCACGGCTCGTCCAGAATCAATATTTTCGGATCGGCCATCAGCGCCCGTGCAATCAGCACCTTCTGCTTCTCGCCCTGGGAGCAAGTCATGAATTCCCGGTCCCACAGATGATAACATCCCAGAGCCTGCATCAATTCCTCCGCGCGCCCCAGTTCTTCGTCCGACAGGCGTTGATACAGGCCGATTGTTGCATACTTCCCGCTGATGACCACATGCTGCGCCTTGTCGCTTCTGTACAGCCTCTCCTGCAGGGAGGAGCTGACCCAGCCGATCGATTGGCGAAGCTCGCGCAAATCCACGGTCCCGAAGCGGCGGCCTAACACCGCCACCGTTCCTTGGGTCGGCCAAATATAGCCGTTAATCATATTTAGTATCGTCGTTTTCCCAGAACCGTTCAAGCCGAGCATAGCCCAATGCTCCTTGGGCCGGACCGTCCAGCTGACGTTGTTCAGCAGCATGCGGTTTCCTTTCTTCCAATAAACTCCTTGCATATCGATTACATTTTCCACTCGCTGCAGCCTCATTTCAGACATAATATCCGGCAGCCGTCCTCTTGGCGGCAAGCCGTCATGTTTTTTACCACATTAGAAAGTTTAAGTTCATTAAAGCATTAAAATGGAACAACTTTCTAATTGGCATAAAAAGCTTCCTCTAATACCGGGTTATTCATCTTCGAAGAGGCTCCGTTAGGAGCTTTTTTTACCACATTAGAAAGTTTAGTTCATTAAAGCATCTAAATGGAACAACTTTCTAATTGGCATAAAAAGCTACCTTTAAAACCGGGTTATTCATCTTCGAAGAGGTTCCGTTAGGAGCTTTTTTTATTATAAACCATCTTAAAAAAGCTGCGGAATGTTGTCGACGTGAAAATTGCTAATTCCCCCGGGCAACATTTGCTATAATGTTAGAAGGTGAGTAAAGATGAAGATGGAAATCACGACGGAGCGTCTGGAATTGATCCGATACGATGAGGAATTCGTCAATACGCCCCATACCCATGAGGGCTGGTATCAAATAACGGTCCCGATTCGCGGCACCTGTGTTCTGACGCAGTATAATCAAACCTATCGGCTGCAGCCGGGTGCGAGCCTTCTCCAACGTCCGATGGACGAACACCATTTCCATATTGGGGCCAAAGACGGGGTCATCATTATCAAAATCCGCGAGGACTTGCTAGCCAGCCGTTGCGACGGCAAGATTACGGAAATCTCTCCCGAGCAGCAGCTCGATCCCGGGGAAGTGGCGGACCGCTTCCGCTCCTGGACCACGGCCCTATGTATGGTCGACGGTCGGAATCCGGCAGCGACAGAGGCGGAAGTGCTTCATTACCTGTGGAGAACCTTCAAAGCGAATTCGCCCTCCCCGGCAGGGGCTTCCCCCCGACGGTCTGCCGATCCGCATCTGGCCGGAGTCTTCGAATACATCCAAGAGCATTATACGAATCCGATAGCTATCGATACATTGGCTTCCATCGCTTTGCAGAGCCGGTTTCATTTCATCCGTACCTTCAAACAGTCCGCCGGAATAACGCCTTACCAATATATTTTGCAGTTGAGGGTGGAAGAAGCCAAAAAGCGGCTTAGGCAAACGTCCGCTACGGTGACTCATATCAGCGCAAGCCTCGGCTTTTCGTGCACAAGCCAGTTTTACCGGGCGTTCTTCAAGTCAGTGGGGCTCACCCCCGAGCAGTACCGTCGTCTTAATCAGAACGAGTGACATTCTTGCAAAATCCGTTCACCCAAAATCTGCCCGGTCTCTCCTTGCCGAGTGACCTCCCCCCGTCTGAATGCAGGGCGTAATGAATCGCCGGAACCATTTCCTCCGTATAGCGATTTCGTACCGAATTGTCCAGGATGGCTCCGACCATTGATGTTATCTCATGCTGTCGAATGATTTTATCATCAATGAAATGGCCGGGAATGCCGATGTCGGCAATGGCAGCCCGAACGTTTAAAGCCAGAGCAAAGGTTGACGAATGGCCATATTTCTGCGGACCTCCGGATCGACGGGATCCGGGTCTAAAGAACGCCACAGCTCAATGTATGCCGGCTCCGCCAATGCCACTCCCGCGAATAGCAGTCCGGAGACCGCCGCGGGCCAGCCTTGATCATGCTCTATATCGGGCGGATAGGGCCAGCTTGCTTTGTCTGCCAAGTAAGGATACAAATAATCCAGTCCTCTGCGGATTCCTCTCCCGTCCTCCAGTTCGTAATCCCATAGACAGTCTTCCGGAGTAGACAGAACATGGCACAGCGTAATCATATTGTCGAGAACAAAAATCGAATATCCGTATAGCTTCGTTCGCTGCAATTCGCGGGGGAAGCTGCCGTCCGCCGCCATTTGATCGGGAAGCAGCACCTTCTTGTACTGACTCCTGCAGAAATTTAGCACCTCTTCCTCTCCGACAAATCTTGCAAAAACCGCGGCCTGAACATGCCAGCAAACGCTGTGATTATTGTCTGTATCCCGCTCCTCTATCCCATAAGGGTGAGTCAGCATCCAACGCAAATAATCCCGGAACCAGCCCTGTAAGCCCGCCATAATCTCAGGGGTCATATAAGAAGAGCCGCTGAGACATTCTATAGCGACGGGCACCTCGATCAAATGCAAAGTATCGATAATTCCGATGCCTCTTCCCGAACAAATTCCGGGAATGGCCTGCGCATAGAGCAGGTGGGGATTCATGCGCGTTTCTTCGGCGAGAAAGAACGAATTAAGGAGCGACACGGCTTTGTCCGCATAAGCTTCTTTCCCGCTGACGGCATACCCGGCGGCCAAGTGGGCAACATTCGTCCTCAGGCTGCGCATAATTTCCCGGTGTTCGTTAAAGCTCCCCGGGTTCGATTCGCCATCCCTGCGCACATAAGGCAGCCCATCCGGGGTATCCGGGTTAGGCCACCAGTAATCCCCATTGGAATAATAATCGTGGATCCCGCCTTCGCTCATCGGCGCTTGCGCATCCGTAATAAATCTGGGCTGGGCTTCCAATGCAGCCTCTGCTTTGGCTAATACCCAACCGCGATCCAGCCATTCCATCCGATCTCCGCTACCCATAATTACCATGCCCCCATAGGATTAGTAGTTTAAGGCGAATTATAATTAAAGCAGTGCCGCTTTGGAAGAGGGGTAATTTTACGCTTGATTAGGAGCAAATAAAGGGGATTACGCCGAGTCGGCTCAGGGAAGGGAAGTGTGCCGAATAAAAAAGGCGCTTCCCCGATCAAGCAGGGAAGCGAAGGGTTAGGGGAATATAAGATGAATCCGAATGGATTACGAAGTAAGCTTAAGCATGTGCGGGTTCTCTGTTCTGCCCTTCCGCCGCATCACCCGGCCGGCCTTTGTTGCGCCATTTGTTAAACCAGTTGCGCATATACGGAAGAAGGTAGTAATCTGCTCCCAGCTTGCCGGCATTGGCCCCGGCTATGAAGACCAGACCTCCCAGGAGAACCATCCAGGGGTTAGTCGATATCGTTCCCGCGAAGAGGAACATGAAGTTCATCAAGAGTCCGAAGAATGCGGCCGCTGTCGTTAATGCCCCGAGGATTAATCCCAATCCTACCAGAAATTCGCCCCAGGGGATCATGAAGTTAAACAGTTTCACGTTCGGCAAGGCGAACTTCTCGATGAAGGCCATGTATGTCGGATAAACCAGTTCTTGAGTAGCCTTGTCAGCAACGGGATTAGCTATGGCTCCCTGAAGGTATCCGCCTGCATCGAATGGCTTATCGCCGAAGATTTTGCCCCAGCCGGCGCTCATCCACTGCCACCCGACATATACCCTCAGCAGGAGCAAAGCTACTGCAGCATATCTGTTTTCTCTCAACCATTTAATCATAACCTCTCAACTCCTCTTTATATATTGAGATTCCTCCCGTAATCGAGTGGCGATTCGATTAGTGAATTATTTCACAAAATTCCTCGCGATGCTCTTTCGTTTTATGGTTTGGCGGGGGAGGTTATCTCCTTGACTTTACTTTACTACACATTTAACAATTTGTGTGTGATTTTTTTCACATTTCAGAGTAGTTTGTGCATTAATTCACAATCTATTCACATTTCTGTCGGGATGGCCCGTTCATCCGTTCAGGACGTCCCCCTATCCTCCTGCATAGCTGCCGGTTTTATGCCCCGACAGGCTTGGCCCGCTCCATGCTCTTCTCATCCGAATACCGATGATTTACCGGTCGTGAGAGGGAATTTGGCCTTTTCCTCTTTGCCAAGACTTGTGGTAACCTTATATTGCGAGCTCCAAACGGAGATGACCGCCTTTCCTTTCAAACGGATTCGAAACTGGTATTTAATGACCGTATATCAAGGGGGCTGATAGAATGAGCCGAATACTGCTCGTCGAAGATGAAAAAGTGATGGCCAAAAACATTGCCTTCTTTCTGGAGAAGGAAGGCTATCAAATTGATATCGCTTATGATGGGCAAACCGGTCTGGATATGTTTCAGCAGGCCAGTTATGATCTGCTGCTGCTCGATTGGACTCTGCCCAGAATGGATGGGCTCGAGCTGTGCAAGACGGTGCGGAAGCAATCCAATGTGCCCATCATGATGATTACGGCGAAGGAAGAGATTATGGACAAGGTCGTCGGCCTGGAGGTGGGAGCCGATGATTACGTCACCAAGCCGTTCCATCAGCGCGAGCTGCTCGCACGAATTCATGCGCTGCTGCGCCGTCACCAGGCCCAGCCTGCCGCCTCCCCGGACAATACGGTGGAATACGAGGACTTGCAATTGGATAAAGCCCGGCTTCTGCTTCGGTACAGAGGAAAGAGCACCCCGCTGACAGCCAATGAATACAAGCTGTTGGAATCCATGATGCGGCACCCGGAGAATGTCTACAGCCGGGAGATGCTGTTCGAGCAAATCTGGGGGATGACAACCGGCTTCAGCGATCGCACCGTTGATGTCAACGTCAGCAGGCTGCGCAAGAAAATTACCGAGCTGACCGGCAAAAAATATTTGCACGCCGTGCGGGGCATGGGCTACCGGTTTGGTGGTGAAGGATGAAGCTGCATGCGCGGCTGTGGATCACCTTCTCCGTGCTGATGGTTGCCGTCAGCCTGATTCTTTACATTTTCATAATTAAAGCTTATGAAGCCCGTATGCTGGAAGGTCAGAAGCAGCTGGTCATTTCACAAGGATACGCCGTGGTCGATAAGCTCCGGGGAACTCTGCCGAGATTTCCCGAACGCACCGAAGGGTATCTGGACTTCTACAGTAGGCAGTTGGACATGCGGTTGTTCGTGCTGCATAACGACCGGACCGTCTGGTTCGACAGCTTCCGGGAGCTTCCCGAGCATTCGCCGCTTACCTTGGAAATTTTGAAGAACGGGGCGAACCTGCCCACGGGTTTGTTCGTTCCGACATCGTCCTACGGATATGTTCAGTACACTTTGTTGGAAATGGAGCCGGACAGGCCGGAACTCGGTTATTTGCTAATGGTGAACAACGTCGATTTTCTGTATGAAGACATCCGGGCCTTCAGAATCCAAGTTATCGGCATTATATTGGCAGCATTGACCGTCTTCTTTTTTATCTGCTACTTGGTGGCTTCATGGTTTACGAAACCGATTCGTTCTCTAATTGAACAAATGAAAAAAATCACTCCGCAAAAAAGGGTCTTCCAGCCCACTTACGGACACCGGGATGAAATTGGAGAGCTGGGCGCGGAAATCGGCGAGATGGTCAGCCAATTGAACCGCTATGATCAGAGACAGCAGCAGTTCATGAGCTCCTCCTCCCATGAGCTCAAGACTCCTCTGGCCACTATGCAGCTCATATGTGAGAACCTGCCGCATGTCCGCGAAGAGGAGGAAACTCACCGGGAGTTCCTGCATGACTTGGAGGTGCAGATCGGCAAGATGAAGCACATCGTTGAGAGCATGCTGGATGTCAACCGGATGTGGGACCGTCCGCTCAACCGGGTCCGGCTGGGAGGACGGGAGCTGGAGGAGCATATTCGGGGGCATTTTCAATTCGTCGCCGACCAGAAGGCAATCCGGTTGACCTTTCAATGGGAGGACGGCTCCGCGCTGAATGTAGATGAGGAATTGTTCTACCGCGGGTTGGACAACGTCGTATCCAACGCGCTCCGCTACTCGCTGGCCGACAGTGAAATAACCGTTGCCTTGAAGCGGGTCGATGCCGCCAGGACGGAATGCCGTGTTTGCGATCAGGGAATAGGGATTGCCGAGGAGGATCTGCCCAAAATCTTCGAGCCCTTCTACCGCTCCCCGGAAGCGGGAATATGGGCCCAGGAAGGAAGCGGCTTGGGGCTGACGATCGTCAAGCAAATGGTGGACATGCATGGAGGAGACATCCAAGTAATGTCGCGTCCCGGTCAAGGAACCTGCATAGCGATGATCTTCCGTAACAAAACTGTTACTTAACCGCCATTCCCGTGATACAATCTCATCTTATACTGAAGCTGTCATTACAAAAGGAGGGAACCATTCATGATAAAGAAAAAGAATTGGACGAAGCTAATGCTCGTGGCCGCTTGTGCGGCTGTCATCACAACGGGGTGCGCCCAGGGGAAAAATACCCCGGCTCCTAATAATGCGGCACCGCCGCCAAGCCAACAGCCCGCTAAACCTGGAGAGAACAACGAATCGAATATCGCGCCGAATCCAAAGGACAATAACGAAGATAAAAAAGTCGTCAAGAAGACCGTCACTCTGTATTTCTCGGATAAGGATTTGATGGAAAACTTCGCGGTTGACCGGGAAATCGAAGCCGAGGAAGAAGCCAATCTGCCTTTGGCCGCTCTGGAATCGTGGATCAGCGGTCCGAAGAACGAGAAATTGGGCAATCTCGTTCCTCCCGGCGTGCTGGTGGAGTACGTGAAGGAAGAGAACGGAGTCGCCCAGGTGAGCTTCTCCAAGGAGCTTAAGAACGCCAATCTCGGATCGGGTGGCGAAATGTTCCTGCTGGAGCAAATCACGATGATTATGAAGCAGTTCGGCTATGATTCCACCCAGATTCTGATTGAAGGCGAGAAAGAGGAATCGCTGCTTGGCCACGTGACTACCTCGGAGCCGCTGAAGGCCGGAGATCCGAGCCAGTACAAAAAGCTGGAGGAGTAGAACAAATTGATCCCTTGGTCAGGTCTTCTGCTGCATGGGACCGTAAGCCTGAACCTACTGGACGATAATAGGCAGGGCATGCGCGCAGCGTGTGCGAACCAAGATAAGCATAGGAATCTGACCAACGCGCTACACAGCGCCGCGACGCGCACCGGATAGGTGCGCGTTTTGCGGTAAGCTTGTTATACAAAGCTCCTATCGGAGCCTTGAAATCCCCCACAAAACGGTTACTTTGCGAGAAGCCCCGCAACCTGATATTTAAATTAAATGCAAAATAATCCTATTTTATCCACTCAAATCAAAACCCACCTGAATAATCACAGTTCTACATTTATTTGGGACCCATTCCCACAAACCTGAAAAAATAAATGTACTATTGCTTTTAATCGAGAATTTTCCTAGTCTGCCCGAATTATCTGCCACCGCCACACAGCGAGCCCCCGTTTTCCGGCAAGTTACAAGGGGGGATGCGAGAGAAGCACATTATCCCCATTGCTCCAGCTGTTTATGAATAAACCGGACCGTTTCCTCCGGACCGTTCTCTTGTTGAATAGATTGGGCCAAAGCTTGCGCTTTATGGGACAGCGCTTCATCAGCCGTAAGCTCGCGAATCCGTTGGGTGAACGCCTCGACGGTCATTTCTTTCTCTCTAAGCGGTTGAACGGATACTCCCATTTCCCGCATACGCTTGGCCCAGAAGGGCTGATCCCCTGTAAAAGGACAGACGAGCATCGGTTTACCCGAACGAAGAGCCTCAGCCGTAGTTCCCGCTCCGCCATGATGAATCACTCCCGCCGACCGGGGAAAAAGCCACGAGTGGAGAACGGAGTCAATGACATGAAGCCGTTCATTCACTTCACGGTTCTTCATACCGCTCCAGCCTGTAATGAGTACCGCCCGCCGTTCTGTTCTTCTTAAAGCTTCAGCGATCATCTCCTCGGCCAAAGCCGGCTGCTTAAGCGGCATGCTGCTAAAGCTGAACACTAACGGCGCCGGGCCTTGGTGCAGGAAATCGGCCAGGCCTTCCGGCGGCTGCCAGGTCTCCTCCTCGTTCAGAAACCAGAACCCGGCCATGCTCACGCGCCCCTTCCATCGCGGATCATACGGGATGACCGTCGGGCTGCAGCCGTACAGAACAGGAATCTCGCGCCCGTTCACCTTCAAATCATTGCTCCATACGCTTCTTCCGGGCAGTCCTAAAACTTGCTCTCTCCACGGATTGATAATTTTCATAAATGAACTCATAAAAAACCGGTTGAAAACATAGCTCCGCCGGTTAAGCCAACCCAGGCCGAGCGAAAACGGGAAGACCGGATTGGTAAACAGAGAGGTGGGAGCGATAAGCGGAACCGGATGAGCGGTAAATACCGGAACGTTTAGCTTCTCCGCAATGTCGAACCCGCCGAATGCCTTGGGATGATAAAAAAAGCTCCTAACGTTGCCTCTTCGAAGACGAATAACCCGGTATTAGAGGAAGCTTTTTATGCCAATAGGAATCTATATTTTCATCGTATTAACGCTGTAAAGAACTTAAAGATTCCTATGTGGTAAATCAAGGCTTCCGCCCCTTGGGAAGCTGTCCACAAATCGGTGAGCATGTTTTTCATAAGAGGATAGATCAGCGACTTCATCTTTCGCATAATTTCTACCGGATTGCCGCTGATCAGCTTTTTTCCTTCTTCCGATTGGGTCAAGGCGAGGAAATCCGCCCGAATCGAGGCAAACTCAATGCCGGCCTGAAGAACGCCGGCTTTGAACGAGTCCGCCGTGCAGATCGTGACCGAATGGCCGGCCTTCTGCAGAGCCTGTCCCAATGAAATAAAAGGCTGCACATCCCCTCGGGTTCCCAGGGTTAACAGCTTAAACTTCATGTCGTACCTTCCTCTCTTGGCTCACATATAATTAGCCGTTTCCCGAACGTTAACAACGCCGGCGGTTAAACTCAACAAGAAAGACCTGCATCGCAGAAAGCTGCAGCCACAATTACCCATATTAAGAGTATCGAGGGATTTCGCGGCCAAGAACTGCTCCGGCGACGGCATGCCACTTTTATTAAACAAACGCTTAAGATGCTCTACTCCATAAAAAATTCGTACTCTGAGATTAGAGGGTTGAGTTTATATGTAAATAGCTTCTCTACCATGTTGCAGATAAACGCAGCCAACCCGTTGTTCATTCTATACTGCTTTTTTTTAGTAAGGCCGGAAATGAATAAAAGAAAAATCGACACTTCCAAAAAAAGATAAGATTCCCTATAATTTAGACGCCAATCTGCTCAAACGGTTTCGCACATTTTGAGACAAACTTCAACCTGACAGCTTAAATTTGTCCAAAAAGCAATAGAGGGCAAAGAATGCCCCCCCAAAGATGATTTCCTGAAACTCAAGACTAGCCGTGAACGACTCAATCCGGCAAAGCCAGTTTGCCCATAATGACAGGCCTTTCCGCTCCGGTGGCGGATGGAAGATTGTTGGCAACGCCATGAACGGCGTTGTTCGCAAACAGGGCGAAGGCGATCGCTTCCTTCGCATCGCCGGACACGCCCAAATCGTCGGAGACGAGAATGCGCTGGTCCGGCAGCAGCTCGCCAAGCTGGCGAAGCAGCGTGGCGTTGCGGGCTCCGCCGCCGCTGACGATGATTTCCTCTACCGCGTACAGCGGGAAGAGGAAATCACGGTAGCTGTCGGCGATCGACCTTGCCGTGAACGCCGTGAACGTGGCGATCACGTCCGCGGGAGCGAGGCCGCGCGCAGCCGCCTTCCCGAGCCATTCCGCCGCATACGCCTTGCCGAACATCTCCCGGCCCGTAGTCTTCACCGGCTTCAGGCGGAAATAGGGGTGGCTCAGCATCTCGCCGAGCAGGCGCGCGTCCGCCTCCCCCTGCGCCGCCCAAGCCCCTCCGTCGTCGTAGCTCCTCTCCCCGCCCGACAGCTGATAGACCGCCTGGTCTATCAGCATGTTGCCGGGGCCGGTATCGAACGCTACGACCTGCTCGGGGCGGGCGGCGGCGGGGATGGCGGCGCAGTTGCCGATGCCTCCGATGTTCTGGACGATCCGCCCGCGGCGGTCGTCCCGGAACAGGATGTAATCGGCATACGGCGTGAGCGGCGCGCCTTGTCCGCCCACGGCCATATCGGCGGTGCGGTAATCGCCCATGACCGGCAGGCCGGTCTTCTTGGCGATGACCGACAGGTCGCCGATCTGCAGCGTGGAGCGGACGAAGCCCGGCTCGTCGGCGGGGATGTGCCAGACCGTCTGGCCGTGCGAGCTGACCAGATCGACATCGGCCAAAGGTATCCCCGCCTCAGCCACCGCCTGACGGACCGCTTCCGCCAACCTCAGGCCAAGCTCGAAATTCATCGAGCAGACGCCTGCCGTATTGGAACGGTCCAGGGTACACAGCTCCTTCAACCGTTCCCGAAGCTCATCCTCATACGGAACGGTCGTAAAGTGCAGCAGCTCCACCCGGGAATCGGTGCCTACCCCTTCAATCCGTACAATGGCTGCATCGATTCCATCCAGGGACGTACCCGACATAAGGCCGACGATCACCTTGACATTCCGGGATACAAGATGATTTAACCAATGGATCATTCCAATTCTCCTTCCCGCATGAACGGTCCCTTGTCTTCCCCCGTCTTCCTCTTAATACCGCAAAGGGACATCGTTTCTTCCGTAAGCCAACCAGGATTGCCGTTTATAGCTTCTAAACTTATATAGACTATTGACCGGGGGTTATTCACTTTCCTCTCCGTATAGAAGATAGGGCTTCCTCTTCTCTTCCCACTCGGCGGCTTGTCGGTCCCATTCCGCAGTGATCTCCTCCAAACCGGTTGGCGTATGAAGCTTGGTCCGGACCGCATCGCTGCCCGACAAGAGATCGATAAATGGCTTGCCGCCTTCCTTATAAGGAGGCAGCCATTCAAAGCGGCCCGGGTGCATGCGCTGAACCGCCTTTAGCAAGTGCAGCCCGACAGTGACCGGTCGGAACTTATGGCGGTCGGTCACGAACAATTGAACCCCCGCGCACAGCTCTCCCTGATGCTTGGAGAAGGTGGGGGTAAAGTACGTCGGACAGAACCGGACCCCGGGCAGCTCCAGATCATTCATCGTCTCCGCCAGCTTCTTGCCGTTCAGCCACGGAGCGCCGATCAGTTCGAACGGCCGGGTCGTTCCGCGTCCTTCGGACAAATTCGTCCCCTCGATCAGACAGGTTCCCGGATATACACGGGCAGAATCGAGGGTAGGAATATTGGGCGAAGGCATAATCCACGGCAAGCCCGTATCGCTGTACTCCATTCCTCTATGCCAGCCGATCATCGGCACGACCTGCAGGTTACAAGGCTTATCCATTTCCGAATTGACCCATTTCGCAAATTCTCCGATCGTCATCCCGGTGCGGAACGGAATCGGCCACGCCCCTACCATGGAACGGTACCCCTCCTGCAGAACGCCTCCTTCACAAATGATTCCCCCGAGAGGATTAGGCCGGTCCAGCACAATCATTTCCTTGCCGCTTTCGGCGCAGGCTCCCATCGTATAGATAAGGGTGGTCAAATAAGTATAGAACCGGACACCCAAATCCTGAATGTCAAAAACAACGGCGTCAACCTGTTCGAGCATTTCCGGCTCCGGTTTTCTCCGTTTTCCGTATAGGCTGTATACCGGAATCCCATGCTGTTCATCGATTTCGTCCTCGAACAGAACGCCAGCCTGGCGCTCCCCGCGAATCCCATGCTCACACGCAAAAAGTGCCGTTAGCTTGGCTGACTGTAAATTAGCGCAAATGTCTATGACTGATTCTAGTGAGGACGTTCTGCCCGTCGGATTGGTCAACAACCCGATTCTTTTGTCCCGCACAAAGCTCTGCTCCACTTCCGGCAATCGGTCCGCACCGGTCAGTACCCTGTTCTTGCTCACCTAGACTCCTCCTCACTGATAGCCGGATATCGACCGGCTTCTTCTATTTAACAGCTATCTTCACCACGTCTTGTTCCCTATCCTATTCCGGTGTATCTGTTTCATTCCGGCTGATTCCATGCCAAAACCGGGCCGGATAGGAGCAGCCGCTGATTCTTTGAATTGCAATCGCTTCCATTATTGAATATTATATAATTAATAAAATAAAATTTCAATATACGTTTTTGTTCGTGAAATTTAATTTTACAAATGACCGGCTATACTTTATACTTTTTATCAGAACCGCATGTACTAAGGCAGACAAGTGCCGAATATGGGTGATATAAATACAGATAGGAACTATGCTTCGGAATGATTTCATAAGGTAGGTGCCAATTATGAATTATTATATCGGTGTGGACGGCGGCGGGACTAAAACAGAAGCGGTTATTCTCGATGCTTCCGGGGAGCAGCTTGTCAGCCTGAAGGGTCCCTCTACCAATCCCCGGTCACTGGGCTTTCCGCAAGCATGGACGCATTTGCAGGAGCTCTTGGACAATCTGTTAAGCCTCCCGGACCTGGCGGCGGGAAGCTGTGCCGGATTATGTCTTGGGCTGGCGGGAGTGGATCTTCCGGAGGAGAGGAGCCGATTTGCGCACGCATTGGAGCAGTACTTTGCTCAACGCGACTTGTCGCTTCCCATCACGGTAACGAACGATGCGGAAATTGTTCTGATGGCTTCTCTATCGCATAATCATGGAATTGTATCGGTTTCCGGTACGGGCTCTATCGTATACGGAGTGACTCCGGAAGGCAAGCGATGGAGAACGGGAGGCTGGGGACATCTGCTTGGTGACGGAGGCAGCGGTTATGCCATCGGCTTAAAGACGCTTCAGTCGATTATGAAAAGCTATGATGGCGTATTGCCTCAGACGATGATGACCGATTTAGTCAAAGAGGCTTATTCCTTCCAATCCGTAACTGAATTAAAAAGCTATATCTATACGCCGGAAATTCAAAAACAGCATATTGCCGAATTTGCCCGTTATTGCATTCAAGCAAGCCTTCACGATGACCCTGCCGCCGTGGGCATCATTAGAGAGGCTGCCCATGAATTGGTTGAGCAGACCACCGCCTTGATCGGCAAGGACCCGTGGTTTTCAAGCGCGGATCTGGTTGCGGCCGGGTCGATTTTTAAACATTCATCCTTATTTAAGGAAACCTTTAGTTTGAAGCTGAGCGAAACGTATCCGGATATCCGGATATACCCCTTGCTGCGCAGTCCGGCATATGGGGCCGCTCTCCAGGCCATGCAGGGCCAGAATCTTTAAGAAGAAGGAGTTCATGGTTATGAGTAACTTGCTTAACGGGCTTACGACGGAACAGATGAATGAGCGGACCCGAAATATCGACCAGCTCGATACGGAACAGATCATGAGACTGATTCATGCGGAAGATAAGCTCATCACGGATTCCATTGAACCTTTGATTCCGAAGATTGCCCAGGCGGCCGACTTTATTGTCGAAGCCTTCAAAAGCGGCGGACGCCTGTTCTATGTCGGTGCCGGAACAAGCGGGCGCCTCGGTATTCTCGACGCTTCGGAATGCCCTCCTACTTTCGGAACCCCTCCATCCATGGTACAAGGCATTATCGCCGGAGGCTTTCAGGCGGTTAAAGATGCGGTGGAAGGCGCCGAGGACAGCGAGGATTGGGGGGCCTCCGATATGGATCAGCATGAAATCGGACCGCAGGATGTCGTCGTCGGAATTGCCGCCAGCGGCCGGACCCCTTATGTGCTGGGGGCGATGAGGCGAGCCAGAGAGAGAGGCGCCACAGTTATCGGATTAACCAATAACTATCATACGCCTATGTCGGCTGAAGCCGACTTGATGCTTGAAGCCGTCGTCGGGCCGGAGGTCATTCTCGGTTCGACCCGGATGAAGGCGGGAACGGCACAGAAGCTTATCCTCAACATGCTTACAACGTCTTCTATGATTCGGATAGGGAAAGTGTACGACAATTTAATGGTCGATTTAAACCCTTCCAACGAAAAGCTCGTCCACCGCGCCAAGAGAATTATTCAAATGGCCACCCAAGCGCCCGAGGAAAGAGTCGTTGAAGCCTATGAAGCCTCCGGAGGCCATGTCAAGACGGCCATCGTCATGATCCTCGCCAATGTAGATTGCGACAAGGCCCGGCAGCTGTTAGACGACAATGAAGGCTTTGTCCGCCAGGCCATTGCTTCGACAGGAACGGCTCAAGAGAACTGCTAGGAGTCTGTCGATGGGTTAAAATTTTGGCATATTTATATAAGTTTATTGACTAAGATAAACAGCCATTCCACTCCAAGGAAAACGTCTCTGAAGCTTCAAACATCGAATCCGTAATCGGCGCATGCTGAAATATTCGGATGTGGCTAACTGCGGAGTGATTAGGGTAGGCAAGTTTTACGGAACAGCCTGACCTAGTGGAGAGGTTAAGACCAGAGGGGGGTTAACCGCTCGGTTAAGCGGAGTGGTTCACGGTCCAGATGGTCAACGATTCGGTTAAGCGGAGTGACTAGCGCCCCAGAGGGGTGGTAAACGATTCAGTTAAGCGGAGTAGTTACCAGTCCAGAGGGAGCGATAACCTTCGGTTTAAGTGGAGTGATTAACGGTTTGGTCACTTCCGTTAAGTGGAGTGATGATCGGTTTTTCCTGCCTTGGGCGATTGGGCGAACCTAAATTGCTGCGATAATACATCAATTATGAAGCGAATGGAGATGTTCGAGAGAAAAGCCTGCGAAAATGCACGAATTCTCTTTCCAAATGGCTGAAACGCCTGCTTCAAGAAGCAAAAAGATGTACTATCGCAGGCTTTAACCCAATAACGGAATAGCAAACTCAAAAAGATGTATTTCTGCAGGCTTTTGTATCGCTGCACTCTGACAACCTTATAACCTGCTATCTGATAAATATTTCATCGGACAGACTCGCAGGCCATCTATGCTGCAGAATACCGAAGGACAGGGAGCTTAATTCCCTGTCCTTTAACATTTCTCAGAGTCTTAAAGTCTTATGCCCCGTCTTTTCGAACCGGACCGTTCCGATAAAAGCCGGTCTTCCTTTCCCCTCTTTGTTTCCATTCCCTGTCTCTCTTTTTTACACCCTCCTTAAACTACCACCTGCTCAAAGCAGGTGGATTTAGACATAAATGTCGACGACTAAAGTCGTAGCGTAAGAGTAAA
>NZ_VEGP01000088.1 GCF_007679495.1 Paenibacillus sp. 32O-W | reverse complement strand
TTGGCGTCTTTCCAAGCAGGGTTCACACCTGCTACCTCACTCGACCTAGGCTTGGTCGCTCCAAAAGTGCATCTTTTTCGGTGTGTTTACGCTCCCTTGAAACAAAGCCTGCGAAAGTGCATCTTTTTTCCGGTCGAAGTAACGATTTAGAAGGCTTTCGTAAAATTTCATGTATTATCGCAGGCTTTTCTTTCCATTATCAAAAATTCGCTTCAAAATTGATGTATTATCGCAGGAATTTGGCAATTTCCCCGCTCCTCGGCGCCTCAATTCATCCGTCCGAAAAAAATCAGGGATGGCTTATCGATCCCGATTCGTTGGACTAACGCTTATGCCGGCTGTATACAGACGCAACCCACTTCCTACTACACCTTTCGCACATAAAGCCTGTTTTGGGACCGGAGAAGCGACAAAATACGAAACAAAGCGACCTATATCAGCAAAACGTTCACAGTATTTGTCATTTTTTGTAAAACCCAATCTGTCACCATTAACCTCTTGCCCTCTAAAGTGCGCCACGTACCTTTTCTGTTAGTCTCATCAGCCCTTTCGATGGTCGGACGCACTCTTTTGGCTCTCCTCTGCCACCCCTTGATAGTTGAACGAACTCTTTCGGTTCTACTCCACCACCCTCTCGACGACGAACGCCATTTCCCTCTAGCCCTCTAAAGTGCGCCGCCTACCTTTTCATTTAGCCTCATCAGCCCTCTCGATGGTCTCACGCACTCTTTTGGCTCTCCTCTGCCACCCCTCCAGCCTCTACTGCCCTCTTGACTAACGAGCCCCTTGGCTCCGCATCCGTATTCGTACAAAAGAATCCACTATATACTCTGGCTTTAAGTCCGAATAAGAAAAATAAACAAAGGGGAACCTTAATCAATAACCAATATTAGAGGAAGCTGAAACTTTGGAATCCGGGTAAACTAAGCGATGTGCAGTCAGGGAAAGGGAAAGACGGGGCTTGCTAAAGACTCACTTTAGCCTCATTCATCAATAAAAAGGCGGAATGTTATGAATGTTATCTTGGATTTTTTAAGTCAGCGCTGGTTTTCACTCATTCTATTTGCGGGAGTTGCTTACGCGATCTATTGGGTTTGCACACATCGCGATGAACTGATGATCTATCATGAACTTTTGAGAAAAGGCCGTGGGGACCGTTCTTAGCTTGTTGCTCCGGTCCTACTGTATCAAGCAGCACCGTACGCCCAGGAAGAAGGATTCCTTGTTGGCATGGCATCCCTCGGTATCCCCCGACCAAAGCATCGAAACGCTATTCCTGCATAGGAAAAAGCCGTCCGGTTCTCTTTACGAGAAACCCGAACGGCTTCATTAGGGTTGGTATTCAAATTATACCAAGGCTTTCTTCGCTATGTCGGTTCGATAATGCTTCCCTTGGAAACGTATCCTGTCCGCATCCGCATAGGCCTTCTCCCTGGCTTCCGCAATGTCTTTGCCAAGGCCGACGACTCCAAGCACCCGGCCTCCGTTCGTGACGAATTCACCATTCTGCAGCGCCGTACCGGCATGGAATACAAGGGAATCGCCAACTTCATCCAGCCCTTCAATCGGCAGCCCTTTCGGATAGGAGCCGGGATAGCCTTCGGATGCCAGAATGACGCAAACCGCCGCTTCCTCGCTCCAACGAATTTCAATATCTCCCAAGCGGCCTTCGAGGCTGGCCAGAATGATGTCCATCAGATCGGTCTGCAGCCTCGGCAGCACGACCTGTGTCTCCGGATCTCCGAAGCGGGCGTTGAATTCAATCGTTTTCGGGCCTTCTTCGGTAATCATCAGTCCCGCATACAGGACGCCCCGGAACGGCCGTCCTTCCTTGACCATAGCTTCAGCCGTCGGCTGCACAATCGTTTCCCATGCTTCTTCCACGATGGCGGAAGAGATATGCGGAACCGGCGAATACGTTCCCATCCCGCCCGTGTTAGGCCCCTGATCTCCGTCAAAGACGGGCTTGTGGTCTTGGGAAGGTACCATACGTCGCACCACCGTGCCATCCACAAAGGCGAGCAGCGACATTTCCTGTCCTTGCAGAAACTCTTCAATAACGACTTGATTGCCGGATTTACCGAACACCTGCCCGACCATCATATCGTAAAGCGCCTTTTCCGCTTCCTCCAGCGCATGGGCAACGACTACTCCCTTACCGGCGGCCAATCCGTCCGCTTTAATGACAATCGGCAGCTTCTGCAAACGCAAATAAGCCAATGCCTGTTCATAATCATCGAACGATTCGTAGGCCGCTGTAGGAATGTTGTATTTTTTGAGCAGTCGCTTGGTAAATACTTTACTGCCTTCAATTTCCGCGGCATTCTTGCGGGGGCCGTACGCCCGGATATTGGCTGCTTCCAAATAGTCGACCAATCCATCCGATAACGGATCGTCCGGTGCCACGAAGACCAGGTCGATATTTTCCTTCAGAGCGAATTCGGAGATCGCGGCGAAATCATTCTCCTGTATCGGCACACATTCGGCCAGCAGGGAAATTCCTCCGTTACCCGGCGCACAATAGAGCTTGCTTACTTTCGGGCTTCGTTTCAACGCCCATATAATCGCATGTTCACGGCCTCCGCGGCCGATAACCATTACCCGCATCGGGAGGGCACCTCCATTCATCTATAGAACGCCGCAATTCGGCTTCCGATCCGAATCCATTGCGTGCATTAATGCTTGAAATGTCTGACTCCGGTCATGATCATCGCGATGCCGTTCTCATTGGCGACGCGGATGGACTCCTCGTCCCGGATGGAGCCTCCCGGCTGAATAACGGCGGTAATTCCTGCCTTGGCGGCAAGCTCCAGCGTATCTCCCATCGGGAAGAAGGCATCGGATGCCAGAACCGCTCCTCTAGCTTTGTCTCCCGCCTGCTCGATCGCGATTTTGGCCGCTCCCACCCGGTTCATCTGCCCGGCGCCTACGCCTACGGTCATATTATCGGCCGCCAGCAGAATCGCATTGGATTTCACATGCTTAACGACTTTCCACGCAAACAGCAGCTGCTTCAATTCCTCGTCCGTAGGCTTCCTCTCCGAAACGACCTTCAAATCGTCTTCGCCGATACGGTGCCGGTCAGCTTCCTGAATAAGCATGCCGCCCTCGATTGTCGTTATGTTGAAGGTTTCTTTGCCATCCTTCCGGATCTCGCCAAGCTTCAACAAACGGAGATTCTTCTTCTGTTGCAAAATCTCCCGGGCTTCCGGGGTAAACTCCGGAGCAATAATGATTTCCAGGAAAATTTCGTGCATCTGCCGGGCAGTGGCCTCATCAATGGCCCGATTAGCGGCGATAATGCCCCCGAAAATCGAAACCGGATCGGCTTCGAAAGCTTTTTGATAAGCATGGAGGATCGTCTCTCCGATGCCTACTCCGCAAGGATTCATATGTTTAACCGCCACAACGGCAGGCTCCTCGAATTCCTGAATGATCTGCAGGGCCGCATTCGCATCGTTAATATTGTTATAAGATAATTCTTTGCCGTGCAGCTTCTCCGCTGTCGTAATATTGCCGCCCAGCGCCAACGGCTCCCGATAAAAAGCAGCCTTCTGGTGAGGGTTCTCCCCGTAACGCAGCTCCTGTATTTTCTCGTAGGTGACGGTATATTTTTCCGGGAATACCTCGCCGGTCTGCCCAGACAGATAATTCGAAATAAGCGAATCGTAAGCGGCCGTATGGCGGAAAACTTTGGCTGCAAGCCGTTTACGCGTTTCCAGAGTCGTATCGCCGGAGGAACGGATTTCCTCAAGCACCTGGGAGTAATCCTGAGCATCCACCACCACCGTCACGAAAGCATGATTTTTTGCCGCAGAACGGAGCATGGTCGGTCCGCCGATATCGATATTTTCAATCGCTTCCGCATACGTTACATCCGGCTTGGCGATTGTCGCCGCGAACGGGTACAGATTGACGACGACAAGATCGATATAATCGAGTCCCAGCTCTTTCATTTGCGCCTGGTGCTCCTCATTGTCGCGCACGGCCAACAGCCCGCTGTGTACCGCCGGATGAAGAGTCTTAACCCGTCCGTCCATAATTTCGGGGAAGCCGGTCACTTCCGATATGCCGATGACAGGCACTCCCTGTTCTTTAAGAAGCTTTTGGGTGCCGCCGGTCGAAATGATTTGTACTCCCTGCTTGGCTAGCTCGGTGGCGAATTCTACAATTCCCGTTTTATCCGAGACACTGATCAGTGCCCTTCGAATGGCCATCGGATCATCCTCCTTGTTTTGTATTAACGTTACAATGCAAACTCTGCCTAAAAAACTTTCGGCGAATCCCGACTCACTTGTGCCCGTTTCGTCTTAAAGACATGCAGAAGTGCAGGTCTTTTTGCGAACATTCGGTAAATCCCGGGAAAGACGCGCAAATCTGCAGGTCATTCGCCGCCAAAAGCGAAAAATCAGCCAAATCGCTAAATTTACCTGCACTTTTGCTTTTGATTTGCTATTTTTGGCTATAATCCTTTCAAAGACCTGCATTTTTGCTGGTCCTTGATACCGTTGTATCGGTGGTTCAAGCGAAAGCCGTAACTAAATACCGGTTGGCCCCCTATACGACGGCCCGAAGACTTCCACACTTTTACACTAAAAAGGCCGGGCATCAAACGATATAGCGAATATAAAGATACCTATCACTACAAATCTAACCATCAATCACGTTTCCACCGGTATCCGTAAAAATGCCTCGGCCTGGCCGGACACTTTTTACATTATAACCCGTACCCTACGTCCGTCCAACCGCACCCGGTCTTCGCGAACCCACTGAATGACTTCCGGATAGAGCTCATGCTCGATCTTATGAATTCGTTCCGTCAGCGATTCCGCCGATTCCCCTTCCCCGATGGCTAACGCCCGCTGGGCGATGATAGGGCCGGTATCCATTCCTCCGTCCACATAATGTACGGTTACTCCGGTCACTTTCGCACCATGCTCCAGCGCCTGCTCCACCGCATTCAAACCGGGGAAAGAAGGAAGCAGAGAAGGATGGATATTAATCATCCGTCCGTAATAAGGAGTCACGAGCGTCTCGGTTATCAGCCTCATGTAACCGGCCAGCACGACGAGATCGATATCGTGCTCCTTTAACCTCTTGACAATCTCTCGCTCGTATTCCTCTCTGGAAGAGAACTCCCGGGGACGAAAAACGAAGGACGGGATGCCCGCCCTATCCGCTCTATCAACCACCGCCGCCCGCGGTTTATCGCATACAAGAAGCCCGAGCTCCACATCAAGCTGTCCCGCCTTCACCGCATCCGCAATAGCTTGGAAATTTGATCCGCTTCCGGAGGCAAACACTGCTATCCTGAAAGGCTTGCTCATACTTCTACTCCCGTAAAGACGACCCGCCGGTTCCCGGGGATCACTTCCCCTATTTTGCGAAGCGGTTCGCCGTTCTGCTCCGCGATTTTCATCGCTTCCTCCGCCTGATCCGGAGCTACGATCAGCATCATGCCGATTCCCATGTTAAATGTAGTGAACATGTCTCGGTAGCTGATCTCTCCCTCTCTCTGCATCATGCCGAATATCGGAGGAATCGACCAAGAACCGTAGTCGATCCGAACGTCCGTCCCTTCCGGCAGCACCCGCGGGATATTCTCGATGAATCCGCCACCGGTTACATGGACCATCCCTTTGACTTCGATTCGCTCAAGCAGGGACAGCACCGGTTTCACATAGATTTTGGTCGGCTCGAGAAGAACGTCTCCCAAGCGGCCTCCCAATTCATCGAACGATTGCTCCAGCTTATAGCCTTTGGTCTCCAACAGGAGCTTGCGGACCAGGGAAAAGCCGTTGCTGTGAACTCCGCTAGATGCCATCCCCAGCACAACATCGCCCGGTGCAATTCGGGAGCCGTCAATCAGCTTCGCCTTGTCCACGACGCCAACAACAAAGCCGGCGATATCATATTCTCCATCCGCGTACATTCCCGGCATCTCCGCTGTTTCCCCGCCGATCAGGGCACAGCCCGATTGTACGCAGCCTTCGGCAATCCCCTGAACGACTGCTTCAATTTTCTCGGGAACAATCCGGCCGCTGGCCAAATAGTCGAGGAAGAACAGAGGCTCCGCTCCCTGCACTACTATATCGTTAACGCACATGGCGACCGCATCGATGCCGATCGTATCATGCTTATCCATTGCAAAAGCGATTTTCAGCTTCGTTCCGACCCCGTCCGTTCCCGAGACGAGCACCGGCTCTTCGTACTTATCCTTATTCAAGCCGAACAGCGCTCCGAAGCCTCCCAGATCGGTCAGCACCTCGGGCCGGAACGTCCGGCGCACATGCTTCTTCATCCGCTCCACAGCCTCATTGCCTGCGGCAATATCAACGCCCGCCTGTTTATACGCCTCTGACATCGTCTCCACTCCTGTACCAAATGTATTCGTTACTGCAGACTGCCAAAGCTCTTCCAGTTCGAAGCTTCTTGCAGCAAGACACGACTTGCCTTCGCTTACGCTGCACGCTTCTCTCGATCTGCTTGCCTTCGCTTGCTTAGCTTGCCTCTCTCGATCCGCTTGCCTTCGCTTACTCTGCACGCCTCTCTCGATCTGCTTGCCTCTACTTGCTCAGCTTGCCTCTGCCCGCTCACCTGCCTCAAAGAGGCTCAGCAGCCCTTCCTTCACCGGACTATCCGGTTAACAGCCGCAGCTTCCGTCCTCGTCGTTCACTTCCGTAGGATAATCGGCGTCGAAGCAGCCGGTGCACATCCCGCGGTTATGTTCTCCCTGCGGGCGACCGATCGCTTCCAGTAAACCATCCTTGCTTAGAAAATGAAGCGAATCCGCATTAATCGCCTGGCGGATTTCCTCCACCGATTTACTGGCCGCGATCAAATTATTGCGGCTGGGAGTATCGATCCCATAGAAGCAAGGATTCATATAAGGCGGAGAGGTAATCCTCACATGCACCTCTTTGGCCCCGGCTTCCCGCAGCATATTGACGATCCGCAAGCTGGTTGTGCCCCGAACGATGGAGTCGTCGATCATAACCACCCTCTTGCCTTCGACCACCTTGCGGACTGCGCTCAGCTTCATCTTCACGCCGCGCTCGCGAAGCTCTTGGCTTGGCTGAATGAAGGTCCGGCCCGTATAGCGGTTCTTGATTAAGCCAAGTTCATACGGGATGCCGGTCTGTTCGGCATAGCCAATAGCGGCAGATATGCTGGAATCAGGTACGCCGGTGACTACATCCGCATCCACGAACGCTTCCATCGCCAGCTTCTGTCCCATCCGCTTGCGGGCGGAATGCAGATTGATATTGTCCAAATCACTGTCCGGACGGGAGAAATAAATATATTCCATCGCACAGATGGCCCGTCTCTGCATGGGAGCGAACCGATCTTCCCTCATCCCGTCCTGATTAACGATCAACAGCTCGCCGGGAGCTATGTCCCGCAGGTATGTCGCTCCAACGGTCTCGAAGGCGCAGGTTTCCGAAGCGAATACATAAGCGTCCCCGAGCTTGCCGATCACAAGAGGGCGAAGACCGTGCGGATCCTGGGCAACGAATAATTGATCGTTCACCAGAATGAGAAAAGCAAAGCCGCCGACAAGCCGGCGCAGCGCCTCCTTGACCGCTTCAACGATATCCTCCTGCTGAGACCTCGCGATCAGGTGGATAACTACCTCCGTATCGCTTGTGGTCTGGAAGATGGAGCCCTGCTCCTCCAGCTCTCTGCGGATTTCGGCTGCATTGACCAGATTGCCGTTCGTCGCGATCGCCATATCCCCGCCGCGGTATTTGAAGACGAGCGGCTGTGCATTTTGCAGTTGGCTTTCGCCGGAGGTCGAATAACGGACATGGCCGATCGCCGTCGAGCCCTTAAGAGAGATCAGACGATCGTTGTCGAACACTTCCTTGACGAGCCCCATGTCCCGATGGTAATAAAATTCCTTGCCATCGGTCGTGCAGATCCCGGCGCTTTCCTCGCCGCGATGCTGGAGCGCATGCAAGCCGAAAAAGGAAAGTGCGGAAGCCTCGGGGTGACCGTACACCCCGAAAACCCCGCATTCTTCCTTCAGCTTGTCGAACGTGGCCGCATCCATTCCTTCATTGTAGTAGTCTCCGTCCCAATAACGGGAACGATTCAGGCTTTCATGAGGCATGGGATCGCATCCTTCCAAACCTTCTCCAGCTCTTCCACCGAAGAACGGAGAACCGGCTTGCCGTTGATGTCTACAGCAAGGTCCGTTCCGCCGACTGCTCCTATCGCTTCACAAGACACCCCTGCTTCCGCAAAGAGGCGCTTCAGTTCATCCGCCTTGTCGGGCGAGGTGCTGATAAGAATGCGGGACTGACTCTCACTGAACAGAGCGATGTCGTTGCGAAGCTCGCTGCTCCAGGAAATTTGCGCTCCGATATTTCCGCTGATGCACGATTCGGCCAGGGCTACGGCCAATCCGCCTTCCGACAAGTCGTGAGCCGAAGCGACCAGACCTTCGCGGATCGCCTTCAGCACCGCTAGCTGCAGCTTCTTCTCCACCGCGAGGTCAAGCTGAGGCGGTCTTCCTTCTGTTTTGCCGTGAAGAACATATTGGAATTCGCTTCCCCCGAGCTCCGCTTTCGTCTCACCGAGAAGCAGGACAACGTCTCCCTCATTCTTGAAGCCCTGTGTCGTAATATGATCCACGTCCTGCACCAGACCGACCATTCCGATGACCGGGGTCGGGTAGATGGCGCCCTTCGTATTTTCGTTATAAAGGCTGACATTGCCTCCGATGACCGGGGCATTCAGCTCACGGCAAGCTTCGGCCATGCCGTCCACCGCTTTTTCCAACTGCCAGAAAATTTCCGGCTTCTCCGGACTTCCAAAGTTGAGGTTGTCCGTAACCGCCAACGGTTCGGCCCCCGAGCAAACGACGTTGCGGGCCGCCTCGCTGACCGCAATTCGGCCCCCGGTTTCGGGATCCAGATAAACATAGCGGCTGTTGCAATCCGTAGTCATCGCCAACGCCTTGCGCGTACCCGGCACCGTCACGACCGCCGCGTCCGAACCCGGACGAACCGCCGTACTTGTACGCACCATGTAATCATATTGGTTGTATACCCATTCCTTGCTGGCTACCGTCGGAGAAGCAAGCACCTGCTTAAGGGCCCCCTCCAAATCCGTTACCTCCGGATAGGAAGCCGCGTCGAAGCTCTGCTGCCGCGCATAATACTCGGGCTCCCGGGAAGGCTTATGATAAACCGGGCATTCGTCCACCAGCGCCTTGACCGGCATATCGCCCACTACTTCACCGTGATGGATCAGCCGCAGACGGCCGTCGTCGGTCACTTTCCCTACCTTGGAACAAATAAGGCCCCAGCGTTCAAAAATCGCCTTAGCCTGCTCCTCATGCTCAGGCTTCACGACAAACAGCATCCGCTCCTGCGATTCCGACAGCATCATCTCGTAGGGAGTCATTCCTTCCTCCCGCTGAGGCACTTCATCCAGATACAGCTCCATACCGTTGCCCGCCTTGCTGGCCATCTCCGCACTGGAGCAGGTCAATCCTGCAGCCCCCATATCCTGAATGCCGACGACGATACCCGAATTGATCAGCTCGAGACAAGCTTCCATCACCAGCTTCTCCATGAACGGATCGCCTACTTGAACGGCCGTCCGCTTCGCTTCCGACTCCTCGGTAATTTCTTCAGAGGCGAAGGTCGCTCCATGAATTCCGTCCCGTCCGGTGGCCGGACCGACATAGAACACGGGGTTGCCGACTCCTTGAGCAACGCCCCTCTGAATCTTGTCGTGATCGATCAGACCGACGCACATGGCGTTAACCAACGGATTTCCTTCGTAGCTTTCATCGAACATCACTTCTCCGCCTACGGTCGGAATCCCGATGCAGTTCCCGTACCCGGCAATCCCCGATACGACATTCTCGAACAAATATTTCACCCGCGCATTGTCGAGCTTGCCGAAACGAAGGGAATTGAGCAATGCGACGGGACGAGCACCCATAGAGAAAATGTCGCGGATAATTCCGCCCACTCCGGTGGCCGCTCCTTGATACGGCTCTACGGCCGAGGGATGATTATGACTCTCTATTTTGAAAACAACCGCCTGATTGTCGCCGATATCAACAATTCCCGCTCCTTCTCCCGGCCCCATCAAGACACGCGGACCGGTAACCGGGAACCTTCTCAGAACGGGCTTGGAGTTTTTATAGGAGCAGTGCTCGGACCACATAACGCTGAATACGCCAATCTCCACATAATTCGGCTTGCGTCCGAGGAACCCGCAGATTAAGCCGTATTCTTCATCCGTCACGCCCATTTGCTTATAAATTTGCTGCTCTGCAATTTGTTCGGCGTTCGGTTCTTTAGCCGATAGCTGCTGCGCCATTTTTCTCCCTCCATCTGTTCAAAATCGAAGTAAACA
Source organism: Paenibacillus sp. 32O-W (assembly GCF_007679495.1). Lineage (GTDB taxonomy): Bacteria > Bacillota > Bacilli > Paenibacillales > NBRC-103111 > Paenibacillus_L > Paenibacillus_L residui. The sequence goes on along the minus strand of NZ_VEGP01000088.1, from coordinate 7,175 downwards.
TCCGTTTGCCGTCCTCAGAGCCCAAAAGCTCGTTAACCGCTCTCTCCGGATGCGGCATCATACCGACAATACGTCCGTCCTTGCTGCAGATTCCGGCAATATTGTCTACGGAGCCATTGGGATTTTCGCCGGTGTACCGGAAAACAATCTGATTATTCTCCTGAAGCTCCTTCAACGTATCTGCATCGCAATAGTAGTTTCCTTCACCGTGAGCGATCGGAATATTGATTTGTTCGCCTTCCTTGTATTCGCTTGTAAACGGAGTATTCGCATTGACGACCTCCAGAGTGACCGGGTGACAGCGGAATTTAAGCGTCCGGTTGCGCAGCAGCGCTCCGGGAAGAAGACCTGCTTCCGTAAGGATTTGAAATCCGTTGCATATTCCGATAATATATTTGCCTTCCTGGGCCGCCTGAACGAGCGCGCTCATGACCGGCGCAAACCGGGCGATCGCCCCGCAGCGGAGATAATCCCCGTAGGAGAAGCCGCCAGGCACAATAATGCAGTCATATTGGCTTAAATCTGTTTCTGTATGCCAAACATACGAGACCGGCTGCCCGATCGTTTCTTCTACCGCCTTGTAACAATCGATGTCGCAATTCGATCCCGGGAATACGAGAACCGCAAAGTTCATTTTTTACCCTCCTCAAAGAGAATGTGATCGTTGTTGAATGTCTTATCGCCGTTTCAACTAAGCCAACTCGAAGCGGTAGTCTTCCACTACCGTATTGGCCAGCAGCTTCTCGCACATTTCCTTCAAACGGGCTTCGGCTTCCTCGCGGTTATCGGTATCCAGCTCCAGCTCCAAATACTTGCCGATTCTGACCTTGCCCACTTCCGCAAAACCCATGGAATGCAGTGCGCCTTGAACGGCATTGCCCTGAGGGTCCAGCACGCTTTGCTTGATCGTTACATAAACGGTAGCCTTAATCATCTTCATTGTTCCTCCTAAACCAAGATAATGGTTATAATAAATAAATTCAGGAAACCAGTCTTCTATAAATCTCCCGATACCGCTCCGATGTCGCTCGGACGACTTCCTCCGGAAGCTCCTCCGGCTCGCTGTTCCTGTCCCAGCCGGAGCCCGCCAGATAGGTGCGGACCGGCTCCTTGTCCATGCTGTCAATCTCTATGTCGAGCGCATAGTTCTCCCGGGCCCAGAAGCGGGATGAATCGGGGGTAACCGCTTCATCGATCAGCAGGATTCGGCCGTCTATCAGACCGAATTCAAATTTCGTATCCGCAAGAATGACGCCCTTGCTTCCACAGTAATCATGCGCGAATTGGTACAGCCGGAGACTGGCGGCCATCAGTTGCTCCGTCAGCCGCTCGCCGACCAGCTCCTTCATTCGCTCTATGCTAATATCCTCGTCATGCCCAACGTCATTCTTGGCGGCCGGAGTGAAGATCGGCTCGGCCAAACGTTCATTTTTTCGCAGGCCGGCAGGCAGCTTGTGACCGTTGATTTCACCTGTTTCCTTATACTTCCTCCAGCCTCCGCCGGTAATATAACCGCGGACGACACATTCAATATCGATTCTCTCGGCCTTGCGTGTTACCATGATCCGGTTCCGCAGCAGGTCGGGCTGTTGGATGAACGGACTCAGCCGGTCTGCATCGGCATGAATCATATGATTGGGAATAATCGATTCCGTCTTCCCGAACCAAAACTTGCTCAGTTGGTTGAGCACCTCGCCCTTGGATGGAACCGCCGGCTTAAGCACATAGTCAAAAGCCGAGATACGGTCAGTAACCGCAATCAGGTAGTGCTCCCCGAGATCATACAGCTCGCGCACCTTGCCTTTGTACACCAGCGGGGCTTGAATGTAATCTACTGCCGTCGCAATCGCATTCGGGTTGTTCAATGGCTTCCCCTCCAATCGGGCCTGCCCTGCACAGGTCCTTGCTGTCTTAACTCGTTCCGCTTGCGATCAAATGAATCCTAACCGTTTAAATACCGTATCCACATGCTTCAGATGCCAGCCGGGATCAAAGCAGTCCGCCAGTTCCTCCGGACTCAGCAGAGCGCTAATCGAGCTGTCCCCGCTCAATATATCGTGGAAGGAACGCTGTTCCTCCCAGGCCTGCATTGCTTTGGGCTGGACCGTATCATATGCCTGCTCGCGGCTAAGGCCTTTGTCAATCAGCTTCGTCATGACTCTTCCGGAGAACGGAACCCCGTAGGTCGACTGCATATTGCGCTTCATATTTTCCGGGAAGACGGTCAGGTTCTGCACGATGTTGGAGAACCGGTTCAGCATATAGTTCAGCAGAATGGTCGCGTCCGGCAGTATAATTCTCTCTACGGAAGAGTGGGAAATATCCCGTTCATGCCATAAGGTCACATTCTCGTAAGCAGATATCATATGCCCACGAATCACCCTGGCCAATCCGGACATATTCTCGCAGCCGATCGGGTTGCGCTTGTGCGGCATCGCGGAAGACCCTTTCTGCCCCTTGGCAAAAGGCTCCTCCACCTCGCGAAACTCGCTCTTCTGCAGAGCCCGGATCTCCGTGGCAAACTTATCGATCGACGTGGCAATGAGAGCGAGAGTCGCCATATATTCGGCATGGCGGTCTCTCTGCAGCGTCTGCGTGGAGATGGGGGCCGGTTTCGTGCCGAGCTTCTCGCAGACATATTGTTCAATGAAAGGATCGATGTTGGCGTATGTTCCGACCGCCCCGGAAATTTTGCCGTATTGAACACCGTCGGCCGCCATCCGGAATCGCTCCAGATTGCGCTTCATCTCCTCGTGCCAGAGCGCCATTTTCAGGCCGAAGGTGGTCGGCTCGGCATGAACCCCATGGGTTCTTCCCATCATGACCGTATCTTTATGGGCAATCGCTTTGTCCTTCAGAATGTCCAGGAAGCGAAGGATATCCTGCTCCAAAATCCGATTAGCCTGCAGCAGCAGATATCCAAGTGCCGTATCCACCACATCGGTCGAGGTCAGCCCGTAATGAACCCATTTGCGCTCCGGGCCAAGTGATTCGGATACGGCCCGGGTGAAGGCAATGACATCGTGCCGGGTTTCCTGTTCGATCTCATAGATGCGGTCGAGCGAGAAGCCGGCCTTGGCTCTGATCTGCCGGACATCCTCACGCGGAATAATCCCGAGCTCGGACCAGGCTTCACAGGATAAAATCTCGACTTCCAGCCAGGCCTTGAATTTATTCTCTTCTGTCCAAATGGCTGCCATCTCAGGTCGTGAATATCTTTCAATCATAAGGAACCTCCGCTAATGTAGAATTGAGCTTCAAGCTGTTTTACCGGCTCCATATCCCGGTTCGTTCGATCCAATCGAACGCATCCCGGATATCTTCGACGAGCAAATTAACATGCCCCATCTTCCGCTTCGTCTTCGCTTCTTTCTTGCCGTAGAGGTGGATCTTGGGACTAACCCGCGAATCCTCTTCCGTCTGCTTGCCCGCCCATTCCAGCAGCGGCTCGACATGCTCCCCAAGTATGTTGACCATTACGACCGGGGTCAGGAGCCTGGTGGAGCCGAGCGGCAAGTTGCAGACCGCGCGGATATGCTGCTCGAACTGGGAAGTCGCGCAGGCTTCCATCGTATAGTGGCCCGAATTATGCGGTCGCGGCGCCAGTTCGTTGACGAACAGCCCCCCTTCAGGTGTCAGGAACATCTCCACCGCAATAAGGCCTATGACGTTTAACGATTCGGCGATTTGCACCGCCATCTTCTCGGCGCGCTGCAGGACATCCCGGGATATCCGGGCCGGCACGATAGACAGATGAAGGATATTGTCCTGGTGCACATTCTCCGCTACCGGAAAAGCCCGGACCTCGCCCCGCGGGCTCCTTGCCGCAATAACCGACAGCTCGCGTTCAAAACGGATGAACTTCTCCAGAACAAGCTCCGTTCCCGCCCGGCTCAATTCGGCATAAGCCTCGTCAGCCTGACTCTCTTCGCGGATCACCCACTGCCCCTTGCCGTCATAGCCCCCGGTCGCCGTCTTGAGTACGCAAGGTGTCCCGAATCTTCCAACCGCTTCACGCAGATGGGCGGCACTTGAGATTTCCTCATAAGGGGCCACCGGCACTCCGGCAGCTTCAATGGCTCTCTTCTCCCTCAGACGGTGCTGAGTCGTATAGAGCAGTGCGCTTCCTTGCGGAACCCGAGAGGCCGATTCGAGCATCGCCGCTACACCCGCATCGACATTCTCGAATTCATAGGTAATGACATCGGACAGCGCGGCAAGCTCGCGGGCGGCTTCGGCATCGTCATAGGCGGCCGTGATTTGGCGATCCGCCACTTGCCCGCAAGGGCTGTCTTCCGTCGGATCCAACGTCACAAACCGGTAACCCATATGGCGACCGGCTAAAGCAAGCATCCGGCCCAACTGTCCTCCCCCCAGTACACCGATGGTGCTTCCCGGAAGGATAGGCTGCATGCTGTTCTCTATCTTATGGACATGTTTTGGCGTTTGTCCGTTCATAACAAGTCACTGCTTTCTGTCACCGCTTGACGGATGCTTTCGCGGCGTTGGATGATTTTGCGCTGGATGGCAGGATCTTGCGCCCCCAGCATCTGTGCGGCCAACAAGCCCGCATTCGTAGCTCCTGCCTTGCCGATCGCTACCGTGGCCACGGGAATTCCGCCGGGCATCTGTACGATCGACAGAAGCGAATCAAGCCCGTTAAGCGCAGCGGACTGAACGGGGACGCCAATGACCGGAAGCGGCGTCTTGGACGCTACCATTCCAGGCAGATGAGCGGCCCCTCCTGCACCGGCAATAATGACCTTAAGTCCGCGTTCCACTGCGGTTTCCGCATATTGAAACATCAGGTCCGGGGTCCGGTGGGCGGATACTACTTTCTTCTCATAAGGAATTTCCAGTTCATCCAATATATCGCATGCATGCTTCATCGTTTCCCAATCCGACTGACTTCCCATTATGATCCCGACAACAGCCGACACATGCATCCCTCTTTCCTCAATATTTATCGTTCCCAAGTCAGGGCTGCAAAATAAAACAACCCCAAAAAGTTCATTCCATGTGGATTCCGACTCCAGCAAAAATGAAGGAAAAACATTCGGTTGCGGCAAAAAAAGTCCGCTAGATAGGCTATCAATCTGACGGACAAACGAGTTCGGACCCTTAAGAACACTTCCAGCCAAACGCTGTCCGCTCTTTACATTCTCTCATCTTGCGCTTGCTATAAAAATCCGGGAAGGAAGGCATTCCAATGAGTCTGCGCTCCCGACTTACTCGTCCTCCAGACATGACAGCACGCATCAAGACAGCGCTTGGCGCTGTTCTAATGGGATAATTCCAAACTCGTAGTCCAAAAATTTACGGTTCTTGGGTAGAGACTTACAGGCCATATTCCTGTGATTATACGAGTCTAGCTATATTCTATTGGTCTAACAAGCTAATTACAGCTTTCCCCTTCATTCTAACAGCCTCCTACGAGCCCTGTCAACAAAAAGACGAACATTATAATGTTCGTCTTTTGGAAAGTTCGTTTTTTAGTTGAAAACCCCTGGTTCTCATTCGGATTTTAACGGATTTTCGAAACCATTACCCAATTTAAGCTGATCTATTAACCGAATGAAGGTCCAGCCTGCCAGCAGCAAAAGAAGGAGATGCAGCCAAAACATGCTTGTCCCCGGCGGCATCGTGTCCGTCAAAGCAAACAGTCCCCATAACAGAAGCGGAGGAAATTGAGCGGCCATGCAAATAGAAACGAGTGCCAGTTGAAGAACAAGGACCCACTTGTGCAAATAGGAGCCGAGACTCCATTGAATAATAAACAAAAGCAGCATCGACAAGCTAATTCCTACAGCCCACCGGGCCCATAAGGAAACCAGCTTCCCTTCCGAGCCTTGCTCCGTTCCGAGGAAGCCGAACGAGGCCGTAACGGCTTCGGGCATCCACGGCATATACATTAATCCGACAACGGCGTAGAGAATCGCTGACAAACAGACAAGAAAGACCGGGTTATTCAATCTTTTCATCGAATCCCCCTCCTGCTTTTTCTTTTTGTCGGAGCTTGGTTATTTTCATTATTCTTTCCGTTCCGCTCGGCTTTCATTCGCCTGCCGAGCTTCTGTGCAGTTCAAACAGGGTTAGCTCCGGTCTGCAGCAAAAACGAACCGGATGCAAACTGACGCCGATCCCTCTGTTTGCGTACAAAAAGAACTTTCCTTCCTTGAGCTTGTACAGCCCATCTACATACTTTTTGGCTCCGAGCGGGGTAACAATAGGCCCGATCCATGGCAGCCTCACCTGACCGCCGTGGCTGTGTCCGGACAACTGCAGATCTACCGGATAGCGCGAGGCCGTGTCTGCGAAATCGGGAGCATGGGATAACAGCAGTGTAAACACGGAAGGATCGGCTCTATTCAATGCTTTAGCCAAATCGGGCCTTCCTTTGACAAAATCATCCACTCCCGCAACTATTATACTTTCCCGGTCCTTTGTTATTTTGAACGCATTGTTCTTAAGCAGTTGAAATCCGGAAGCCTCCCATAACTTCGATACCTGTACCGCACTGTCGATGTAGTCATGGTTGCCCAACACGGCAAACTTGCCATAAGCCGCTTTGACGCCGGATAAGGCTTCGATCACGTCTTTCTCCGAAAATATTGCGGAATCATACAAATCGCCAGTAAAACATACCAAATCGGGTTTAAGATTATTTATCCTCTCCACTAGCTGTATTAGAGCATCAGGGGAATAATAAGGGCCCAGATGAACATCGCTGAATTGAAGAAGCCTCATCCCGGACATGGCCTCAGGAAGCCGGTCCAAGGTCAACGGCACCTTATTCGTCTGGACCCAGCGTGGTTCTGCGTATCTCGCATAACCGTAAGCCGGTATTGGCAAAATCAACATTCCGGCAAACAGCCTTCCGCCAGTTTTTAAAAATGTTCGCCGGGTCATCCGGGATTCCGGGGCCATTTCCGCATTTTTGTTTTCCAGCTTGTTCATCTTTATCCTCCTTTTCCTTAATATAGACGAAAAGGCGGCGGAAGAAGTTGCCGATCGGTTACAAATGGGCCAATAGACAAAAAAAAGAGTACCCACCGGATATAATATCCAGTGAGTACTCCTTGGTCCGCTTGGCAACGCCCTACTCTCCCAGGACCCTTCGGTCCAAGTACCATCGGCGCTGGAGGGCTTAACGGTCGTGTTCGGGATGGGTACGC
>NZ_VEGP01000087.1 GCF_007679495.1 Paenibacillus sp. 32O-W | reverse complement strand
CGTACAAGGACTTCTGGTCGAATGTAACCGTGAACGATTTGGTACATAAAGTCAAGCACTAACTTTGATGTTGAGCCGAATATATAAAATAAAAAAATAAATTAAAACGTCAATTTTATTGCAGATAGAACGTTTACTATATAGATCAAATTCTAAGGAGGAACCAATATTGAGACGAGTCTGTTATAAAATCGCAATTCTAGCTATTTTACTAGTTGCCCTAGTTATCCCTGGACAAGCTTTAGCAGAATATACAACACCGCCGTCAGGAATCGTAACTCCCTTTACTCAGTTTGATCCTGACTTTGATTATCTGGAAAAAGGAACTTCCTACATAAGTTATGGCGGCAAAGGTATGGCAAGTATATGGGGTGAAACCATTGCGACCCGTAGAGTTGATAAAGTTGGGATACGGTTGGTGTTACAGCGCTGGACGGGAAGTGAATGGATTGATGTATACACTGGACCCGAGTCGGAAATGAGTGATTCTTCTCGCAATAATCAAACCATAGATAATTTATCAGTTTTGAGTGGCTACTATTATCGGGTGAAATCGACCCATTGGATTACATATGGTAGTACAAAGGAGGATGGTGTAAGGTATTCCTCTACACTGTTAATTCCTGACTAAAAAGAAAGAAGCGAACAGGGGCATTCCATTGTTCGCTTTTCATTTTAATGATTCTCCAATCTGTAAAATGTCTTGCTTGGTAATCGGTCCGGATATAAAGACTTTTATTCGGTCTTTAGTCAGCCATTCTAAACTCACTATGCTACCGTTACGATCTACGAATAATATTGCCGGTTGCTCTCCTACTAGAACATCAAACAGTTTTCCTGAATCACTATTAATATCGGTTTTAATTGCCCCCGTTTTCGATTCAATTTTTCGTTGGCCGATTTTTAATAATTCTCCATCTTCATTAAGGTATTCAAAGTAGGCATCATTGTATGTTCCGTTCGCCTCCTTGGTGATGAATAAAGCATCTAACGTAAACCTCTCAGGTATATAAGAAGGAATCAACAGGGGGAAGGCGATTTTATTTTTTGCATCTTCCAAGCTAGTCTTCTCGGGAGCGAAGCTGCTGCCAGGGCTGTTAGAAGTTGGTGGTTCTTCTTCGGGAGGTATAGTTTTAGCGTGTGTAGAATCCTCATCAGGTTCCTCATGAAAGATTTGAATAATATCACCCTGAATCTTTTGCAGTAATGTGGCAAATTTGGCATAGGATATAGAAATATTGTTACTCATAAAGAAGCTAATCAATAAAGAACAGGCAATAACAGCGATACTTATTCTTATTCGTTGCAGCCAAACTTTGCGACGCTTAATTTTTTGTAATTTGACTTGTACTTGCAGCCAAGAACCCGATCCATCTGGGATATCTACACTTTCATGGTTGCACCTTAACATTTCTTTAATTTTTTGGTCATTTTCTTCTACATGACGCATTTCAATCAACCCATTTTCTTGAGAAGTAATAAAGCAATTTCTTACGTGCCCTTGTTAGCAGTTGAGCTAGTGCTTGTTCTGATATTTGTAACTCTTCCGCAATCTCCCGGTATGATTTTTCTTCGATATAAAATAAAAATAACACATTTCGATACCTAATATTCAACTGATTGAGGGCTTCATGAAGCATTTCATCCCGAATATGTTCTTCCACCAGATTGTCGACTAGTATTTCTTCAGTAGGTGGGAAGAATTCATTTTCTTTAACGAGTTGCAGGTCAGAAACATAACGGTATTTTTTATTTTTTTTCAAAAAGTCGTATGCGGTATTCCGGGCAACTTTCTTGACCCAAGCTTTCATATTTGTAGTATTTCTCAATTTCGGCGCTCTCTCAACTACTTTTAAGAAGGATTCTTGTACAACATCTTCGGCTAATGTGTGATCCCTAAACAGAAAATAAATGTCACGATAAATCATATTCCGAAAGGATTGATAGATTAATTCTTGAGATGATATGTCCAAGTGATGGAAATCACTGTGTAAGAATATGAGCCATTGCTCCATATGTATTCCTCCAATCCCTCCAATACATGGACCTAGTTATTCGTAATATTTGAATAGCTGATGTATCTAATTAAGTATTATAAATCAAAAAAATATTTTCTACAGAAATATTTGAAAAAAATGTTATTATAGTCTTAAATTTTACAAATGGAAAATCATCCACATATCTTCACGGCAAGTTTAAAGATATTACATAAATTTTGCTAATAAAGTGTCAGGAAATGGCGATGATAGTCGTTATATAATTAGACAACAAGATTAAAGTGGAAATGTAACCTTCATTCAAAGTTAGGGGGGGATTCCGATGGGCAAGTTCTAGTAAGACCTCATCGTTAATTATTCATTATAGAGAGGAGGACTTGTTAAATGAAAAAACCATTTTGTCTCTTTGTAGTAATGAGCCTAATTGTTGGACTATTTTCAGGTACAGCTGTATTTGCTGAAAAATTGGATGCTTCTACACTGGCTTCCAAAGGTGCTCTAGTACAGACACGGGCTGAATTTGTAGGGCAGTCTGTTATTGATTATCTCCAAGCAAATGATGTAACTGTCGATAAAGATTCAATCATTGAAATTTTACCATTGGCAAAAAGTAATAATGCACTAGCTCACAGCTCTTATAATACTGTTCTTAGTGTTACCAATGTAGAAAACGGGAAAGTTTATAAGGATGTCCTTATTACGTACACAGAAGGAAGTGACGGCCTTTTGTCCGTCGTGGACGTACCGGTTAATTCACGTGCAGGACAATCTCTTTCCGGAGAAGTGCAGCCTTTTGCCGGTCACACAATTGAATTTCCACCCGACTCCTGGGACGATAGACTGACTATTAGAGGAACTGCTGTTTATGATATATATTATGATAGTAGTGGAATTTTTAGTTACTACAGTCCATATGGGGTTTATTTTACTTATACTAAAGGATCGGCTAAAAATGTAAGTTATATATCTGTTAATTATATTTGTGAAGGTGGTGTATATTCTTATCCGGGTTTCGAATCGTTGGGTTACACTGTCTCACATTCAGTAAAGGTAAGTCAGTCGAATCCAGCTACGAATACTATGTATCACAATACTAATTATTTTGATTCGAACAAGGTAATCCTTCTTTCCGGAACGCCTTTTGCTGGTAATTCCATGACATTTGATTTTACTGTTGATGGCAGGAGTGATGGATATACAGTATATTTTTAGTTACCGCTGATAGGTCTTTGGTTTTTACAATTCTATAGGGTATAAGGCACAATCGGCCTCGGCAAATTCTAGGCACGAGGCTGATTGATTGCCTTAATGAATAGGTATGCCTATATGAACTTGTTATGTTGTGCCCTTACTTGAAGCAACTTAGATTTTTACAATTGGAGTAAATGGAACATCTATTAGGAAAAATCAACGGGTGGTTGAAGCTGTGAGTAATACATTTACTCCAAATAAAGCAAGGGAAGTGACTTATATGATAAAAAAACTTGGGTTTATGCTGATTATTGTGCTGGTCGTCTCTAGTTTAGCGGCATGTGGTTCAGACTATATAACGGGTAATAAAGATGTTAAGGATTTGATGGAAAATATTGGTTTAAAGAAGGAAGAAGTTTTTAACAATTTAAAGCTGGAAGAGGGAAAGGATATTGAGGAGTTCGATGGAAAGGCCGGAATATACGCCTTCAAGGAGGAACGTACTGTTTACGGTCAATCTCTTAAGCTTGCTCTTACTTTTGACATAAATAATGATAAAATGTATGGGTTTATGTATATGAAAGGGTTTAAAGATCAAAAAAAGGATGCATATGACCTTACCCAAAAATTGCAAAAGGATTTAAATAAAGCCTACGGAGAGCCAACGACTTATCCGGAATTGAACAATACAATTTCAAAGATGCCGAACTATGAAGATTTACCGGAGAAAGAGTCTGCTGATTTCCTTGAGACTTGGAAAGCGGATGATGGATTAGACGTTGAATTACGGATGACTATCCAAGAGGGTCAAAATGCCAGTGTCACACTAACATACAAAATAAACACATTACCTGAAGATTGGAACAAGTAATTCTTAATCCTGTTCATTAACTTTGGTCTGTGACGTGAACAAAAAAAGAGCGCCTCCCGTATACCGGGGTCCGGGAATGCGGTACATTCACTGCCCTGGTTACGAGGAAGACGCTCATGAGTAAACTGGAGAAGATCCAGGTTTATATGGACGATCACAAACCGGCCCCGGCCCGCAAATAATTCGTCAGTATCTCTTCATGCAGGGTGCGGTTTCCCGTGAAAATGGAGGAGGCTTCGAACATCCGGACGGGACTGCCGTCAATAGAGGTAGTGACCGCTTCGACTTCCTTCAGGATGACCAGGCCAGCCGCGTAGTCCCATGGGGACAGGCGCAAACAGATAAAGCCGTTGAGCCTGCCGCAGGCGACGGCGGCCATTTCCAGCGCGGCCGATCCTATAATTCGCGTGCCCCGCAAATCTTGGATCAGAGGATGAAATTTCGTGTGATCGCAGTAATCGTTCGGAACGAGCCACAGGCTGTTGATTCCGATCAGCGAATGCTTGACCGGCGTATCGCTCAGCGGTTTAAGCTTCGTTTCGTTTAAATAAGCGCCCTGTCCGTGCAAAGCATGGAACAGTTCATCCTTGATCGGATCATAAATGACGCCTATTTTAGGCTGCCCGTTCTCATAGACGGCTACCGAGATAGCGAAATTTTCCCTCTGATGGACGAAGCTCGTCGTTCCGTCAATCGGATCGATCAGCCAGACGATTTCATCCATCGGGTCGCTCTCGGCTTCGGCCGACATGCCTTCTTCGCCAATAATGCGGTGGTGAGGGTAGGCATTCTTTATTTTATCGATAAAAAATTGTTCGATTTCCCGGTCCTTCTCGGTCACGAGATCCGCTTCCGACGTTTTATAATCTACGTGCAGCTGTTGTCCCAGACTGTCGCGTAAGTTTTTTCCCGCTTCCCGCGTCCACTCCTTGGCTCTTGCGTATACTTCCTGAAAGTGGTCCATGCGTCAGCCCCCCGTTAAAAATACTTGTCGACTTCTATCTCCTTAAGGTTGCGGTACACGATATCGGCTTGGGTTAAATTCCCGGCTTCTCCTATTCCGATGGCGAGCATTTCCGCTGCCTTGGCGGCTTCCAGGCCCGCTTGCGAATCTTCGAATACTGCGCATGCGCGATAAGGCACATTCAGCTTGTCCGCTCCAAGCTTGAAGACCTCCGGATCAGGCTTGGCTTTCGATACGCTGTTGCCGTCTACAATGGCATCGAAATAAGAAGAAATGCCCGTACGATCCAAAATAAGCGGCGCATTCTTGCTCGCCGAGCCTAACGCAATTTGTATGCCTCTTTGCCGCAATTCGCGCAGCAGCTCCAAAGCGCCGTCGAGCAGCTCCGAAGCGTCCATCTTATGAATATAAGCGACATATCGGTCGTTCTTCTCGCTGGCCAGCTTCTCTTTTTCCGCTTCGGTAAAACGGTCCTGCATCTGTCCGATTTCCAGCAGGATGTCCAGGGAAGCCATCCTGGACACCCCCTTGAGTCTCTCGTTGTGCTGCAGCGTAAAGTCAAAGCCCAATTGATCGGCCAGCTCCTTCCAGGCTAAATAGTGATACTTGGCCGTATCGACCAGAACGCCGTCCAAATCAAAGAGCGCGCATTGATATTTCATTCTCCGGTACCTCCGTTACTTCCGTTACTTCAATTCCACCTGAAGCCGATCCTTCAACGTATGTTTCTCGCCATATATATGAATTTCTTTGGTCGTGCCCTTCAGAAGAAGCACTTCGAAAGCTCCCCGCCGGACAACGATCTGGATCAGACTGTCCTCGAAGCGGATTTTAAAATCGTATCCCTCCCATAGATCAGGCAGTGTCGGTGCGATGAACAATCCTTGCTCTTTCACGCGCAGACCGCCGAATCCGTAGACGATGGCCATATAGGTTCCGCCCAGATTGGCGGCATGGATTCCGTCCTTCGTGTTTTTATGCGTATTGAACAGGTCCAGCTTGGAGGATTCGCCGAAATATTCGTAGGCCTTGTCATGAAGCCCCAGCTTGGAAGCCATGATGCTGAATATACAGGTAGAGAGCGACGAATCATGTGTCGTTATTTTCTCGTAGTAATTGAACGAATTGCGGATCGTGCTCAGCTTCTGGGCGTCTTCCAGTATAAAATGGGCGAGCACCGTGTCCGGTTGTTTGCACACCTGATGGCGGTACAAATAGAGCGGATGATAGTGAAGCAGCAGAGGAAACTTATCCTTCGGCGTACCGGCGATATCCCATTTTTTCTTGGAAAGGAACGAATCGTCCTGCGGATTGATGTCAAGCTCCTCGTCATAGGGCAAATACATCCGCTCCGCTGCTTCCCGGAACGCCGCAATCTCCGCCTCGGTCAGCCCGATTTTGCCGATTACCTTCGAGAACGCCCCGGAATCCTGCTCTTGCAGCAGATGGTAAAATTTGAAGGCCCATTGCAGGTGGTATTGCGCCAGTACATTGGTGTAATAGTTATTATTGACAAGGCAAGTATATTCATCCGGCCCCGTCACATTATGAATATGGAATTTGCCCTTATGTTCATGTCCCGCATCCAGCCACAGTCGGGCGGTTTCGAAGAGGATTTCGGCGCCGCATTCCAGCATCAGCTCCGTATCCTTCGTCAGCAAATAGTACGTTATAATGGCATAGGCGATATCCCCGTTGATGTGGTATTGCGCGGACCCCGACGGGAAGTACCCGGAGCATTCCTTGCCCATAATCGTTCTCCATGGATACAAAGCTCCTCTGGCATGCCCCATCAGTCGGGCGTGGTCTCTAGCCTGGTCCAGTATGTTATGACGATAACGGATCAGGCTCTTCGCAATCTCGGGGTTGGTCAGCGAGAAGAACGGCATCATGTACATTTCCGTATCCCAGAAATAGTGGCCTTCGTAGCCTTCGCCGCTCAGCCCTTTCGCAGCAATGTTGCTGTAGGCGTCTTTGCCGACCGATTGAATGAGCTGGTACAAGTTGAAATAAACCGCCATGCTCAATTCATCGTCACCGTAAATGTTAACGGCGCAATTCTCCCAGTATTCCGCCAAATATTTTTCCTGTTCCTCATACAAACGGTTCAGCCCTATAGCAGACACCCGCTCCATCAGTTTCAATGCTTCGTCCCGGCAGCTTGCGCTGCGGATGGAGTCGGACAGGACGGTATATTTTACAAGAGTTGCTTTCTCCCCGGGCGCGAGCTCTGTCTTCCATTCATAGATGGCCGTCCCGTCCTCGATGAAGCGGCTTTCTTGTCCGGCTTTGGAACATTCGTGACGGACCGCGGACGCAACCTGAAGCCCGGATTTCGAGGTATTGGATACAAGGAGAGATGTCTCTCCGACAAATTCCGCGCTTACCGGTAAAATATATTGGAAGGTTTCACCGGCTACCCTCGGATCGTTCGGGTTGAAGTAGTTTTGCACGTTCCCGATATGAGTGGACACCAGGCGAAGTTCGCCGTCGAAATTGACCGATTCCACTTCGTATTCAATCGTAAATAAGGGAAGGAGATGAAAGGAAGCCATTCTTTTGACAGTGATCCTCACTTCATGTTTCCCCGGAGATCTCCAGAGCACCTCGCGCATCGACCAGCCTTTGCCCATATCCAGCGTTCTTGAGCTTTCCACGACTTCGCCGTCGAACTTGCTGAACTCTTCGCCGTTAATATAGAGCTTGATTCCTTGAGTATCCGCAACGTTAAGCATCGTCTGCTTCTCTTCGACCAGGCCGTAGAGCTTCTCCGCCTGCTTCATCTCCGCAAAATCGTAGAATCCGTTAATATATTGTCCGCGGATCGACAGATAACCGTCGGGGTAACCTTCCTCGAAGTTCGAACGTACGCCGAGATATCCGTTGGCGTTATGGAATAAAGTTTCATTTAACATAAGATCGTCGTTGTCCAAGCTTAACTGCCGCACTTGAAAACGCAAGTTGTCGTTATTCATCTCTACTGCTCCTTAATCGTTACTAATATTCGTATTACTTAACGGCTCCTTCTCCAATACCTTTAATAATGTATTTCTGCGAGAAGGCGTAGAAAATTACAACCGGAATGATCGTCATCGTCAAGCCCGCCATGGCCAGATTCCATTGAATCGTAAATTCCCCGAAGAAGTAGAAGGTCGACAGGGGAATCGTCCGCAATCCTTTGGAGGATAGCGTCAGCGAAGGGAGCAGGTAATCGTTCCAAATACTAATGACGTTCAGGATCATGACGGTTACGGTGGTCGGCTTTAGCAAAGGGAAGATGATCCGCCAGAAAATACCGAACTTGGAGCAGCCGTCAATGGTCGCTGCTTCCTCCAAGGCAACCGGAATCGACTTGATGAAGCCGTGATACAGAAATACCGCCATGCTCGCATGGAAGCCTATATTCATGTAAATTAAGCCTTCATGCGTATTCAGCATCGGAATATGCAGCGTTCTGCCGATCATATCCATAAATTGCATCAGAGGCATCATTAAAGTCTGGAACGGAATCAGCATCGTCGCCACGAAGGTCATAAAGATGAACTTGCTCAGCGCGTTGTCTGTCCGGACGAGCATCCATGCGGTCATGGAGGTCAGAACAACGATCAGGATGATCGAGATTACGGTAACGTACAGCGAGTTGCCGAACGCGGTGAGAAAATTCATTTTTTGAATCGCTTTGGAATAGTATTCGAAGCTTAAGCTTGACGGAAGTGCCAGCGCATTGTCATAGAGTTCTTGCCGGTTCTTGAACGAATTGACCAGCATAATGTAGATCGGAGACAGGAAGGCAAATGCGACGACCAACAGAAACAATTCGCCGATAATTTTGCCGGATTTTCTCATCACATTTGCACCTCTCTCTTCTTAGTGATGTATACCTGTGTCAACGTGATGGCGGCGACAATGACGAAGAACACGATCGCCTTGGCCTGCCCTAATCCGTAATGGCCGTAACCGAAGATTTCGTTGTAAATATTCATCGCAAACATTTCCGTGGCGTTGGCCGGGCCGCCTTTGGTCAGGGACAGATTGACGTCGAAAATTTTGAAAGCGTTAGCCAGAGACAGGAACAGACAGATGGTGAAGGAAGGCATCAACAGCGGAAAAGTGATTTTCGTCAGCTTCTGCCAGCCGCTTGCCCCGTCCACCTTCGCGGCTTCAAACACATCACCCGGGATGGCTTGGAGACCAGCCAAATAAATGATCATCATGTAGCCCGCCATTTGCCATGTAAAAACAATAACGGTTGCATACAGCGCATAGTTGGGGTCCAACAGCCAGTTAAAGAAGACTCCCTTCCATCCTGTTGATTCTCCAATAATTCTGAACCCGTCAGAGAAAATAAATTTCCAGATATAGCCCAAGATCAATCCGCCGATCAAATTGGGCATAAAGAAGAGCGTGCGCGCGGCTTTGGCACTGCGCAGCTTGGAGGTGACCAGCAGGGCAAAGCCAAGCCCCAGGATATTGACCGACAAGATGGCCATAACGGTAAATTTGATCGTATTCCAGGCCGAATCCATGAAGCGCGTGTCTCCGAACAGCTGGACATAGTTGTCAAATCCTACGAAGATTTTCGGGTTAGAAGGAATGCCGTTCCATTCGAAGAACGAATAATAGATCCCTATAATAAACGGAATAATCACGACGGTAATAAAAATTATTAGCAGAGGTACCGTAAATAGAGCGAACCAAGCTTTATCCTTCCAGCTTCTCAATTCAATCCCTTCCTTCCGTTGCTATTGACGGCGTTACATAACAAAAAGCCCATCACCCGACGTATGCTGACCATACCGTTGTGTGAGGGCCTTTTGTGCAATGATTATCCTAATTTTGCTTTATTTTACGCTGTTTGCCCACGCAGCATCTAATTTTTGCAGCAGTTGCTCGCCAGTCATGTCCGCTGAGAGGAAGTATTCCTGAGTCGCCGGCACCAGATCGTTGATGATCGTATTAGGCGGGAAGTAGTTATAGGCCCAAGGAATGGTCTTCCCACTGTTGGAAGCTTCATGTACGGCTTTCGATAACGGATCCAGATTGCCGGCTTCAATATTCGTCATAGCCGGAATAAATCCGAACTCATCCACAATATAATGCTTTCCGGTTTCGCTGGTGAACATCCAGTTTAGGAAGTCGACGCCTGCTTTAATCTCCGCCTCGCTGGCATCGGCATTGATCGCCCAGTTGCTGGCCACGCCGACCGCCAGCTTATCGTTGCCGCTGAGCGGGAATGGCATCATGCCCATTTCGAAACCTAGATCCCCGTAATCCTTGAACATTCCGTAAGCCCAGTTTCCTTGGTGGATCATCGCGCTCTTGCCGGTCGCAAAGTCACCGATCTGATCGTCGTATTTCACTTCCATCGGATTTCTGGTATTGGCTTTAATGGCATCCATGAATTTGGCAAATTCCTGGAATTCCTTCGTATCCGCCATCTTGACTTCGCCTTTGTTCAGCTTGTCGATAAAGTCTACCGGGTCTTTCTGCAGAGCGAAAGGCGTATTCAAAATATGCCCGATCAGGAAATAGCCTTCCTGGGATAGTCCCAGTCCGTTAATACCCTCTGCTTTGAACTTTTCGAGCGTTTTGACAAACGAATCGTAATCCTTCACGTCTTCGGGGCTGACCAGGCTTTTGTTGTAAACGAGGCCGTAGCCTTCTACGCCGTAAGGAACGCCAACGACTTTATCGTCAACCTTCAGAGCCATATTAGGTGCAATATTCTTCACGTATTCTTCGTTGCTCTGATCGTACAGATAAGACTTCAATTTATCCGCTTCGCTAAGCTTGACGGAGAAAACAGTCGGACCCTGATTGCTGCTCAGCTTGGTTTGAAGCGTTTGCAGATAACTGTCGCCGGTAGAGCCCCAAATTTCCACATCAATTCCGGTCTCTTCCGTGTATTTCGCAGCCAGTTCCTCCAGTTGCTCAGAGATTTCAACCTTACTGTTGAAGACAGTAATTCTTTTGACTTCGGACGGAGACTTGCCACCGTCACCCGCGTTCTTGTTCTCGGATGAACCGCAGCCTGCCAGCGCCAGCGCCACTATAAGCAAGGATGAAACAAGTAAAATAAGTTTTCTGTTTGCTTTCAACGCCATATGCATCCCCTCATAACTATTAAATTTTAGTAAAACGTTATACTAAAACTATATGCAATGTGGATAGCGCTGTCAAGTGCGGATTTTTACCTTACCGTACCTCTCCAGTTGATTTTGGCGCTGAATTTGAACGGTCCTGCGTTCACCGCGCCTCCGATCATTTCCAGCAGTTCCTTCGCGGCCAAATACCCGCTTTCGTACCGCGGGATGCTTACCGTAGTCAATCCGACCATTTCGGCCAGGTCGCCGTCATCGAACCCCGTTACGGAAATATCCTGGGGAACCCTTATATTATTCTCCTCCAAGGCGCGGATGGCTCCGAAAGCCATATCATCGTTCGCGCAGACGAGTACCTCGGGCAGGGAATGGCTCAGAATAAAGATTTTGACCGCCTGATAGCCGCTTTCCTCGCGGTAATTGCCGTGAAAATAGTATTTGTAGTCGAATGGAATATTATTCTTCTTCAGCGTATCTTCAAACCCCGCGAACCGCTCTTTGTTATCCAGCGTATAGTCCGGCCCGCCGATGAAGCCGAACCGCTTGAAGCCTTTGTTGACAAGGGCTTGGACCAGCTCGCACATCACCGTATAGTTATCGACAATGACGCTCTTCGTATATTCGGTATCAATCACCCGGTCCATCAGAATGATTGGAAAATTTTTGCCCGAAACCGATTTTAGAAAATCGTCCGACAGCTTTCTGTCCAGCGTAATGGCGCCGCTCGCGAAGCTGCTTCTCATGAAATTTTTGCTGGATTTATCAGTACAGATAATGAGGTCATAATCGTTGTCTTTAAGATAATCATGAACGCCGTTAATAATTTTGAGGTAAAAATAACGGTCGAACTCGCTGAAATTAAAGACGATCGTGTTTTTCCTCCCGGTTTTCAAGTTTTTTCCCATAATATTCGGATGATAGCCTTGCTCGGCACAAATCTGCAGAATGCGCTCCCTTGTCGCTTTTCCGACATTTTTACGCCCGTTTAACACGTTGGACACGGTGGATACCGATACCCCGGCTATTTTCGCTATATCTTTGATCCCTATCATCTTGGCCCCACCTTTATTTCATTCTAGCATGGATTATAGCATATCGAATAAATTCATGTAAATTTTACTCGATTGTATAGATAAAAAGTAAAATATTTTACCGAAAATGATTGTTGTTAAATGCTTATTTGGATACTTCCAAAGTCTATTTGACGATAAAATGCATCCTAAGCGAGGTTGTTTGCCCGTCAAATGCCCGCCGGGAGTTAATCCCGCTAGTTTCATAACAACAGTATATTACGAGATTTCCTTGCGGGCCATAGCAGAGTTCAGACTTTGGTCCAGTATGGCACTCAACCTGGGACCATTTCGCATCAGGGCGGGGAAAGGTAAACTGGTAAACAAAATATTGCCTGGGGGTTATTTGTTGATGAGTGAGGAAGCCGTACTGCAGATACGGAATGTTACGAAGAAAATCGGGAGACGCACGATTATCGACCAACTGTCTTTAGACATCTCCCGTGGAGAAGTATTCGGATTGCTAGGGCCTAACGGAGCAGGGAAGACGACAACGATCCGCATGATTGTCGGACTGATCTCCATGACGAAGGGCGAAGTGATCATTAACGGGGTTTCCGTGCGGAAGCAATTTGAATTGGCCATGACCCATGTGGGGGCAATCGTGGAAAATCCCGAGATGTATAAATTTCTGACCGGATATCAGAATTTGCTGCAGGCTGCGCGGAAGCATTCCGGTGTCACGAAGGAGCGGATCCGTGAGGTCATTGAGCTGGTCGGTCTGCAGCACCGGATTCATGAGAAGGTGAAGAGGTACTCTCTTGGCATGCGTCAGCGGCTGGGGATTGCACAGTCCTTGCTGCACAGGCCTTCGGTTCTCATATTGGACGAGCCGACGAACGGGCTTGATCCGGCGGGGATTCGCGAGCTCCGGGAATATTTGCGCCACTTGGCCCGGGAAGAGGGGATCGCGGTTATCGTTTCGTCCCACTTGCTGTCCGAGATGGAGCTGATGTGCGACAGGGTAGCGGTTCTCCAAACAGGCCGATTGATCGACGTGTGTTCTGTCCATGAGATGAAGAGCGCCGGCGGGAAGCATCAGATCCTGATCGAGGTTAGTGAGCCGGAATTAACGAAGGAGGCCCTGATTTCCTTGCTGCCGGCGGAGCATATCGCCATACGCGGCGGGAGATTGGAAATAACGGCGGAACGGCAGCGGATTCCCGAGCTGATCAGGGCATTGGTGCATGCGGAAATTGATGTCTACGGCATTCACGCGGTTCAGCAATCGTTGGAAGAGCAATTTTTGGAGATTACCAGGGGGGAGCAAATTGTCTAGTTTCGTTAACCTTGTTCATAATGAAAATATGAAAATTTACCGTCGGCCGCGCACATGGGCGATGGTTGGAATTTTGATTCTGGCTGTGGCATTAATGGCGGGCATTGTCAAATGGGATGAAAGCCGAAGCGTTAGCAGGGATTGGAAGCAGAACATAGCACAGCAGAATGAGCAAATCCGTCAGCATTTGGAGACGGAAGGGGCCAGCCTGAGTCCGGATGCGAAGCAGAGAGTGGAACATGAGCTCAAGTTAAACGAGTACTACCTGGAGCATAATCGGAACCCGGAACAGAGCACCCTCTGGGACGTAATGAACAACTCGGCGATGCTGCTTGTTCTGGTTACGCTGCTGACGGTTATCGTCGCTGCCGACATGATAGCGGCCGAATTTTCGTGGGGAACGGTTAAGCTGCTGCTGATTGGCCCGGCCTCCCGTTCCAAAGTGATGCTGAGCAAGTATACGGCTACCCTTGGGTTTGCGCTGTTTCTGCTCGTTGTCTGCTTCCTGTCCGCGTTTGGCTTGGGGGTGCTTTTCTACGGGACGGAAGGGCTCGTGCAGCCCTATGTGACTATTGCGGCTGATGGCCGGATTCAGGAAGGCTCGATGCTTCTCCATCTTTTGCAAAGCTATGGCTTCAAAGTGGTTGAGCTGATCATGTATGTAACCTTCGCCTTTATGGTATCGGCGGCCTTCCGCAGTTCATCGATGGCCATCGCCTTTTCCCTGCTGTTCATGATGCTGGGCCATCCGATCGTGCAAATTTTAAGCCCGTTTGAATGGGTGAAATATCTGTTATTCGCTAACATTGATTTAAGCCAATATGTCAGGGGGACTCCGCTTCGTCCGGAAATGACGATGCCATTCTCCATCGGCGTTCTGCTGGCCTATTATGCGGTATTCCATTTTATTGCCTGGCTGCTCTTTACGAAGCGGGATGTGGCGGGGTGACACTTCGCTCTAACGTGCCAGGAGGAGTCTTGGTGCATTCAAAGCTCAGGTTGCTCAGGTAAATAGAAGCGCTGCATTTTCTTGCGAAACCTGGAAACGTTATTTGGGCAAAATGGCACCATTCCATTTTCTTACGAAACTCCATATCGCTATTGACCAAAAAAGAAGGCCATGGAGCATGATTTCGCCCAGATAACGATCCCGAGTTTCGTAATATTTGAAATGGCATCGTTTTTACGGCAATAACGTTACCAAGGAGACTGTCGATTAATGGTATACAACCAAAGATCATGCGATAATCGCGCACGGTTTGGTTTTAACGGACCCCAGAGACCTTAATCGCTCCAAAAGGGCCATTCGGTCATTTTAACGGACCGGAATGACCTTATTCTCAAGAAATGCACGCGAAAGTAGGAGAATTCCAAGCAATAAGCCCAACTGAAATAGGGTCTCCCAGGTCCGTTACGTTTTCGCCTGTTGGACTTTTCACTAGTGCAACATCCTGTTGAACGCTTTTCCCACAATGAACCGACAGCCTCTCAAAGTTCATAAGTTGAAAACGGACAAAGAGCGAGTGTTAGCGGAATAGGACCGCTGGACTCGCTCTTTCTTTCGGAAGTATTAACCGTTTATGCGGTTAGGCTTTTCCAACAGTAGTTTTGCAGTAACCTATTGAGGTATGCCTTTGCGCCGTGAGCGTAATCAGACTAATGCGCCGTACATCATTCAATTCCTGTGAACACGAATGCGGGCTGCTTCCACGTGGCCCGGCAGCTTCTCGTAGGAGCCTATTTCCTTAATGAGGGGATAGAGAGCTTCCAACGCTTCTTGATTCAACTGGCCGATGGTCGAATACGTGACCATATCTTTGACCGTGATTCCGGAGAAGGCCCGGGCAAAGCCGTTGGTAGGCAGCACAGCGGTAATCCCGATTCCATAATTGGCTGCGGAAAAAGGAGTGCAGGTTCCGATCAGAATTTCCCCTGCACGATTAATCTGGCCTAGCACCCGGTCCTGGAGCTCCTCTTGACAAACTACCATCAAATGCTCCGGAGCGAAATCATTGATCAGACGGCAGGCCTCATCCATGTCCGGCATGATGAGGATAGCTCCTTTGCCGGATGGACCGAACACGTTTCTCAAGTAGGACTTTCTCGGTTCTTCCGCTTTGTCTATGCACTGTCGGAGCAGCCGTTCCACTTCGATGGCCAGACGGCCGGATGTCGTAACCAGCAAGGAGGAGGAATCCGGTCCATGCTCTCCTTCGTTGATCAGGTCATGGGCAACAGTGGAAGGGTCCGCGGATTCGTCCGCCAAGATAACGCATTCGGTCGGACCGAGACCGACTACGGTCTTCTTGCCGAAGGCTAGAGCCACGCTCATCGCTGCGGCAATGCCGCCCGGACCCGGACCGAAGATTCCGTCCACCTCCGGAACAGAAGGCGTGCCTTGGGCGAAGCCGGCAATGATGGAGACGCCGTTGCCCACGACGAAATGATCGGCACCCGCCAGCCTGGCGGCAGCTACTGTCCCGGGATCTCCCAGACCGTTCGGCAAGGGAGGCATCCCGACAATGATATTCCGGATGCCGGCTACCTTGGCTGCGGTGACCAGCATGATGGAAGTGGAGATCAGCGGGCCTTTCCGGGCGGGAATCCAAATCCCTACGGAATCCAGCGGGTTGACCTTCTCCCCGATTACCGTTCCCGGACGGATTTCCAGCTCCCAGGACTGGGGCTTCATGGCTTTGTTGACTTCCCTGACATTTTCGATTGCCTGGTCAATCGCTGCTCTCAAGGCAGGGGTTAGCGAGGCGATGCTTTCATCGATATAGTCTTGAGGCAGAATCAGATCATCCAGCACTACTTGATCATAGGTGCTTGTTGCCTTGCGAATGCCGTCATCCTTATGCAGGGCAACGTCATCAAAAATAGAATAAATCCCCGTCAACACCCCGCGGTCGAACAGTGCCTTGTGAGTTTGAAATCGTTTGGCGAAAGCCTCCCGCTCCTCGGGAAAACGAAAAATGATTTGGCTCATACCAATATCCCTCCTACTAATATTTCTCCGGAGAAACCAAAACGGCTCATTGGAGTATAACAAAATAGAACCAATATAAATGAAAGACTCGCCAGCTCTTGCCAGGATCTCGAGCGGAAACGCTGAGGAAAGATCCATACGCAAGACAGTTAAAGAATATCAGCGGGTACTCAGAGGAAGAGCAGGCAAATTTTGAATAACATCCGTCTGCTCTGTGAAATAATGACCGTAAAGGAGGGCCTGCCATGTTCGGAAGGGAAGTTCAGTATAGTGATGTCGGGATCACACTATATATGAAAGGTTTATTAAGCTGGTTTGCCGTCAAAAGAAAGCTGGTTATGCCTTATCACACCATTAAGAATGTACTAGTCGATGAGTTTGACCCCCCGCGTTGGATGCTGAGAATGCCGGGAACCTCCATATCGGCCCTTTATATCTATGAAGGCAGCTTTAAATATGCGGATGAGTGGTACTTCCTATCCTTCGAACGCCGCGAGCCGCTGGTCCATATCGAGCTGGAAGGGCACGAGCAGTATAAATACGTTATTTTTCAAACCGACAACCCTACAGAGACGGCTTCGAACATACGAAGACGCTTGGCGAGTTTGCGGGGATAAGGTACATCCTTTACATTTTTCATAAACCATCGGCCCTTTCTTTTTTGGATCAAAATAAAAAACGCGCAAGACCTCTTGGTCCTGCGCGTTCTGTATGCCGCAGGGAGGCCAACGCGATAAGCGTTAGCCCACCCTGAATATTACAGGTGAACTAACGCTGTTTGTGATGATGATGAAGTTGGTTCAGAACTATGGTATTCATAACTTATGTCCCTTCAGCCAATTATTTACAGATGATTATAACAATAAATTTTAAGAGGTGCAAGTGACATTTATAAAACGAAGAAACCATTATATCACAAACCACCTAACAGAAGGGATATTCTGTTAAGTGTTTTGTGAACTTAATTTGTCTTGGGCCCACTTACATTATATGGTACTTAATTCGTATCTATTTTACGACTAAACTACCATTTTTGGATTTAAAAGGTTATTATGGTAGACTATTTCCTATATATAGTATAAAATTGGAAATAATCTAAGGTGAGATATCAATCTGAGTAATTATGATGGTATTTTACCCAAGCAAACTAATAAACGAGGAGGGTAGAGGTTACCTATAAGCATTAATCGATTAGACTAGGAGGGGATAATCAAATGGCAAAAAAATATTTGTCAGTAACAGTAGTTTCTATTTTTGTTGTTGTTTTATTTTCTCAAATTGCTTTTGCTGATATTTGGGGCGGAAATAAATATTGGAATGGAATTACTATTGTCGAATATGATGATTCCGTTGCAAATTATGGCTATACCGAACATTATGATGAGGCTATGGAAAATTGGAGGAATATTTCGAGTCAAGTTACTTTACAGAAAGCATCTCATCAATATGCTGATAGATACTATGTTGGAAATACGGATGATGCCACATTATTAGGGGTAGTGATTCCATATACTATATCAGGGAAAAAACTTGGATATGAAAGTAATTGGAGTGCTGGCTACGCAACTGCCATTATTTATGATAATACAATGAATTCATATAATATGACTTATGCCCAAAAAGTGTCTAATGCAACTCATGAATTAGGTCACACATTAAAGTTAGCTCATCCGTCATCTACTCAAGTGTCAGTTATGAATCAGGGAATCCAAAGCATAGGACCTACAACCTATGATAAAAATGAATTAAAAAGAAAGTGGGGAAATTAAATAGGATCTCGGAATAAACCGGGCGATTGAGGCTCAATTTGGGGTGCTTGAGTTAAAATTATCGATGTAAACGT
>NZ_VEGP01000086.1 GCF_007679495.1 Paenibacillus sp. 32O-W | reverse complement strand
CCCTGCTAGACCACCAAAGAAATCCACAACATACCAAATCAGCAACTCGGGTTAAAAAAAGGTCACGGATTCAGGTAATACATATTGGGAAGTATGGATTCATTCATAATTCCCTTTCAACTTTGATCATCCCGGATAGTGTAAGTGATATTGGTTTTCAAGCCTTTGGATACAACAAACTTACAATTCTAACGCTACCTAATGGAATCACAAGTGTCGGTCAATGGTCATTTGCCTATAATCAAATAGCTAGTTTAACCATCCCTGATAGTATGACGAAGATAGATCAGTATGCATTTGCTTATAATAAATTAACGGCGGTAACGCTTCCCAAAAGCGTGATCAAAATAGATGACTATGCATTCACTGGTAATATGCAATTATCAGAAGTAAGGATTCTTTCAAGTACAACCCAGTTGAGCAGTGTTTCATTCCCGAATATCGGATCCCAATTAACGATTTACGGGCATGCAAACTCGACCGCTCAATTACATGTGCAATACAATTCCCTATACAAAGGCTATCTTTTTGAGCCATTTACGAATCGTGTTGTTTACGATGGAAATGGCCATAGTGGTGGGAATGTCCCCATTGACGATAATTTGTATGTGAGGCGGGAGCAAGCAACGGTATTAGGGAATACAGGAATGTTGGAAAGAGAAGGGTATCGCTTTGACGGATGGAATAGTGCTGCTGATGGCAGCGGAGAAGATTATGCCGTCAATAGTCAAGTTACAATCGGAGAAGAAAATGTTGTTTTATTTGCCAAATGGGTTCCAGAGGATGCTAGAGCTCCTGTCATTACCGATGCTTCTACCGCAGAAGATACACAGAGTACAAGCGGGCTCATCATCACGCCACATCCGGAAGAGTCCGGTAATGTAATGCATTATAAGATTAGCGCGATTGTTGGCGGTACACTGTACAAGAATAACGGTGTGACTCAAATCCATAGTGGAGATTTCATAACCACTTCAGAAGGTGGCGCTGGCTTAAAGTTTACACCTGAGGCTGATGCAAACTCTCCAGCTGGTGACGTATTCTCGTTCCAGGTGCAGGCTACCCATGATAACGCTGGAGCGGGATTGAGTCCGCCAGCGCATGTTTCGATTACGGTCAGTGAAGTGAACGATCCGCCAGTGGCAGTCAATGATACGTTACCAAAAGTGGCGAAAGCAGGCGGCAAAGTTGTCATTGCCTTTGCGGATTTGCTCATGAATGATTCCGCGGGTCCTGCTAACGAATCATCGCAATCCCTAACGATTATTAATGTTGATAATGCTGTTGGTGGAACTGTTGTCATCGTTAACGGGCAGATAGAGTTCGATTTGGATCCGACATTTGCTGGTACAGCTCGGTTTTCTTATACCGTACAGGATGATGGCACGACAAACGGAATCGACGACTTCAAGACGGCTAGTGCAATAGTGAGCTTTGAGGTGAATCCGAAGCCAACAGAGCCCCCAGTAGTATCAAGCGTTGAGTCTCTCGACGATATTGAGGTTTCCCAGGGTACGGAACGTTCGGCTCTGTCATTGCCTTCAACGGTTCAGGTAACGCTAAGCGATCAAAGTATTCGAAATCTTGGTGTAACGTGGGATGATGGAAACCCGGTATATAACGGCAATACGGATGGAGAATATACGTTTACCGGAAACCTAGCGCAGGACGTGTCAAATCCGCAGGGCTTGACGGCGGAAGTGAAAGTGGTCGTGAACCCAAAATCAGCAGAGCCTCCGGTTGTATCAAGCGTTGAGTCTCTCGGCGATATCGAGGTAGCCTATGGTACGGAACGTTCAGCACTGCCATTTTCTCCTACGGTTCAGGTCACGTTAAGCGATCAAACTAACCGAAATCTTAGTGTAACGTGGGACGAAGGGAGCCCGTTATACAACGGTAATACAGCCGGAGAATATACGTTCACCGGAACCCTGTCGCAGGACGTATCGAATCCGCAGAACTTAACGGCGGAAGTGAAGGTGATCGTTCATCCGAAGCCAGCGGAGCCGCTAGTAGTGGAAAGCGTAGAATCACAGGATGACATCGAAGTTTCGTACGGCACGGAACGTTCATCGTTGCCATTGCCATCGACGATTCAAGTCACGCTAAGCGATCAAAGTAGTCGAAGCCTTGGTGTAACGTGGGATGATGGAACTCCGGAGTATGATGGCAATGCAGCGGGAGAATATACGTTCACCGGAACCTTGGCGCAGGACGTGTCGAATCCGCAGGGCTTGACGGTGGAAGTGAAAGTGATTGTTAACCCGAAACCAGCAGAGCCTCCAGTTGTATCAAGTGTTGAGTCTCTCGACGATATCGAGGTAGCCTATGGTACGGAACGTTCAGCTCTGCCTTTGCCACCTACGGTTCAAGTCACACTAAGCGATCAAACTTGCCAAAGCCTTGGTGTAACTTGGGACGGTGGAAACCCTGTATATATCGGCAATACAGCCGGAGAATATACGTTCACCGGAACCTTGGCGCAGGACGTGTCGAATCCGCAGGGTTTGAGGGCGGAAGTGAAAGTAGTCATGCACCCGAAACCAGCAAAGCCTCCGGTTGTATCAAGCGTTGAGTCGCTCGGGAATATCGAGGTTTCCTATGGAACGGAACGTTCAGCGCTGCCATTGCCTTCAACGGTTCAGGTCACGCTAAGCGATCAAACTAGCCGAAGCCTTGGTGTCATGTGGGACGATGGAAACCCGGCATATAACGGCAATACGGCTGGAGAATATACGTTCACAGGAAACCTAGCGCAGGACGTGTCGAATCCGCAGGGCTTGACGGCGGAAGTGAAAGTGGTCGTCAGGACATCTGTGCCGGATCCCAAATCGCCGACATGGCCGAGTGGTAGTAAACTGTTGGTTTCGGATATCACCAAAACAAACGTAAAACTATCCTGGCCAGAAGCGCAGGATACCAACGGGGTGATCGTTTACCGCATCTATGTCGACAGCAGGGAACATCAGACAGTTACCGGCAGCGTGTACGAACAAACCGTCACGGGTCTTAAAGCAGGTACCTTCTATACGTTTACCGTCAAAGCGTTCAATGCGATCGGGAACGAGAGTGAGCCGCTCAGCGCCAAAGCAACGACTGCCCGATCATCGAGTGGCGGTGGAGGAGGTGGTTCAGGTAGTGGTTCCGGGGGTGGGCGCGTGCTATCGAGTAACACTGATCTTGCTGATCTGCAAGTATGGGTGGGCGGCAAGAAGCTGAAGCTCAGCCCATCATTTGATTCGGGAACGACAGGTTATACAGCTCGTACAGAAGCTGAGCA
Organism: Paenibacillus sp. 32O-W; assembly: GCF_007679495.1. Lineage (GTDB taxonomy): Bacteria > Bacillota > Bacilli > Paenibacillales > NBRC-103111 > Paenibacillus_L > Paenibacillus_L residui. The sequence goes on along the minus strand of NZ_VEGP01000086.1, from coordinate 15,193 downwards.
GATCGAGATTGTGGCGAAAGAGGCGCACTCTGCAGCAAAAGTGATACTGAAGGATAAAGTCATTACGGATAGAACCAAAGCAAATCTGGATGAAGGCGACAATACGTTTGTGTTGACGGTACAAGCGGAGAATGGTACGAAGAAGAAATACACGCTCACCATTTACCGTGAAACACCTAAGCGCTCCGAGCCAGTTATCGAATTTACTGACATCGCTGGTCACTGGGCAGAGAGCAATATCAAGCGTGCCGCGGCGAAAGGCATCGTAAGTGGTTACCCGGATGGAACGTTCAAACCGAACCATCCCGTCACCCGGGTAGAGTTTACGGTAATGCTGTTTGGTGCCTTGCAGTTGGAGGAAGATGGCGCAACGCTCACGTTCACCGATCAAGATCAAATCGGAACATGGGCGAAGCAAACAGTCGCCAAAGCAGTAAAAGCGGGCATTGTCAGCGGATATGGAGATGGCAGCTTCCAACCGAATGCGCAGATTACCCGCGCAGAAATGGCAGTCATGATCGCCCGAGCACTGAAACTGCCGCTTAATGCCAATACCGTGACTGGTTTTACTGATGATGAATCGATTTCTCAGTGGGCAAAAGGCGCTGTGGAAGCGATTCGTGGGATTGGCATCGTCGATGGTCGCGGCGGGAATCGCTTCGTGCCGAACGAAAAGGCAACTCGTGCCGAAGCGGCGGTGATATTACTACGTATGATCGAAAGAGGTAAATAAGCAATCCAACAAGTGCGAGGGCAGTTCATCCAGGCCTATCGCACTTGTTATTTTTGTAAGTATTTTTGTGGATCTCACAGGTAGGGAGATAGTTTTTTTGTCAGGATAAAATGTGGGGTGGAAACAGATCACCTCAGTTCCCATTCAACACGTGGATTTGTCAGAAACTTGTAAGCAGGTCTTCTCCCTCTTGGGTCGTTATCTCATCAATTTGAGTTTTGGATCACTTCAACCGTGATGTTGTGGACTGTTTACGCTTACTCAATACAAGCCAGGATCATCGATATCCTTGTTTTCACTGTTGTTGCAGTTGAAGGCAGTCTTCAATCAAAACACTATGCTTACAACTTGGAAACATGATTCTGTTCTTATTTTCAATGTGCTCCGATGGAATGATCGACCACGAAGAACTGTTTAAAAGTAAATACTTTCATTTTTCCTTCAGATGTTTTTTTATGTAGTCTGAATAACTGCTATAGTTTTTTGTTCCTTTAGCTTTGTTTAACTTTCCAAATTTCGTATTACGCTTTGCAATTGGAAGAGCAAGGCGCAATTGTAACGTTCACCGATAACGATCAGATCGGCAAATGGGCGAAGCAAGCTGTCGCTCAGGCGGTACAGACAGAAATGATTAATGGATATGAAGACGGAAGCTTCCGTCCGAATGCGCACATTACCCGAGCGGAAATGGCGGTTATGATCGCTCGAGCGCTCAAACTACCGCTCAAGGCCAACAGCGTAACTGTTTTTGCTGACGATGAGGTGATTCCGCAGTGGGCGAAAAGCTCTGTAGAAGCGATTCGTGCGATTGGCATCTCCAGTGGCCGTGAGGGTAATAAGTTCGTGCCTAGCGAGACAGCGACGCGTGCAGAAGCGGCGGTCATGTTGCTTCGGATGTTAGAGAAAAAAGAATAAACAGAACGTTAACAGATACAACGACAGAAACGATAGTTTCTATGTTGTATCTGTTTTTTTGTAGGGAAGAGGATAGACGGAGAAAGATCTGCAATCGTTGTGCGACTGTTCTTTGAAAGCATAAGGTGAACAGGAATGAACCGGTCAGCCCATAATGGGGGAACTTAAAAATGCATATGATGGTTTATTGGACTAATTTGGGAAGGGACATAATGGCGTCTTCGTCACTTGCCATATTGCTTCATGTAATACCGCTCGTTTGCAGGTTCAGAACAACATCCTAAGCAAGCGCAAAGGAACCTCCAAATTCACCTTCTGCAAACCCGCTATCCATCCTTCCTTTCTACGCTCCAGGCAGACCAGCTCTTCCTTCGTCAAACGTTTGTCAACCGTTAGCTTGAACAAGCTCGCGAATTTCATCAGCCGTAAAACGCAAATCGTTCGCTGAAATGCGGACAAGCTGCCGTTTGGCAAGCATCACCGACAAAGGCAGTTGAGGTTCGGAACGGCTTGCTATGACCAAATGCATATTTCGAGGAAGATACGTGAGTAAAAATGTCAGCCCATGATGGATGGACGGCTCGCAAATCGCATGATAGTCGTCAAGTATGATGATGATTTCCTGATTCAGTGCCTGGACCTCGTTCATCAAGAGGGTCATGGCCGTTTCGGCGGAGAAGTTCCTCGTTTCTTGAATGTACTGCAACACGGAATCGCAGAGGCCGGGTTGTATCGGTCGCAACGCGGCGATCAGATATTCCATGAAGCGAACCAGATCGTTGTCACGCCCGTCCAGAGAAATTCATCCGTATGAATACGGCTGCTGACGAATCCACTCCGTGATCAGCGTCGATTTGCCGAAGCCCGCCGGTGCGGTCATCAACGTCAATTTGGCGTCAAGTCCCTGATCGAGAAGACGTCGTAAAGATGGCCGTTGCACAAGCGTTGACCCGGTGCCGGGGATATGCAATTTGGTTTGCAGAAGAGGAGAAAGGGGCCGGGATTCAGATTGTGGGTACATAGTGGAAGTCCTTTTTTCATTTTCGAAGTTTTCCATAAATTGATTATAGTAAAACACTGTCGGTGCATCAATGGAATATTACTCACCAAAATACCCCCTAAACTTCCCCCAAGGGGAATAGATATGCACTTCTATTCAAAATAAAATAGAGATGATTGTCTTATCATTGCAAATTTTATCGAGGACCCGTGCAGCAGAAATATATGGATGAAATGCAACTGTTTGTAACGATTGCTAAGAATGAATAGATAGAGAGGACTGGAATGATGGGAAAAGGATCACTTCTTACACATGCAGGTTTGTTCTTAACGATAGCGAAGAGTAGCTTCAGGCGAAGGTTTGCTGCATTAGTCAAGATCTGGATTATCGCGGTTATGCTTGTCGCTGGGTTTGTTCATATTCCGCAGACCGTGTCGGCAGATGCGGTGGTTGCGGAAATAGACAAGTACGAGCCGCGCGCAGCAGCTGTGAATCCGATTACGAACGAAATCTATGTCATCAGTTATGCGGGTAAAGAAAACTTCAAGATTATTGATGGTGTGACGAATCACTCAAAGCTAAGTTGGCAACTATCCGGCATGCCGTTGGATGTTGCTGTAAATCCGAAAACGAATAAAATCTATGTCACCAGTTATCTTGGTGGAATTTCAGATAATGACATCGTCATGGTCATTGATCGAAATAATCAACAGACGAGAAACATTTGGACGGGAAAATACCCCGTAGCAGTTGCCGTAAATCCGGTTTTGAACAAAATCTACGTAATCAATAAAGAAAGCAAAAGTTTGTCCATCATTGACGGCGAAACGAATGAAGTGACGAGTACCGTTGATTTGGGAAGCATGCCTCGTGCGATCGCCGTCAACCCGCAGACGAACAAAATCTATGTAACCTGCTCGGGAAATGTTGTAAAGATTATAGAAGGAGAAACAGGCAAATTAAGCAAGTCGGTTTCGGTTGGAGATTATCCGGAATCGATTGCCATCGATCATGCCGCGAACCAGGTTTATATCGCTCATGCTAATGCTGGAGGCGTTTCGGTGATCAATGGCGATACCGACATTTTGAAGAATACGATTCCTTTTAATGACTACTTAGTAGGAATTGCTGTGAATCCGATCACTCACAAAATTTATGCCATCGGTTTGTCAAACCGGCTTGCCTTGATTATAGACGGCAAAAACCAAACCATTGAAAAGTCGGTGCCGGTGCAGTCAAAACCTAAAAACGTGGTCGTAAACCCTGTCACAAATAAAATTTATGTAACCGCCAATGACGGCGTCACGGTAATTGACGGCGATACAAACAATTCGTTGGGTACATTGGCAGTAGATATTGGAGAAGGAGATGCTCCTCTTGTCGTCAATCCGGTCACCAACAAAATTTATGCCGGATCTAAGAATAAAAATAATGTATCCGTAATTGACGGAACGCGTACGGATATAAGCAGGATTGGGACGGGGAACAATCCCCGATTTGTGGCGATCAATCCTTTTACCCAAAAGGCGTATGTAACCAATGCGGGCAGTCGGGAAGTAACTATTGTCGATTTGAAATCAAAAGAATTAAACATCGTAAAGAATTTGAATGTTGGCGAAGGATCAATCGCGGCAGCCGTAAATCCGATGACGAACCGGATTTATGTCGTGCATGATTCAGCTCCCAGCTTTGTGACGGTGATCGATGGCAACGACGATACCATTGTCACAACAGTTCCTGTGGGCGGGTCCCCTTCCGCCATTGCTGTCAATCCGATTACGAACCAAATTTATGTCGCCAACAATCAAAGTAACAGTGTGACTGTGATTGACGGGGCGTCGAACAGCAAAAGCACCGTGCCTGTCGGTTCGGGTCCGGTCCATGTGGCTGTCCATCCGTTGACCAACAAAGTGTATGTTACCAATTCCCAGGACGGTACGGTCTCGGTGATCGACGGTGAGATGAAAAAGGTTACGGCTACCGTACAAGTAGGGCAAAGCCCGAAAATGGCGGCTGTAAACGAGAAAACGAACAAAATCTATGTGGCCAATAGCGGCAGCAATAACGTTACGATTATTGACGGGGCGTCGAATGCCACGAGTACTGTTCCCGCCGGAAATCAGCCCTATGCGATAGCCGTTAACAAAAAAACGAACAAAGTCTATGTCTCCAATTTTTTGGGCAAAGCCGTCACTGTCATAGACGGCGCATCCTTATCGACTGCACAATTATTAACATTAGATGATGATTATCCTCAGAAGTTGGCGCTGGACGAGGGTAACGACAAAATCTATGTCGCCGCATTGAATTCGATTACGGTACTCGATGAGGTGAGGAACACCTGGACAAAACTGGCGAGTGCCGTCAATGCCTCGGATATAGCAGTCAATCCTGCGACAAATCAAGTTTACGCTACGACGACGACCAATCAATTGATGGACATTCATCAAAGGGAGACAGCGAGTCCATTGCCTGTGAAGATCGATGCTTTCCCGAACAACAGATTAACTGGTGGGACAGCTTCCGTTCGTTTCACACCGAAAAACAATTACGCTCCCATTCAAGGCCGGATACTAGACGTATACTACCAGCTTGATTCTTCGCAAGGCGCATGGAATAAGGCGAAACCCTTGAGCCAGGATAACTGGGAAGGCTTGATTGATGGTTTGACTCCAGGCATGCATGTGCTGTACGCAATGGCGACAGATGGGCAAGAAGCGAAAATGGGATCGGGAGTTGGAGGCGCATATCCCTTTTACGTCGCTCCGCAAGCTGCTGAGCCGATAGCCAGCAAGCCAAGTGGAGAGATGGAGTCGGGAACGACAGTTTCGTTGTCTGCGTCTACTGCCGGAGCGTCGATTTACTACACGACGGATGGCAGCACGCCAACTCCAGGCAGTAGCTTGCTCTATCACGAACCGATCCCTGTAAAGCGAAACATGACGATAAAAGCGATTGCAGTCAAGGCTGGCATGGCGGATAGTGACGTCATGACGGAAACGTATACGATTCCAGTCACCGCTCCTTCCGCTCCTTCTGCGCCAGAAAAGTTGACGAGCGCCACTGGCGACCGGAAAATCACCCTGAGTTGGAGCACCGTAGCAAATGCGGACAGCTACGCGGTGTATAAATACGAAGGGACATCAGCGCCGACTAATCCAGATCATTGGGTTTTGGTACAAGAAAATATAACAGGGAACACATGCACCGTTACAGGTTTGATGAATTACATGAGTTATGCCTTTGCGGTGAAAGCCTTCAATACAAAAGGGGCAAGCGATTTCACAGAGGCAGTAATTGCAATGCCTGCCGCAATTCCTGTTTCTTCGGTACCCAGTGCACCCCTCGATGTAATGGCTGAGGCGGAAGACGGTCAAGCGAAGGTCAGCTTCCATGCGCCGGAGAATGACGGAGGCAGCCCTATCCTAAGTTACACTGTCACTGCCTGGGTGGACGGAACAGCAACGCCGATCACACAGAGCGGCGATTCAAGTCCGATCATCGTTACCGGCTTGACGAACGGTACGACGTATAGGTTCACGGTTGAAGCGACGAATAAAGTGGGAAACTCGGTTCCATCAGCCCCATCGAATCCGGTAACGCCGAAAGCAAAGCAGCCCGACCCGGACACCGAAGAACCACAATGGCCGAATGGCAGTGAACTGACCGTGTCGGATATTACACAAACGAGCGTGAAACTGTCCTGGCCAACAGCGACGGATAACGTGGGCGTAACGGGTTACCGGATCTATGTCAACGGAACCGAGCACGAAACGGTAGGCGGCGGCGTCAATGGAACTACTGTGACCAGTCTGGCAGCAGATACGACCTATATGTTTAAAGTGATAGCTTATGATGCGGCGGGGAACGAAAGTGCGGCATTGACTACTTCGGCCAAGACATTGCCGGAACCGTCAGAGCCGGACACCGAAGCGCCGCAATGGCCGGATGACAGTGAACTGACGATTTCGGATGTGACACAGACGAGCGTGAAACTTTCATGGCCGAGCGCGACCGATAACGTGAGAGTGACCGGCTACCGGATTTATGTAGATGACGTCGAGTACAAAACGGCAGGGAACGAAAATGCACTCATCGTTAATGGTCTGACGGCGGAGACAAGCTATACGTTCAAAGTAACGGCTTACGATGAAGCAGGGAATGAAAGTGCGGAACTGAGCGCATCGGTCAAGACGCTGCCGCAGCCGACGGAGCCGGACACCGAAGCGCCGCAATGGTCGGATGACAGTGAGCTGGCGGTTTCGGATGTGACACAGACGAGCGTGAAACTTTCATGGCCGAGCGCAACGGATAACGTAGGAGTGACCGGCTACCGGATTTGTGCAGATGAGGTCGAGTACAAAACGGCAGGCGGGAACGAAAATGCAATCATCGTCACTGGCCTGACGGCGGAGACGAGCTATGCGTTCAAAGTAACGGCTTACGACGAGGCAGGGAACGAAAGCGCGGCACTGACCGCCTTGGCTAAGACGCTGCCGCAGCCGACGGAGCCGGACACCGAAGCGCCGCAATGGTCGGATGACAGTGAGCTGGCGGTTTCGGATGTGACACAGACGAGCGTGAAACTTTCATGGCCGAGCGCAACGGATAACGTAGGAGTGACCGGCTACCGGATTTATGTAGATGATGTCGAGTACAAAACGGCAGGCGGGAACGAAAATGCACTCATCGTTAATGGTCTGACGGCAGAAACGAGTTATAGGTTCAAAGTAACGGCTTACGACGAGGCAGGGAACGAAAGTGCGGAACTGAGTGCATCGGCCAAGACGCTGCCGCAGCCGATGGAGCCGGACACCGAAGCTCCGAGATGGCCGGATGGTAGCGAACTGACAGTGTCGGATATTACGCAGACGAGCGTGAAACTCACATGGCCAAGTGCAATAGATAACGTAGGAGTGACGGGCTACCGGATTTATGTGGATGAAGTAGAGTACAAAGCGGTAGGCGGTAATGTAAAAGGAACCATGATCAACGGTTTGGCTACTAATACATCCTACACGTTCAAAGTTACTGCTTATGACGCTGTGGGTAACGAGAGTACGTCGCTCAGCAAGCAAGCAACAACAGCCCAATCTTCGAGTGGAGGCGGCGGTACCGGGGGTAGCGGTTCCGGAGGAGGCAGGGTGTTATCCAGTAACGCCGATTTGCAAGAACTGCAGGTATGGGATAAGGATAAAAAATTGGAGCTAAGCCCATCGTTTGCTGCCGGTACGACAAGTTTTACAGCCCGAACACAAGCCGAGCAAGTCGAAATAATGGTAAAACCGGTGCACTTTGCGGCGAAGGTGATGCTGAAAGAAAAAGAGATCACGGACAGAACGAAAGAACATCTGGAGGAAGGCGACAATACGTTTGTGTTAACGGTGCAGGCGGAGAATGGTACGAAGAAGAAATACACGTTGACTATTTACAGAGAAACACCCAAGCCATACGAACCAGTTATTGAATTTACCGACATTGCCGGACACTGGGCAGAAAATCACATTAAGCGTGCCGCGGCCAAAGGAATCGTCAGCGGTTATCCAGATGGGACGTTCCAACCGAACCATCCTGTTACTCGCGCGGAATTTACTGTGATGCTGACAGGTGCCTTGCGGTTGGAAGAGAAGGGCGCTGCTCTTACATTTAACGATAACGATCAAATCGGGGCATGGGCGAAGCAAGCGGTTGCCCAGGCGGTACAGGCGGGAATTATCGACGGATATGAAGACGGCAGCTTCCGTCCGAATGCGTCGGTTACCCGCGCGGAAATGGCGGTCATGGTCGCACAAGCGATCAAACGACCGCTCAAAGCCTCTACCACAACTGGTTTTGTTGATGATGAAGCGATCCCCCAGTGGGCGAAAGGCTCTGTAGAAGCGATTCGTGGGCTTAGCATCGTCAGCGGCCGCGCAGGTAACAAGTTCGTGCCAAATGATACGATGACAAGAGCGGAAGCAGCTACTATTTTGCTCCGGATGGTAGACATTCTAAAATAAATCTTTAAACAACGCGAAGCGTCCTGAAAAAGGGATTCTTCGCGTGATTTTTTTGCAAGGGAAACAATAAAAAATTGATTGCACATCGGTGCCCGTGTTCATTGTTTAATTTCATCTTTTTAAATATAATTATTCTAAATAGATAAAAAACAAGGGGGAGAACCAATAGATTATGAGTATTAAAATGAAAAGTTTCATTTCGTTCGCAGTTCTTTTTATCGCTTTTATAGCGATGCAGTTGTTTCAGTACTTCATATCCGAAGCACAGTGGAAGGAATTGAAAAAAATTGAGGATCATACCTTGAAAGCTGCCCTTTTGGCGGATGATTTAAAGTTATCTGTCGTGCAAGTGCAGCAATGGCTCACAGATATAAGCGCGACGAGAGGCAAGGATGGACTTGACGACGGTTTCGACCAAGCCGCAAAATACGCGGCTCTTTTTCATGAAAACCTGAAAAAAATGAAAGATATGTATCCGCATGAAGCGCAAAAGTTGGATGAAACCAAAACTTCTTTTGACCGATACTATGAAATGGGGCAAAAGATGGCAAACGAGTACATCGACGGCGGATACGAACGTGGTAATCGGATCATGGGCGAATTTGACAAAAGCGCCGAGGACATCAACAAACGTATTGATGAACTCCGTAACAGCAAATTAATCGAGATCACGAACGCAGTCTTACAGGCCGAACAAACGAACAAGGCTAATAACCAATTGTCCGTCATCTACCTTGTGATCGTACTTGCAGTCGGTCTTGTGGTTGTTTATTTACATAGCCGTTCAGTCATCCGGCCGCTGAAAAAACTCATTCAAGGCACGAAACGGATTGCCGAGGGAGATTTAGGCCAGCCAATAGCAGCAATATCCAAGGATGAAATTGGACAGCTTGCCCTTTCCTTCGAAGCGATGCGGCAGAATTTGGCCACGTTAATAGAACGGATTAAAGCAACAAGCGAACAGGTGGCTGATGCGTCAAAGCAATTGGCAAGCAGCGTCGAAGAAACTGTACTGGCTGTTAATCAGGTTGCCGTGGTAACCGAGGAAATTGCAAGCGGTTCTGATATGCAGGTAAGTGTGACGGAAGAAAGCAGTAAGGCAACGGAAGAAATGGCGATTGGTGTGCAGCGCATTGCCGAAATTTCCGGTGAAGTGGCGGAACTCTCCAACGAAACGGCAAAAGCAGCCGGTGCAGGTAATGAGTCGATTCAAGAAGCGATTAGGAAAATGGAGATGGTTAGCAAAACGGTTCATGAATCAGCCTCCCTGGTACGACAGCTTGGGGAACGATCGAACGAAATTAATCGCATAACCGAGGTTCTTACGGGAATTACCAGTCAAACAGAATTGTTGGCCTTAAACGCCGCCATCGAAGCCTCAAGAGCCGGAGAACAAGGAAAAGGATTCGCAGTTGTCGCAGGCGAAGTCAAAAAACTTGCGGAACAATCCAAACAGTCGGCGGACATGATCGCGGATATGATCGAAAAAGTTCAGGATGATATTTTCAAAGTGGTCCGATCTATCGAAATCGGTACAAAAGAGGCGGATGAAGGGAATCAAATCATACAATGGGCGGGAGGGATTTTCCAAAATATTGTTTTAGATTCAGAAAAGATTGCTGCGCAGGCCGAAGAAGTTTCTGCGGCGACGGAACAAATGTCAGCCGGTTCTGAACAAATTAGCGCTTCCATCGGTGAACTGAACAACATTGCCACAGCGTCTTACAAAAGGAGTAGAGATGCTGCTTCATTCTCACAGGAACAGTTGGCCTCGATAGAAGGGATTTCTGCTTCCGTGCAAACATTAAGCCGCATGGCCCAAGAATTGAATAACTCTATTCACAAGTTCAAAGTTGAGCATTAAAATATTTTAGTTCCGGTCATTTCTCTTCTGTATCGAAGTGAAGTAGATAACCGTTTTTATGAACGATTTGACAGCTTTTCTACTCGAAGCGGGTTCGGGGCCATGTCATCCGAATCAGCTTGTGCTGACAGATCTTCAATTTGTTTTCGTTGGAGACAGCTCCGGCAAATATTGCAAAAGTAATTTCTTGTTCATTGTTTGTCCGCATATGGATCAAATAGGTCTTTTTGCTTTCGCGGCTCTTACGACAAAGAATGGCGTTATATCCTCTTGCTGCATACGCCATCCATTGTCCCTCACTTGTGTCATGCTTGGCAATAAAAAGCCGCTCGTTTCCCGACAGGGAATCTGAGCGGCAATTGTTTTATCTCCAAAAACCTTTAAGGAAGTTGATTACGTGCGAATCGAAGACGGGATTTACTTTTCACCTACTCTAAAATATCGCGATGTCACATTGGATAATCCAGAGGTGCTTATCCAAGCATTCAGAGATAGAATAAATGGTTTCTACCTAGGGCCAATAAAGAAACTAAATGAAGACAATGACGCATTTGCGGCAGGCTTGCTCTGTGTAACAACAATGGATGTGCTATCAAGACTGAAATCAAATATCGAAGAAGTGCGCAAAAGGTATGTTCATTGGTTGGCCACGGAAATCCCGGAGTTCGCCCAGCGTCTGCCAAGTAAAAAGCAGATATTGGCCGATTTATTTTACAAACATTTCAGAAACGGTTTGGTACATGAAGGACGTATTAAAGATGGAGGGCAGTTCTCCTATATTTTTGGTGGGATGATTACCGTTGAAAATCAATTTATGATTGTTAATCCTCGGCAACTGGCCGACAATATTGAAACGGTTTTTAATCGGTACATGACAGAGGTTTTGTAATCTTCTTCTGGAGTATTAAAATTAATCTTGATGTTGCAGAAACATCCTGAAGTGACATGGATTATGCCAAACAAGCGGAGATCATGGGTGTTTCTAATAATGACATCCAGGTTGCTTGGGGGCACTAGATTTATATCGGGGGTTCATCCTATCAAAAACGAGCGGAAACGACAAAGGAATGATGGAAGCATGTCTAATCCTAAATCTTCGGACTTAAGCATGAACTGGGCGATTGACCGGAAGACAAATAAAATAAGATCGGCTAGGGAGGTACATAATCACCAGCACTTGAAAGAGCCAAATCGTTATGTCTGTTTAGGATGTAAAGAACTTCCCCAACACCTCGTAGCAGCGAACGAAAAGAACAAAGAACCAACGGTTCTTGAACATGTCGCCGATGATGAATGTCCCTTTTTTCGAAAAGGCAAGTTGCAGCAGCATTACGAAAGGTGCCGTTTCCGGAGTCCGGATTCAAAAGTCATTTCGCTGGCAGAAACAAACGGAATGTCCGTCGATGAACGAGCAAAGGTGATCAGAATATTAACAAGCGCCAAATTGGTCAGAAAAATTGGGGATCCATTGGGGTATTCAAGAAGAGCTTACGCCAAATTCTTTACCCAACCGGCTCACCAGAAGTTTTATTTTTTCTTATCCAGTCTGCTGAAAGATTATGAGATTAATACCTTCAAGAATAACGTTTCTGCGTTTGGTGTCCTAACAGAAAGCGGGGAAAAAGTTAAATTTGCCGATATATTCGGAATGCAGGACGATATCATCAACAGAATCGACAAACTCGGTTCGAGCTGCTTGGCTGTAGTTGTAGGTACCGTAAGGAATGTTACTCATAAAGGTTATATTATAATTGACTTTTCCACCAGTCGAGAGGAAAAAAGACGGAATTCAAAACCATTTCGACTCTATGTGCATCATGATTATGCAGCGAAAGTTGGCGACGTTGCGCTTCTGGAAAATCAGAAGATCGCTTGCTATGGTTTTGCGGAAAAGAAGATGCTGGCACATGGCACGGTTTATCAAATGGAGCTGTATTCCATAGAGCATCAAATTTATTTTTTCGAAAATCCTGCGGATCGGAAAAGAGTCGGCTCGTTTGAAGAGCCTGACGACCCGATTGATTACGCACTACAAGAATGCTCAGGTTTCACATCAAGATTCTGGGGAGCGGAGCGGCTCGCCGATCAAATGATCAAAGATTTATTAAACATACATGGACAAGCATTAGCGGCACAACACAAGGCAAATTTGGCGAAAGAAGAAGCAAAGCGACCTGGCTTCGAGGCATTTATGATGAACTGGAACAAATTGCATTCGCAAATAGCAAACGATAAAAAACAGGCTGAACAATTGCGATTGAAGCTCCAGCAAGTGGCCGCGGTGCTTCGGAGTGAAGGTGCGAAGTTATCATCCAGATTCGGTTTTAACCGAAAAACTTTGGGAGCACTTGAAGATGAACGAAATCGCATCCAACAACAAATTCAGGAAATTGATCAGGGACTAAAAGCAAAAGAAGGAACACTTCAACTAAATAACGAGAAGAAACTTCAGTGGGATAAATGGAAGCAGTCATTGGATAAGCGAAAACAAGACATCGAGAGAGCAGATCGAGGAGCTGTTACAGAAACAAAACTCAAGAGAACATTAGCTGCATTTGATCCATTTCTCTTTCGTATTCCGCTAAGGCACCCTCGATGGGATTTGTTTCTCGGATTCCATTGCAGCGTAGAAGATGAATCTAAGGGTATCATCAGAGCGATTATGCAACTTTACACGGCACATGATCAGGCTTGGCTTCCGGCAGATCATTCCCTTCAAGAGAGAGTTATTGACCATCACTTCAGTGTCAATCAGCTGAATGTGTCACCAAGAGAGGCGATGAAAGGACTTTATTCCAAACTGGGGCAGGCCATTTTCGAATACCTTCAGCTTATGGGATGGCCTGCTTCAAAGTGTAAGTGTCCGAAATGCAAAGGCTCGCTGAGGCTGCAATATCGAAATGAGCAATTTTTCCTTTTATGCTGGGATTCGAAATGCAGAAACGGTTATGAGTTGAAATGGTAGGAAATTCCTAATGGATTCAACCGGAATTTCCTGTAAACGATATTATCGAGCTTTATCCATCATTTTATGAACCCTTAAGCGTTTTGCCTTGAAACGCGCGTTCGAATAGTTTAGGCATACCGATGTTACGAAAATTCGTTTCGGCGCTGTTGTTTCCGTATTATTGCGAGGATTGGAGCAATACAATCGGTAGTGTTAGATTAAATTCTTCGTTATCATTCTCTCGACGCTCTTCTACAATATCAATATAATACTTTCAAGTAATATAATTTGTTTATTGGAGATGGAAGTGCATGGGGCAGAGGGGAAGAAAAAAAGGGGCAAGCGGTGAACAGAGCCGAGCGTTATTGCTGAATATCGCCGCAGATGAGTTCGCTCTGCAGGGTTATCACGAGACGAAAGTAAGTAGTATCGTCAAAAAGGCCGGGGTTACGCAGCCGACGTTCTATCTTTACTTCGAGAATAAGGAATCGCTGTTTAAGGAATTGATAGATTTGTTTCGATCCAGGTTGAGCAATTTCACCCGGAAGAGTCGCCTTGAACCAGGTATCGCGAAAGACTCCGTTCATCAAAGGATTGCGGAGGGACTTGCGCCTTTCTTTCGATTTTTCGAAGAAGAGCCCAATTTAGCCCGTATTGGTTTTCTTGTCGCTCCACAGGCGGAAGAAATTAAAAATCAACTGGCCGATGATATCCGTTTAAATCTGATTTCGGAGCAGCAGGCGGGCTATTTTCGTGAAGACTTGGATGTAGGCATCGCGGCGGATTGTATCGTCGGCATGATGGAGCGCTTTGTCACGACACAAAGGGCTCTGCATCAGCAACCGGAAGTTTTGGCGGATGAGGTTGTTCGCCTTTTTTTATTTGGAATGGTTGCGGAAAGCTAGAAAAATCATTGGAAAACGACATGTAAGTTGATTGGGCAGTACAGTCAAGATATGAATCCTTGGGTGTTTGAACCTGAACGGCCCATACATAAATTTTCGAAGGAAATTTGCGAAGTCGCAGATGAACAGACTCGAGGCAAGCAGCTGCTGGCGTCTTATCGCATCGTATAGTCGTGATGGAACAGGGATCGGTCTCTATAATTGCATGCAAAACTTCACAAAATTTTCAAGCGTGATGGTGACAGCCGGACCGTAAGAAGGTGTAGAGGCTATTATATTCGATCATGGCTCCCAAGGATTGGTCGTTCTTTCTTCAAATAGTGCTTACAAAAGCCTGACACAAGGAAATCTATCAATAAGTTAAGATGAGTAAGATTAGAGGGGATTTGCTTATGCTGATAGCAAGAAAAGTGAAAGATGTATTTAAGATATGGCTTGTTTTTGTCGTTATTTTCGCATCCGTTCCACTTCCATTCGCCCAGGCCAGTGCTGATTCCAATGATTCTGAACCTTCCGTCCTCACGATCGGAGAGCTTCCGATAGGATCGAAGCTCCGCGACAGCACAACTTGGGACTTTTTTACGGCTCCAATGAACGGTACGGATTTTGCTGAGGACAATAAAACGGTCCATAAGACGGCCCCGATTACTTGGATTCTTGTTGTACGGGATGCTTATGCGAACGGCACAAGCATGTTTTTGTCAAAGGAAATGATAGCTGTGTTCGAAGGAAATCACACCCCCAATTACAATGATAAGCTTCTCGGAATTCACATTCCGTTGCAGACTCTAGCTTCCTAGCTAGGGTCTTCTATTGTTTCACCCCCAAAC
>NZ_VEGP01000085.1 GCF_007679495.1 Paenibacillus sp. 32O-W | reverse complement strand
TTTTACTCTTACGCTACGACTTTAGTCGTCGACATTTATGTCTAAATCCACCTGCTTTGAGCAGGTGGTAGTTTAAGGTACGTTACCCCTAGAGTGTGTGTTACCGGCGCTGGTCTGGCAGTTTCTCCGGTAAAACGATTTTAACGAATATTATATTAGGCTGGCATTGAAGAGATTAGTCCATGAAACTTGGAAAGAAAGCAGTTCAACAGCCGTAAGCGAAGAAAACCTGCCAAAGTGCATCTTTTCTCCGGTTGGAGTGAGGTTTTGGCTTCTGGGAACGAGAATTGCTGTATTCTCGTTTTCGCAGGCTTTTCTTCCGAATATTTAAATTCGCTTCATAATTGATGTATTATCGCAGGAATTTAGGTTCGCCCAAGGAATGAATAACCAATCATCACTCCACTTCTTCTAGACTGTCGCGATAACCTTCCTTCATGACCCCGGCAGTTAGCCACATTCGATTCTATTTCAGCATGCGCCGGTCCCCCAAATCCCGACTTCTGCTCAAACAACAGGCAATCCTTTCTTCATTTCCTGGGAAAGCGCAGAATATGATAGCTCTCGTGTAAAATCAACAAGATGCACTGGAGGATCGGGCAAAAGAATTGCCGGGATTGGCGGGTGTGTTGTCGAATGGACCGAAGAAATGAAATGGGAGGGAATACCGGATCTGTCATTCTCCGCCATAATGCGCGGCATTTTTCTCAAATGAAGCCATTTCCGTAAGCGATATTTCCGGGTAAAACCGTTATATGTACCATTTCCTCAAAAATCTATGGAAAACAACGAAATAGCGTCACGCACAACCGTTAGATTTTCAAAGTGGATAAAATGAGCCAATTAACGACGGCAACCGTTAGGCAACGAAAAATAGAAACCGGATACCGGATCAGATGGTGGATATCGTATTTAGGCGATTTCAAGCTGTGAAAGTGGATTCACTTCGCGGCTATCAAAGGAAGAAAGTGCATCTAATGCCTAGATCCTATTACTTTGGTTAGATTCATGCTTAATAAGGCCATTTTGGATGCGGACGGTGGAATAAAATGTTAAAATGGGTTTATGATATTTTCTGATCGATAGCGGGGGGATAACAATGAGGATGGTTAGAAGCTTCGCCCTGGTCGTTATTCATTTGATTGGGGAGCTTTGGATCGGGCTGGGCCGAAACCCGGATTTTTATGATCGGCATACGTCTACCAGAACCAGAAGCGGATACGCGTTGTTCGTTGCACTTGCGGCCATTCTGGCGGTGGGGATTGTCACATGGGGATATATGAGATTGCGTTGACCCATGAAAATGTTTTGGATTGTGATCAATTCAACTTACCAAGGTGAATGTTTTTAAGGTATCACGCGTTTAGCATTTTTTACATCATCCGATAGTGCTAAGAACGGCAGGGTGTTAACTCTAAAGGGTGTATCCGAAATTGGACGCAACACGATCTTGTTCCTCGGTCTTCCGTCCAATTTTGGTTTACACTTTAGAATTAGAATGGAGGGTTTTTGCTGATATCGCCCTTTTAGCGGAAAATAGATGGACTTTTTCCACTTAAATATCGTTTTTTCGCTCTCAAGGAACGTAACGGAACTTGGAGATCTTATTTCGTCAAAATAGGCGTTTTTTTTAGAATAACGGAACCAGACGCGCTTATTTCATAGAATTATCCTACTTTCGCCTGTATTTCTTGGCAATAAGGTCATCTAGTTCCGTTAAAATGACCGAAAGGCACTTTTGGAGCGATTAAGGTCATCTGGTTCCGTTATAATCGTACACCATTAATCGACAGCCTCTGAAATCCATTTATCCCCCAGACGTGTGCTCAACTCTAGCAATAAACAAAGAGAACCAGATCCTAACCGATCAGGTTCTCTTTTTTTGGTATGGCATCCGGATGAACGACTTCTGCGTCTATCCAGAGGGATTGCGGGCCGCTTAGGTTCCGCTCGCCTTCTTGGCAAGGCTCTGCTGCATCAGGAACTGATTGTAGTACAGGTTGGCGTAGATGCCTCCGTGTGCAAGCAGCTCTTCATGCGAACCGCTCTCGGCAATTTGCCCTTGCTCGATCACCAGGATGACGTCCGCATCGCGTATGGTTGACAGCCGGTGAGCGATAATGAAAGCCGTTCGACCTTCCAGCAGAACATTTAACGCCTCTTGAATATGCTGCTCGGTTTCCGTATCCACGCTGGAGGTTGCCTCATCCAGGATCAGGATTTTCGGATCCGCCAGCAAAACTCTTCCGAATGCAAGGAGCTGCCGTTGGCCTACCGATAGCATCGAGCCTCTTTCCTCCACCTGCGTTTGATAGCCGTCGGGAAATTTCTCCACCAGCCGGTCGATGCGGACGCTTCGGGCCGCCCTCTCGATTTCCTCCATCGTGGCGTCCTTCTTCCCATAGCGCAGGTTTTCTTCAATCGTACCGGAGAAGATGAACGAATCCTGAAGAACGATTCCAATCTGGCTGCGCAGAGAGGCCAGAGAGACCTCCTTGATATCGTGGCCGTCTATAAGAACCCTGCCGGAGGTCGGATCATAAAATCGCATCAGCATGTTGACGATCGTGCTTTTGCCCGCACCGGTAGGGCCGACAATGGCGATCCGCTGTCCCGCCTTGATATCCAACTGAATACTTCGCAGCACTTCCGGCTTATCCGGCGCATATCGGAAAGATACCTGATCGAATACGACCGAGCCGCGAATAGGGGGGAGCGGTCTGGCGCCGGGCATGTCTCTCACTTCCGGCTTGGTGTCGAGAATTTCGAAGATGCGGTCTGCGGAAGCCATGGCCGACAGCAATTGGCTGTATACTTTGGACAAAGAGCTTAACGGCCCCCAGAACCTCCACAAGTAGTTGATGAAGGCAACGATAAATCCGACGCTCAAGTCTCCATTAATCACTCGCATGGCGCCGTACCAGACAACAAGGCATGTGCCGATCATCCCGATCAGCTCGACCAGCGGCCAGACGAATGATTCCAGGGAAATGGCCTTCATGAAGGCCTTGCGGTTTCTGGAATTTATTTCGTGGAAACGGCGGTCATTCTCTTCCTGCCTGGAGAAGGCCTGAATGACACGGATGCCTTGGATCGTCTCGTTTACATTGCCGTTGATCGCCGAAATCGTATGTCTGGAACGAAGCCACGCCGATTCAATCTTCGGGCGGAAACGGGATACGATCAGATAGAGAAACGGAAGGACCGTGAAAGCCATCAAGGCCAGCTTCCAATCCCAGTACAGCAGGATGACCACGATTCCGATCAGGTGCGTGGCTTCCATCAGCAGCGTAATCAATCCGCCGTTGATCAGCTCTCCGATTGCGTTGGTGTCGTTAGTGATTCTGGACATGATTTTGCCGGCCGGCCTCCCGTCGAAGAAGCGGAAGGAGAGCGATTGCAGGTGATTGAACAGCTCCTGCCTCAGCGCAAACAGAATGCGCTGGCCGGTAAAGTTAACGAGCCGAATCTGCAGGGTGCTGAGCAGCCAGCCGCCCAGCCGGAGTCCAAGCAAGGCTATTCCGGCTATATGAATGGCCCACAGATGGCGGGCGACCATTCCTTCGTCAATGGCGTAACGGATCAGGATCGGCTCCGCCAGGCTGAGCAGCATATTCACGACAACGATAACGGAGACGAAGGTCATCGTTCGGCGATGCGGCTTCAAATAGCCGAACATACGGCGCATATATTCTTTGTTAAAAGGCTTCTCCCTTTCTTCTTCGGCCTCCCATTCATGTTGACTCATTCGCTGTCACCATCCTTTCAACCGCTAACCGGCAGCTTGAACGACTGAAGTTCTGAAGAATGACCGCCCTCCATCTGTAAACGGAATAGCTTGCGGAAGAAGCCGTCACTTTCCAGCAAATCTTTATGGGTGCCTTGCTCGACGATTCTGCCTTCATCCAGCACGAGAATCCAGTCGGCGCGCTGAATGGATGAGAGCCTCTGGGCGACGATGAAGGTGGTTCGGCCCTCCATCACTTCGTCGAGCGCTTCGTGTATGGCCGATTCGGTCGCCGTATCGACACTTGCCGTCGCTTCATCGAGAATGAGGATCGGCGGGTCCATTAACAAGGCTCTGGCCAAGGCGACCCTCTGGCGTTGTCCTCCGGATAAGCCTACTCCCCGCTCGCCGATCAGAGTATCGTAACCGTTCGGCATCGTAGTTATAAAATCGTGAATTTGGGCTTTGCGGGCCGCCCATTCGATTTGTTCCTGGCTGATTCCGATTTGACCGAATGCGATATTGTCCCGAATGGTTGCCGAGAACAGGAAGGTTTCCTGGGGAACGATACCGATTTTCGTCCGCAGTTCCTGCAGGTTGTATTCCCGGACATCTCTGCCGTCCAGAAGCACCTGTCCGGAGGAAGTGTCGTAGAATCGGGCCATCAATTGGATCAGGCTGCTTTTGCCCGACCCGGTCGGACCGAGAATGGCAATCGCTTGCCCGGGACGCGTGCTGAAGCTCAGTTGCTTCAGCACAGGCTGCGTCTTGTCCTTATCGCTTCCCGGAAAACGGAAAGTCACTTCCCGGAAATCGACATATCCCTGGAGCGCTTTGGCGCTGATCCCGCCTTCGGAAGGCGAGTCTATGTCCACGGGCGTATCGAGGATTTCGAATACCCTAGGAGCCGCCTTAATCGCTTGCTGCATAATATTGACGAGCCATCCGAGCATGTTCAAGGGCCAAATAATTCCCCAGGCATACCACTGGAAGGCAGTCAGCTCGCCGATCGTCATTTCTCCCTTATATACGTAAATTCCGCCCACCCAAATCATCAGGAGGAAAATAACGCCACCATAGAAGTTCATTAAAGGAAAAGAGCGCGACTCGATTTTCGCCCGGTTCATGTTGGAGTCGAAATTGGTTTCATTCCGGTCGCTGAATTTCGATTTTTCCAGCTTCTCCTGGGCGAAAGCTTTGACCACCCGAATTCCGGATATGTTCTCCTGCAGTGTCGTGGTCAGCCTGCCCATCTGCTCGCGAATATCGCTCCAGGCCGGCCCCACCTTGCGGTTGAACTGCCAGAGGGCGAGAGCAAGAAGCGGGACCGTAGCCATGCTGATGAGGGTCACCTTCCACTGAATGAGCAGCATGACCACAATGGTCCCGATGAAGGTGATGGCTCCGGTAACGATTTGCATGGCGCCGAAGCCGACGAAATTTTTGACCGCCTCGATATCCCCGGTCATCCGCGACATGATTTGCCCGGTCTGCGCTTTATCGTAATAACCGAAGGACAGCCTCTGAAGATGATGGTACAGCTGCTTGCGGAGATCGAAAATGACGTTCTGTCCGACCTTCTCCTGGGAGTAGCCCTGAACGTACATCGCTGCGCTTTTGACCAGTTGACCGAAGGCAAGCAGGAGCGAATAGAGGATGATGGCCTGCATATTCCCTTCGGAAATGCCCACGTCTATCGTTTTCATAAGCAGCCAGGGGGAGAGCAGGTCAAACCCGATTCCGAAGATCATGGTCAAAGTGGCTGCCGTCACCCATCCCTTGTAAGGAAAAATGTACTTGAACAGCCTTAGAAAAACACGCAACGAGACCCCTCCTGTTCCATTATTTAATCCCATTAACTATTTCCCTGCATGAACAAAAAGACCAAAGCCCCATCCGCGACCGTGGTCTTAAGATTGGAAAATATATCCTGATCTTAGCACCGCTTTGGACGATTCGGCAATAGGGAAATACGGTTATAGCTATTTTTTCGGCCAGCCATTGTCACGCGAACGTATATTCTGTAAAATAGAGTTTAGACACTAGAGGGATCGGATGCAATAAAACATTAAGCACTGAACTCGCTACGCAAAGAAGAGCATCGGGAAATCAGCCGGGGATTGTGCTCCGCCTGATTGGATTCCGCCTATAGACGCGGGTCTTGGCCCGATAAGGGATAACAGGATAAAGGAGAAACGAACATGAATCCGTTGACCGGCAAGCTATCCTCCATGACAGAGATGATCGAGTGGTTTCGGCAGAGCCCGGAAATCATGGAGCAAGTCACCCATTGGCATACGATACCGCCGAGGGAGGCGAAGTATGCCCCGTTTCCGGTAGACCTCCGACCGGACATTCAGGATGCACTGAGAGACAGGGGCATCTCCAGGCTGTACAGCCATCA
This sequence comes from Paenibacillus sp. 32O-W, assembly GCF_007679495.1. Taxonomy (GTDB): domain Bacteria; phylum Bacillota; class Bacilli; order Paenibacillales; family NBRC-103111; genus Paenibacillus_L; species Paenibacillus_L residui. The sequence goes on along the minus strand of NZ_VEGP01000085.1, from coordinate 13,439 downwards.
GGCGGCATCCTTCGAGGCCGTTCGCGCAGGCAAGCATACCGTAACGGTGACGCCCACCGCATCGGGCAAGACATTGTGCTATAATTTGCCGGTTCTCCAGCAGATTCTGGAGGACGACAGCTCCCGTGCGCTGTATTTGTTTCCGACGAAGGCGCTTGCCCAGGACCAGGTGGCCGAGCTGAAAGAGCTTGTCGATGCGATGGATGCGGACATCAAGACCCATACCTATGACGGAGACACGCCTCCGAATGTCAGACAGGCGATCCGCAATGCCGGTCATATCGTGGTGACGAATCCGGATATGCTGCATTCGGCCATTCTGCCCCATCATACGAAGTGGGTTAAGCTGTTCGAGAATATCCGCTATATTGTCATCGATGAAGTGCATTCCTATCGGGGAGTGTTCGGAAGTCATGTCGCGAACGTGATCCGGCGGCTGAAGCGAATTTGCCGGTTTTACGGCTCTTCGCCCCAGTTTTTGTGCGCATCCGCGACAATCGACAATCCGAAGGAGCATGCCGAGAGACTGATCGGGGAACCGGTCGAGCTGATTGATAACAACGGGGCTCCGGCAGGGGAGAAGCATTTCGTCTTCTATAATCCCCCCGTCGTGAACCGGCAGCTCGGCATCCGCCGAAGCAGCGTGCTGGAGACGAGGAAGATCGCGGGACATCTGCTTAACAACGGAATTCAGACGATAGTTTTTGCCAGAAGCCGGGTCAGGGTCGAAATTCTGCTCACCTATTTGCAGGATACGATCCGCCACGAGCTGGGAGCGAAATCGATTCGCGGCTACCGAGGAGGCTATTTGCCGAAGCTGCGCCGGGAAATCGAGAGAGGGCTCAGAAGCGGGGAAATCCGCGGGGTCGTCAGCACGAATGCGCTTGAGCTCGGCATTGACATCGGCCAGCTGCAGGCTTGCGTATTGAACGGTTATCCGGGAACGATTGCCAGCACGTGGCAGCAGTCCGGCCGGGCGGGACGGCGGCAGGAGAGCTCGCTCACCGTTATGGTGGCGAGCAGCAACCCGCTCGACCAGTATGTGATTCAGAATCCGGCCTACTTCTTTGAGAAGCCGCCCGAGAGGGCGCTGATCCATCCGGACAATTTGATCATTCTGGTCGATCATATCAAATGCGCCGCCTACGAGCTTCCCTTCGAAGAGGGAGAGATGTTCGGAGAGGAATCGCTCGCCGACATCCTGGATTTTCTGACCGAGGAGAAGATTTTGCACCGGGTAAGGGACCGCTGGTATTGGATGGAGCAGTCCTTTCCCGCGCATGACATCTCGCTGCGATCCGCCGCACAGGAAAACTTCATCATCATCGACACCACCTCCGGGAGCCGGGTGATCGGGGAAGTCGACCGCTTCAGCGCCCCGACCTTAATTCATGAGGAGGCCATTTATATTCATGAAGGGGTGCAGTATCAGGTCGAGAAGCTGGATTGGGAAGAGAAGAAAGCTTATGTCCGCGAGGTGAATGTCGATTATTTCACGGATGCTTCGCTGGCTGTCCAGCTTAAGGTTCTTCATGTCCACAAGGAGGAGTCTCTGCCTGGAATTTCGCGGCAGTTCGGGGAAGTGACCGTCAACGCCAAGCCTACTATTTTCAAGAAAATCAAACTGCGCACGCATGAAAATATCGGCTCCGGACCCATTCACTTGCCGGAAGAAGAGATGCACACGAGCTCGTATTGGTTTACGATCAGTGACGAGCTGGCGGCCACGATGTCGGTTAACGATATCCAGTATGCGCTGCTCGGGTTGTCGAATGTGCTTGTTCATATTGCCCCACTGCATCTGATGTGCGATCCGCTGGATATTCGTGTCGTGCCGCAGGTGAAGGCGGTACATAATCATAAGCCGACCATCTTCTTCTATGACCGGTATCCCGGAGGAGTCGGCTTAAGCGAACGCCTATATGAAGTGCATGGCGAACTGCTGCGGCAGGCAGCGGATTTGATCGGCCGCTGTACCTGTCTGAGCGGCTGTCCTTCCTGTGTCGGACCGATAGAGGAGGTCGGCCTGACCGGCAAAGCTTTGGCCATGGAATTGCTGGCGGGGATGGTGAACGGCGGATGAGCATGCTGAGAGAACGGCTGAATCGTCTGAAGAAGAAGGATTCGACCGGGTCCCTCCCAACAGAGACAGCGTCAGAAATGGGGCCTCCCGACGGTAAGGAAAGCCAGGCCGATCCGTCCGGGCATTCCACTATGCTGCCGCAGGAGGAAGAGAAGGGGCCGTCCGCTGAAGGCTGGGAACGGATGGGAGTGCAGTACGAAAGCAACGAATGGGGCTCCTTCCTGATCCGGAAGCGGACTTACCCGGCCGATTACCTGCATGGCAGGTATCCGATAGGAGATCTGTACCGCGTCTGTCCCTCCCTGTCGGCAATGGCCGGCACGGAAGGGGGGCAGGAGCTTCATCCGGAGGAATTGCTGTTTTTCGATACCGAGACGACCGGACTGGGGATTGGCGCCGGCAACGTGCCGTTTATGCTCGGGATGGGTTATTACCGTTCCGGCGCCTTCGTTGTCGAGCAGATGCTTATCCGCAATCCGGCCGAGGAAGTGGCGATGCTCGCCTATTTCAACCGGCTGCTGCTCCGCTTCTCCTGCCTTGTTACATTTAACGGCCGCACCTTCGATTGGCCGATCGTTAGGAACCGGTTCGTCCTTAACCGGATGGAGCTGGAGCGCGAGCCATCGGTGCAGTTGGATTTTCTGTATGCATCACGAAGCCTTTGGCGGAACACTCTGCCGGCCTGCCGACTGGGAATCGTGGAGGAGAGCCGGCTTGGACATACCCGCGTGGACGATGTTCCCGGGTCCCTTGCCCCGACTCTATATTTCCGTTATTTGTCGGAAGGAGATCCCGCCGTTCTGGCGGGGGTCCTGGATCATAATGAGCAGGATGTGCTGTCGCTGGCCGGTTTGGCTATCCATTTCGGGAGGGCGCTGCGCGGAGAGCTCGAGCTGACCGGGATGGAGGCGGAGGAGCTGTACCGGCTGGGCAAATGGCTGGACAGATTAGGATGTGCAGAGCAGGCCGCCCATGCGTTCGAACGGCTGCTCCAATGCAGCTCCCGCGAGGCGGACGAATTTCGTCTGGAGCTTGCTGCTTTATATAAGAAGAAAGGAGATTACGACTCCGCCTTGGCCCTATGGAAGGGACTGGCTGCGGGGGCGGCCTCAACCGGCCTGACAGCGATAGAGCCGTTCATCGAGCTTGCGAAGTATTATGAGCATAAGGTGAAAGATTATGGCACGGCACTCGCTTATGCGGAAGAGGCCTATCAAATCGCCTGGAGAAGAGAAACGCTTGTGCGGCGTCATCAGAAGCGGCAGCCCGTTTTGGAAGACATCCGCAAGAGGATCGAAAGGCTTAAGCTCAAGGAGCTTAACTATGCACTGGCGGAGCTGTATAACGAGGAAATGGGCTAAGACCACGTTTATTCTCGGGAAAAAGGGGACATACCTGAATAGAAGAAATGACGAAGGGGGAGTCCCGGATGCCCGAATTGCCGGAAATGGAAACCTATCGCAACCTGTTAACGGAGCTTGTAGCGGGAAGACGGATAACCGACGCCAGGGTAAATCGGCCGAAGTCGATCAATATCCCGCCGGATCCGTTCCGCAAGGAGCTGGTTGGCCGGACGGTTACGGAGGTGCACCGGCGAGCCAAATATTTGATCTTCCGTCTCGACTCGGGATATAACCTGCTCCTTCATTTAATGCTGGGAGGATGGATGCATTTCGGATCCGAGGAGGATAAGCCGGATCGAAACACACAGGTGGAGATAGATTTTGGCCCCAAGACCCTGTATTTCATCGGGTTAAGGCTCGGCTTCCTGCATTTACTGTCAGATGAAGCGTTGGCCGAAGAGTTAAGGGAGCTGGGCCCCGAGCCGTTGGATGCCCGTTATACCGAGCAGGAATTCCGGGAGCGGCTCGCAGGCAAGAAAGGTGCGTTAAAGCCGCTGTTAACCGACCAACACTGGGTAGCCGGAATCGGAAATTGTTATTCTGACGAGATTTGCTTTGACGCCGGTCTGCTGCCTACCCGTAAATGCGGGGAGCTTGAGGCCAATGCCGCTAGAGCGCTGTACCGATCGATCGCCAATGTGCTTCAGCGGGCCATCCTTAAGGGCGGATATATGGAGAATCCGTTATATAACGGAGACCGGTTGACCGGGGGGTACAACGATGCCTGCCTCGTCTATGATCGCGGAGGCGAGGCTTGCTTTCGCTGCGGCCACCCGATTGTCTTCGAACGGATCTGGTCGCGGAAGGTGTTTTATTGCTCTCACTGCCAGAGGTAATCCCTATCTTCACGGAAGGAGGCTTCTCCATGCGATTAGGCAGTCATATCAGCATACGGCATGGATACCTGCAGGCGGCCAAAACAGCGACAGCGATCGGTGCCGGCTGCTTTCAATATTTCCCGAAAAATCCGAGAGGACTGACCCTTAAATCGTTCGACGCGGGGGACGGTGCGGCCTGCGCTGATTATTGCCGGGAGAAGGATCTTCTGTCGGTCGGGCATTCGCCGTATCCAAGCAATCTGGCCGCAGAGCCTTCGAAGCTGCGTGATGCGATTGTCGCCTCGCTGATCAACGATCTGGAAATTGCGGAATGCTGCGGCTCGGAAGGGATTGTCGTCCATTTCGGCAAATCGAAAAGCAAGGATCCTCTGGAAGGCTACCGCTATATCATTGATACCTTAAACGCCATTCTTTCCGGCTGGAAAGGCAGGGCCAAGCTGCTGATCGAGAATCAGGCCGGGGAAGGAACGGCGATGGGAACCACCTTTGAAGAGCTCGTCCAAATCCGCAGCCTGACGGATTATCCGGACAAGATCGGTTTCTGCCTGGATACTTGTCATGCTTATGCCAGCGGGCTATGGAACGGGAAGAATTGGCCGGAGCTTGTCGAGAGGGGCGGGGAGCTCGGTTATTTCGATCATCTGGTGGTCGTCCATCTCAATGATTCCGTTTATCCGAGCGGAGCGAGGAAGGATCGGCATGCCAATTTTGGCAGGGGCAGGATTGGAGAGGAAGCCATGCTGGAATTTTTAATGTCTCCCCCTATCCGCAGGCTCCCGGTCATTCTGGAGACTGCTGCAGGTCCCGATCATACCCATAAGGGGGAAATCCGTTATATTCTCGATAAAGCGGCGGGATTCCGTTCTGCGGTATGGTCATAAATCGATTTCCAAGTTACAATAGGAGAGAGCAAGTACGGAATACATAGACAAGTTGGTGAACGGATTCATGATTGACTTGAAATCGATTTACTTTAAGAGAGAAGAGAGACGAATTCTTAACGACGTTAATCTTTCCATCCGCAAGGGGGAGCACTGGGTTCTGCTGGGCAGGAACGGCTCGGGAAAGACGACTATTCTGGAGATGATCAACGGCTACCATTTCCCTAGTAAGGGAACGGTTGAAGTACTCGGTCATCGGTACGGTCAATGTGATGTGCGGGAGGTCCGCAAGCAAATTGGCTATATCAGCCAATCGCTGTTTGAGAAGCTGACTCCGGGTGACCCGGTATGGGAAGCGGTTGCCGCCGCGAATTACGGCTTTTTGCGATTTTATGAAGAGATCCCGCAAGAGGCCATAGACAAGGCCCGTGTCATGATTGATAAGGTAGGATTGGGCTATGTGGCTGATCAGCCGCTGGGTACCTTGTCTCAGGGAGAGCGGAAGAAGATTTTGCTTGCGCGAGCCTTAATGACGGACCCGACCATTCTGGTGATGGACGAGCCTTGCTCCGGGCTGGATTTATATGAGAGGGAGAAGATGCTTCAGTCGATCGACGATCTTCGAGACTCAGGCATCACCATCTTATATGTCACCCATCATATTGAAGAAATTATGCCGATCTTTACTCATATTGCACTTATACACGAAGGCAGAATCGTTGCTGCCGGTCCCAAGAATGAAGTGCTGACGGAAGAGCATCTGCTCCAGGTTTATGACGTGCCTGTCTCGTTGGAGTGGAGCGGAAACCGTCCGTGGATCAAAGTGGCGGCTAATCCCATTGGATCTTAACTCTCATCACCAAACAGCCTGATCGGATATAAGCATTCGAAACCAGCTATCCTCTGGAGATGGCTGGTTTTTCTTGTTACAGAACTCCCTGGAGCAGGCTTTTTCAAAATATAAGAAAGTATAAGTTTTCATCTATACCTGTTCTCATATTTCATCGGTATACGCGCACGTCCTAAGGACGGCGATAGCCGTTTATCCTTGCTTCTTTTTACCGCCGTGCAAAAAATGACGATCCCCGGAAATTCGCCTGCAAAAATCCGTCATTGCTTGAAATGGGCGGTTCCGATACTTTATTAAACAGCGGTGACTTCGGCAGGCCGCATTCAAATGGTCTTGAAAATTTCAGCAGGCCAAGGTAAGCATCACTGGCAGCTCACCAAAGCTTGCGACCAATCTTCACCGGAGACAACGATGGCTCAAACTAACCGAAAAAGAGAGGGATGAATCATGCATGCAGAAGCTTCTTCAGAATTAGCCGCCAAGCGGAAAAAGCCCTCGTCCCCAAAACGCAGGCTGTGGCTGGATCTTAAGAGGGACAAATACTTATATTTGATAGCGCTTCCCGGATTGCTTTATTTTCTTGTTTTCAAATATTTGCCTATAGGCGGATTGCTGGTGGCGTTTCAAAACTATTCGCCTTATTTCGGAATCTGGAAGAGCGAGTGGGTTGGGCTGGAGCATTTTCAGCGTTTTTTTTCCAATGAAGATTTCTATTTGTTATTTCGCAACACGATGGCGATCAATTTATTGAATCTTACTTTCTTCTTTCCCTTTCCGATTATTTTATCGCTGCTGCTTAATGAATTGAGGAGTGTGCTTTACAAACGGCTTGTCCAGACGATTATTTATATCCCTCATTTTTTGTCGTGGGTCATTATTGCGGGGCTCACCTTCCTGATGCTTTCCGAGTCGGAAGGGCTGATTAATAAGCTAATGGCGGCGATGGGGATGAAGACGGTCAGCTTTCTGACCGAGCCGAACTATTTCTGGGCCATGCTCACCGCGCAATCCATGTGGAAGGAAGCCGGGTGGGGGACGATCATCTTCCTGGCGGCTATCGCCGGTGTCGATCCCCAGCTATACGAAGCGGCCGTAATGGACGGGGCCAACCGTTTTCGCCAGATGTGGCATATTACGCTGCCGGCGATTCGCAATGTGGTAGTCATCCTGTTTATCCTCAGGCTCGGCTCGATTATGGATACCGGCTTCGAGCAGGTCTATCTGATGATGAACGGGGCCGTTTCCCATGTGGCGGACGTCTTCGATACTTACGTATACCGAACAGGGATCAAGCAGGGAGAATTCAGCTACAGCACGGCCATCGGCCTGTTCAAATCGGTGGTCGGCGTCATTCTCGTCGTCCTTGCCAACAAAATGGCCAAGCGTTTCGGCGAAGAGGGGGTATTCTGATCTATGGGGAATAGAAGCTTGGGAAGCCGGATCTTTGACATCTGCAACATTTTGTTCTTGCTGCTGATCAGTTTGGCCTGCCTTTTTCCGATTTATTATACGTTCGTCCTTTCTTTCACCGATCCGGTCGAATATTATCAGAAACCGCTCATTTTATTTCCGACGAAGTGGACCTTAAGCGCTTACCAATATTTGTTGTCCACGGATACCATGATTAACGCGATCGGCGTGAGCACCTTCCTGGCAACGGTTGGAACCGTGCTGAGCCTAGTTGTCAGCTCCGGGTTGGCGTATGCGATTTCCCGCAAAAGATTGCGTTTCCGCAGAGTGTTCATGTTCGCTATCCTGTTCACGATTTTGTTTCAGCCCGGATTGATTCCGCAATATTTGATCGTCCGGCAGCTGGGATTGATCGACAGCCTCTGGTCCCTTATTATTCCGTCTTTGACCGGAGGATGGTTCGTGCTGCTGATGAAAGGCTTCTTCGACAGCATCCCCGATAGCCTGGAGGACGCCGCCCGAATAGATGGAGCCAATGAAATTGGAGTTTGGCTGAGGATCATTCTCCCGTTATCCGTTCCGGCTCTGGTCGCTTTCGGACTGTTCTTCGCCGTCGGCTACTGGAACACTTTTTTCAACGCAATCATGTTTATCAATGACCATAAGAAATGGCCGCTTCAGGTGCTCCTGCAAAATATGCTGGTCGATCCGACATCTTCGGTCAATGCAGGCTCCGCCATGGATTTCCGTTCGAATCGGCAGATGCCGACCGAAACGCTGAAGATGGCTTCCGTCGTCATCGCGACTTTACCTATTATGCTGGTGTATCCATTCCTGCAGAAGCACTTTGCCAAAGGAGCCATGGTGGGCTCCGTCAAGGAATGAGAACATACAAAGTTATAATCAAAAAGGGAGGTATTGTGATATGAATAAAAAATCGATAGCATTGCCGTTCTCGGTGCTTCTGTCTTCGTCACTTGTATTATCTGCCTGCGGGGGAAGCACGAGCTCCGGAGGAGGGCAGCCGACCGATAAAGACCAGGCGCCGGTAGAGCTTACGTTGAACACCCTCAGCTACGGAACGCAATTTCCTGACGATAATAATCCGGTGGTGAAGGAATTTGAGAAGCGGACGAACACCAAGCTGAAGATTGACTGGGTTCCTGTTACCACTTCAGAGGACAAGTTCAAAGTGCTGTATGCCTCCGGAAATCTTCCGGACGTCACTTTCGTGGAGGACTTGAATGATTCCCAAATCCGGGGGCTGATCAAGCAGGGCGTCTTCTGGGACTTGACCCCATATATTAAAGATTATCCGAATTTGATGAACCCGAATTTGGCGGAAATGTGGGAGATCGCTAAAATTGAAGGCAAAAATTATTCGATTCCCCGCTATTATCCGACTCACGGAGGCGGAGTGTTTCCGATGCTGCGCAAGGATTGGCTGGATAAACTGGGAATGGAGGTTCCGGAAACGCTGGATGAATTTTACGAAGCTCTGAAGGCATTTAAAGAGAAGGATCCGGACGGCAACGGGGTAGACGATACGATCGGTTATTCCGCCAGTCTCGCCTATATGGGATTCATTTATAACGTATTCAACGATACCCAGGGAGCCTGGAAGCTTAGAGACGGCAAGCTGTATCCGATCATTACCGAGGATGCATCGAGAGACGCTCTGCTGTGGCTCAAGAAAGCTTACGAGGACGGTCTGTTCCCGCCTGATTTCGCGATTTTGAAATTTTCACAGATAAACGATATTCTTCACAGCGGAAAAGCGGGCGGCGGAGGCTACGCCATGAACAACTCGTTGACCCGTACCCAGGAAATCCGCAAGATCGATCCCGAGGCGAATTTGATTCCGCTGGCTTATTTAAAAGGGCCGGAAGGCAATGAATATGTCCCGTCTGGCGCTCCCTTCTACGGACATTTCCTCGTGCCTAAGAAAGTGCCGGAAGAGAAGCTGAAGGCCATATTGGGGTTCATGGATTTCGGATACAGCCAGGAAGGCTCGGATTTGGCCACCTACGGTATCCCCGATGTACATTACAAGATGGAGAACGGCCAACGAATCCCGACCGAGCAAGCCAAGAAAGATCTGGTGGCGGATGCGATGCACTATTTCTTCCATCCGCTCGGCGATGAAATCGTCTTGGGAGATCCTTCGACAACTACCCCGGAAATATTCGAACGGAATGTTCAGATTCTGGAAGAGAGGAAGAAGGTGAAGGTGGATTATCCGTCCCTGGGCCTGGTATCCGATGCGAATACGAAATTAATGCCGGATATCAAGCAGAAGGTGGACGACATGAGAACGAAAGTCGTCCTGGGACAGGTCACGATTGAAGCCTATGATGAATTCATCGAGAAGCTAAAGCAGGATGCCGATCTGCAGAAGATCGTGAAAGAGATGAACGAAGCTTATCAGCAAAAGCTGGCCAGCCAGTAATGAAAGAGAGGCCGGGCTTTCCAATCGGGAAGGCCGGGCCTTTTGCTTTGTCTATGAAATAGGACAGACACTAGGAGGAATGTCGTTTGCGGAATTGGCCGGGCGTCATTCCTTCACTTTTCTTGAACAGGCGGATCAGGTGGGAAGGCTGGTACCGCAGCATTTCCGCGATATCGTTTATTTTCAGATCGGTCTTAAGGAGCAGCTCCTTGCATTTATCTATTCTCAGCCTCGTAACGTAATCGACGTAATTTTCTCCGGTGATTTGCTTGAAGGCCCGGCTTAATTTATACGGGCTCATTTGCATTTGTTCCGCATACCCCTCCAGGGAGATATCTGACTGAACCTCCTCCCGGATTCGTAGAAGCAGTTGATCGATGGCGGCTTTCAGTTCCGGGTCGCAGGACGGAGACAGAGATTGAATAAAAGGGGCCACCAGCTTGTTTCGGAACCAGTCAAGCATTTCCCCGGGCTCTCTGATCGCTTGCAGCTGCTCATACAAATCTTCACCTTGATACAGGATATACGGATTTGCTCCGGACTTAAGGACAGCGTCCCACATGCTTCCTAACAGCTTCATCATGCCTTGATGGACGATGAGCTCGGTGCTGGATTCTTTCTGCAGGGCCTGCATAAACCGGGAAATCCGCTCAAGCGTCTCTTCTTCCATTCCGATGCTGAAGGCGTGGACGATCTCCCTCTCCAATTCAAAAGGAAAACGGACCGGCTGATGTCCGGCCAAGAGGAAATCATCCATATCGATCAGCTGGTTGCAAGGATCGATTTCCCGGTAACGAAGGGCCTGCCGCGTTTGTGCGGCCAACTCGGGAAGCTCCCCGATATGGCGGGACGTTCTGCTGATTACAATCGTCACATTCATCCGGAGGACCTTATTCAAGGCGGAGATGAAGTCGTTGGCCAATTTGGTCAGCTTTTCCTTGATTTCAATGGGATCTGTCGAACCGTCGACGATCAGGAACAGACCGATGGACAAATCTTGAAAGTTAATGACATGAAACAGTTCCCGGGAGGAGGAGCATAATTCCTCGATAATATTCGCTGCAGCGAAGGAAATTAGCTGCTTGTCCTTCTCGGAGGCCGCATCATAGCTGGACATTCCGGAGAGCTGTACAGCGACGTAAGCGAATTGTTTGTTCTCGGTGTCCCAATCCAGCTCTTTCATTTTGCCGGCCAATTCCTTGTCGCTTAAGTAGTATAAGTGGCCTTCCAGAAGCTGCAGCATAAACCCTTCCCTCAGACTGGGTATGGACTGCTTGACCTTGCGGTAAAGCTGCTCGCTCTGTTCCAGCTGCCGCTGCCATTGCCGTTCGATGTAGGCCAATTCATCGTTGGCTACGGGTTCCCCGTCCTTGAATGACTGAAATACTTTGGTCAGCCTTCGGATCGGATGGTAGATTCTTCGCGAGGCGAACCAGGACAGCAGCAAGGCCATAAACAGGCCGAAGGTGCTTACCAGAAGGATCGTCCTCACCATGGCGGATACAGGGGCCATGATTTGGGAGAGCGGGGTAGCCGAAATATAAGTAAATTCATCCCCAAGCCTGGATAGCTTGCCGTAAGAGACGGAGAAGCTCTCTCCCTGCCATTCATAAACGAACGTATTCTCGAGGAGATTATCGTTTCGCACGTAGTCTCGTAACTCCTCTTCCAGCCCGCGAATTCCTTCCGTATTGGAGGAATCCGTGACCTGCCGGTCTTGGTGGTCCATAAGAAAAGCGACGCCCGCACCGGAAGTCAATTTCTGTACCATGTTATTCAGAGCCGACTGATTAATATAGATGATGAATGCGCCATAAGCTTCCTTCTGAGTCCCTCCCGGAAGCTTGATGATAACTCCATGACGAGCCATATCCGGCAGGTGAACGGGATGAATGGAATGAATCCAATAAATTCCTTTATTCGGGTCCAACAAGGATTGGAAAAGCTTCCGCTCCGCTTCATCGGACAACGTCCGGACGCCGGAATCGTCTCCGATGACTTTGTTGGAATCCTTGAGATATAAAGCGACTGAGCTGATAAGAGGGTTGGAGTTCTGCATCAAGGCTAACGAACGAAGCAGCTCGTCCGTTCTCTGGAATTGCTGGTGAAAGTCGATCTCCGTCAGCGATATGTCAAAGCCCGGATTGAACCCGAGCTGGGCGGAATATAGCTCCAAATGCGACAAGTAGTCATCCAGCCTCTGGATGGATTGCTTGAGCTGGATTTGATGTGCCTTGTTCAATTCGTTAACGATCCGATCACTGCCGGTGTAGTAGAGACCGATACTGATCAGGGTCACGGGCAGGCAGGTAATGATGAGGACAAGAATTAAGCTTTTTCGGTAAAAGCTCCCCTTAACCATTCCAAGATTGATCATAAATAAAGCTTCACACCTCTCCCGAAAAATCGGAACAATATTTCTAGTATACCAACATTTCATTATTTGTGAAAAGGCTTTCTTTGACCTTTGCGCTGTGCAGCTGTTGTCGGTAATCCTTGAGCTTTAGTATATAGAAACCTCCGGGATTATCTTGAGCGCGAAAACATTGGATCGGATTACCGCAGGATAGAAACATTAATTGTCAAATGGATTAGTATGGTTAAAGTCTCATTCTCCTACATTTGCAAAAGATAAACTAATTACCGATATTTCAGATGAAAATACACGGCTTTTATGATAGGATAAAAGAAAATCATAAGTAGAGGATGGGGAAGCAAATGGCAAGAACGAAAATAGAGCATGTTGGATTAATGGTGGCCGATATGGACAAGTCCATTTCTTTTTACGAGGAAGTGGTTGGTCTGCGGCTGAAAGGGAAATTGGATCACTCCAACGGGGTATTGAAGCTGGCTTTTCTCGGATTTAATGTCGACGGGGAAACGGAGATCGAGCTGATTGAAGGATATAATGCCGGGCTGCCGCAGGAAGGGAAGGTCCATCATTTAGCCTTCACCGTAGACAGCATAGAAGAGGAGTTTGCCAGAATCAAGAGTCTGGAGCATGTAAAGTTGATTGATCAGGAGATTACGACACTGCCCAACGGTTCGAAATATTTCTTCTTCCACGGACCGGACGGGGAATGGATTGAATTTTTCGAGCCGGGACGTTAAGAACGCTCAATTCGTCCAGCATGTGAGCACGCAGGCCTTGTACGATCTATAGATAATTCGCAGCCGCCCTTGGTAAAAATCCGAGGGCGGTTTTTAACCACATTAGAAAGTTTAAGTTGATTAAAGCATTAAAATGGAACAAAATTTCTAATTGGCATAAAAAGCTTCCTCTAATACCGGGTTATTCGTCTTCGAAGAGGCTCCGTTAGGAGCTTTTTTTACCACATTAGAAAGTTTAAGTTGATTAAAGCATTAAAATGGAACAAAATTTCTAATTGGCATAAAAAGCTTCCTCTAATACCGGGTTATTCGTCTTCGAAGAGGCTCCGTTAGGAGCTTTTTTTACCACATTAGAAAGTTTAAGTTCATTAAAGCATTAAAATGGAACAAACTTTCTAATTGGCATAAAAAGC
>NZ_VEGP01000084.1 GCF_007679495.1 Paenibacillus sp. 32O-W | reverse complement strand
AGCTCACGTTTCCGCAAGTTATCCCGGTCTTACGGGCAGGTTGCCTACGTGTTACTCACCCGTCCGCCGCTAAGCCAGAGCCTTCCAAAGGAAGGCTAAGCTCCGCTCGACTTGCATGTATTAGGCACGCCGCCAGCGTTCGTCCTGAGCCAGGATCAAACTCTCCGAAAAATTCCCCCAAAAAGTGAAGCGATGCTTCGTAGCGAAGTCCGTCCGCACCCTTACAGGGTCGGCGTCTAAACCTTCCTCTAATCGCGGTCGATCTTCCTGACTTTGCTTCGAAAAAGGTTTATACATTACTTTTCGGGGACCCCCGGATCAAAACCGGAGTTCCAAAGAGCGATTAGCTCATTAATTCGTTCATTCATTGACGTGGATACGGTCCGAAAACCGTATACGCACTGGCTTCATTCATTTCACTCGTTGTTCAGTTTTCAAAGGGCAATGCTTGTTTGTCGCTTTTTGTCGTAGCTTGTCTTATCGAAAGCGACCTTTTTATCATAGCACATCTGAAATTACTTTGCAAGCTCTTTTTAAAAATTTAAAACTGGATCTGCTGGAAACCCGGACCAGTACGTCCTGGTGCTTCCGTATCATTTAACATCCAGCTTGTTGATTCTTGATCTGTGCTGAGCACAAAACATTTGAGCAGCGAAAACTAATGTATCACAGAACGGGCAGCCCGTCAACACACTTTTACATAATGCGGTTCACTTCGACAATAGATCGTTCCTTTTCCCACGCCTTATTGATTTATAACGATATCCATAAAAAGACGAATAAGGGGAACTTAATCCCCTACATTCGTCTAAATGATCAAGGTTAATTCGGCTGCTTTTGGTAAGTGCCTTTAACAAATTGATACGTCCAATCGTACAGTTCGCGAACACGGGGATCACTGCTGCGGGAGCTGTGCAGAAGAGCATCCACCCCTTGGTAATAGGCCTTGAACGCCCCGTTCATATATCCGTAATCTACCCCGCCGTTCAAATAATCTATATAGAGGTTCCGAAAAGATTCATCCTCGTTCATGCGTTCATCCGTTTCTATCTCTATGCCGAGTCCGTGATGCTGGGCCAGATAGGCTGCAGCCTCCACCCGAATCCGATCCATCCCGTCAAAATAATGATTCGGCTGAAGCGCAGTCGCATCAAAACCGAGGCTGCGCGCTGCAAAATTATAATTGGCGCCATAATACGGTATCCAGAAAAACTTCTGCTTCCTCTCATGAACAAGGTCTCTCGTATACTTGAGCAGATCTGCATCCGAAGTCTTGCCGCTGGCGACACTTTCCGCGAGCCAGTACATGCCGACCAGCTCCAGACGGTCATAATTCCCCTTCTGCCACCGCTCCTTAACCTGATTCATATACCAGTCGATAGCCTTGACGCGATTAGCGTAAGCAGCTTCTTCGCCTACTTCTTCCGGCACGAAGCTTTCAGATACACCATCGCCGTCGATATCGCCGAAATCGGAAATGGTTTCATCCGGATTAGGAATCATAATCACCACTTTGACTTTATGGCGGGCATCGCCAAGCTGATCCCCCGCCTCCTTAACCGCCTCATTCAACTGGTTTAATTCCCCATCCTCTTTAAAGGTCTTGTCCAGGTACCATTTCCAATCTTCCAGAAGAGCCGAGTAACCGAAATCCCGTTGATAATCCGGCGTTCGGAGCCCCAGCAGCAAAACCCCATCATACATCCAGTCTTGCGGCACTCCGTTCTCGTCTACATAACTGATATATGGAATGATATTTTCTTTCTTCCAGTTTCCGCGATTCTGATCATACTGCCCGTTATACATCAGGATCATATTGCGAATGCCTGCCGTATCCTTGCCAGGTTTCAAATAATCAGGAGAAACCGGTTTCAATTTGAAAGCTTTATCGGCCTTGCCGTCCACTCCCCAAATCTCTATTTCGTCCATGAAAACCCAAATCTGCGCCGTTACCGCAATTTTTACATAGCGCGCATAGATCATCTTGGCATTCTTGGACGGATGAGGAACGCCATCCTGCTCTCCATCCCAAACGTAGTCATGACCGGAGGGCGGCTTCTCCGTCCATAACGGGACCGCTGAATTCATATGCTTGACCGGGGCCCAATTCTGTCCGTCTTCCGATACATAATAAGAAACGATGTTGGGAGTATAGATTCCCGCGCTGTTATTATACAGATAGTGCGACTGAATACGCCCGATGGATTTGTTCTCGCCCAAATCGATCGTAATTTCCCAGGGTTTGCCGCGCAAGAAAGCGATCCAATTCCCATCTGTATAGGAATTGATATCCCCATACTTCCCATCCGTCAGCTTATGGCCGTTATCCGGATAGTTTTCATGCGGAGCCTCCGAATAGGTGTAAGTTGCCTCTCCCGCCAAATTTCTCATGGCCTCCGGTTCTTTAGCCTCCGCATACGCCAAGTGGCAGGTGGACATAAGAATGACAAACGTCATAATGAAGCCTGTCCATTTCCTTCGTTTCCTAGTCATTAATACAACTCCTTTCATTGATCAATTTTCGACGCCAAAAGCTGGCTGCTGCCCTGCTGCAGAAATTCCCGCAGAAAGCTATGTAGCACGGTATCTTTTCCAGCTTATCACCAAGTGTATCAGCCGCAGTGACAGCACCTTTTGAATATCGTTCACAAAATTTGTAGAATTGTCCAAATGAAATCGAACTGGTCTGCTTCCTTTTTTCTAATGGTTGCCACAGCCGTAAATTCGCCGATTATAGCCATTTTCAAAATCTAACGGTTGCGAGCGACCTTATTTGGCCTTTTTCCATAGCCTGGAGATGAAAATCGCGCAAATAGCGGTGATGACAACCATTAGAATTTCAGGTCGGCCATTTTGGAGGAAATAGCAGCGGTAGCAACCGTTAGACCTACAGAATTCGCAAAAGATCGCGGTTTATCCGATAGTACGGAATCGCTGTCGCGGTTTTTCCGCCTGCTGCCATCAGTTTGCTGCTCAAATAAAAAAAAGGCTCCTGACGAAGCCCTTTCGAAGAGAATAACCCCGGTATTAGCGGAAGCTTTTTTATGCCAATGAGAAAGTTGTTCCATTTTAATACTTGAACTTAAACTTAAAAAAAGGGCGCATATCGCACCCTTAGAAACCCTTAGAAACTGCTATTTTTTTATGTGAAAAGGACTCGCGTTTTACTCCCCGCCCATAAGTGCATAGCGCAATATAATCAGAATGGCGAGAATCCACATCAGCCAGTGAATTTTATGCTTACCTTTGCCCGCAACCAGCGCCAGCACGACATAGGCTACAATTCCGAGCGAAATTCCGTTCGCAATACTGTTCGTGAAAGGCATGAATACGATAGTGAAGAACGCCGGGATAGCGACTACGAAATCTTGGAAATCGATCTCTTTAACAGACTGCATCATTAGTAATCCGACGATAATAAGAGCAGCCGCAGTAGCCGATCCGGGAATCAAGGCGACGACAGGCGCCAAGAACAGTGCGAGCAAGAAGCAGATTCCGGTGGATACCGCCGTCAAGCCGGTTCTTCCGCCTTGCGCTATTCCTGCAGAGCTTTCCACGAAGGCGGTCGTTGTGCTTGTTCCGAGCATAGCCCCTCCGCTAACGGCAAATGCGTCCACGAGCATCGCTTTGCCGACCCGCTTGCGTCCTTCCTCCGGATTTTTCATAATGCCGGCCCGGTTCGCGGTTCCTACCAGAGTACCGAAGGTATCGAACATTTCAACAAATGTAAAAGTAAGAATGACCGAAACAATACCTACATTTAAAATTCCGGCGAAATCAAACTGGAAAAATTCCAGATATCCGAAATTAGGAAGCCATGGAGTTTGCGGATTGTTGAGCGTCGAAAAGTCGACTTGGCCCATCAGCATCCCAATGATGGTTGTACCCAAAATACCGAACAAAATAGCCCCTCTTACTTTCAGAACCATAAGCAGTGAAATTAACAGGAGGCCGATCAGTACAAGCTGAACATTCGGATCCTTCATACTTCCCATATGAAAGACCGTTTCAAAGGATAGAAGATCGGTATAAGTTCCTTTGGGTACATCGTTCAGTGTTTCTACAGATACGGAAAGAAGTCCGCTGTTCTTAGCGCCGATCAATGTAATAAACAGGCCGATACCAACAGTAATCGCATGCTTGATAGAATCAGGCACGGCAACCAGAAGAAGCTGGCGCACCTTTGTAATCGTCAGAACGATAAAGATGATCCCGGAAAGAAAAACAGCCGTTAATGCCATTTGCCAGGTCATCGCCCCGTTGGAGGACAGAATGACGGTAGCAAAATAAGCGTTTAGCCCCATGCCCGGAGCAAGAGCCACCGGAAAATTAACGAACAATCCCATGGCAATGGTGAATATCCCGCCCGCCAAAGCCGTCGCGAGAAACACCGAATACCATTCCATGCCCGTTGCGGAGAGAATATTCGGATTGACCGCCAAAATATACGCCATCGTCATGAAGGTCGTGATGCCTGCCATAATCTCCGTTCTTACGTTAGTGCCGTTCTGTTTCAGTTTGAAAAAACGGTCCATTGCTTGAGACTCCTCCCAGAATTATGGTTAGAACAACAAAAAAACCTAAGGCAGTCATGACCTTAGGCTTCGTAAAAAAGCAGAAAAACAATCTGACTAAACAAACCGCTCGTTTACCCGTGATTGCTTTCCATGCATTTTCGTAGCCAGATCATTTACGGTGACCTCGTAGAAACTCTCGGGCCAATTCCCGAGATTATACGAAAAAGCTTATATTCAACACCTTCATTTTAGTTATGGTTATCGTTCTTGTCAACCACAAATCCGAACATTAGAAATAATTTTCAAAACGATGTTCGTAATACGGTCCCGAAATTTCCATTATATTCAAGTTGCCCTTGTGCAATTGGTTGAAAAATGTTGGTTTCGGTGTTTTTATACGTTCCTCACACGAATATTCTTCTTTCAGCGCAGCAGCCGGCTCGAGATATTGGTGATGAAAAGGTTTCAACGGCTTCCCTTCTTAGACCCGACGATGATTACCCTTTGTTTTATTGCAGATTACCTTGCCTATTCGAAAGGGAGATGGAGAGAAGAAAAGAAAATAAACCAACCAAGGTAATAAACCCTGCAAACCAGCTTAGTGAGGTATAGGAATAATGATTGCTAATGATTAATCCTCCCATTGCCGACCCTAGGGCAATACCTAATTGCATGAAAGATGTATTAACCGCAATAATCATATCCGCTAATTTTGGAGCCAAAGATCTCAGATAGGTTTGATTCGCGGGAGTCGTCGCCCAGCCGGAAGCACTCCATGCCATCATGGTCAGAAATAAAAAGATAGGATATTCCCCAACCAGCGGGAGTAAAAACAATGTGAGTGTCCTACTGCCTATCGTTACTAATAACGTCTTCTTGACGCCCCACTTGTCTACGCTATAACCACCTATATAACTTCCTAGAATACCAAATATGCCCAAAACAAAGAATGCTACCGTAATTTCTTCCATATTAAAACCGGCCAGATTATGCAGAAAAGGCGTGAAATACGTATACAGAGAAAATTGGCCGATAAATATTAACGCACTCACCATCTGCCCCGTTACCATTGCGGGTTTCCGTAAGATAGAAAACTGTGTTTTTAGCGATACTGGTTCCTCTCCTTTTACCTTTTGAGTAAATAGCCAGATTCCTAGCACAGGAAGAAGAGTAACAAGCGCCACAAAAATGAACGTCATTCTCCATCCGAATGTTTCTCCTACAACTGTCCCTAAAGGTACCCCTAAAACCAATGAAGAGCTAAATCCCATAACCGTTGTTCCGATTGCTTTCCCTGCTTTTGCGGGAGGGACTAGTTTGGCGGCAAATGCAATGGAAGACACGCTAAATATCCCGGCACTAATTGCAGCAATAATTCTTGAGATCATAAGAAAGATATAATTCGGACTAATGGCCGCAATGACGTTACTAAGGATAAAAACGAATAACGAGAGTAATAACAGCTTTTTCCTCTCTATGCGGGAGGTTAACGTAATGAGAATAGGTGTACCTATTGCGTAAATGACAGCATAAATAGTCACGAGCTGTCCAGCGGTTGCGACCGAAACACCGAGATCAACGGATATCAGTTTCAAGACTCCGGCAAAAACTAATTCAACTTCCCAACAACAAACATCCCTATAGCGAGCATCCAAATACCCAGACTCGTCTTAGAATCAATCCTTTTGTTGTTTTCCACAATATCACTCCTTTTTTTGACCATTCGGTCTAATATGTATATAAAAAAATCCTGTAAAAGGATATTATAGACTGTTCGGTCTAAAAATCATAAAAAGAAAGGGTCATAGGTTAGTCTAAGACCGAGAGTGTAATTTTAACAATATCATTTAAAACAACGGGATTCGAAGTGGATTTAGATGCAATAAACAAACTATATCGAGCATTGTTCAAGAATCGCGCAAGTGCCATTAGATCATTGTGCCGCTCACCTAATTCACCTTCTTGTTGTGCGCGGATTAATGCCCGATAAAATGCGGACACTTCATGTTCCATGTTAGTTTCAACCAATCTTGAAATTTCCTGGTCATGTGGCGCAAGTTCTACCGCCGTATTTATCATAAAGCATCCTTTTTTTCGTTCTTCATCAACGAGAAATTTTACTAAATCGTAGAAAACAACCGTGATCGATTCCTTTGGCGAGTCATATCTTTCAAGCGCGTCATTTAGAAAAGTTAACTTCTGATCCGCATAATGTTTTAAAGAGGCTAAAAATAAGTCGTGTTTATTTCCATAGGTATCATACATACTTTGCTTTGCAATTCCCAAATGTTTCAGTAGTTCTTGAAGGGAAGTGCCCTTATAGCCCCGATACCAAAAGACTTCCAACGCTTTACTAAGAACCTCTGCTTTATCAAATTCTTTATGTCGTGCCATGTGCCTCTCCCCCCTTTCTTTTAAAAGAATAACATTTTCGGAACGAATGGTCAAAAATATATGAACCTTTTCCCTCCTTCTAAACGACCACCTGTAATTTGGATCCACGCAGTTTTATTTATTGACAAATTTTAGTTATTTAAGATACTATTTAAACATAAATATTTAAAAAGTTGAGCCGATCTCCGGCAACTAAACCTTACTGCGAGCAACTCGCGCACTTTATATCTTAATGTCAATGTTGGGTAGTGATGAACATTATGGCGATATTGTTATGTATTAACAAGTGTCCCCCCTTATTTGGAAGCATTACATGCTAATCTAAATAAAGGAGGATGCTTGTAACGTGAACAGGAATCGATCGATGGTTATGATCTCTATTTTTGTCGCTACTTTTTTAGCGGCTGCAGAGTCATCGATTGTTACAACGGCCATGCCTAAAATTGTTGCTTCCCTTCAGGGCATCGAGCTTATGAATGGGGTATTTACGGTTTATTTGCTGGCCTCTACCGTTACTGTATTGATTTTCGGCAAGCTGTCTGATTTGTACGGGAGGAAGCTTATTTTCGCCGTTGGCGCAGCTATTTTCTTGATCGGTTCCGCTCTGTGCGGACTAGCCCAGACGATGGAGCAATTGATTGCATTTCGGCTTGTTCAAGGAATCGGAGCCGGTGCTATTTTGCCGGTCACACAGACCATCATTGCGGATATTTATCCCTCGGAAGATAAACGGGCTCAGATGATTGGGCTTACGGCTTTCGTTTGGGGAGGAGCGGGTGTGATTGGGCCTCTGCTCGGCGGCTTCTTCGTCGATTATGTCTCCTGGCATTGGATTTTCTTTTTCAATATTCCGTTTGGTCTGGCGGCTATCCTTCTCATGGTAATGTTTCTACAAGAAAAGACGGAGAAAAGCAAAAAAACAATTGATTACTGGGGCATCATTACCTTCTCATTAAGCATGCTATCTTTATTATATGCTGTTCAGAAGGGTGGAGAGGGGCATTGGCTATCGGGGCCGGTCCTTTGGTGTATAGCCGCTTTCGTCGTGTTGATGGGGTTATTTTTATGGATAGAGACGAAAGCAAAGGAACCAATCTTGCCCCTGCATATGTTTCGGGAGCTTAAAATCGTGTCGGCCAACTTCCTTCAATTTCTCGTGAATGCGATCATGATGGGGACGTTAGTGTATATGCCGATGTGGTTCCAGGGGGGAATGGGAACGGGAGCGATGGAAGCGGGACTTATGCTCGCTCCCTTAGCGATTCTCTGGGCATTCGGTTCCTATCTTTGCGGTAAAATACTTGTGCAGCAAGGGATAAGAGTGACCTCGTTCACAGGCAATATGATTCTGGTTCTGTGCGGAGTGTCGCTGGCGGCCATGCAATTAACGAGCGGTACGTACGGCTTTTACTTGATTTCCGCATTGCTCGGCATTAGTTTCGGTATCACCGTGACCTTATATACCGTTGTCGTTCAATCCGCAGTCGATTCTTCCTTAAGCGGAGTGGCCACAGCGACCAATTCGCTGTTTCGTTCATTAGGACAAATGTTGGGGGCTTCCATGTTCGGAAGCTACTTTAACTCCCGGATTGTTCATCACATGGCGAACGATAACTTGGAAAATGCGGATATCAATCAAATGAACAAATTGATCAACGCATCAGGCACCGATCAGCTTCCCCCTTCGACGCTTTCGCAATTACAGCATATTCTTGCTTCCGGCATCCATGATGTTTTTATCGTGTTTCTGGGGTTAGCCATAGTATGTGTGTTAGCAACGCTGGTATTGCCAAAATCCAAGCAAAGCAAAGCGGATAGTGTAACCAAGCCCCAATAGGCAGTTTCGTAGGAGGTCAACCTGGGTTAGATTGCAGGTTGACCCTTTTTATTGAAAATTCTAAAATCCATTGGTAAACAGAGTTGATCCAAGGTATATTGAATGTACAAAGAACCTCTCTTTCTGGGTAATGGTTGGGCGTACTTCCATTTACCAAAGGGGGGTTCTTTTTGTTTGACGAAATAAAAAAGAGGGTCGTCCCTCAGTCATCTATGATGACTGAGGGACACCCTCCTTATCCTCTTACGGAATTTTGGCGGAGCTTTAATTGTTTTTCCGTTCTAAGTCCCACCCAAAAATGGCAGCCAATTCAGCGTTTCACTTCAAATGCACTTAGTGAATTACTCCCACTCAATCGTAGCCGGCGGCTTGGATGTAATATCGTACACAACGCGGTTGACGTTCTCGACTTCATTGACAATCCGGTTGGAAATTCTTTCGAGCACATCAAACGGAATCCGCGCCCAATCAGCCGTCATTCCATCGATCGAGGTAACCGCCCGAACTCCGACCGTGTACGAGTAAGTGCGGGCATCGCCCATCACGCCGACGCTCTTCATATTCGGCAATGCGGTGAAATACTGCCAAATTTCCCTATCGAGACCGGATTTGGCAATTTCATCTCGCAGTACCGCATCCGATTCGCGAACAATCTTGAGCTTCTCCTCCGTCACTTCGCCGAGAACGCGAATGGCCAGTCCCGGTCCCGGGAAAGGCTGGCGCCATACGATCGCTGAAGGAAGACCGCACTCTTCCCCGACCTTGCGCACCTCATCCTTAAACAAAGCCTTCAAGGGCTCGACCAGCTTGAACTTCATCTTTTCGGGAAGTCCGCCTACGTTATGATGCGATTTGATCGTCTGAGCCGTGGCGGTTCCGCTCTCGATAATATCCGTATAGAGCGTTCCCTGAGCCAGAAATTCGAAGTCGTCGAAGCGAGCCGATTCTTCCTCGAACACCCGGATAAATTCCGTTCCGATTATTTTCCGCTTCTGCTCCGGATCCTCGACGCCCCGTAATTTGTTCAGGAACCGTTCGCTGGCATCGATTTTGACGACCTTCATATCGAATTTGCCGACGAATGTCTCCATGACATCTTCCGCTTCCCCTTTACGGAGAAGTCCATGGTCGATAAACATACAGGTCAACTGATCTCCGATCGCTCTATGGACCAGCATGGCCACAACCGAAGAATCCACTCCGCCGCTTAATGCACAAAGGACCTTGCCGCTGCCCACCTGCCGACGGATATCCTGGACCGTTTCTTCAATGAACGATTCCATGCTCCAGTTGCCTTCACAACCGCAAATGTTATACAGGAAGTTGCGAATCATCTCATTTCCGTATACCGAATGGCGAACCTCGGGATGGAATTGCACGGCGTACATATTTTTGCCCGGGTGGCTGATTGCGGCAATCGGCGCGTGCTCGGTCTTCGCTTCAATGATAAATCCTTCCGGGAGCTCGACGACCATATCCCCGTGGCTCATCCAGACGACTTGCTTGCAATCCAGATTATGCATCAATGCGCTGTCCGCGCGAAACTCCACCTCGGCCTTGCCATACTCGCGCTTCTCCGCACGCTGTACCTTACCGCCCATCTGATGAGCCATCAGCTGCATGCCGTAGCAGATTCCGAGCATCGGAATGCCCAAGTCATAAATGGCCGGGTCCACATGCGGGGCCTTCTCTTCGTACACGCTGGAGGGTCCGCCGGAAAAAACGATTCCTTTAGGAGCCAGCTCCTTGATTTTGTGCACGGGTGTATTGAATGGCAGCAATTCGCTGTATACACCCAGATCGCGAATCCTTCTCGCAATCAACTGATTGTATTGACCACCAAAGTCCAGCACCACAATCATTTCATTCGGTTTATTCATCCCGTACCTACCCTTTATCAGTATTGTCAAACCGGCCTGTAAAACCGGCTTGTCCTCTTCATAATGAAGTTAATTATATAGGACTTAAAAGAGGGGCGTCAAGAATGGCGCAGGAGAGCCAGCGCCTAAGCTTCTATGGGGCAAATGGGAGAAGCGGTTTCTTTTGTTTGGAGCAATTAATTTATGCATTACATCCGGCGCAATTCCGGTATTGTCCTGAAAGACCAGCAAAAGTGCATGTCTTTCGGCGGACATCCGGCAAATTCTTAAAAAGACGAGCAAATCTGCAGGTCAATCCCCGTCAAACGTGGAAAATCGGAAAATCCGCAAAATCGCCAAATTCAACTGCACTTTTGCATGTGATTTGCTGATTTTAGCTAAAATCGTTCCGAAGACCTGCATTTTTGTCGGTCCTTGCTTGTTCATGCTTTTGCAATCGCGCGAGACTCCCGGCGTTCGGTGTTCGGCGTCGCATGACGGTGCTCAACCTATTGCGGATTCTTGTCACTAAAACTCACCCGGGATTAAATCATCCTGATTGAGGGGATAGCAGCCAAATGGACGCAAAAGAGGAGCCCTCGGCAGCGAGGCCCCTCTATGCAAACGACGGTTTATGAATGTTTAGGCAAGGATGTGACCGTAGCGGTCATCGTCATTGGGGACGGATCCCTTGCCTAGCCTCCTTCGATACAAACCGCAGCACCGATTCAACTTTTGGTCTCATCATCCAGTGTGTTCTTCAAGTGTTTGAACGACTATCTTGTAAGGCTTTGACCTGCCATGTCACTCTCGGCCAGTAATGGTGCTGCCAACCGGGTGATCAGACCCTCATCTGCTGCGGCCACCCCACTGCAAGCTTCGTCAGAGCAGCAAGATTACCGAATCGTCCGGATCTCTTTCTGCTCGATCGCCTTCTGGAGCTGACGGCGAATGCGGGTAAGCTGCTCGCGGGAAGGCAGATTCGCATATGGCCCCCCAAACCGGGCGTTCTCATAGAGCTTGGCCCATTCGGCCAGCAAACCGGCTGATTGCTCGTTAGCAAATTGCAGCGATCGGATATATTCCCGCAGAGTATGGTTAGAGGGCCTCTTTCCCAATGAGCGGTAGAGCATCATCCAGATTTTGTCCATGCTGTGCATCAATTCGCGGTCCCCATACCGCCTCGTAGGTGACCAGGCAAGCCTGCTCCGCCTTCTCCCTCTCCAGCGTACGATAGCAATGGCGGCGAGCAGGAGCATAAGCACCAGGCCGATGATTACGAAAAGCGGCCCGGGTTTAGCTCCGGGGAGCATGCGCATGACCCCTTCCATTCCGCCGCTAAACCATTCCGACAGCGCCTTCGCTCCTTGACGGACCGCACTCAGCAGCTTGTTTTCCTCAGCGCGCTGCTGCAGCGGCCTGTCCTCCTCAGCAACGGTTCCGGATTGAGTCCCCTCTTCACCGGAACCCCCCGATTGAAGGCTCTCCCCGCCTATACTTGAGGCCTCGAGCCCAGTCTCCTCCAACATGCCCCATTCCGCCGGCTCCTGTTCCCCGATGAGCCCCGAACCTGCTCCGTAACGGCCGTCGGGCGAGCCTGCTGCGCCGCCTGCGGCTCCGTCATATCCAGGTGTCGGCTCGAACGGCACCCACCCATAGCCCGGAAAATACACTTCCGGCCAGGAATGAGCATGCAGATTGCGGACCGTTGCTTCATAGCGAAGGCCGGCTTGCCCGGTCGAACTTGAAGCCGCTTCTCCCGAAGCGGTGGTGCTCCCAACAGTCTCCGCATCCACGAGTCGGAGCTCTCCCGGAGCGAAGCCTTTGGCCCAACGGGCCGGGACACCCGCTGCCCGCAGCAAAACGACCATGGATGTGGAGAAGTAGTCGCAATATCCGGTCCGATGCCCGAATAGGAACGAATCGACGAAATCGCCCGGCCCCGGCGGAGGAGCCCCTTCCAGGCTGTAGGTAAAATTGGTTTTCAAATAGGTCTCGATCCGTTTAGCCCGTTCATAATCGTTGGCCGCATCCTTCGTCAATTGCTCCGCCAAATCTCTCACCCTCTGCGGAAGAGACTCAGGAAGCTGCCAGTACTGCTCGCCTACCTGCCGCCTATCGGGCGAACCCGCCGCAGACAGTCTTTCCGCCCGGGTTTCCGGCAAGGCCACCTTGATCTTGTAGGAGAGCAGAGGATGCGGGCTGTCCGCAGACACAGCATCGGATAACGGGTGATAGGCAGTCTGTTCGACCGCCAGTGCGCCGCCGTCCGCTGCCTTAAGCTCCTCCACGGCAATAATCTGCCCCCCTGCAAAAAGCAGGTTCCCCGGCGCCCCGTCGAAGAACAGCGCCTCCTGCGTTATAACCCGCTGGCCCTGTGGCGGCTCGGGAAGGGCATCGCCGATGGCAGCGGCTTCCTCCGGCGGGATTCCGGGCGGCAAGGGCGCTGCTCCGTTAGCGAAGGAGGCCTCCTGCCCGGTGACGCCGGACGACGACCCGTCCCCGGCGCCGCCCAACGGGCGGGCCTCCGCCTCGCTGACGGACAGCGACCACCCGCGCCCGTCGTACACGTCCCGCGTCTCGCCGCGCCAGTAGGTGGGCTCGTCCGTCCGCGCGACGAAGGCGACGCCGTTGTCGGGCGTCACGGGCCCGCCGAGCGCCGTGTCGCCCGGCGGGTAGCCCGTCCGCGCGGCGACGGCAACGGCGGCGCGGCTGCGGTCCGCTCCCTGCCGGTTCGGAGCCCATGCCGCCAGCTCGGCCAACCGGCCGGTGACGAATTGCTCCGCGGCCAAGCGGTATTCCGGAAGCTGTAAAGCTTCGGATACCGGCTTGCCGAGGGAGGCACCGGCCAGGCCGGCCAGCAGGCTGGCTCCGATCAGCAGCAGGGAGCCGGCGGACCAGGCGGCCCGCCAACCGCTGCCGCCGTCTTCGGCGGCGTATTGCCGCCTCAGTTGCCGCCTCAGGCGGGGGATGCGGTTGGCCGCAGCCAGGGCCAGGCCCGCCGCCGTCGACCGCAGCAGAGCCGCCTCGGCCTCGACCGCGAACCAGGCGTCCAGCGCCAGCAAATAGAGGACTGTGGCCGCCAGCAGCCACAGAACTCGCTTCTTGACCAGAAGCAGCGATTGGACGGCTTCCGCCAGCAGCGCGAAGCTGGCAAGCAGCCATAAGGTTCGCGTCGGCGCGCTGACGGCCTCCCAGCTTCCATTCCAAATGGAGGACAGATCGCTCCATAAGGTCTCGCCATAGGCCGACAGCCAGCCGCCTAACGGAAATTGGGCCGGATAATACAGCAGCCCCAGCCAGGTGACGGCGATGGCGGCTTTCAATATCCAGGCCAACGCGCCGGGCAGCCGCAGCAGATCCAGCAGCAGGAAGGCGGCTACAGCCGCGATCAGAGGAGCGGCGGAAGGAATCATGCGCCCTCCGTAAATTTGGGAGAGCGGCAGCAGCCATTCTCTTAGCAGAACAAAGAGAAGCAGGGTCGATGCGGCATCCGCCATCCATCCCCGGACGGATGAGCCGGCATCGGCTTGCAGCGGTCGGTGAGGTTGGCCGGGAACCTTGACCCCGTATGATCTATGCTCCGTCGGAGCAGACAGCAATCCATTCATCTGCGTTTCCCTCCCCTTCCGCTCGAGCCATCGGCTTGTGCCTTGCCTTGCAGCGGTCCGTGAGGATGGGCTGGCACGTTGACCCCGAATGATCTATGCTCCGTCGGAGCAGACAGCAATCCATTCATCTGCGTTTCCCTCCCCTTCCGCTCGAGCCATCGGGACATCCTGCAGCACTTCGCAGCCCAGCGCCCTTAATGCCGGGATCCAGCTCCGGCTTCCGGATGCATCGAGTGAGGGCACGTACAGCAAGGACAGCCTCCTCCGGTTGGAACGAACCTGTTTTATACTATGCACCAGCCGTTCATCTATCCGGGAGGTGATCACGTAAATATGCAGCTCCCCCCGGAGGCTCAAGCCGTGAAAAAGCAGGTCATCCGCCAGCACATAGCCTGTCCCCGATTCTAGCGTGGCCAATTGTTCATATATCCTGGCAGGATCGTTGGCTTCCGGAAATAGAGGGCCGGCATCCGGCCCGCCAACGAAGAGGCCGGCCTCCCGCCCTGTTCGCCCGGCTTCCTTAATTAGCCCCGCTGCCAAGGAAACTCTTCTTTCCCAGACAAGATTAAGCTGTCCGGGCTCCGTACCGTCCGGATGGCGATCCAGGAAGATGGCCAGCCGTCCCGTCCGACCGGCTTCGCTCTCCCGCGTTTTTAACGTGCCACTGCGCGCCGTCGCCTTCCAATGAATCCGGTTGAGAGGATCTCCCGGCTCATAATCGCGCACCATCCCGGTCCACCCTTCCCCGGAAGGAAGAGCAAGGCCTACAGGACTATCCGCATCCGCGAATACCTGGCTCTGTCTAAGCGGGATGAAGGCCGGAGCAGGGTAAACCGTCAGCAGGGCGCTCTCAGCGGAATATTTTCTGGTGTCGGCCAGACCGAACAGATCTCCCGAGATCGCCTCCACCCTCTCAAAACGATATATCCCCCTGTTTAACCCATGAATGGTATAGGTGCAGGATGCCTGATTCTGAAACCAGGGGAACAACAGTCTGGCGGCGGAATACGTTTGCCCGGTGGACAGATGGGTCCATTGATCCCTAATGAGCAGCCAGGGCAGCGGCAGGAAGGCGCTCCGGCTCAATATAAGATTTATTGTCGCCTTCTCTCCCGCCATCACATGGCTTTCCTCTATATGCCGCTCTATCCTGCAGCGGCGCAAAGCAAAAAGCGAGCTCCCCCATGCATACAGCACAAGCATACCAAGAATGATCAGGGCGAGCATGGAGGCCCTCTCGGCGCCTGCCGCCAGCAGGACAAATAAGGCGGCCGCGAGACACACGATCAGAAATATTCTGCGGCCGTTCATTGCGCTCTCCCCCTGGCAGAGCCCGTAGGATAGTCGCCGGGAATGTTCTTCCACTCCACCAACTGCTCCAGGATCCGCTCCGCATTCTTGCCGGCCATTCTGGCCTCCGGGGTTAACCAAAGCCGGTGAGCCAGCGTAATGGAAGCCACCGCTTTGATGTCGTCTGGAACGACATACCCCCTGCCTTGAATAAGCGCTCTCGCCTGAGCCGTATGCATAAGAGCCAAGGAAGCCCGGGGGCTGGCTCCGAGCTCAAAGTCCGGATGCTTCCGGGTGGCATTAATCAGCTCGACGATATAATGCTTCAAGGAATCATCGACATGAACGGAACGCACTCTCTTCTGCAGAGAGTTCAGTTCTTCTTTGAGAAGGACGGTTTTCACATAATCGGCCGGATGCCTCTCGTGGCTTCGTCCCAGCATCTCGACCTCATGCGAAGGGTCCGGATAGCCAAGCCGGATCCGGATCAGAAAACGGTCCAACTGCGCCTCGGGCAGCCGATAGGTTCCTTCGTATTCTATCGGATTCTGGGTAGCCAATAGAATAAAAGGAGACGGCAGCTCGTAAGTTACCCCGTCAACGGTGACGCGCTTCTCCTCCATGGCCTCCAGCAAGGCCGCCTGCGTCTTGGCCGGTGTCCGGTTTAATTCATCGGCCAGCACAATGTTGGCAAACAAAGGCCCCGGGCGAAATTCAAATTCATTCGTACCGCGGTTGAACAGCGAAACTCCCGTAATATCGGACGGGAGCATATCCGGCGTAAACTGAATCCGCTTGAAGCTGCAATCCATCGTTTGGGCCAAGGCCCGGACCAGCGTCGTCTTGCCCACGCCCGGGACGTCCTCCAGCAAGACATGGCCGCCGCACAAAATGGCGATAAGCGCCTGCTCGACAACCTCTCTTTTGCCCAGCACCGCTCTTTCCACATTGGACAAGATTCTCTCAATCCACTCTTCCGGCCGATCAAAGAGATATGAACTATTTATCGATATAGACATGGATGGTCATCCTCCTTCAGGAAAAGGACATATAATTCTAGCATGGCCATCCTATCTATGTTTTAGACCTGATAGACTTGGATATCGTAAGAGGTTATTTGCGAAATGCTATATTTGGACCGGCAGGCTGGCGGACCGGCTTTGGCTCAGAGCTTGCTTTGGGATAGAGAAGCATCCGGAGACCTCTTCCATGGAAAGCCTAGAGACTTGTTGGATTCTATATGAACAGTTCTATCGTCCGGCTCCAACGAATAATCGACAATCCGGTAATCGAACAGCTCCGCCATCATCCGCAAGCCGACATAGATTTCCCCATCGATCCGTTGAACATCGGCCATATGGTAAACCTTGCTTTCAGACAGATTTGTCCAGCGGATGATGCCTCCGTTCGGATCAATGGCCGCCTCACGCAGGCCAGAGCGGATGACGGCTTCGCCGGTTACTTCGTCCCACTCCAGCTCGGCATCCCAGCTTGCGGCCAGCTCGGTTAAAGGCACAGCAAACCGGCCGTTGTCAAATTGATACTGACCGGAATTCAACACCACGGGCTCTCCATCCCATGTAATGGTCAGCGGAAGCGACTCCGACTCTTGCCGTTTATCATGCGCATAATCTTTATCAATCAAACCGGATTCGGCCTGTTGGTTTCCGGCCTGTTCCTGTTCCGAATGGGCAGACGCAACAACCTTGGAATTGTGCTCTCTAACCTGGCCCAATTGACGGACGAATTGGTCATACCCGGTATTCCTTTTCCACTTCAGAGGTCCTATCCGAAACTGAACCGGCTGGTTCTCTTCCGTCAGCGAGGCGAAAGTATAGCCTTGTTCCTTGTAATAGGCAATAATTTCGGGAAGCGCCTTGACGGTTTCCTCATGCCCTTTGCCATCATGCATAAGGACAATCAATTCGGAATGAAGCGGACTTTGTTTGACATTCGCCACGATTTCGGCAGCGGGCACCCCCCTGCGCTTGGAATCGCCGCTGTCAACGTTCCAATCCACCACCTGATAACCGGCTTCCTGCAGGTAGTAATAGTAAAATGCATCGAAATTCGTATACGTTCCCCCCGGGGCGCGAAGCAAGGAGGGGCGCTGCCCGGTCAGCTCCTGCAAAATCCGTTCGGTATCCACCGTCTGCTCCCAGAAGGCGTCAAAATTGTTATAAAGCTCTTTATAGACATGGTTATAGGTATGATTTCCAAGGCTATGCCCTTCCTCTACTATTCTAGCAACCGTGTCCGGATAACGTTCAGCCATCTGGCCCAGCACGAAGAAGGTCGCCGAAATCCCCTCTGCCTTCAGCAGGTCCAATACCTGCGGAGTAAGACCGCTCGGACCGTCGTCGAACGTCAAATAAACCGTCGGCCGGGCGGAGGGCTCCGGCGGCAACGGTTGATGTTCTTTATATCCTTGAAGCAGCCGGGAATACAGCTCGGCCAGTTCCCCGTCTCCGGCAGCAGCTTCGGCCTTGCCGCTGAAGGCCAAGACCGGCACAAGCAGCAAGACGGCCGCAAGACAGGCCAGCCGAACGGCAGCCCGAAGCAATAACTGATTCCAATAAACAAGATGAGTCATGAAATCCCTCCGCCCGGTTCTATCATTGATCAATCTGATAGAGTATATGGAGTCGGATAGGACAATATGACTAACAGGGGTTATAACTACAGCGAAAATAAGCTTATGATGCACGACTAATCCGGATTTGTTTTGCCATCATTTGGCGAAGCCCGGGCTTGGCCGGCCTTATGCCCTGCCTTCTTCCAACCCCAGTTCCGCGTTCCCCTTAAGCAATTCACCTTGCAAAGAGGCGATGGGAACGTCGCTCACTGCACAATGCCGGTGCGCTGCGATGGCGGCGGCTGCCCCCGCGGCTTGCCCAATCGCCATACAGCTTGGAGTTAATCGGGTCGTAGCCTGAGCTTCATGTGTTGTTGAAATGCATCGGCCGGCCAGCAGCAGGTTCTCGACCTGCATCGGCACGATGGAGCGGTAGGGAATATCATAAGCGCCGCCCTCTCTGATGAAGTTCGCAGTGACCCCTTTGCCTTCCGGGTTATGAATGTCGATCGGGTATCCGCTTCTTGCGATGACGTCGTCGAAACGCCGTCCATCGAGCACATCCACGCCTTGAAGGACGTATTCGCCAATAATTCTTCTCGTTTCGCGAATCCCTACCTGTGTCCCCGTAGCGGTGACT
The DNA here is from genome assembly GCF_007679495.1 of Paenibacillus sp. 32O-W. GTDB lineage: Bacteria > Bacillota > Bacilli > Paenibacillales > NBRC-103111 > Paenibacillus_L > Paenibacillus_L residui. The sequence continues at coordinate 1,385 of NZ_VEGP01000084.1, read as the reverse complement.
ACAGCGTCCGCAAATCCGGGCACATACTCCCGGAAGAAGGACTCCAGCAGGAGGACCTGCTTTCTTCCCTCCATCTCGGCTTCCGTCAAGTCTTCGACATTCGTCGGATCCAGACCCGAAATCCGGGAAACGTTGACGAGCACCTCATCCTTCCCCGGACCCGTGAAAAACAGCAAGCCTTCCCTCGGTATGGGCAAATCGGCTTTCTTCCATTGGCTGTAAAACCCCATGACGCCGGTCAACGGCAGATGATCCAGTTCTTGAATCAGAGACTTCTCATAAAACTCCTCCGGATGAGCCTGCATATATTGCTTGACCTCGTCGATCCGGACACCTTTCATGCGGAATTTCATCGTCATGGGCTGCACCCGCTGCCGCTCGTCCCCTTGTTCCCACGGCGCCCCGGCCAAATAAGCGACATCCGCGTCACCGGTCGCATCTATATATACCTTGGAGCGGATGGTGTGCTTCCCGCTTTTGTTATGCAGTTGGACGCCCAGAATGCGCCCGTCGGAAACTTCAACATCCGTTACCATCGAATGAAGAAGAAGCTTGACCCCCGCTTCCTTCAGCATTTCAAAGACCAGAAATTTATACACTTCCGGATGATATGGCGTTAAAGTGTGGACAAAGCCGATCGTATCCCGCAAATGCCCCGGTGAAGCGTTCAGGCTTACCAACCGGTCCACCACCTCCTGGGCAATGCCGCGTATCACTTGCTTGCCCGTTGAAGTATGAAAGGTCATCCACGGATAGACCATCGCCATCGTGGACATACCTCCCAAAAATCCGTACCTCTCCGCCAAAATCGTTTTGGCTCCGCTGCGTGCGGCAGCCAATGCCGCGGCAATCCCGGCCGGCCCTCCTCCAAGCACCGCCACATCATACCTGTCATCGTTCCCGTACATTTCCCTACCCTCTCCTTTTTAAATGGAAGTTTGCAATTTGTCCTGTGGTCCAAAAATTATCCTTCTCTAATGGCTCGGAATCCAAGCACTTCACTCGCCCGGTTTGGGCACCCGAGTGCTCAATTATTGGTCGTATAGCTTCGGTCTGGGAGCGCTCCCAGTTTTCTGATATAGTCATATTATTCCTGTTCATATCGGGAAAGTCAATGATAATATTAAGCATGAGCTTTACTTGCCGGTCCTTGGAGAGGATTTCAAAACGGTTCATGGAAGCTCTCCAACTGCTTATAAGTGCATCTGAAGTGGTGGGGAGTGTCCGAATGGTTAAGGGGCTAAATAGGCATTGGGGTCTACCTTGAAAATCCGTTTATTTTACCGTCTGCAGGCATCGTTGCAAGCCGAGCGGCACATCTAACTGTATTTTGTACAGGTAGATTCAAGCGAATGGGCGAAAATGATCAAACTAACTGGATAAAC
>NZ_VEGP01000083.1 GCF_007679495.1 Paenibacillus sp. 32O-W | reverse complement strand
CCCGCATTGAACGGGGATTCTGGGGACAAAGACGGGTTATCCACAGATTTGAGTTATCCACATTCCGATTTCATGTTTAATTTTCTTTACTTCATTAAAATTAACTACATATATCGATGTATCTTTATTTGTCTGAGTAACTACTGAGGTCTCTTCTTTATAATCTGGGTTTTTAGTATCGGTATAAAAAATTTGCAATTGGGAATCATTTGTCTCGTATTTTAATTCTAATTCGATATCTTTGACGTCTACGTTTATATTCTTGAATTCAATCCAGGGGTCATTGGAGGTAGAACGATATGTACTGCTATTTATAGCATCTAAGTCTTTTAATTCAGCACTGTCAAGTATTATTGCGGTTGAGGATGAAGATGATTGCAAAAATAAGTAATCATAGTTATAGATAACCAATTGGACTACTGCTATAAATAAAATTATTAATGGGACAAAAACCCATTTTCCCCTTTTTTTATTGTTCATATCAAAATACCTCCACGTCATGTCACCTGAATAACAAAATCAAGAAAGAACAAGTATAATGGAGCGAGTTTAGAAATAGTTATGCAGGTAATATTTCTGCCTGCGGATTACCAAGTCTGATTATCACACCATCTCAAACAAATAGACTCTATCCTATTTGCTTTGTTTCGAGTGATCGTTTTGCATTTATTATTCAAAAAGTTACAGCCACTAGTAAGGTAAAACAGCCAAAAAACCTTTTTCTATCAATTTTGACAATCTGCTATACTGGTAAAATTGTCTTGCCATAGGCCTTTCACGTTAATTTACTAACTTTAAGTTAAATATTGCTTGTTGAAAGCCACCGAAGTACACTTCAAGCGATAGGACACATATAAGGCTTCTGAATATTTGTTGATAATTTAGAAGCATGGCTAACCAGGCCTATGGCAAGCCCGAACAACAATTAGGAACAATTATTCGCTAATCCAATATGATAAAATAATCATTTGGAGGACTCTGCTTATCAAGCGACAACAGAATTTCGAAGTTTTCTATACCAGTATAACCACAATTACGTCAAAGGAAGTCATAGCATTATTTTCTGAGCGAATGATTAGCACGTCTGTCCTAACTTATTTTTAATCCAAAACCGACATCCAGCGATAAATTTGGATTATAGTATGGGTCATTCAAAAGAATCTCCCCCCATTTATTTTTCAAATATTCTGCTTCCTCATTTAATCGTATAATTTTCTCAGAAGTACTATCGTATCCTCTAGTTTTTGATTCAAAATGAATCAGTTTGACATAAGGTAGCCACAAATTACGATAACCCTTTTGACATATCTTCAAACAAAAATCAACGTCATTATAGGCTACAGATAATATTTCATCAAATCCATTAACTTCTACAAAAATATCTTTTCTCACCATCAAACAAGCTCCAGTAACAGCAGAAACATTCCTCACAGATAGCAATGCACCAAAGTAACCAGGATCATCTATGGGGCGGAAATGATGTCCATCTCCCGCTGCCCTTTGCGCTCCTAATCCTAATACTAATCCTGAATGTTGTATGGTATTATCGGGATATATTAGATTGGCTCCAACTGCTCCAATTTCTTTTCTTGTGGCCGCGCCTACCATATCTTTTAACCAGTTTTTATCTAGTACTTCTATATCATTATTTAGAAATAGGAGTAACTCTCCTCTGGCGATTTCGACTGCCCTGTTATTTAGTTTAGAATAATTAAAGGGAGCAGTTATTGTTAGAATTTTTAGTCTATCCCCTAGTTTCTCTTTCCATTGATCAAATAGACGAAATGTATCTTTTTCAATACTGTTATTATCTATAATGACTATTTCAAAATTTTCATAATCTGTTAGATTATGAATTGAATTCAAACAGTTTGAGAGAATCTTCCAATTGTCTTTAGTTGGAATGATTATACTTACAGTTGGTTCCAGTGGAGCGCGGTAATGAACTCTATAAAAATTTGAATATCCCTCTAATTCTTCAATCCAGCCATTAATCCCTCTTCGCTTTATTGCATCTTGGACAGCCCTTAGTCCTGCATAATGAGTATAATTTTTCGCCCCGGGACCTGAAGCGGTTGATTCAGGTATAGTTCTCCAATGATATAGAATTTTAGGAATATGATATACTTTATCAGTAATCTCAGTGAATCTTAATGCTAAGTCAAAATCTTGACTTCCTTCATAACCTTTTCTGAAGCCACCAATTTTCTTGACTATGGAAGAGCGATAGATACCAAAATGACACGTATACATGTGAGTAAGTAAGAGATCGGGAGACCAGTCAGGTTTGAAAAAGGGGGAATGCCTTTGCCCGTCTATACTTATTTTATCCTCGTCACTATATATCATATCAGCATCAGGATAATCATTCAGAAGTTTCACATTCTCAAACAATGCATCTATTGTAAGTTCATCATCGTTATCAAGTAAACCAATAAATTCTCCACTGGAAATTTGCAATGCAGAATTTGATGATTCAGATATGTGGCCGTTCTTTTCTCTAAACACTACTTTAATGCGCGAGTCCTTAGCAGCATATTCCTCAAGTACCGGACGGATATGTTTTTTTGTTGAAAAGTCATCAGCAATACACAGCTCCCAGTTGGGATATAATTGATTTCTTACAGAATCTATGCATTTTCTGAGCCATTTTTCTTCTACATTATACACTGGTAGTATTATCGAAATTAAAGGCTTATATTTAAAATTTGTAATTTCATGGATGATTTTTTCCATTTTCTGCCCAGTTACTTGGTGTAACTCTATCCATTGTTGATAATCCTGTCCTAAAATCCCTTCAGTAGTTAATCCCAGGACATTTTTTGTTTTCTGCCACACACCCGACATTCCTGATACTTTATAGATTTGAAGACTTTTATTTAGTACGTTTAGTAGGGTTCGTGTCGAACCCCCCCTTAACTTCAAATGATTTTTAAATGCATAGAACAATAGATGGAATCTGCTTATCTTTCTAAAACTCAAATTTGAAAAATGAAAATTTATTTCTTTTTCTCCAGGGTCTAACCTTAAAGATACTGCGTTATCAGGTATCGATACAATGATATTGTTTGCCTTCTGATCACCTACAGGAATTCTTCCAATTAACGAACTAGTTTCTTCAGACATACCGTCCCCTGAATCCCAATACATTTTTAATGGCACAGATTCTTGAGAGCTAGAAATAAACGTCATTACAACCCAACCTGTAGGGAAATCACCTTGCAATAAAAATGCAGGATCATTACCTGTAGAACACCAAGAATTATCTTGTTGTTTAATTTGCTGCATAGGCAATAATTTCATGGAAAATTTGCGTTTGCTTAAAATATAATAAATATTTGTAAATGTCTTTCTAGCTTTCTTCATCAATTGTACTGCTCTTCTAAAGGGGGCGGTATATTTCCAAGAACGTGAGTTTTTCATTTTTTCTACGGACTCCATTAAATTATCATATCTTTTCTGCAATTCACTTAACAACATTTCCTCATATCGCAATTTTTCAATTAGATCTTTGTTTTTTTCACTTTCTTCTAAAACATTACGTTTAGCCTCAGTTAGATCCACTTCAATTTTAGCAAGCGATTCCGTGATTTGGGTCAATTTTTCATTCTTTTTTGTTAATTGTTCGATTGCTTTTTCTAATTTTTGAGTACTTTCTTTATTCTCGGTCAAAAGATTGGCCAATTCCTGGTCCTTTTTTAGAATAATATCTTTTTGCTCTACAATCATTTGAAATTGACTACTTAGCAATTGAGCTTGTTGATCATAAAATGATCTTCCTTTTTCAGCAGATAACTCGATATCAATGACCAAAGAATCGGAGTTACAGACTGTTCTATCAACCTTTAAATAAATCTGAGGATCTTTGTTAATAGATAGAAGTTTATATGTATCACTTCTTTTTATCTGGATTACATTTTCCCCCAAAGCTAAATCCTTGAAATCGTTATTTGAAGATGCCTCTTGTAAAAGTTGTAACCCTCCGTCCTTTTCCCGTCTTAGCAGTCTAATAGATCTTATATTTAATACTGCTGACCAATTTCCAATGTCAATCCGCAATACATCTCCCTGAAATGAAGGAATTTCTAACTTGTAAGAATGAAATTCGTTATCGTAGACGATTGAACATTTTTCCGAGTTTTTCTCAGTGAAGACCTCATTTTCCAACCAATATACCTGCAAATAATGGTACCTATTACTAATAGAAGGTATATGTTCTTCGATTTTTACTGCATCTTTATTTTTTTCCAATTTCGAGATTGTTATATACTGATATATATGCCCTTCAATATTGTCAATTAGAAATTTTTGTAAAGATTCCGGTAACTCTTCATAATTTCTTTTAAATTCAGTTTCTTCAGGGCCAACAACAGTAGCCATCATCTTAATTGGAGTAAGTCCAACTTCAGTAATCATGTTTAAAATTGATTTTTTTGTGAAAAATCTTACATGTGTGCTATCAAGCAACCCTAATTCTCTGTACTCAAAATTGCCGTTCATTAATTCCATAATTATTGCATTGTGGGAAACATTCGGAATTGAAGTAATTATTATCCCATTTGTTTCCAAAAATCTAGTTGCCTGTTCTAATACTTTTTCAGGGTTACGTAAATGCTCTAACACATCCGCAAAAATGATGTAATCAAATTTTTCATCCACTAGTTCTGATGTCCATTGCAAATCTTCGAGATTCGCTACAATCATCTTATCGCAATATTTCTCGGCTTGTTTCGCTGATTCTTTATCAAACTCAATGCAATAGATATTGCATCCAAGATGTTCTTTCATGTAACGGGTCATATATCCCGTAGCTGGCCCCATTTCCAAAACTTTGGAACCCGCTTTGATCTGTCGTAATATTATAGAAGGAGAATTATCTGTTTCTAGGTCTAATTCGTGCTCATACTTTAGCATCAGAGAGCGCCCCCTCTATTCTCCATTTATGTTCGAAAAATACCATTCCTTCAGCAAAATACTCACCTGATACTATTCTAAACGAATGCATTCGACTGCTGTAAGCCAACGGAACAATAGCTGAGCTTTCAAAAAAGCCAACATCGATATAATATGTCCCTGGCATTAAATTAATCTCATGATAATCGAGTTTTAGTGAATGGACTCCTAATTCATCACATATAGGAAAATCATCTAATTTTGTATTTAAACCACAAATATAATTATTTTGGCTGTCGTAAATTGCAATACCTCCAACCAATCCTTTTGTATTTTCATGCAATTCATAATCTACTTCGATCGAGAAACACTCTTTAAACTGGATAACATTATTTATTGATCCTTCTGAATCTATGACCTTAATATTCTTAATTGTTAGTACATCCTCATTAGATTCGGATAAATTATTGTTATTTATTTCTTCAACTTTTTTCGATTCTGTTTTCATAAAATCCTGATACTGTTCAACAATAGATTTTGCATCTCCTCGCCGATATATTTGTCCGTCTATCATCCAAATAGCTTGATCACATATATTACGGACTGAATATGAATCATGACTGACAAAAAGAATAGTTTTACCTTGTTTTTGAAATTCCTTTATCTTATCCATACATTTTAATTGAAAACGCATATCTCCAACTGCAAGTGCCTCATCTATTACGAGAATATCGGGATCTACGTTAATTGCACATGCAAAAGCTAGTCTCACGTACATCCCGGATGAATACAACTTTACTGGTCGATTAATAAAATCCCCTATCTCCGCAAATTCTTCAATAAGTTGCATTCTCTCTTGAATTTCGGCACTTGTTAGGCCCATGATAGAGCAATTCATTATAATATTTTCTCTTCCAGTAAATTCTGGGTTAAAACCACTGCCTAATTCTAATAATGCGGCAACCCTACCATTTATCTCAACCTCACCACTAGTTGGAGTAAGGGTTTTTGCAATAATTTGTAAGATCGTACTTTTCCCAGAACCGTTTCTTCCAATAATTCCAATTGTCTGGCCCTTTTTAATTTCAAATGAAACTTCTTTTAAGGCCCAAAACTCTTTATAATATTTTTTTTTGCTTTTCACAAAACTTTGTTTCAGCCTATCTTGAGGACGGTCAAATATTCTGTAGCACTTACTAACATTTTTAACTGCAATTGTAATATTAGAGGACATCAGCAAACCCCCCTCTAGTTTTATTAAACCATAAGAAACCTAACGCAGAGATTCCTACTCCAATTAAACTCCCCCAAATAATCCAGTTCCAGTCCGGCGTTTGTCCAAAAACCAAGATTTGTCTCATATCCTCTACCACATAACTTAGTGGATTAAAGTAATATATTGCTTGAAAATCTTCAGGTATATTGGATACGGGATAAAAGATTGGACTCAGGAACATCAAGGCGGAAATAATTATTCCGATGAAATGGCCTATATCCCGAAAATAAGTCCCTAATGATGCCAAAAACCATCCAATCCCTAGCGTAATCAGTGAAAGAGGAAGTAATACTACGGGCAAAAAAAGCACCGTCCAGTTTACAATATTCATAAATAGAAAAAGCCCAAAAAATAAAATAAGCGTGTTAATAAAAGCATGGAATAAGGAAGAACAAAGCTTAACTATAACTAAGATTTCCAGAGGAAAAACAATCTTTTTCACATAGTTTGAGTTGCTCGTAATTAAGGATGGGGCACTTGATAAGACTTCAGAAAATACATTGAACGCAATGATTCCCGAAAATATTATAAAAGCAAATTCTAGTTTACTCCCAGTTCCAGTATTCCACTTAGCTTGAAAAACCACACTAAAAACAAAAGTATATATAAATAACATAAACAATGGAGTTAAAAACGACCAAACTATTCCTAAATACGATCCTCTATATCTACCGGCTATTTCTCTCTTTGTTAGTTGCAATATTAGTTGTCGGTTTTTCCAAAAACTCATCAATTCTTCCCTCTCTTTATTAAATGAACAATATGCTAACAATAAAGCTGATTTACTTTATGTAAACGAGAAGTAAAAAAACAGATAAAATCATTTGAGCAATCAGTAGATATTACCTCGCCCAAACTAATGTACTAACTAAATTACTCCAAGGCAACTCCTTTTTTGATAATTCTTGCCTTCAAACAGTTCAAGCTGAAGTTCTAGGCATACTCGGTGAAATTAACCATACCACTCCTTGTTTGTATCAGCAAGTACTGGATCAATTCTTTAGAAATAACAAAAATTTCAATAACCAGCATACAACTTTACTTAAGGGGAGGCCGCATGTGACCCACAGAATTCTTTAATCGTTCTGAAGAGCTTTTTAATCTATTTTGAGCCTATACATTTCAATGTGCAGTGGCACATTATAATTTCAATCATAACTCTCCAACTCCCATAAAACTACAGTAATAGTATACCATTCGACATAATGAGTTTCACTCCCCCCTTCACCTGTGATAAACTATTGTAGAATTATGTCTGAAAAGGGAGTTAAATGATAATGAAGCATAAATCAAGAAGGAAAACATCCCCTTCAAGCACACTGACGACAAAAGATTCTCATTCCATTTTGTTCTGGATACTAATGGCTATAACAGTTTTCTTTTTCCTATGGGCCCCGTTTCAAAGGGCTTTGTTCAATGGCTATAACGTGGATTTTGACAGGCCCATCTATTCGTCCTTTGTTTGGGCATCCATTTTATTGCTGGTTACTTCTTTATACTTGTTTTTTTACTATAAGTATCGCACACTTCGAGATTTTTTTGTCATTTATATCTGGTTGATCCCTTTAAGTTATTTAATCTCGTTAATTGGTGCGGCATCTCACTATTATGGTACCAACATGCTGTATATGCATATGATGTACGCAACTTTTTTTATTTTAGCTATCTACGTTACTAATAATCGACTTGGAAATACAATCCTGCAATATATTATACTATTGTCTGGATATCTAGTTGTTATCTTCGGAATTCTTAATTGGTTCGGAAATTTGAACATCGCCAATGGAATTGCTGAACTTTTCACAAATCTAAAAGGACTTCCCGCCTACAAACATGCGGTGATGAGTGATTCCAACGGCCTGAGACTTACTTCCGTATTTCAATACGCCAATACTTATTCTGCCTATTTAATTGCCCTTCTCTTCGGGTGTATGTTTTTCATTTTCAGATCACGCAAGTGGTATTCTGTCGCCTTGCATGCTCTAATGCTTGTCCCAATCCTTGTTTCTTTCTTACTAACCCTCTCCCGCGGAGGATTAGTTATATTGCCCGTCGTGCTCCTGGTGCTGCTTTTGTTTTTTTCTGTGGAAAGACAGATCAAGCTGCTTTTGTACTTGGGAATATCCGCTGTAGCTGTATTACTGACTATTGGAAACATTACGGAAATCGGTTCGAGCTTACAAAGCAGTTTCAGTCCAAGTCTTTCGCTCAAAGGCTGGGGGGTGCTTGCTGCAGCTTCGATTATTGTTTCGGTTCTCATAACCTTGTTGAATCGTTATCTAACTCCTGTGTTAGAAAAAACAATACAGAAAAAAATCAAATCGCGATATGCTCCTGTTGTTCTGCCGGTCGGGGCCGTAATCCTGGGAACCGTAGCCGTTATCATTCTATTTACGGATACCGGTATCACCAAGCTATTACCTGAAAATATTAGAGTAAGAATAGACAATATCAATTTTCAACAGCATAGTGTATTGGAGAGAGGAACTTTCTATGCAGATTCGTTGAAGTTGGTCAAAGACTATCCTGTTTTCGGAGCTGGCGGCGGCGGCTGGGCAGCACTTTATGAAAAATATCAAAACAATCCTTACACAAGTAGACAAGCCCATAACTTTTTCCTGCAATACCTTGTTGAAGTCGGGATTTTCGGGTTTCTGATTTTTAGCGTTTTACTTGGATTGGTTTTATACAACTATTGCAGAAATTACTTTAAAAGCGACAAGGACACGAAAGATACCAAGGTTCTGTATCTCATTATTTTGATCTCATTGCTTATTCACAGCGCTATCGATTTCAATTTGAGCTATGCGTTTCTTGCTATTGTCGTTTTCATATGCTTAGGTGGACTGGTGTCCAGTTTTGACACTTTAGCAGCGCCATTCACAAACCGATTGAGCAGATGGGAAAGTGTTCTGCCGAAAATAATTTCCGGGGGAACGCTTGTTATAGCCATAGTCTTTATCACCATGTCAATCAGGCTCCTTTCCGGGAATACCTACTATCATCAGGCCATTGCAGAAGCACAGCAAGCGAAGCCATATACAGAGGTTATTGCTACACTGGATAAAGCCTTGTCAATGCAACCTAATCATCCGGATTACGTTGATCTGAAGCAGGATATTTTGATGCAGGTGTTCCGACAAATAAAAGATCCCTCGTTGGAACAAGAAGCCGTTCAGCTTATTAAGGATTTTAGAAAAGCGGAACCGTACCATCGGCTTGGGGTTGATTTCCAGTTAAATTTTTTAATGGAACAGAGAAACTTTTTGGAGGCTCGCAGCGTCAATATAGAAGGGATAGAAATATTCCCGTGGGATATCGAGATGTATGAATCTCAGATGCTTATTTTGTACGAACTTGGGAACCAGGCTAGATTGGATAAAAATAATGCACTCACCGACCAATACTGGGCTGAGGCCATCGAACTATATAATGTTGTTCTTGCCAAAGTAAAGCATTTAGAATCTCTGCCGGAAGGACAGCTTCAGGGGAGAGAATTTAATGTGACCCCAGCTATTGCTTTATATGCGGGGCAGATATATTATATCAAGGGTGATTACACTAATGCTGAATCGGCATTGAAACATGCAATCACTGATAACTTAGAGGATTCGTTTGCTCAGACTATCGCCAGGTGGTACATTGCATCCTTGCAAAAACAGGGGAAATCGGAGGACAGCCTGAAAGAGAAGCTCTTCGCCGCAAACCCTCAAGAGGCTAAAAATCTTGAAGAGCTGCTAAATGCAAAATTTGACTAAATTCCTGTAACATCTGTTTCTCAGAAACTACCATTTGGTGCGAAAAGATGCTATACTTTTAAACTGATACTGAACATTTTAATTACGCTTGAAAGGAGGTGAAACTATACAATGCGTTCTAATAAAAACAATCACTTGCGAGGGAGAGATAGGAACTTGTTTAAAGCTTCTGTTATGAAAAAGATGTCCGGTCTTCTCGCGACCCTTATGATCGTATCCATTCTTACTCCGCTGCTTGCTTTTGCATCCGGATTCGGAGCGATTACATATAAGGCGAACGGAAACGTAACCGGCAGTGTTTATTTTGATGGCGTCGATTATGATGCTCTCAAAGACCAAGAAGACGTCACTTTAGCAGTTTATGATGAAAAAGGCAACAAGATTCAAAGTATTATCGCCAATAAGGACAAATCTAGGAATGTCACAGGTGTTGTTTACTTCAACATCTCTGGCACAATATCTGATGCGACCTACACTAAGATTAAACTCAAGTATAACGATGTAGTATCTGACTGGGTTTATAAAGAAACCTCCGGCGGTTATCCTGGCGGCGGTGGCGGTTATTATGGCGGCCCGCTCGGCAGCATCGTTGATTTTAACGGTAAAGCTGATGCTTATAAACTGGCTGACCTGCTGAAAGAAAACAAAAATGCATCTTTGGAAATCCAAAATGATTTTGTTCTTCTTCCGGCTTCCGCACTGGTTGAAGGGGAAACTCTGACCATCTACAACGAGAATACTTCCTTCACTCTTCCGATCAAAGCTCTGAAGCTTGAAGATCTGGCTAAAGAGATGGGAGTAGAGCTTGAGGATCTGTTGATCCGCGTAGAAATGAAAGAAGTTAAAGATGATGCACTTAGAGCTATTGAAGATGCAGTTAAAGCTCTGAATGCTAAGCTGATCGCTACTCCGTACGACTTCAAAGTAACGGCTGAAGCTGGAGATAAGACGAAGGCTATTACTTCCTTCGGCAACACTTACACTAACAGCTCCATCAACTTTGAAGGCAGTGCAGATGCCAGCAAATCCACTGGTGTTGTGTCCAACTCGAATAAACTGGCTTTCGCACCTTCCGTATTCAGCAAAGATGGGGACAACTCTAAAGTTACCATCAAGCGGAACGGAACTGGCGTTTACGCAGCAATCGAAACGGACATCAGCTTCAACGACGTAGCTTCCCACTGGGCTAAGTCCTATGTTGATCTTCTGTCTCACAAACTGATTGTTGACGGCTATGAAGATGGAAGCTTCGGTCCGGAGCGCAACATTACTCGTGCTGAATTTGCAGCTATTGTTGTACGTTCCTTAGGTCTGAGTGCAAGCGCAAGCTCTTCCTCTACCTTCTCTGACGTTCAATCTGGCGATTGGTACGCAGGTGTTGTTAGCGCAGCAGTTCAAAGCGGACTTGTTGATGGTTACGAAGATGGAACCTTCCGTCCGAATGCCCAAATCAACCGCGAAGAACTGGCCGCAATGGTAGTAAGAGCGCTGGCTTATGCCGGTAAAGATGTGAAAGTATCCAGCACGGAGCAAGATGCCCTGTTGGCGAAATTCGCCGATGCGAACAGCATCGTGTGGGGTCAAGCTGAACTGGCTGCTGCTGTTAAAGCAGGAATCGTTGACGGCATGACTGACACTACGATTGCTCCTAGAAACGATGCAACTCGCGCTCAAGCAGCTGCGATGCTGAATCGTCTTCTGAACAACGCAGGATTCATCAACTAATTCTCTTACCACAAAGCCTCGATACTTCGGTATCGAGGCTTTGTCTTATTTAGGTACTTATTCCCCAGCTAACCTTTACCAATCCCCTATCACTCCTTTAATGCATCTTCTGAAAGAAGGGGAAGCCACCGGAGCTCAATTTCCATCCGTGTTCCCGGAGGCAACACCCACTTCTAACGCAGCTCAATCCGGGCTTACTCCTTTTCCGTTTTGTCCAATGGGGGCAAGTCCCCTTACTAACTACCCTGCTTGCTTGGAATTTTTCCCCCACTGACCCCTACTTCCCTTTCCTCATAGAGGACAGCAAGTCGTTAATCACTTCCTGCTCCTTCTCCGATTTAATTCGTTCATACTCCTCTCTATACTCTTGTACCGCACTGGTGTCGTATCCATTCCTGCTCAATTCGTTAGACAGGCTGTTCATGATCTGATCAAATTCGTTGTCAAAGCCGTTTAGCTTATTCTGACCTTCCGTAATTAGGGAGCTGTCTCTGGTTTGTTTAAATTCGTTAATGATCGCACTTAGTTCAGACTCCGCCTTGCTCTGCAGGCTGCTTATTTGAGCCTCCGCCTCTCCGATTATGCTCTCATAAGAAGGTTTGGTCGCTCCGCCACCTGTACCACCGGAACCACCATTGTTGCCTCCTCCACCGCCACCTGTACCACCGGAACCACCATTGTTACCTCCTCCACCGCCGCCATAACTAGGTATTCCGGGACCCCCGGAGTTATTCGGCGGAATAGGAAAGTCTATTTGTTCTTTGGGCGCTTCCTCGGGTTGTTCTTCCGATGGTTCCTCCGTTGGTTCTACCGGTTTCTTCGGCGTCTCCTTCTTCCCAATGGTTACTGTATAGGTGTCTTGATCCCAACCCACCTCAAGCCCAAGAGATTCAGAGACAAATCGGATAGGGACATACAGTGTATCTTCGAAGATCATTCCAGGTAGGTCCTCTTCCGGCCATTTCTGTTTGCCATCAAACATATATTGCACGGTCTCGAAATAAACTGAAATTGTGGTCGGGCTTACCGGCTCGCTTGAAGCAGCTTCGGGAGTTCTGACTACCCGATTGAGCTTATAGTCTTGGATTATAGCCTTTTCTTGACGGCTTGGCTCCTGAATCGTTACGGTATAGGTTTCTTGATCCCATAGGACGGCTTTGTCCAGGGAGTAGGCAACAAACCGCAAGGGCACATAGGTGCTACCCAGATAGATAAAACCCTCTTGCCCATCCGGAGGTCTCATGTTCTCTCCGTGGATTTTAATCTTGAGGGGCACATAATACACTTGAATTTCTTCACTAGCTTGCTGAGCAGAAGTGCTGGTCATCAATCCCAGGAATAGTACGACGGATAATAGCAGGGCAAGGGCTTGACGCAGTTTATTCACAAGTCTCACCTATCCTTACAATAATTTAGAAGCCGCGGATGTATCTACAGTTGATAAAATCCGGGGATTACTTGCCGGTTTTAGACGATTCTTTCAAGCTGTCTTCGTAAGACTTCCCTTGGCTTAGGCCCAGCTTGGCGGCAATCGCTATAAGCTCGTCATATTCTTCTTCGCTCAGCTTTTCCAATATCAATTTTTTTGCTTCCCTCTTCTCCTCCAACGACATTCCTCCGGAAGCCAGGTCCATCAGTGTTTTAATATCTGAGGCGCCCAATCGTTTAAGAAGAACCGAGGTCACCTTCGTCTTATCCTGCAAAGTAATCTGTTCTTGAGCCTTCGACGCCTTATCCGGAGTTATGTTGGCCTGATATTTTCCTTTGTCAGCGGCAGCCTCTTCCTTAGTCTCCTTATCCCCTGAAGATGGAGGTTGCCCGGAACCAGAGTCGGAAGCACCGTTAGAATCATTATTTGCATTTGGGCCGCTAGTTGGATCAGGGACCGCCTCGCCTTTGTCTTCAGGAACTGGAGTTCCCGAGACCGGAACATTCTTATCCCCTTCCTTGGAATCAGACGTTGCCGAATCAGAGGTACGGTCGGGAGAGTTATCCTTTCCTCCCGGTTGGGATACAGCTTCCATCTCCAGTCCCGCCGAGATCGTCCTTAACATCCGGTCGACCGCATAATCCATAGCGAAATAAGCGCCTACAGCAATAACGATCAACAAAGCCGCCGACCATCCTAACCATTTCTTCCATTTCCGCTTCTTGATGTTGTCCACCCCCATCGGTCTTGGTTGTTAAATGCAAGAGAAAGCCTTCTTCTATGCAAATTCCCCCTCTCAATCTTGGGGGAGAGGAGGAATTATTCGACAGGACCTTTTTACTTATTCAAGAGCCTGTAGATCATCACTGCGGCCTGGGCTCTTGTCGAGTGGCTATTAGGGTTGAGCCTCTGATTTTCTTCCCCTATAATAATCCCCTCATAAGCCGCAAGGGATACTCCGGGCATAAGAGTCGGATGGACTTCACCGGCATCTGCAAACAGCTCGGTAGCCTTGTCCATGTCGGGCGTCATCTGATAATCTTTGGCTTCCATCAATGCCCGGGAAGCCATGGCGGCCATCTCGGCACGGGTAATGTACGCGTCAGGCTCGAACTTGTCCTCCGATCGGCCATTGACGACACCGTATTTCACTGCAGCGGCCACGTATGGCTGGAACCAATCCTGATCAGAGACATCGCTGAATGATACCGCAGCGGTTGAATCCTCCAAGCCCATCACTTTAACAATCATCTTGGCGAACTCTGCTCGCGTTACGAAATTCTGCGGTTCAAATTGTCCATCCTCCCGGCCTTCTACAATTCCTTTAGCGCCAATCACCGATACCTGACGGCCGGCCCACTGTTTGACTTCATCCAGGTCATGGAAGGAAACATGATTCTCAATCACTCCATAGACCGAGAAATCCTTATTGCCCACGATCAACGCCTGCTGATCCGGATCATACATTCCTCCTTTTACCAAAGTCTTGCCCTGATCGAATTTGACCAGAGTAAGGAGCTCTTGATCATGGTTGCCCGGGAAAGCCGGAAATCTAAGCTCTACAGGTGTACTAAACGTAGTGAGCGGCTTGCCGCCCGCATCAAAACTCAGCTCATAGACATCAGAGACCAAGGTTTGATGAGCCGCTGTGGCTGGGCGATCCAGCTTTTCCACTTTCCAAATGGTGTCCTCCTGTAACTGATCCGTATCGAAAGTCGCAGTAAGGCCGTTAATCCGGACAGCAATCGCATCTATTCCGTATTCCTTGGCCAAATCCATAAGCTCCTTCTTGATAGGCAATTCAGCCTTGGATACCTCTTTCAATTCGCCAAAATCAAGCGTGAATACAACTTTGGCAGGGCCAGCATCCGGATTTGTTTTCTTAAGCTGTTCATTAGCTTCTTTTGCGATGGCCTTGACGTCCTCCAGAAGGTCCCTTAAGTCCTCTACATCATAATCCGCTTTGGCCACGCCATTTTCTATCTTTAAGCTTTCGTTCAGTTTCGCCACAGCCACGGCACGAATCGCTTCCTCCACCGCTTTTCTGGCTTTCGCCCTGGCTTCATTGCGGGTGTATGAACCCTGTGCTGATTCGAGTCCGGCTATCACTTTAGAGATCGATTCGATGGCCTTACTCACATCCGGCCTGTGAATGGGCGGGGTTGGCGGCCCCCATCCCCCTCCTCCATTACCCCCGCCTGGCCGGGGAGGCTTCGGTGGCTCAGGAGGCTTCGGAGGATTAGGCGGATTTACGATCCCCTTCCCCATCTCAATAGTGCCCTTATAGATCAGCATACTCATGTTCTTATATTCCAAGGTGGCGGCAATGTCCGCTTTGGCTGATTCCACATTATCCGGAAGAATAAAACGTCCTTCCTTCCCGTAAATCTCGCTATCGGATACTACCTTCCAGCTCAGATATGGTAATTTATTAATTTCATAGCCGAACAGCCTCAATGTTGGAGTCAATGTTTTCCCGTTATTCGTTGTTTGCGGCACAAATTCGATTTGAGAACGAACCAGAACTCCCGCCACGGCCAGCTGTACTTTGTTGTCCGGATCAAGAATATCCGAGAATAATTTCCGTGTCTTCCTCAAATCTTCCGAGGTCACATTGAGCTCTCTAAGCAATTTGCTTATTTTCAAACTTTTGTGCTGTACAACGATCTCAATCGCCTGATCCACCAGCTTGTCCGCTTCCTCTTTAAATCTGCCCTCGATCACTGCTACGAACAGCGAAGGAATTTCCTTCCGGACCAAAGCTTCCAGCTCGTCATAGACCTTCTTCCTGAATTGTTGAAAATCTCCCATACCGATGCCGGGTACGCCGGCCACTTTAGACAATTGATTGAACATTTTGCGTGCCTTGGGATCGCGATGCAGCTCTTCCAAATCCTCTATTAATGTTTCATCGTTAATTGCCGCCATTCTCTGAATCAACCAAACCAGGTTGTCCAGAGTCAGGTCCGGGTATTTGACCTTATCGTCTGCCTTCGATTCCAGCCTGGCCCAGATCGGTGCAACCAAGGCTTTGGCTGTGGCTGCGTCCAGAGATGCCAATCTTGATCTTAACTCTTTAATGACCTGTCGTTCTTCCTCTGTAAAATCCTTGGTTAATTCCTTTATCTGGCCTGCTATTTTATCCGCCAGCTCTGGTAGAGGCAGCTCGGAAAAGTCTGAAGCGGCTGCTCTCTGGATTCCCAACTTATTCGGCCATTCGTGTGAGCTGAGCGGCAGCACAGGCAGCGAGCTTAAAACAAAACTCGCGGCTAGCGAAGACACCAGCATCTTCTTCTTCATACCCATCAACTTCAACTCCTTATCCTCCATCTACCATAATCCGAATTACGAACCATATATTAGGAGACTTGTGCAGATTACAACAAATACTAGCACAGTTAATTTTGTGGAACAATATTACTTCAGGACCAGAGCCGGTACCATTTTTTCTTGATCGGAATTGGCTCCGAGCAGATCGAAATCGATTGGTTCTCTATGATCGCTTTCGCATTCTTTTGATAATAAGATGAGTACATGGACCCAATTTCGGTATCGATTTCAGCATAGGCCTCTCTCAGGGAAAATGGTCTTTGGGTTACGTTATGAGCATCTGAAGAAATAAAATGAATCCAGTTTCTTCTGCACATGTCCAAGCTCAGGTTTCGAATAGCAGGGCCGAATAAGCCAGTGATCGAATGGGAGGTCAATTGGCACAGAACCCCTAATTCTATTAGTTCGAAGAGTTGGGCAGGGTTCTCGGCAATTTCCTTATTGCGTTCAGGATGGGCCAGGATCGGTGTAATTTGCATAACCTTCAATTCATGAATAAGCTCTTTAATTGAAGGAGGAATACGGTGGGACGGGAATTCAATCAGTAAATAACGAGAGCCGTTCAATGTGAAAAGGCTGCCGTTATCCATATCCGAGATCAAATCGGAATACACCCTCACTTCCTGGCCCGGACAAACCTGCAGCGGAATGTCCTGCCTTTTCAGCTCTACGGTCAACCTCTTTACATTTTCCTGTGTCCTGCCTGCCGGGTTATCATATTTCCCATTAGCATGATGTGGAGTTGCAATAACTGTCCCGATACCTTCCCGCACCGCCATTCTCGCCATTTGCAATGAATGTTCCAGAGAAGGAGAGCCGTCATCCACGCCGGGAAGAATATGGCAATGAATATCTACCATTCTATTAATTCTCCTATCCTCCATAATTACACCTATTTTATGGATTACCCCATTCTCGTACAACCAACCATGGTATGAAAAAAACTGTTCTAAAAGCCTGCATCGTTGTTCTCATAAATGAGGTTAAATATTAGTGCCATTACCCTACATCATGTTATAGTCCCTTCATTCGTAAATGCCGCCAAAAATAAGCCTGTGCCTTTTGTCCTTACCAACTAATGATGCCAACCCCAGCAAAATAAATAAGGATGCTTCGAATAGGTGAAGTCACCTTCGGAAACATCCGGGAATGGAATAATAAAAAACTGCCCCAGAAGTAATATTTCTACTACACTGTGACAGTTTATATGAAGATTTGTCTTTTATTCTTTATATAATAACTTATCGTTGGCCGAATAAGCTTCGTAAATCAGTTTGCCGGGAACGTTTACTTCCCTGATAGAATAATATAAATAGGTATTCTGCTCTCGATTGATCGTCCTATTAAAACGATACTCCTCGCCACTTTCATCGAAAGCGATGAAATGATCGATTTCTTTATCCCGACTGAGGATGAGGATGATATCCAGGTTATCTTTTCCTTTTTGTTTTAACGACTTTATTTGGGCAGTAAATGGATCGCCGCTGCTTTCATTTGGAATAGCGATTTCATCATGAATTGACCAGCCCCAATATCCTTTGGATACCAGGTAAATGTGAAAGCCATTCCCGGGATACAATACGGCCAATTTATTGTCTTCATCAACCTCCACCATAGTACCGGGCTGCCCGGATTTCTCTTTCAGAGCGTCCCACTCCGTTGGATTGACGATATATTTGTCCCAGACAAATTCCTTGAGAAGAAACAGCAAAATGAATACAGAAATAACGATAAGAGCATTTCTTTTAGATTTTGTTGTCATAGAGAGATTTTGGCCCTTTCTATAATTGTTTTCTACATGTTAATTTTATAAATCCCTCCGGCTATATAACGGTATCCTTATCTGGATAATCTGGTACGCCTGAATAGAACGATTCCGAACCCGCCCACTATAGGAGTCGCGACAAGTAAAGCCATCATGAACGTCCGGGCTTTATCCATTGGAAATCTAGTTGACATATGAATCTGCCCTAATCCTCCACCCTCACAGGACATGCGATCAAACACTGTATAATCGCCATCAAATAACAAAACAGCTTCTGTTCCTTTGATATCAGCAGTTGTTCTTTCTTTCTCTAATTTAATCGGTTCATCTTCTAATTTACATTGTACTCCTTGAATATCCAGATTAGCCGGAGTCCCCCACACTGCTACGGTTTTCGATGGTCTAGTTGAGGAAAAGGGTTCACCAGGATTAATGACTTGATTGGAAAACTGGCCCGGGGGTTGTGCTTGTTTATATACCATCCAAGCACCAAAAGGTCCTACGATGATAAACAGCATACATGATAAAGCAAATAGGGATACCGTTTTCTTTGTCATTTATCTCACACCTTCATTGGGGAAACATATCATTTATTCCCTCTTAGAAAATACGTAAATCCCTGTACTTCGTTTCAACGTCTTCCAATCTTTCTATAGCTAGTTAGAAGGAAACCGAGTTTCTATTTATCATAACATAGCTTACTAAAATAATTACCGATGTAAGTTTCAACTATCCTTTCATCAAAATGAGACGGATAAAAAATGGCTTGAAGGGTTAATCCGTCTATAAAAGTATATAAGCCGACCGATTCTTCGTCTATGTTCAGATGGTCTTTTAAAAGATTATTCTTAGCAAGAACCTCAATCATATATGACGTATTTGTTCGTTATATTCACTTAATTTTTCATCTTTCATTGCCATTACAGCAAAATTGAACCACGCTTCAATTTCCATCCTTTGTTCAGGTCCTTAACGGGATCAATTGCTTGAGCATTTTAATAACCCCTTTAAATACGTCATCACCCTCTTGGATAGAACGATGAATCCTCTCCTCACCCCTTTTTAACAATAACTCCATAGCATACACATATAGCTCCTGTTGATTGGAAAAATAGTATTGTACGCCCCCTATAGTTAAACCTGCTTCCTCTGCTATTTTTCTTACTGTCAACCTTTCCAATCCATATTTCATCAATACCTTAAAAGTTGCTTCCCCAATTCCGCATTAATCGACTATGATTTGTATCACAGAAAGTAGTTTACTTAGCTAAGTGGAATGAAGAAATGTGGGATAACCTTTTTTAGAAATCAAAGTGCCACAATCGGTTCTTTAGACATACAAACACCCCTTCGGGTAATTTTCCTAAAGAGGTGAACCGGATTAATTTCAAACCAACCGTAGTAGAATTGGATGGGATTCTATTATGTTGTCTTAGCAACTTAAATCAAGGTAGTGTTATTATAGTTCCTCAAGGGGCACATCCTTTATATGTGTTGCGATCCACCATATGTGTCCAAAAGGATCCATTACTCCTCCACGTCGATCCCCTTCAACATGATTTTCTACAGGCTCCAGTTCCTTTGCACCCGCATCAATAGCTTGTGCAAAAAGTGCATCTACGTCATCAACATAAAGAAAAATATGCATCGTAGCCCCTCCAAGAGACTTCGGACTCTGCATTATCGGATATTCCGGAAACTCGTCAACGATCATGATTGGCGAATCACCGATCTTGATCTCCGCATGCCGAACCTTTCCATTGGCGTCTGTTATACGCATCAATTCAGTGGCCCCAAATGCCTTTTTGTAAAACGTTATAGCTTCGGCTGCATCCTTGATAATCATGTAAGGTGTCACAGCGTGATGACCCTCTGGTATGGCTTTTGTTTTAGGTGTCATTAAACATTCCTCCATTTCTTAAAAATTGGATGCTTTCATCCCCAAAAAAATCAGGTCAAATATTGGGAACTATTCATCAAAATTATTCTAAGTCATATTGGAATGAGTTGTATTGTAAAAAAATGACCCTATTGATCAAGCGGAACATGGTTTTTTTGTTTACCTTGAAGTGATTGATAGGTTGTTGGGCTAATGCCGGAAAAAGACCGAAAATCGTGGATAAAATGTGCCTGGTCATAATAACCGCAAGACAAAGCGATATCTATCCAATTCACTTGCTCTCCACCTTCGATGAGACGGAGCACATTCTGAAAGCGCTGAATACGGCTAAATTGTTTAGGTGTCAATCCGACTTCTTCCTTGAATACTTGAATAAATCTACGTGAGCTCAGGCCTATACGTGCAGTAACATCAGCAATTTTCCACTGACTAGGGTAGTCCTGGAATTTACTTATTGCGAATATAACAGCAGGATGGTGTTCAGATACTCCGGTCATCATCCTGATTAAATATTGTTCGAGAATTTGAAATTTAGCAAGCGGCGTTTTAGCTTCAATGAGCTGTTCCCGCATTTGGTCCGCTTTTATTCCCCAAAGTGTTTCCAAAGAGACGTGCTCATTGCACAATTCATTCGCTGGCAACTTCAGAAATGGGAAAGCACCGCCAGGCTTAAAATGGACACCCATCGTTGACGCTTGGCAGGCTGTGTCGATTACGGCGAATTCCGATCTCGGACCAGAGATCAGGCTTCCACGGAAGCTTTTGAACCGATTATGATTCTTTTGATCGTATACTTTAATCAAATTTTCTTCTAAGTTGATAATCATTTCAATGGAGCCGTCTGGAAATACACGCTCCATTTCATGAGGCGGGTTGTAACCTTTATATAACCAAAAAATATTAATAAAACCCGACAAAGGCGGCTGTGGGTGGTATGTACGGAATAAGGCCACTACAATCACTACCTTTTATATTGTCCCAAAGATATTTTCCTAATAATACCATAGAATAAGGTGGACAAATAATAAAGAGCTGCAAAAAAATCCCTCCTCTAATTAAAGAGGGGGGATTGACCTCGCGACATAGAGCCATCCTTCGTCTGTCGGAACGTACGTGATGTCCGCCATCCAGACTTGGTTGGGAGCTTGCGC
>NZ_VEGP01000082.1 GCF_007679495.1 Paenibacillus sp. 32O-W | reverse complement strand
GCCTCCCACAGGCAACAAGGTTTTACCTATAGGTATTAGACATTTGTTTCCAAAATCCTTTAGTGCCATTTATATAGTTACGCCAAACAAATTGGCTATTTCTTTGTCGGTCCTTTCCCCATAGAATTTCAGGTACAGTAGTTTTCTTTCGGAAGGACTTAAGCTTTGCATTGCCTGTGACAGGCTTAAACGTTTTTCGACATGAATAAAAGGGCATACAATTATTTTGCAAGTAAAACCTACCTCGGGAACATTTTCATCATATGGTACCAATCGCTGGTATTCCCGGTTAAGTCTTCTGAAATAATCACGGCTAGCACGACTAAGGCATGAGTTAACATAACGACTAAATCCTTTTTCAAATGCGATTATAGTGCTACTCTTTTTTTCCATAATGTTACACCTCCTCATTAAGTAAATGGGAAGCTGTCCATATAAAAGCAACCTCCTGTCAAATTTTTTCTAATAATAGATATTTCGGATAATACATTAACTAGATTTATTTTTTTAATTTGATGCTTAAAGAAAAGTCAAAATTAGGGGCAGTAAAAAATAAAAGCCCTTCCGTATGGAGGGCTCAGGCTGTCGAGAAACCCCCATCCTGAAATTCGGGGATTGGGCAGAAAAAATTTGACCTTCTGGAATCGCTCCTAACGCGTTTTACGAGGGTGGGGAGACATATTTGTACCCCCTAAAATCAAGCGAGAAGTCCCCTTTTTTTCGGAAGGGGACTTTCTCTACACTCTGAGCCCTTCCGTATGGAGGGCTGTTTTAGTTGTATTCCTAGCGTGGGCGTTGTAGTAAGTCCCGAATGGGGACTGGTTGTCAATGCCGGAAATAATTTGACCCACTAGCGCAGGGATAATTTTGACCACCTGTGCGCTTCGACAGGGTACCCTTTTTCTCGCAGCTTCCTCTTTCTATGCCATCGCTCACACAACTGTTAAGCATCATTAGGCTTAGTATGGTACTTCCGATAATGAACGGTATACTCCAACGTATGTTAAGCGCTTCTATCTAAGGTTGTCCTGTGACCGCAAAACGAAATGAAAAGAATAGGACGACAATCCAGCCAAAAAATATCTACTCTTAGTATCATCTTTAACATGTTGAGTATTCTCCTCTGATTTTTTGCTGGCACTTTATAATACTATTCCAAAAAATCTTATAGTCTATGCAGCGGCCAGACAGTCGTCATGACAGCGAGGGCGAGAGGGGGCGAGGAATGTTGCATTCCGTATCGAGGTCTGTACTGATACCGACCGCCGTCCGCTTGGCGGCAGGAGGAGAGGGGGTCATTCTGGTCGGCAGACGCAGGGAAAAGCTGGTGAAAGTCGCCTGGCTCATTGAGCAGGTGGGAGGCCGGGCGCATGTTTTTCCGGCGGATGTAACGAACGGGGAAGAGGTCCACAAGCTGCGGGATCAGGTTGTGGACCAAACGGGGTGGAGCGTACAGCTCCATTCATGACATGGAGTATTTGGTATGGGAATTATACCCTGCGGCTTAACTTGTACTGCCCCTTCTTGGTGACCCAAGTTTTTCTCCCGGCTATGCGGGAGCAACGGTACGGCCGGATTGATTCGATTACTTCGACGATGGCTAATTTTGTGTTCGAGGGATTGGGAGATT
Source organism: Paenibacillus sp. 32O-W (assembly GCF_007679495.1). Taxonomy (GTDB): domain Bacteria; phylum Bacillota; class Bacilli; order Paenibacillales; family NBRC-103111; genus Paenibacillus_L; species Paenibacillus_L residui. Next base: position 20,283 of record NZ_VEGP01000082.1, on the reverse strand, counting down.
ATTCGGCTGCCAAAGCGGGTCTGGAAGGCTTGATGAGTACGGGGCCCTTGAGGAAGCCAAGCACGGGATACTCATGAACCTGTTCAACTAAGCAGCTCTTATCGGTTGCTTCTTAAACTGGGGCGTTCCTGACATCGTATGCCTGAGGGAAAATCGACTACTGCATTAGAGAAAACCGCATTAGGGGGGTTCTCCTTGATGCTCATTCTAATGTAAAGAACAAGCTAACTGGTTTATATAACTGGGAGTAAGTTGAATCATCAGTAACTATTCGACGATGAATATTTGCTAAAATTTATATTGCGTAACGTAACGCTATATTATATAATATAACTAAGGAGCTTAGGAGAAAATTGGTGCTGACGGGATAACACCCAATTGACTCCTTTATCCCAGGCTTCCCCAAAACTGTTTTTGTACGATTCAAAATTTGTTTTTTAGGGAGGATACGCTTATGCCACATAAACTATCGTCTACACATTTAATCAACCAAGGTGATACTTCTATTAAGTATCCAGGCACTGAGACTTCTGCTTTTACTGACAAGAACTTTTACAAAAATTGCGGTAAAACGGGCGCAAGCGGAGACATCAAGACATTTGGATGTGCAATTTGCTCTTTAGCCATGTTTATCCTGTACAAAGGCGGTTTGACCAACAACAATGACAATACCTATAATGCCGTTGTGGAGGCAACTAAAAAAGGTACAAACAACGATGCTGATTTTACGGCAAAGGGTTTCACAGCAAAAATGGAAAATAAGGACATCGAAGTAGCAATTGATAAAATAGCTGACATTTCTGCTGAAGTCCAGAACGGAAATATCTGCATGGTAAAACTTGAGGAAGGAAAGAACATGCATTTTGTAATCGTGGACGGATGGAATTCCTCGGCTTCGGGTTTTGACAGATATCTTGTTGCCGATCCCGACGGCGGCACTCAGAAAACGCTAGCTGATACAATGAAAAAAAGAGGATTTACGGTTGATGCTAAAGTCATTACTGGAAAATATAAACTTAGCTAATATATTAGCCGAGGACAGGATATCCTGCCCTCGGCTTTCTGCTAATTAGTCATCAAGTCGTGATGCCAGCAGCCATTTACCATCTACATATTCAATTCTTACGGTCAAAGGATCAGAGGGATCATCAAGGACAGTTTTATCTAACTCAATTTCTACAACATTATCTTTTTGTCCTTTTAGCCTGGCGGTATCAACTAGGAATTCTATTGGCCAACCGTGTCCTCCATTATTCGTGTCTACATAAAGCTTCCCTTCATAATCCCTATAAAGAGGACGGTCTCCTTTATCCGACGTCAGGTAACGAGAATAAAATACTGTTTGAGCCATATCTTTTGTAAATACTTCCTCTACCGCTTTTTTCAAATCCGCTACCGATTTGACATTTTCGTCAATAACAAGAGCATACCCATCTTCACCTGGAATCGTTTTCGTCTCATCGCTTTTGAACCATCCAGATCCGTTAAACATTCCATATAAACTTTCTGCCTTCGGTATAAGCTCGTTGAGAATATCTTTTGCTTCTTTGTCAGTGAGATTGACCGAAGAGCTTTCTATAGCATTCGTTTTTGTTGCTTCAGTTGGACTACCCATGCCACTCTCACAACCAACAAGTAAAACAGAGAATGCCAAAAACAAAAAAAATCCACTCATTAGCCTTTTCATAAAAACCACCTTTATTTTCATTTTAGTAAATCCTTATTTTAGACATAATGAAAATCGTATCTGTTTCGCTTTTGCAACAATATTTAAAACATTCAATAAAACCACTTAATCATGCATCTATTGAATCCTTGTTCGAAGCCGAAAGGCAATTTCTTTCCCTGTGGTTTGATCTATCCGTCTTGAATTATCCAGGCTCTGATTCGTAATTAGCGATTCTAAGCACAGTAATGTTCCTAATTGTGTAATGACTTTAATTATACGTTTGTATAATAAAAAAGCAAGGGATTTTTATCCTTGTGAGAAGAAAATTACGGATAGAGCTCTCTCATTTAAATCCGGCTTAAATCCGTTTCAGCCGGAAAATTGGTGTACGCCCAGCATGGGCGTAGGGTGAAAGTCCCGAACAGAGGTTGGCGAGCGCCTACCGTTAGCCAAGGGCAAGGGTGTCGGTCGCGAGGCCGAATCTGGAGGAAGCCGGAGGCAAATGCACGGGTCAAGGTACACGAACCCAATTTGAGGCAGGGTTGGTCGGATGAGTTGCCATCACACAACGAAATCCAAAGCCGCCAAGGGCTAGTCTGTAAGCTTGGGTGGTCACGGGCAGATAGATGTGAATGAACAAATTATCAAATGAGATATAGAGGTAGCCAAACGGTTAGACCTTTTCAGCAGGACTTGGATCGGTTGGACACGATTCCAGGAATTTCAGCGCTGCACAGATCATAGCCGAAATTGGAACCGACGTCGGTTCCATATAGCATTTGGGTTGAGTAACAAAACAGGGAGAAATATTTTATATCATTGCTTCTATCGTAATTACTATGAATTGCTGTTTAAAAACCATCCAGCCCGTTATAGACTGGATGGTTTTTGTGTGAAGAGCGGAACATTAGGTGAATCTCCAGCAGGCATTTTGAACTTCACCCGATGCCCCAAGTTGGCTCATCATGTTAGGGCTAATATCAATAATCGCGCCTTTCATCACAAGAGGATCTTTATTGCAGTCAGTACCGCATTTTTCGCAACGTTTTTTATCATAGTAATCAGGTTTTTGTGCACGCGGGACATCTCCTGTATTCCAATAGTAGTCGGATCCGCAGCGATCCGCATCAAAGTATGGCCCTACATCCCAGATTTGCCCAACCGAAGTCTTTTTATTTCCTGGATTAAATAATACGACACTTTTTTTGCAAAGTCCGTAACCGGGCAATGCCACATAGTTTGCGGGCGGCGCTCCATGGCCTGTTCCCTGGCAATATGATGCGGAGCCGGCGTTAAAAACAGTTGCCCGTCCTTGGAACCAAACCCCAACACTAATGGAAGCAGATCTTCCGGCAGAATCAGCAACCGTAATTTTTCGTCCGGAATTTTGGTCATAGACCGATGAAATCGTTGCAGAAGTCGATCCTCTTCCATTCGATAGATAAACGGAGCCAATCGTAAAGGCACGGTCATTGGTTGGAGAATTTGCATAGATTGTAACCCAACCGTTGTAATTCGTGTCTAAACGTCCTCCATCGATGGCCTCTACAGTAACGGTAAAAGCTTGGCGTGAGATCACACTACCCGAATAATAACTTTCACCAGAAACGGCTTTTCCAACATAAACGCTAAGAGCTGTTGCCATTCAAGACACTCCTTTCATTAGTGAAAAACACTATTTTAGTAAAGTGGGAGTTTAACCCGCAGCATACCATCCGCCATACGATGCAACGCCATCGGAATCGTCAATATCATTTTTGTCAATGCTGCCAACATTGTTTGAACCGCTACTGCAAGGCGTATAAGGTTGGTCATGATCATATTGGTAGATATGTGCACCGGAATCTACTTGACCTTGGCTAAAACTACGGGTTTGCCATTTAAATACGACATCGGGAACATTGGAGTAAATATAACGAATAGTGTTATAGCCTCCGTAAACCCCGATCTTATAGTTGGATTTCCCTTGATTAGCTAAGTCACGCATATACTGCTGGACACCTTCAAAATAGGGTTTTACATAGTTTTGAAGATCTGTTGGTTGTGCATCATAATCAACACCAAAATAAATAGCCGAGTAATGGGGTTGCCCCGCATCTTCTGCCTGACTGACGGCATTCTTTGCGGCTTCGTATCCTTTGTTGTAACTAAAATCCTCATTCTTATTATTGGAAAGTTGATATACTGTCCAAATTTCCAATCCATGCTGTGCAAGCCGCAATGCCTCTTGTGCAGTGAGCTGTTTCCAAGACGTTCCATAATATCGTCCTACAGCGCGAACGCCGTTATTAAACAAACACCATAAAGCATCGCTATCCGAAGATCCGAACGGTGCAGCACGGTCAATACCAAAAGCATTTCTAGCCATACTAAAACCTCCTTCGTAATATAGCGTAATATTACGCATTATAAGGGCCCTTGAGCACACGGTATCATATAGCGTAACGTAACGCAATATAACATTGTATTTTTTGCAAAGAAAAAGTTAATCTTTTATGATTAAGGAAATAATTTGTTTATTCGGAAAAACAATATTTAAGAAAGGAGTGGAAAGGTTGAAGAATATATTACTTGCCTTTCTGATGTTTTTTTTATTTTTGGCTGGGTGTTCATCGAATACTGATCCTCAAAAAGACGATAGCCAGACTGTACCGCCTGCAACTCCTAATCCAATAAATAATGAAACTGAGCCGCAGACTCCCCCTGTAAGTTCTCCTGAAAGTCAACCAATGGAAGAGCTAAACCCATTAGAAAGTCAAGCACCAGAGGATGAACAACCGAGTCTGCCGGAAGATGGAAGTGATTTGTGGGAGAGAGATAAATGGGATAAGATGGGTATGCCTAACGCTGACATTATTGGAATCGTTAAAGAAGTTGATGTTCAAGATGGGTATCTAGTTAGCTTAACCGTTGAAGTTGAACAACAAATAACGGATTTTGGTAGTATTCAAGAGGGGGATAGTTTAACTATTCTTTATTACGATGAATTACCGGATGGCTTTGTTCCGGCTGTCAACGACCGTATTAAAACATTATTAAACCACTATATAACGGGAGCGGGAAGAAAAATCGAATGGGGAGGATTCACATACGACCTTTGTTATGAGAAAGATGGGAAAATTGTCAATGTATTTGGAAGAGTGTTTGTAGACAAGACATTCGATGAGTATGTCAAAAGTCAAAAGCAGCCCTTATCGGCTGCCTCTTAAACTGAGGTGTTCCTAGGCATCATATATCCGAGGGAACCGACTATAGCACAAATAAAGAAAACCGCCGAACCGGGCGGTTTTCCCATTGATTGCTCATGTTTTGTAGAACAAGCTAACTGGTCTACAAAGCTAGGAGTAACTTGGATCATCAGTAGCTTTTGGAGGTGATCATTTGTTAAATTTATATCGCGTAACGATACGCAGTACAATGCAATATATCCATAATTCTCAATATAACAAAACGTAACGTAACGAAATAATTAATTCTTTGCCATAGAAAAGTGGCTCAAAACCATAATCAGTGCTTGAAAGAAATCCGTGGCTCCATAATAACTATATAACGGGTAAAGGATTGGGTTGAACATATTGGTTTTGATGCTGGGCCATCCGATCATGCACTGCTCTTTATGAAGCAGGATGTGGCGGGGGAACACTTCACTCCAACGTTGCGGCGGAGTATGGGGCAAACAAAATGCATGTTGTTACGAAACCTGGAAACGTTATTCGGGCAAAACGGCTCTTTTCCATTTTCTTACGAAACTCCATATCGCTATTGACCAAAAAAGAAGGCCATGGAGCAGAATTTCGCCCAAATAACGATGGTGAGTTTCGTTATATTTGAAACGGCATCGTTTTTAAGTCAATAACGTTACCCAGATTCGTTAGCGAGATTGAAACCGGACGGGAGCCGGGCAGATGACCCGTTAGCCCCCCATGCCAGACTGCACCACCTGCAGCGTCTAAGTCACCAACAAATGAAAGTGAGCCAACGACTCCCCCTATAAGCTCGCCGGAAAGTCAACCAGTGAATCAGCCAAGTCCATCGGAAAGTCAACCGCCAGAGGATGAACAACCGAGTCCACCAGAGGATGGAAGTGATTTATGGGAGAGAGATAAATGGGATAAGATGGGTCTTCCTAATGGGGATCTTATCGGAATAGTTAAAGGGGTTGATATTCAAGATGGGTATCTCATTAGCTTGACCGTTGAGGTTGAGCAGCAAATAACAGATTTTGGTACTATCCATGATGGGGATACTTTAACTATTCTTTACTATGGAGAATTACCAGAAAATAAAATCCCGGCTGTCAACGACCGTATTAAAACATTATTAAACCACTATATAACAGGTGCCGGGAGAAAGATTGAATGGGGAGGATTTGTTTCCGACATTGTTTATGAGGAGAATGGGAAAATGGTTAACATATTTGGGGAAGAGTTCAGGGATATGACATTTAATGAGTATGTCGAGAGCGTAAAATAATGAGATCAACGAAAGCAGCCCTTATCGGCTGCTTCTCAATCTGGGGTATTTTGGCATCGTATGCCCGAGAGAACCGATTATCACATTAGAGGAAACTGCCGATATTGGGAGGAATGGGAATGGGACGAAAGGAATAACAATAGAATCGATAGAAGTTATGAATAAACAGCTTCATGGGGCAGATAGTGTACGCGTCACTAAAGCCCCTCAGTTTAAAGTAAGTCAAAAACCGGACTCGAACCCTCAAATGTACAAATATAGTAATCAGAACCTTATTTCCATCCCTTAACGGAGATTCAAATTTTTGTGGCAGGAATGGCCAATATTGAAGCTTACCGCCGTAAAATAGCAGTAAGCTTTTTAAAATTTTTTGGATAAGAGTGGAGTATTGTACTTCAATAAGTTCACCTGGAAAGTCAATCGCCAAGGCTATTATCGAACAGACGAATTATCTGACTATACAGATATAGGCAACTTCCATCATTCGTGGCAACTCGCCTTCACTCGACAAAAAAATTGTCCTTTTAATCAAATATATGCTTTTATAACACAGAAAATGTGTTATAATGATAGTAATAGTAAGGAGGATTTAGATGTCGTCAGAAGATAAAACGCCTAGACTTACCGTTTATTTTCCTGAGTCGGTAAAATTTCAATTGCAGCAAATGGCTAAAGAAACCGGATTTTCACAAACTCAACTTGTCGTTTTGGCAACTCACGGACTATTGGCAAATTACCGAATCAATGGGAGTGCCATTTTTGCTGAGCTGCTTAATGTAAAATCAAATACAAAGAACGAATAATAAACAACGTCTAAAAAAAAAACAGTAAGCTCATCATAAACCACGCAAATGTATATTGTGTAATGGTACGAAACACTATATAATACAAAATTGGAGGTGCAGACGTGAAATATTCAATTAATTTATTCGGTTATCACACAGAATGTCAATTATCGGTAGAACATGGAAAACTGATGTTGGACATCAGCGATGAGGAACAAAAAGCGCTGGAAGCTTATCTTACTCGGGTTCTACCAAGGTATGGAAAAGACCCAACGGGTTCAACACTGGCTGAAATGATTAATCAAGCGATTGAGGCAGAAAAGCAGGTAAGTGGCCACATGAGCGAGCCAAAGATTAAACTGCCTTACGAATTTATGCCAGAAATCAAAGAAAAGTTGATTGAGGCAGCCAATTTGCAAGACATGTCGGCCACGCAACTGCTTATTAAATTAATTGAGAAGAAATATCAAAGTGTAGTAATAGACCAGGAAGGGTGATTATTGATGGCATACGGAAACAAAGTGAAGTTCCATTATGATATACCAGTCTATATAAAGCAACAACTTGTAGAAACCGCAAAGAAGTTGAATATGACGGCAACGGAATTACTGTCGAGGACTATCGAAGAGGAATACATCCGAGTTACCAAGGATAAGAAAAATAAACAATCTTAGCAGGTTAAGCCTGTTTCCACAGAAAATTGCGAAAGTAAATGAACCGTTTTCAACGATATGCTTTCGTAGCGGTACTGGTCTACAGTCCGATCAACAGGATCGGTAAAAAAGCAATGGCATACGGTATATTCATCGGCTACATTCTGCTCAAGCAACAAAAAATAAAACTCTCCATCGTTTTCAATAACTCTGTAAAGAACTTGGTGTGGACATCATCTACCTGGAGGATCTCCGATATGGCCTTTCGGAGATTAGCTCCCAATTTGTCTAAAAATGGTTTCATGTTTGGTTCAATGCATTGAAATGTTCCCATAGTCGAATCCCCCTCTCTCCTAATTAGAAAAATCTAGCATCAACATTATACCAAACATATGTTTGTGTGTTAAGAGAAAAAGAAACTAACCTTACATGTAATTACGCAAATAATTGGGAAATGTTTCAAATAAAATGTGACAACACTCAACAGTTTTTCAAAGAGTCATACCTCTTCCATTATATAACAATACGAGGCGTTACGCTATACTGTGTAGAAAAATCTTGGCGGAAAGCGCAAAATCATGACGTATTCTTTTTACCTTGGGATTTGCTCCCGGCGTCCCTCTCTTTTGTGGCCAGTTGATGGATTGCTGCGATTAAATCCTCCATCTTCTGGGCTAGCGTATCTAAACGCTTGTTGAATCCGTTTAACAGGCGATTAAGGAGGATTGCCGCGACGACAATAGGAAATCCAACATTTGCAATGAGTTGGGCGTACAAAGCCAACTCGGAGTCTCCGTGTATCATACAATTTATTCCCCTTTCATGAACTTGATTTAATATTTGCGATGCGTAAAACAAACGACATAATTTTGCGACGGCAGATTACGCAAATATTATGTCGTTCAAATTTGTCGTATCAGGGCTTAATGATCGCTGCAACGTATTATGGAAATTGGGTTGTGGCCACCTAGCGGATCGACATCATATAAACGAACATACAGCTTCCGCAATTCCTGTAGTTGACGAGATAATTCCAATCCGAATTGATAAAAGACCTCTTGGTCCTCGGCCGGCGCATCTTCACATAAGCAATTAGCATAGGAAACAACGGCGGCATGGACACTTTGGATACTTTTTAATAACTTTTCACGACAAACCATTAACAACCCTCCTTTCGTAGATAAACCATCCATTCATTTTTTTCAAAGCTTAATTTACAATTATAATAACATATTGCGTTACGTAACGAAATATGTTATGAGCAAAAATGTTTTGTTTCTAAGAATGTCTACGGTAATGTAACTGAAGGATAAAAATTTCTTGATTTTTCATTATACAAATGTATAATTAAATTCAATAGGAACATTGTTGTACTTAGATTCGTCTAATTATGGTAACAATCAATAAAAGGGGAGGGGAGTGGGAGGCTTTCCCTGAATCAAGGGAATTTGGTTGTTTGCAGGATTTCATTATAGACTTATAGGAGTGCACTATAAATGAATCGAAGATGGTTATTAGGTATGATGCTTGTTTTCACTCTTATAGTGGCCGCTGCATCTCTGCGGCTAATTACTCTGACGAAGGCCCAAAACAGTCTGTTCCAACCTCTGATCAAGCTAAACAGGAGAATAATTCCAATAAAGTCCGGCCGGTAACGGAAGATAAGACGGAACTTGGCAGCGTTACGATTTTAGAACTTGATCCAGGCTGGTTTGAAAAAAAGACGAGTGAAATCCCCGTTTACAGTAAAGGAGATATTACCCATTTTGAACAGGCGGAAGTCAATAGTTATAATGAGGGCCATAGTGTAACTTGGGGTGATCCTCTTGTTCGAACTCTTATAGGAATCTCCAATTTGATCCCTTACGATTATTTGCAAGATAAGGCCATCGATGAACAGTTGAGTAAAGGTCCTTACAAAGCAGGGGAAGAACGCAAAATAACGACCTCGAATGGCATCGTTTTTATACAGAAACAAAGAGACCCTGGAAAGACAAAAACGTCTGTTGTCGAAGTTCAAGTTCCCCAGTGGGGAACTTATCTGGTAACCCTGATGAACGGCCAGGATTCGGATATTCAGATCATTCATAAGATCGTTTTTACCAAGTCGGAAGGTTGATAAAAAGGAACCTTAAAAGCACGAAAATGTCAAGAAAGTCTCTGCTGTTATGATCATAAAAAATAAATTGGAGTGCATAGAGTAATGAAAGTACGAACGATATTAATAGGTCTGGCAATGGCTGTGACGTTAACCGGCTGTTCGACGCAAGCGGCCACTTTAGATTCCGGGATGCCGAACCAATCTCCTGCAAATCAAAGCACAAACGTGGACAATTCGATCAACTCGGACACGGTTCAAATATCAAGTGAGCAGGACAGGGGAACGGATTCATCGGCACAGCTCAAAAAGGAAGAAAAGAAGGTGCTTATGGAACCGATAACGCTGTATGAAGTGGATTCCAAGGAGTTTGCTAAGAAAACAAGTGAAATTCCGAGCTACTACAAAGGGGAAATCTCCTATGTAACGCAGGCCGAAATGGAGAGCTTTAATGAAGGTCATAGCGTAACTTTGGGAAGTCCGCTTGAGCGTACCATTATGGGGATTTCCAACCTCATTCCGAATGAATACCTGCCTGACCCAAGTATCGATCAGCAGCTTGCGAAGGAACAAGGGGGCACCCATCTGGATAAAACCGTCAAGATCACGACAGCAGGCGGTATAGTGTTTACAAAAAATCCTTATAACAAAGAAACGGAAAGTACAATTGTCGACGTGCAAGTGCCCGAGTGGGGAACGTACTCCGTCACTTGGAAAACGGGCCAAGGGTCGGGCATCGAGCTCATTCAAAAAATTGTTTTTACGAAGGCAGAGAACTTTAATGTCGAGTTGGTTGCCAAGCCACTTCTTCTTTATGCGATATCCGAAGATCTCCTGAAAAAAGACGTTTTGAAAATCCCGTATTATGGAATTGGCACCCTCGGACACGTCACAAATGAAGAAATTCAAAGTATCAATGAAGGCCATTCTCCTTGGAAAGCAACACCACTTCTAACGGCTGAATTCATGACAGCGAACCTGGTTCCGAAGCATGTAGATCCCAAAGAAGTATCTTATAGGGTTGTTCGTGTAGAACATGAGAATCAAGAAAATGAACTAACGATTGTAGAGGCTCAGGTGCCGAGTTGCGGGATCTACACGATTGCTTTGAATAATGCCGGTAAAGATAATAACACAATAAGTTTTATTACTCGAATTGAATTTAAGCCTACATCGTAAATAATAGAACAGGAACCAAGAAGTCCTTGGTTCCTGTTTCCTTTTAGGTAAACCGCCAAACACCATTTGTCAGCGGTACCGACTGCTCTTAACACAGAGGGAGCGACATCTAGGATTGCGCCGTTGACGGTGTAGTCCGGAGCACCCGCGTCACAACCGCACAAAGCGCATCGTTTTTCTCCTTCATGTTGTTGTGCCTGAAGAATAAAATTTCTTGATTTTTGATTATACAAATGTATAATTAAATTCAATAGGAACATTGCTGTACTTAGATTCGTCTAATTATGTTTTTACTCTTAATAATGGCCGCTGCATGCTCTGCGGCTAAGACTTCTGACGAAGGCCGAAAACAGTCTGTTCCAACCTCTGATCAAGCTAAACAGGAGGATAATTCCAATGAAGCCCAGTGGGGAACTTATCTGGTACCCCTGATGAACGGCCAGGATTCGGATATTCAGATCATTCAAAAGAGCGTTTTTACCAAGTCGGAAGGTTAATAAGAAGGAACCTTAAAAGCACGAAAATGTCAAGAAAGTCCTCTGCTGTTATGATCATAAAAAATAAATTGGAGTGCATAGAGTAATGAAGGTACGAACGATATTAACAGGGATCGCAATGGCTGTAGCATTAACCGGTTGTTCGACGCAAGCGGCCACTTTAGATTCCGCGATGCCGAACCAATCTCCTGCAAATCAAAGCACAAACGTGGACAATTCGATCAACTCGGACACGGTTCAAATCTCAAGTGAGCAGAACAGGGGAACGGATTTATCGGCACAGTTCAAAAAGGAAGAAAAGAAGGTGCTTATGGAACCGATAACGCTGTATGAAGTGGATTCCAAGGAGTTTGCCAAGAAAACAAGCGAAATACCAAGCTATCACAAAGGGAAGATAGAATATTGGACAGAAGACGTCGTTCAAAGTTTTAACGAAGGCCATAGTGTGACGTGGGGCGATCCCCTTGTTAGCACCTGCCTGCGAATTTCTAATCTCATTCCGTATGAGTATTTTTCTGACAGGTCGATTGATGATCAACTGAGTAACTTAAACAGGACGATCTATAAAACCGTTACTATAACGACTGCAAATGGCATTTCCTTTACGAAGAACCCTACTGACCCTAAAACCGGAACAACCATAGTTCAAGTGCAAGTTCCCGATTGGGGAACATATGTTGTCACCTGGAATCATGGTCAAGATTCGGACCTGCAAATCATTCAAAAGATTACCTTTCAACGGGAAACCAAACAATAGCCACAAATACCCCGGAGTAAGGGGAATGCTGCACCGTTCAAGGTGCAGCATTCTATCTTTTCATTACTTAAAACGCCAAGCCGCTGTAACTTCAGTAGAGCCGCCCAAAGAACTCATCATTTGAGGTCTAAGGATGCGTCATAAGCCCCTGATATGGCCCCTCCGTCTTTGCTAGATAAATAAATTGTCCGATTACTCCTTAATCGCAGGACAGGATAATAGGGAACGCCTTCTTTCCCGTTGAAGATAGGCTAGGCTTTGCCCCGTACCACTGTTTCACCACAGTACATTTCAATTTCACGACCGGCTTCTCGCACCATTAGCCACACAAACGGATTAAACCAATGGATCGCCTGAACAACAGAGTTGCAGCTTATACCCGATAACAAATCGATTATAAGAAACCATTATGGGGATTTCCAACCTCATTCCGAATGAATACCTGCCTGACCCAAGTATCGATCAACAGCTTGCCAAGGAGCAAGGGGGCACCCATCTGGATAAAACCGTTAAGATCACGACAGCAAGCGGTGGTTTGCTTTGGCGACCGCAACAGCTATTCAAAACCAACCCGGACGCCACGTTTATGCGCATGAAGGAAGATCACATGTAAAATGGGCAATAGAAGCATTACAATGTGCAAATGGCGACAGAAAACCAGTTCGTTTTATTTTACAGTATTCGCCAGTGTCCCACCGATACTCGTTGCTTCATCCCGCATATGGAGCGATTGGCCGCGTCTTCATTACCGATGCCCAAAACGGTGATTGTGGATGCGGGCTATGGTAGCGAAGAGAACTATTTGTATGCACATGGGCAAAGAAAAATATCCCTGTTTTAATTTTCTCATTCCTTATGGCAGGTACATGAAAGAGAAAACACGTCGTACAAGAAGGACATCCGACATGCCTCAAACTGGACGTATGAAGAGCAAGATGACCGGTTTATTTGCCCGAATGGCCAATACGCTCTCTATAAGTAATACCAAACGAAGAAAAACGCATCGGGTTTGGAGGAAAGCTTCAAAATATATGAGTATGAAGATTGCAGGGATTATCCACTCAAGGCAAGCTACTTCCAGGCCAAGGGGAACCGCTAGGTACATTGGAATACAATCTGAGAGTTAAATGCATAGGTCAAAAGACCCTTGAGGATAACGAGAAATCCGCGACCTATGCTCACTGTAAAGTCGAGGTAGAAAGCTTGTTTGGTTACATCAAGGGCAGTCAGCAGCGGATTTCAAACTATCCGTTTTATCCAAGGCTGAACTCAGATGATAACCCAGGATGTCAAAGCTCAATCTAACGGCCCCAGAAGACGTAGTAATAAGTTTTCCTTCGCCAATAAGGTCGTCCATGGTATACTTGGTACCTTTAAGGCAGTTATAGGCATTCAAATGAGCCTTATCGATTTGAACAATACCATAAGTTGTTCCGCTTGGATCGATCGCGGAGTAGTCTCCATTTGTTTCGATAGAAGCAATAGCTAAAAAATCAACCGGGTTTAGTCCATGATTTTTTCCTGCCGTATTAGCTTGAGATAACCATTTTTGAATAGGCTTAGCAGTAACATTGTAAACATCCCGAGAGCCATATGAACAATCACAAGGGGGGCATTTCTGAAGAGATGCTGCCATAATTGATTCACTCCTCTTTATTACGTTACGTATAGTAACGAATTATATAGTGTCAAAAAAAGAACGGGATTCAGATTGATGAGGTATCCCGACCCCCTTGTTTCAATCTGATTCTTTTTTGATCTACGGCAATTATAACATGTAACGTAATGTTACGCAATATAAATTTGTCTTTATAATTTCTGTGTTTACCTTCCACCATATTCCCGTCAAACCGCCGCCAGCCGAAAACATTATTCCTTCAGCATGATCACAGGTTAGCCATCTACCCTGTACTGTTCCCCAATATCTGCAGAATCGTAACCCATACAACCAGAGCTTGTGGTGATCCCCTCTGATTAACGTCTTTATGCGAATTTTTTAGCCGACAGAGTAGTTAAGATCGTTCGGTTTTCTAGCAAGATCCCTGCGCCTCGAATCGGCTGTAGGAGATCCTTTCGTTTTTTAATTCCGAACATTACAGGCCAATAAAAGGTGCCGGATCGACGCGCCGCCCATTTACGAGTGTATTTCTAAGTACAAATTGTAACCCAGTGCTATTACCTGTAGAACTGCCCCCTATTCTCATGTGTCAATTTGATGATAATAATCAGGAGTAACTCCAACTACAATTTTCGATTTGCTTGCTTATAAAAGGTATTGTTTTAACGGATGGAGGGCAAGCTGATCAAAGGTTGGATGCTACTTTGCAGGTGTTATTTATGCTAGTTCAGTTCTCTAAACACTTTATAAACTCTTACGTTTAAGTATTGATTGCCTAATGAATTTATTATACACTTGTATAATATAAATTAGGAGGCTGGAAAAATGAATAGAACGCTAACCCTAATGTCCGCAGTAATTGTTCTAGCCAGCGGATTAACTGCTTGTTCAAATGAAACTACCCAAAAACTAACTCAACAAAATCAATCTTTTGTAGGGAATGATTCTTCTCATAATTCAGCAACGGATACATCCTTATTTTCTTATTCAAATGTAATAGATGACATAAAGCAAAAAACCAAAGTTCCAGTCATTGCACCCGACTTGTCAGAACCATTAGAGAATTTATATTATGGGATACAGTACAAAGCATCCGAGGATGAATATGCCCTGACAGTATATGCAACAGAAAAAAAGCTGGAAGTAAATAGCCCCGAGTTAAACAAACCGGGAAGTAGGGATATGGGAGGAATAAGTGGGTCAAAAACTAACCGACCTCTGAATTCCTTTCAGGAGATGGAAATACCTAAAAACCCCAAATCAATTACAATTGATTCCAATGTCTCTGCTTGGGTAGACTCTGATTATGATATTTTCGGATATATGGAATTTAACAATTGGAAAGTCAAAGTCACCCTAAATGGTGAATCAGCAACTAAGAAATTAACAGAAGTATACAATGTGTTGAAAAATAGCTCGTTAAAGGATTTTTCAAGTGGTCAAATTTTGTTATCAAGTAGAGATACATTTATGAGATGGCAAAGCGAAGATAAAAAGTATGAATATGATTTTGAGTGGAGAAGCAATTCGTTTTCTCATGCTTTTGAAATCATACAACCTGAAAAGTAAAAGGGGCTGACCAGTCGGACAGCCCCTTTCCTTTTACGTAAACCGCCAAACACCATTTGTCAGCGTTCCGCTTGCACCGACTGCACTTAACACAGAAGGAGCGACATCTAGGATTGCGCCGTTGACGGTGTAATCCGGAGCACCCGCATCACAACCGCACAAAGTGCATCGTTTTTCTCCTTCATGTTGTTGTGCCCAAGGGACGGTACCATTATTCCAGTACGGGTCTGAGCCGCAATTTTTGTAAGGTACCCATGGGCCCACATCATATACAACCGCGTTAGCAATTCGATTGTTGCTCTGGTTGGCTACAACAATGTTCTTACCGCAAAGGGCCCGGTTACTCGAAGGCAGTGCGGCATAGTTTGAAGGGTAATTGCTTCCGCAGGCAGGATTTCTACCTGCGGGAATAGTAAATTGAGTAATTTTGCCCTGAAACCATACCCCGACATTCATTGAAACCGTCTTTCCGTCATCGTCAACAAGGGTAATTTTGCGGAATGAGGACTCATTGTACACCGAAGATATCGTAGCACTAGCATAGGTAAAACCGGTGTCTCCTGCACTTCTGTACACGCCGCCGATTAGGAAAGCCGTGTCGCTTGAAGGGGAGTTGGCGTATATCCGGATATTCCCACGATAGTTAGAATCCACATAGCCGCCAGGGAGTCGGGGCTGAATGGTAATACCAAAAGATTGACGTGCAATGACGCTTGCCGGATGGTAGCTCTCTGCGGGCACTGCTTTGCTGATGGCCATCCACAAATAAGTTGAGGGGTTGTTGATTGGCATAGTAATCACTCCTTAATATAATATGTTACGTTACATTACGCAATATTGATTGTCATACTTTATTTAGGGAATTCAACGAACAAAGTGTTCCCTTCACCACGTTCGTCTACTTTTTATAAAGTAATGACACTTACATAATAACATGTTACGTAACGTTACGCAATATATTTTGCAAAAAATTTACTATGTTATATTGCGTAACGTAACGCTATATAATATAATGATAACAGAGCAGCTTCGAAGAACATTGGTGCTGGAGGGATACCATCCCATGTTTCTTCTCTATCCCAAGCTACGCTCTCAGATCCATTTGTACAATTCGGTATTAGGAAGGAACCGGACAACCTTACTGATATCGTTATGTCCAGGCAATTGTGCATGGATTACAAATAACGAAATAGGAAGGAAGGTTTCTCTTATGGCACTTGGTTGTGATACCGCAACAAAAGTTACTGCGGCAAGATTAAAGTCGATTAAAGAGAAGAAGTTCACGTTTATTGGTCGATACTTGAATCGCTTAGAGAGAATGCATGACGAGCTTACAGATGCCGAAGTAAAACGTATCTCCGACGAGGGATTGTACATTGTATCCCTTTATGAAAACGAGGGTGGTACAGATCCGGATTACTTTACTAAGGCCCAGGGTGTTAGCGATGCGGAGGATGCAGTGGAACTGGCAAGTGACTTGGGACAACCAAGGAACACACCCATTTACTTCGCAGTTGACACCGACATGACCACGAAGCAGATTAAAGATAAAGTTGTACCTTATTTCCAAGGGGTTAAGTCTGTTTTAGAAAACAGCAGAAAAAATCCCAATGGATATAAGATGGGGATATATGGATCAAGAGCAGTCTGCTCCTATATCCGCGGCACTTCTTCGGCTACGGAACGTTACACCTTTATAGTAGATAACAAGTGGCAAGGGACTTTCGATGATTGGAACCTGCGGCAATATAACTTTAACACCACGATTGGTTCCGGTAGCGGCAAAATTACTGTTGACTATGTTGAATCGTCTTCCCATGGGGGCGGAGGTTGGAAGAAATAATTCGCCCTCTGAATAGGCAGAAAAAGCGGCCATTCACGAAATGGCCGCCTCTTTCTTTATTAGCTTTTCAACTTGTCATAAGATTCATCGTATACCCATGTTAAACCACCGTCTTTGCTGGTTAGATAAATAGTTCCTATGTCTTCAAGTTCTTGATCTTTTACGGCAATGGGGAACAGTCCTTCTTTCCCGTTGAATATTGGTGAGAGAGGGTTCTTCCTATATTCGTCAAACTTTTCCGGAAGCGATACAGGGAGCCTTGCCCATGACTGTCCCCGATCTTTGGTCCAATAAATGACTGGCCCGTAGTCGGAATAATATCGGAAGCCTAAAAAGCCTATATCTTTGTCAGCAAAACCCGCAGCCGTCAAATGCTCCGAATAAACATCATTCGGGTTGCCTACCTCTTCCCATGTCTTCCCTCCATCCGAGGTCTGGAACACATAATTTAATGCGCTTCCTGCGCCGCGGGAGTGGCCGCTGACCATCCAACCATCCTTTTTCGACGTAAAACCGATGAATAACTCATTTCCCCTTGCGCCTTGAACTGTCGTATCGTTCCACGTTTTTCCCATGTCATCACTAATCAGAACATGGAGCGGTGATAATTTGTCGGGCTCGGGATTATACACGATCGCCGTTTTATCCTCGGAGATAAAAAAGCCGCTTTCGCTTATTCCTCTGTTCCTCGATTCCCTCGTCATATCTACTTTTAATGGTGTTTTCGCGGTAACTTCTCCATTCCGGTACGAGATGGAAACATTGCCCTCCGCATTGATTGAATACGAATGGCCTGCGTCATACGAGACAACTTGCTTCCCGTCGATGCTGGAATAGATCGTACCGGGTTTAAAGGATGCGCTGCTGCCGTTCGTAACGTTGGTGAAGGCGGCTAACATGCCAAATGTGAGGATAACGGTACAGAAAAGCGTAAGGCCGCTTCGTTTCTTGTTCATACTAAGGATGGACTTGAATCTTTGTTTCATTGTATGTTTCCCTCCCGCAAAGTTCGTGGATAACGCGGAAGGGCGTATGGGCTTATCTTGCATCGCCGATAAAATGGCTTCGCAGTACCTTTTACGATAGGTTAGGCTTTGCCCCCGGACCACTGTTTCATCACAGTACATTTCAATTTCTCGACCGGCTTCGCGCACCAATAGCCACACAAACGGATTAAACCAATGGATCGCCTGAACGATCAGGAGCAGCAGCTTATACCCGATATCAAATCGCTTATAATGAACCAGCTCATGCTTGACAATGAATTCGAGTTCTTCATCCGTATAGTTTTCATGCGGCAAAAATAGAACAGGTTTGAGAAAGCCCACCAGCATCGGATTGGGAACCTTTTCGCTTGTCAGTACAGCGATGGATGGCTTGACATTCATTTCCTTGAAGGCTTGCTCGATCGTGGCCGTCACGCTTTGGTTCAGGATGGGGCGGCTCCATCGCAGCGCTTGCTTTCTGAAAAGGAAGTAACCGATGAAGTGAAACAGCAGAAAAAGCACGAGTCCGGACATCCAGATGATAGAGAGAATGTCGAGAACAGATAGCATATGGCCTGAAGGCTCGACAGCATGACCAGGTAATTCGTTCTGCGTTGCTACAGGGGAGTTTTCTTGAGCATTTGAAGACGAATCCCCTTGGAAGACCGTTCCGATCATTGTATATTCAGGAACGTTAATTTGTACAAGACTAGTGGCAAACGAAAAGTGAAAGGGGAACAGCAAGCGTACAGCTACAATCATCCACACCCAGTATTTCCATCTGGCTGTATAGTTTTTGTGCAGCAGTGGAGACGCCAACTTTAAACCTAGTATAACAAGGCTCGTTGTAACAGAAATGATCAGAAAATCTGTAAACAGGCGTGTAAGCATTGCTATTCCTCCTTGGCCATTTGGTCAAGGAAATCGCGAAGTTCTGCAAGATCGCCTTTGTCGATGGCCTTCCCGTTGTACAGCGACATGACCATGTCTTGAATGGAGTTGTCATACAATTTTTCCAGTGTGGATTTTCCTTCGCTTTCCTTGTATTCCGTCTCCGAGATGACAGCGAAGTAACTATTGCTGCGTCCGATTTTTTCACAACAAAGAAATCCTTTGTCAACTAGCCGCGCCAATACGGTCATTAAAGTGGCTAACGCCCATTTTCTTTTATCCCGCAGTTGATCCAGGATGTAGGAAGAACTCACCTGTTTTCCGGCTCTCCAAATCACGAGCATGATCTCCAATTCTGCATCCGGCAATCGTTTGATTTTCCTGTCCATGGATCTTGACCTCTTTCCTATAGGATTGTGTATGAATTTAATTATACATTTGTATAATAAAAAAGCAAGTGCTTTTTATCCTTCGGTTATTAAAGACTTTTCTGCAGGGGATTATGTGCAGCGGGGTTTGAATTGGTCTGAAACCAAATAAGCATTCTGGGCTCTGTGCCTCTTTATGTTGAAAATATGAAATATACAAATGTATAATGAAACTTATATCCTAAATGAAGGTGATTGAAATGCAACCCCTATGGAGATTGTTAATCGGAGGTCTATTTATTGTTATACTTACGGCTTGCGGTTCAAAAGAGGCGGTAAATGAACAGCCTTCAAAGGAATATCTGGAATGGAAACAACAGGTTGAATCGTTATTAAAGGATAAACCTTATATCCTTCCAGCATATGATCCCCCAATTGGGCCGATTGAAATGGTGTACAATGAACTGTCACCCACAACCGTATCCTTTGACTTATATCGCTCGGATTCCTATGAAGTCTCTAATGAGCTTTCCGGGGTTCACACCCTTCATGATCTGTTTTATTCTTTTTCATGGGATAAAGAGGGGAAAGAGTTGAACGATTCCGGTGTCCTATACCGAATAAGGGAACAGGATGTTTTCAACGACAAGACTACGGAATATCGTAAAGAGGAATTGAATTCGCTTAAAGCTCCGGAACAAAGTAAGGACTTACAAGAAGTCATTGTTGCTTTTTTGAGTAAAAAGGGAGTTAGCTCTGCCCAAGTCGAAATCGTTCATTTAGAACGGGAAACGAAACTAGATTTTCAGTTTATGATTAAGGCTCAACATCAAAGTTAGTGCTTGACTTTATGTACCAAATCGTTCACGGTTACATTCGACCAGAAGTCCTTGTACG
>NZ_VEGP01000081.1 GCF_007679495.1 Paenibacillus sp. 32O-W | reverse complement strand
CCCTGCTAGACCACCAAAGAAATCCACAACATACCAAATCAGCAACTCGGGTTAAAAAAAGGTCACGGATTCAGGTACTTTGTTTGTTCTCGTATTATGATGTATCCTCATCGGCAGGATTTGACAGAATGCCCATTTTGGTTTATTATATGAACACATATTCATGTTATCATATATAGTATAGATAACAAGGAGGCTGCCGAAATGGATGAAACCTCGAAAACCGACAACACTATCCATTGTAAGGAATTAGACGACGAAACGCTGTTTATCGTTTCCCAGACCTTCAAAGCGTTATCCGATTCCACCCGGATCCGCATTTTATATTTAATCTCGCAAAAGGAATGTTCAGTGAATGAAATTGCGGAAGAGCTGTCCCTCCTGCAGTCCACTGTATCCCATCAGCTTCGTTTTCTTAAAAATTTGCGGCTGGTCAAGTTCCGCAGAGCAGGAACCACTTTGTTCTACTCAATAGACGATCAGCACGTTATCGATTTGCTGAATGAGGCCATCGATCACGCATGCCATGATTAGCTGTGCCAATAGAAAACCGACAACGTTCCTGCATTGATTCCTATACCGTCTGGAGGGATGTCCTATGAAAACCTATAAAGTCGGCGGACTTTCCTGTGCGCATTGCACCAGCAAATTAGAGGCCCGGATTCAGAAATTGGAGCATGGAGAAACGGCCGCCCTCTCCTACAGCAGCGGCCGGCTTCTGGTCGATGAGCAGATACCTTACGGGCAAATCCAGAAAATATTGAAGGAAGAAGGAGCTTATATCGAACACGAAGATGGCGAGGAGAAATCCTTGCACCGCTCCGGCGATTCTACCGGCGCCCATTCGGCTCATGAGCATACCGATTCCTCATCCGCCCGGGTATCTTGGTGGAACAGCAAGACCGAGCTTGGTTTATCGGCGGTTCTTTATGTATTGGCGCTTGTTCTGGAAAGCTATCTGCCCTTATACCTTATCATTGCCTTATTCATTGTCTCCGCGCTGCTCAGCGGTCGGACTACCTTTATTAAAGGGGCTAAACGCCTGTTCCGGCTTGAATTTACGATCGATACGCTAATGACGATCGCTTTGGTCGGAGCAGCCGCTATCGGCGAATGGAAGGAAGCCGCCCTTGTCGCCATTCTCTTCGGTCTGAATGAACATCTGGAAGGATTGGGCATGGAGAAGGCCAGACGGTCTATGGATGCCCTTCTCAAGACGGCTCCCCGTGAGGCGATCTTGATTAAAGGTACAGCAGAGCAGGTCGTGCCCGTAACCTCCCTTCAAGCAGGCGATCTGGTTCTGGTGCGGCCGGGGGATCAGATTCCTTCCGACGGCGTAATTGTTGAGGGAGTCAGTTCCGTTAACGAAGCGGCGATTACCGGAGAATCTCTTCCCGTTGACAAGGGACCGGATCAGGCAGTCTTCGGAGGAAGCCTTAATAATGAAGGTGTCCTGAAGATACGGATCGAGAAGCGTTACGAGGATTCCTCCCTGGCCCAAATTCTGCATCTGGTCCGGGAAGCCCAGGAAACGAAAACGCCCACGGAGCTGTTTATTAATCGCTTTGCCAAATACTATACGCCGCTCATCCTGGTCGTCTCCGCTCTCGTCATTCTGATTCCGCCGATCTTCTTCGGTGGGAATTGGGTCGATTGGCTATACCAAGGCTTGGCCGTTCTCATCGTCGGCTGCCCTTGTGCCCTGATTCTGTCCTCCCCGGTCGCCATATTGTCCGGAATTACGAGAAATGCCCGGCATGGGATTCTGATCAAGGGCGGGGCGCATCTTGAGCAATTGGGCAAGATCGACACGATCGCCTTCGATAAGACCGGGACGCTCACGACGGGCAGGCCTTATGTGGAACAGATGATTGCCTATGATCAGGAACGCTTTCTGAAAGCCGCCGCCGCTATGGAGAAATCGTCTTCGCATCCGCTGGCCCTGGCCATTCTTAGGGAAGCGGAACGGAACGGAATTTTGCCGGCGGATGCCGAACAATCGGAGACCATTCCGGGACAAGGCATCACCGCCATAGTGGAGGGAGAGCGCTACTGGATCGGCAATGAGAAGAGCCTTGCTCACTTAAGCCTGCAAGCATCGGTGCAGGAAGACATTGAGAAGCTGAAGGCCGATGGCCACACAATCGTCATCGTTTCCGATGAGGCCCGGGTGCTCGGCATGTTCGGGATTTCTGACGAGATCCGGCCCGAGAGCTCTGCCGTCATCTCCGCCCTGCATCGACTGGGTATCCGCCGGACCGTTATGCTGACCGGAGACCATCCGAAGTCGGCCGCCAAAGTGGCAAGAGTGACGGGAATCTCCGACACTTACAGCGGCCTGATGCCCGGCGAGAAGGTCGACCTTGTGCGCAAGCTGTCTGCCGAAGGTGCTGTCGCCATGGTGGGCGATGGAATTAATGACGCGCCGGCCCTGGCGACCGCCCGGCTTGGCATCGCCATGGGCAAAGGGACCGCCAGCGCGATCGAAACGGCCGACGTGGTGCTGATGCAGAACCACCTGGGCAAGCTGCCCGAGGCCATCTCGCTGGCCCGCCGCGTTAACCGCATCATCCGCTGGAATATCGGCCTGTCCCTCGGGCTTAAGCTGATCGCGCTGATTCTCGCCGTGCCCGGTTTGCTGACCTTATGGATAGCCATATTATCCGATATGGGAGCAACCATCCTCGTCACCTTAATCAGCCTCTCGATTCTCATTGAATCCAAGAAAGTGACCCATCCGTAGATTTTTCTGCGGCGGGTCTTTTTTTTCGCTTGAACCATCCTTCTCGGAAGACGGTTGTTTCGCTGCGTCTATTTTTCTATAGTTATATATAAGACACATACTTCTCCGCCTGATTCATTATTCCTTGGCCGGGTAATAAGCTCTGACTTGGCTTGCCATATTCGAAGAAAGGAGGGGCACCCATCAAACGTTCCGTCTCTTTTCTATACCACCTGTATACCCGTTTCCAAGAGGATGAAGTGCCTGCTTTGGGAGCCCAGATGACCTATTATTTAATCCTGTCATTCTTCCCGTTCCTGATCTTCCTTGCCTCCTTGATCGGCTTCCTGCCGGTCACCCCGGAAGAGATGATCGAGTCGGCCGCCATCCTTCTTCCGCAGTTATCTACCCAAACCATCCTTACATACATGCACCAGCTTAAGCTGGAAAGCAGCGGAGCCCTGATGTCCATCGGAATGATCGCCGCTGTCTGGTCCGCTTCCAAAGGAACGATGGCTATCATGAAGGGACTGAACAAAGCTTATGGCGAGAAGGAGACCCGCCCTTATTGGAAGGTCCGGGGAATTTCCATCCTCTTCACCTTATTGATCACGTTCATCATCCTCTTCTGTCTCATCGTCCTTATCTTCGGGAAAGTGGTCAGCGAACACCTGCTTGCTCTGCTGCCGCTGCCTGAAGTCGCCAACGCCGTATGGAATGGGGCGAAGTATGCCATTCCGCTTGGAATCATGACCACGATTTTTATGATCCTATACCGGTTAAGCCCGAATCGGACGACGACTTGGAGAGAAACGGTGCCGGGAGCTTTGTTTACTACCGCCAGTTGGGTGGCCGTTTCGCTCCTGTTCTCTTTCTACGTCAATCATTTTTCCTCTTATTCGAAAACATACGGAAGCATAGGAGGAATGATTGTTTTTCTGATTTGGCTCTATATAAGCAGTACGATTATCGTGATTGGCGGCGAAATTAATGCGGCTCTCACTTTCCTGCGGGAAGGCAAAATCGATCCTCCCGACAAGCTCTTCTTCCTGCCCTTCCCCTGGAAAAGGAAAAAGAAGGATAAACCAAATGATCCACCCATTCGTTTGAACTAACGGATTCCCCGGCCGCATTCGCCCGGATCCGCACTGGCTCGGAACGATAGATGCACATAGAAAGCTTACGGAACAATCCGCCTCAAGGCGATCCCCATAAGCCTATTCCCGGGCCCGCCACCAGTCTCCCGGACCGAAATCTGCCTTTCCTTACGTATGTTATAGGGAACTTACTGCAGTATTTCGGCAAGGAGCATAACACCATGGTAAAAATACATATTCGATCCGCCAAGCAGCCGGCGCCGACCCAAGGCAAGAAATCGGCTCAAGGCAAGAAACGCAAGCGGAAGGTATCCCGGCCCAGGTGGGGTCTGCGCCTGTTCCTGGCCGCGTTGATGCTGTTCATCGCGTTATCGGTTACGGCTGCCGTAGGAATTGCCCAAGTAGATGTTTCTTCTTTGGAAAACCCGCTGCCCCGCCCGTCATTCATCTATGACCGCTATGGGGAGAAGGCCTCGCAATTGTCCTCTTCCAGAATCATCCCTGTCTCTTTGGATCAAATTCCCGTTCATCTGCGAAATGCCATAGTAGCGGTGGAGGACAAGAGGTTCTATGAACACCCGGGAATCGATGTGCTGTCGATTGGCCGGGCGCTTATCCGGGACCTGCAATCCCAAAGCTGGGCAGAAGGCGGCAGCACCATAACCCAACAATTGGCCAAAAACATGTTTCTCTCCTCGGACAAGTCCCTTTCCAGGAAGCTGAGAGAAGCCGCCTATGCATTAAAAATAGATATGATCTATGATAAAAACGATATTTTGGAGCTTTATTTGAATAATGTTTATTTCGGGGAAGGCTCTTGGGGCGTACAATCGGCATCCAAGCGCTACTTCGGCAAGGATGTCGGAGAGCTGTCATTGGAAGAAGCGGCACTGTTGGCCGGGCTGCCCAAAGCCCCAACCCACTACTCCCCCTTGAAAGACCGGGAGAAGGCGCTGGAGCGAAGAAACACCGTTCTTGCTTTGATGAGAGAACAGCAATATATCTCTGAAGAAGAATATCAGATGGCCGTCTCCGCGCCAATCGTGCTATCCGTCGCACAGGAAGAAGGGCTGCAGGGGAAATACCCCTCTTACCGTGACTATGTTATCCAGGAAGCTGTTTCATTATATGGATTTACGGAAGAGCAGATTTTGACCGGCGGCTTGCAAATCTATACCGAGCTGGACCCGGCTGCACAGAATGCGGCGGAGGAGGTCTATATGGACGACCGCTTCTTCCCCGCCGGCAAGGAAGATCAGCAGATTCAGAGCGGTGTCGTCCTCCTGGACCATTCCAGCGGAGGAGTACGGGCATTAGTGGGTAACCGGGGCGAAGGAGTATTCCGAGGCTTCAATCGGGCCACCCAGTTAAAGAGACAGCCGGGCTCCGCCTTCAAGCCGATTGTCGTTTACGGTCCGGCTCTGGAGCGGGGATATAATCCCTATTCCCGGCTGTACGACGGTGAGCTGAATATCAACGGGTACCAACCGCGAAATTGGGACCACCGATATCGGGGACAGGTAACCCTGGCCGAAGCGGTGACTAATTCATGGAATATTCCGGCGGTCTGGCTGCTGAATGAAATCGGCATCGATGCCGGAATGGATTATGCCCGTTCGTTGGGCATCCCTCTGTCCGATGACGACCGCCATCTCAGCATAGCGCTCGGCGGATTGTCCGAAGGGGTGTCCCCGCTGCAGATGGCTCAAGCTTTCGGTGCCTTCGCCAATCAGGGGATGATGAACGAGGCCCATGCGATCACTAAAATTACGACCCAGGATGGGTATGTCCTGGTAGAGGCCCATGCTGAGCCCAAACGAATAACGTCGCCGGAGCACGCCTACACGATGACCCGCCTGTTGGAAAATGTCGTCCGCTACGGCACCGGAACCAAGGCCCGGTTGGATCGTCCGACCGCCGGCAAAACGGGAACCACCCAGCTCCCGGATACCGAGGAATTCGCCGGTATTACCGGACCGGTTTCGAAAGACGCCTGGTTCGTCGGGTATACACCGGAGCTGACAGCGGCCGTCTGGCTGGGTTATGACAAAACCGATCGCAACCACTATCTGGAGTCATCCGGCTCGGAAGCCGCCGCTTCCTTGTTCCGGGAGATCATGTCCCGGGCATTGCAGGGAGTTCCGGTCCGGCCTTTCGAGGTCCCCGCTTCTTACCGTGATCATTGGAACTTGTGGACAGGCCAGGAACTGTTCCCCAACTGGAACAAGGATAAGGATAAGGATAGAGAAAAGGAGAAAAAAGAGGAAAAGAACAAGCCGAACCCGTCGAAAAACAAAAATAGCGACAAAGGAAAAGAAAACAGGAAAAAAGAAAAGGACTAATTAACTAAAAACCGCGCGCGACTCCCAGCGCGGTTGCACAAGTAGAAAACCATTACTTGTGGTGGATCCTCCACGGTCTAACTGTATTTTATGCAGGTAAATTTAAGCGAATGGCGGAAAATGATTAAAGTAAATGGAAAAACTACATTTAGAATCAAGGCTTTTTGCTGAAATAGCCTTTTTTGCACAAACTAGCTGTAGTTTTTCCACTTAGTTTCCATCATTCGCTTCGGAAGGCACAAACTAACTGTATGAAATCCAGTTAGACGCGCCATTCTGCGAGTAGACTGCTTGACACGGCAACAGCAGAAAATATAAATAGGCGGATTTTCCATTTAGTTTCCGCCTTTCGCTTCAGAGGGTACAAACTAACTGTATGAAATCCAGTTAGACGCGCCATTCTGCGAGAGACTGCTTGTACGACACCAGCACATGGCCCATGCAGCGACTGCTCGATTGATCATACTCTCCCGGAAAACAACCGCATCTAACTACGGATGAACCTCCGACTTGGGTGCCGTCTCCTTAAAGTGTAAGCCGATAGGTCCCCGTTACCGGCAGATGATCGGAGACGACGCGGCTGATTCTCTCGGCACCGATGAGCGTTATCTGCGCGGAAGAGAACACGTAATCAATCCGCTTGGTAAGCCGATAGCCGGACGGGTCCTCTCCGGACAGATCCTTCTCCAGCAAGGTAGGCTCGTCTTGGAGGCCGAACGGTTCAAAAGCATCCTGAAACACTTCTTTCAATTTCAGAATTTCCGGGCTGGATGGCTCGGCATTAAAATCTCCCGTCAACAAGACCGGCTCGGGACTTTGGCCATATTTCCGGATAATCCAGTCTACCTGGGCTTTGCGTTCCTGTTCACCTAGCCCCAGATGGGTATTTAAGAACAAGACGGGCCGGCCTTCCACATCCAGAATGGTCTCCAGCAGCCCTCTCGGCTCATTATGGTGTCCTTCGCTTGTCTCCCCGGGAAGCGGGTAATTATGCTGCCGAACGATAGGAAACCGGCTTAAGATCAAGGTGCCGTACTCCCGGTCCGGTTCGTCTGCCGATGAAGATTCCAGCCTAAGATTGGGGCCATAGGCATAATTCATGTTCAAAGCTTCAGCCAGAAGCCGGCCTTGATCTTCATACCCGCTTCGTTCGGAGAAATGCTTGTCTACTTCCTGCATTCCCACCACATCGGCCCCGCTATCGCGGATGACCTCCGCTATGCGCCCCAAGTCCAGCCGGCCGTCCAGCAGCCCTTCCCCATGATAAATATTGAAAGACATCACTTTGATGACTGCGAAATTGTGAACCCCGCCCATACTGCCACCTCTCCATACTTATAATCTTGCTCGAAATTGAAAATACTTCTTTACTGTCAACAACATACCATATCTGTTGCTTGAAGCGAATTCATTTTATACAAAAAAGACCACAAAAAAACCTGAGATCCGTACATCCCAGGTTTTATTATTACGGCCGGTTTGTCGATTTGGCCTTATCCGATTTAACCGAGTAATCTTTATGAATGTGATATAATCCACGGTAATTTTGCTTTAGATGGCGAATCACTTCTTCTCTCTTCCTAAGCTCGGTCTCATTGGCCGGTTTGACGGGCCGCAGCAATTCCATAACCAACATTTCTTCACCTCATCACGAGAATTCACAACAAAATCATTGTATTCATCAATATCTGATTTATGACCGGCTTTTTGGCAGCCGGTACAAAATAGGCGAAGGGCATAAGAGGCATCCTAGTTACATACTGGAAGGTAAAGGGTAATAACCGTTGACTATCTTTTTTTAGGAAGGGGTTCGATATCTTGCTTGGAAACTCCATTCTCTTGACCATCATTATTATCAACATCGTGTACGTATCCTTGTTCACCGTTCGGATTATACTAGTCATGAAATCGAGAAGGCTGCTCGCTTCATTAATCAGCATGCTGGAAGTCTTTATTTATCTGATGGGCTTAAATATTGTCTTAAATAATATCGATCAGCCGCTAAATCTGATTGCCTACTGCGTCGGCTGGGGAAGCGGCGTCTGGCTTGGCATCCGAATTGAGGAGTGGCTGGCGCTCGGTTATTCCACCGTGCAAATTGTAGTCAACTCTGCTGAAACCAGCCTGCCTGCCCGGTTGAGGGATAAAGGGTACGGGGTAACCAGTTGGACCGCTGAAGGAAGGGATGGCCCGCGCCTGGTTATGCAGGTATTGGCCAAACGCAGCAACGAGAAGAAGCTGCTGCAGTATATTCAGGAGTTTGCTCCCAAAGCATTCGTCATTTCTTACGAGCCCCGTTTCTTTCGCGGCGGATTTTGGACCAAGAGGCTCCATGAACGGGAATAATGTCACTCATTTTTTCCATTTTTCTGTTTCAAAAGGGTAAAAAATGGGTAATTGGCTTAGTCGGTAAAAACTAAATAGATGGGGTGGTTACGAAGAATGATTCGATTTGAAGGAGTAAACAAGACGTATGAGGACGGATTTGTCGCCATTAAAAACCTCAATTTGGAATTCAGTGAAGGCGGCATCAACGTGCTGATCGGCCCTAGCGGATGCGGGAAAACGACGACCATGAAGCTGATCAACCGGCTAATCCATCCGAGCAAAGGAAAGGTCTATGTTCACGGCAAGGATATTTCCAAGATCGATCCGGTAGAGCTGCGCCGAAGCATCGGTTATGTCATTCAGAATATAGGGTTGTTTCCTCATATGACCATTGCCCGGAATGTGGCTGTCGTTCCCCGCCTGCTCAAATGGGATAAAGAACGTATCGACCGCCGGGTGGATGAGCTGTTAACCATGGTTAACCTCGATCCGGACACTTACCGGAACCGATACCCGTCCGAATTGAGCGGAGGACAACAGCAGCGGATCGGAGTTATACGCGCATTGGCTGCCGAGCCCAGCATCATTCTGATGGATGAACCCTTCAGCGCTCTGGACCCGATCAGCCGGGAACAGCTTCAGGATGAATTGATCCGGCTGCAGCAGGAATTGAAGAAAACGATCGTTTTCGTTACCCATGATATGGATGAAGCCATCAAAATCGCCGACAACATTGTGCTGATGAAGGACGGAGAAATAGTGCAGCAGGGAAGCCCGGAGCAGATTTTGCGGCATCCGGCTAACGATTTTGTCAAGAGCTTCGTTGGGAAAAAGCGCCTTCAGAACGGCGGCGAGCATCCTGAAGAGCTTCCTACGGTGGATGAAGTCATGGCAGAGCAGCCCGTGACCGCTTTCCCGTCCCGCGGATTGGCGGAAGCGATCAAAATTATGGAAAGAAGACGGGTCGACTCCCTCATTGTAGTAGACAAAAACAACAAACTTCTCGGCCACGCCTCCATCTTTCAGGTTCTGGACAGGTTCAGAGAAGAGAATATGACATTGGCCGACGTCATGAAGCCGTTCGAGCACGTTGTCCCGACCGGTACTTCCCTGGCTGTTGCTCTTAATCTGATGAACGAACATCATCTGCCCTACGTTCCGGTCGTTCGTGACGGCCATCAATTCGCCGGCTTGATAACGAAAGGAAGCATCGTTCGGCACATCGCCGACGTGTATACTCCGACTGACGGACAGGAGGGCGCTACGGGATGAACCAAACGATTTGGGAATTTCTAATGGATCGTCTCCCCGATATTGGGAAAGCGTTTCAGGAACATTTAATGATCGCTTCCGCCGCTATGCTGTTTGGCTGCCTTGTCGCTATTCCCGTAGGGGTGTGGCTGTCCGCCAACCGGGTTCAATGGATTAACTCGGTTATTTTCACTATTGCTAATGTCCTTCAAACGATCCCCAGCCTGGCTCTTCTCGCTCTACTCATTCCATTGTTCGGCATCGGTACCCAACCAGCCATCATCGCCCTGTTTCTATATTCGCTTATGCCTCTAATGAGAAACACCTATTCGGGATTTCAGGCTGTCGATCGGAACCTGCTGGAGGCCGCTCGCGGAATGGGCTACAGTGCGGGACAGAGATTGCTGCGAATCCAGCTGCCTCTCTCCTTCCCTTATATCATGACGGGAATCCGGATCACGGCCGTCTATATTATTAATTGGACCACTCTGGCCGCTCTGATTGGCGCCGGCGGGCTCGGTCAACTTATTCTGTCGGGTTTGGCCGTCAACAAGAAGGAATTGATCTTTACCGGTGCGGTTATTGCCGTGCTGCTGGCCCTGCTGATTGACTTTCTGTTCGGGTTGCTGGAGAAGTCAGTGTCAAGTCGCATGAAGGTTCAAGCTTCGACGGATCCAAGCTGAGAAGGTCAAACTTTCTCTTAGAACCAAGACCAATAAGGCGGGACCGTAAACCATTACAGACGGGGGTATTCTATGAAAGTTTATATAACTAAGGCAGTCGGAATCCTGCTGCTGGCCGCCGTCATGGCGGGAATGACCGGCTGTGGAAGTAAAAACCAATTGATCATCGGCGCGCAAACCTATACCGAGACGAAAATTATTGCTGCCATGTACCAAATCCTGATTGAGGAGCAAACGGACTTGAAGGTTAGAACGATGCCGGACTTGGCTTCCAGCCCGGTAATCATTAACGCCATGAAGAAGAATGACATTCAAATGGCTACGCTATATTCCGGGGAAATCTTTAACAATCACTTTCCCGTTGAGGAAAGCAAGGGCCGGGAGGATGTGCTGCGGCAAGCCCAGGAGGGGTTTGACAAATATTTTAATTTCAAATGGTTCGATCCTTATGGCTTTGAGAACACTTATGCCTTCACCGTTCGTCAAGCGGAAGCCGAGAACAATCATTTGCAGCAAATTTCCGATCTTAAAGATCTGGCCTCCACAATGCGGCTGGGCGTCGATACTTCCTGGCTGGAGCGGAATGACGACGGTTATAAGGCCTTCTCGGAAACATACGGGCTCCAATTCGGGGAGCTGTTCCCTATGGAGATCGGGCTTGTATACGAGGCCGTTGCTAATGACGAGGTCGATATTGTGCTGGCCTACTCTACCGATCCCCGGTTGAAAGAATTTAATTTGACTACGTTAAAAGATGATAAACAATTCTTCCCTCCTTACGATGCTTCTCCTGTGATCCGAAAAGAAGTTCTTGAACAGCATCCGGAATTGAATGATATCATCGGGCAGCTCGTCGGCAAGATCGATGAGGATACGATGACCTCATTGAATTACGAAGTGGATATTAATAAACGCAGTGAGAAAGCGGTCGCCCGCGAATTTCTAAATAAATTGGGCTTGCTCAAGTAACCTCATTTAAGAAGTCTAGGGGGAATGTTTATGGATAGATTTATGGAGTATATAAGCGAAAACTGGATGGATTTATTATATTTGACTTATGACCATATCATGATGGTGGTTCTTGGGGTTCTCTTTGCACTGATCGTAGGCATTCCTCTCGGAATCGTCTGTTCCCTGGACCGCAAGCTGGCTGCCGTCATTCTCACCATTGCCAACGTCATCCAGGTCATTCCCAGTCTTGCGCTGCTCGTCATGCTGATGATTTTGTTAGGATTAGGTTCACAGACCGTCATCGTAGGACTGTTCCTCTATTCCCTGCTTCCGATCATCCGCAATACTTATGTCGGATTGAACGAAATTAACTCCAGTGTGACCGAAGCCGGCCGCGGTGTAGGAATGAGTCCCTTGCAAATTCTAATCAAAGTCCAGCTTCCATTGTCTCTTCCGTTTATTATGACCGGAATTCGGGTCGCGGCCGTCATCGCCATCGGTGTCGCGGCAGTGGCTCCTTTCGTCGGCGGAGACGGACTTGGCCGTGAAATTTATTCCGGCATTAATTACCGCAATGATCTGCGTATATACGGCGGCGCTATCCCGGCGGCTTTGCTGGCTATTGCTGCCGATATTGTTCTCGGCAAACTGCAGAAGAGACTTAAATTCGACAAGTAATATGCCAAGGAGGTCTTCTTGAAACCGGTCCTCCCAAACCGGCATAATAGATTCAGGTTGATTATGCCTCTAATGCTGCAGAGAACTTGGAGCCGTCCGGTTAACGACCGGGCGGTTCTTTGATTAGCGGCAAAAGATGGCTATATACTCACTTTTGAGGCTAGTGTTATGATAGAAAAGAGAATATGTCCTCTGCATTAGGGCAAAAAAGGAGTCGGAAAGCAACGTGAAAAGGAGATGGCATCCATGAGCCGGGCCAAGCTGTTTCTTAGAGCATCAAGATTTCAAGTGATCCCTGTCATGATTCTGCCGGTTATGATTGGCAGCATCGGAGCTTATGCCTGGAATCATGTATTTGATTGGAAATGGTTCGCCGTCACTCTGTTGGGGGCGGTTGCCTTGCACTTATTCTCCAATATGATAAATGATTTGTGGGATTACCGCAGCGGCGCCGATATTGCGGCACATGCGGAGCCCGGAACGATCTCTACCCATTCCGGCATGCTGACGGGCGGCAAGCTGTCGGAATCCAATTTCGCAAGAATGACTTGGGCACTGTTCGGCATCAGTTTACTATGCGGCATTCTGCTGATCTATTTTCGGGGAAGCATGGTTCTGGTGTATGGCGGGATCGGGGCGCTGCTTGCTTACTTCTATGTTGCTCCTCCCATCCGCTACGGATACAGAGGTAAGGGCTTGAGCGAAATTTCGATTTTCGTCAGCTTCGGCATCCTTCCCGTTCTGGGCAGCCATTACGTTCAAGCGCTGCAATTCGATGCCCGCGCCTTACTGGCCTCCTTCCCTATCGGAGGGTTGACGACGTTAATCCTGTTCAATCATCATTTCTTGCATTGGCAAGCCGATAGATTGGCCGGCAAGAACACCCTTGTAGTGGTGCTTGGAGAGAACGGCGCGCAGAAAGTGTCGCTGGCTATCTTTGGCGCAAGCTACGGTTTTCTGCTGCTTGCAGTCGCCCTCGGCGCCCTGCCCGTCTATTCACTGGTCGCCTTGATCACAGCGAACCGGCTGCTCAAGGTCTACAAGCAGCTTCAAGGGAGCAATCCTCCAGCCGCCTATGCTCCGCTTATGAAAGCCTCGCTATCAGCAAGTGTGAACACCGGGCTTATCATAAGCGCTTCATTGTGGCTGCAAGGCTTTTTGCAGTAATGTTCGACATTATTCTATAATACTTGGTAATACTTGACGTTAATCGCGGTCTTTCGCCAATTGTAAATAACCTCACAAACTATCAAAAAAAGACCCCTACCAAAATTCGGGGTCGCCAACAGACACATAATCGGCGCCGCTGTTGAGAGCGGTCTCGATTTCGTCTTTATAACGGATCAATCCTCCGACAATGAGCGGGCGGTTGATCCTTCTTTTCATTTCGTTGATCACCCGGGGCATCAGGCCGGGCATAAGCTCGACCTTATCCGGCTTGCTGGTCGCAATCATTTTGATCGCGGTTTCAAAAGCACCCGAATCTATCGCGAACACCCTCTGAATCGTCTTCAAGCCGGCATATTTAGCGGCGGAGATAGCATTGCTCTTGGTCGATACAATCCCGTCCGCCCGGAAAACCTCAGCCAAATATTGAACCGCCGAAGCATCCCGCCCGATTCCGTCCACCATTTCGATATGCACGTATACTTCCTTATTGGTCGAGTGCAGTTGGAAAATGATTTCCTTCAGACTCATAATATCACCGGACATCAGAATGACCTTCTTGACCCGGCTGTTCTTCACTTCATCCAGCTGCTCTTTCTTCGTCATGGCAGCAATAATAGAATTGTGATCCATATCTCCAACCTGCCTTTTTCTATAGAATAACGGCCAAAGCACTAATAATCCTAGTTTACCATAATTTTCGCCATTTAAGGTCACGGTTTGCTTCCGGCAATTCACAAATCGTATACTATTAAAGTGCATAAATATTTCCAGCGTAAAATTTTTTTGAGAGATTTGTATAAGGAAGTGCGCCTTGACAGGACGTGCGAAGTTCCGGTTTCTTGTATGCCCACAGGGTACAAAGCCAACATCGGCACCCGATATATAGATTTGGCCTGCTTGGCTGCACAAACATTCCAATACCGAAGCGGAGGCAAAGCATGCTTGAGGTACGACAGTTATCCCATACTTTCCAGAATGGTACCGAACAAACCCCCGTGTTGAAAGAGATCAATTTCCGCGTTGACAAAGGAGAAATGATTTCGCTTCTGGGCAGCTCGGGCTCGGGGAAATCAACGTTGTTAAATCTTATGGCGGGACTGATGAAGCCTACCGAAGGCTCGATCCTTATTTCCGGCCAACCGATAGAGAAGATGAATGAAAACCAGCTGGCCGAGTTTCGCAGAACCCATATCGGATTTATCTTTCAGTCTTATGAGCTAATCCCTCATTTCACCGTAAGGGAAAATGTAGAGCTTCCGTTAGTTTTCCATGGCGTTAAACCGTCTGTAAGGAAGGAAAAATCGTTGAAGCTTCTTAGCCAGGTCGGCTTGGCCGACAAAACAGAGCTGTTCCCTTCCCAATTATCCGGAGGGCAGCAGCAGCGAGTGAGCATTGCCCGATCGCTTATTACGGAGCCGGCCATCGTCTTCGCGGATGAACCAACCGGAAATCTGGATTCCAAAACCGAACAAGAAATTATCGATCTTCTGATCGATCTGAATGTTAACTCCGGAATCACTTTCGTCATCGTTACTCACGAACAGGAAGTGGCTATGCAAACAGGGAGAATCATTCATTTGAAAGATGGCGAGTTGACCGAAGATACTCGCGGCAGAGCAATAACCGGCCCTGCTATTCCCGCGGTCTCCGGGAATGAAGCATTTATGAACGAGGAACAAGGGACGTGACATAATCGAATGTATAAATAAAGGACAGGGATATTCATTATGAGATGGACCGACTATTTAAGATTGGGCTGGGATCAGCTAAGACGCCGTTTGGTCGTCACATTGCTGTGCGTGATCGGCATTGCCATCGGCTCTTCCTCGATTATCGTTGCGCTTGCGTTCGGGGAATCAGTGACTCAGTTCAGCGAGCAGCGAATCGGCTTTTACTTGAAAACCGACGAGATTCAAATTTATCCGGGACAAGATTCAAGCGACTCCGCCGAAAATAAGGATTCCCGCTCCACCTCAGGCGCTTACGACATCTCCAAGCAGAAAATTGAGATTATCCGGTCGCTGCCTAATGTGATCAGCATCGCGCCTTTCAACAGGCTTCAATACTTCAACTTCACCGCTGATTCCACGAAGAAAGGTTCTGCCGAGCTGATAGCGACCGATTTGACCGCCATGAAGGACTTTGGCTTCGAGCTGCAGCAGGGGGCCTATCAGGATCTGAATAACGCCATTATCTTGAGTTATGGGGCCACCGTCAATTTATACGACGAACGGACCGCGGCCATTCGCAGAACGCAGTCTCAGCGCATTTCCTCTTCTCGTGAGGAGGAGCCGTTGATCCCCTACCCTCTGTATCAAAAAACTATTCTGCTGGAATTTGCCGACGTACAGACGGATGGTACCCTGCAAACCGTATCCTTCCCTGTTCGGGTAATCGGAATTCTCAAGAGGCCGGAGGGAATGCCGGATTCCATGGTCCGCTATGATCGGACGGCTTATATATCGCTTGAGCTTGGAGAGAGAATCCAGGAAGCCATGCAAAAGAGCAGGTCCGCATACCGTTTCGTAGAGAAAAGCATCAAAGCTAAGGTCGATTCGGTCGAACATGTGCGCCAGACGGAAGAATGGATCCGCAAGCTGAAGCTGAACACGCAATCCAATCTGCAGCAGCAGGAGTCCATGCAGCAGGAATTTGTCATCGTCCGTCTGGTCTTCGGAGGAATCGGACTGTTCATTCTATTCGTGGCGTCCATCTCCATTATCGTGGCCATGACGATGTCCACCTATCAGCGCCGAAGGCAGATCGGCATTATGAAGGTACTGGGGTCGAACTTGAGACAAATTCGAAATATGTTTATCGTCGAATCCACTCTGCTCGGCCTGCTGGGAGGAATCGCCGGAATCGTGTTATCGTACTGGGTCATTTGGTTGATCAATATTGTCGTTCAGAAGTTTTCCGAAGGAAGCTCTAGTGAAGAGCTGCTGTTCATCAGCTTCTGGATTCTGCCGGTCGGCCTGTTCTTCGCCGTACTGACAGGGGTGTTATCCGGCATCTTCCCTGCCATCAAGGCCTCCCGAACGGACGCTCTTACGGCCATCAAACGGGAATGAGAAACGCAGAGCTCCTGCTTTGGAATAGTGTCAAGACCATTATCAATGCTTCATCATGTCTAGGAGGTTAAGGTTGATGCGCAAGAAAAAAAGATGGATTCCGGTGCTGCTCATTGCCGGAGTGCTCGGGATTACCACCTTTCTCTATATACAGAGCCGCCCTGTCAACAATATGGAAGCTTCCGCACCGCAGTCCTACAGTCAGGCCCTTGAATTTGAGGCCAAGCAGGAAGCGCTTGTGCAGACAATCGAAGTCAAGGGGAAATCGTCTTACATCCGCGAGACGGCCGTCTACGCCCCTTTCGCCGGGACGATTCAATCTTGGGCGGTGAAGGAAGGCGAGCAAATCAGCGAGGGAGCTCTTCTGTTCGAGATGGAAACGGACGACCTGCGTAAGCAGTTGGCGGTCAAACAGGCCAATGTGGATAAAATGCAAACCGAGCAAAAAATTCAGCAGGCCGTTCAATCCCTTGCTCCCGATTCATCAAGGACTACTGCCGCTTCCGTTGGGGAACAAGAAGCTTTCGCACGCTATACGGATAAAGAAACAGACAAGCTGCAGCAGAAGCTCGATTCAATCAACCTTGCCATGCTGCAGAATGAAATCAAGGAGACCCAGGAGCTGATCTCGGAAGCCCGATATTTGGCCAAAGCCGACGGGATATTTCTGTTCGATGAGAAGAAAGAGCCCAAGAGGGTGGGCGAACAGGAGCTGCTCGGCAAAATCGTCGATTTAACACAGTTAAAAATGGTCGCTACCGTGGGAGAGTACGAAGTTTTCCAGATTAAAGAGGGGCTGCCTGTTGACGTTCGAATCGATGCGCTTCCCAATGACAAGCTCAAAGGGAAGGTTACCGAAGTATCCAAATTTGCCAAAAGCGGAAACGACGGAGTATCGAAGTTCGAAGTAACGGTCGAGCTTGAGCCTCATGACCGGCTGATTGCCGGTCTCGGTCTGACGGGGACGATCATCGTCGACCAGAAGGATAATGCTCTGGTCGTTCCGACGATTACGGTCCAGAGAGACGGAGATGATTATTTCGTCTATGTCCTTAACGGGACGGAGCCGGAGAAGAGAATCGTCCAAATCGGCATCGAAACAGCCGAGCAAACGGAAATTATTGAAGGATTGCAAGAAGGTGACAAGGTCGTGCTCCAATAAGGATCACGACCTTGTCGTCGTTCATTCGGTTCCCGGACGTCCGTCCAACGTATGAAAATGCTCGAATCTGACAAGCACGCGGTTCGGGCAACAACACGCTGTTGGCACAGCACCAGCACCTTAAAGACAGTCAAAAGTGCATGTCTATCCGCACCAAATTCCGAAAATCAACCGAATTGAAAAATTTACCTGCACTTATGTTGATCTTTTGCCGATTCTCGTCTTAGCCTTCCAAAAGACCTGCATTATTGCTGTAGAATTGCAGGCCTTTTGCTTTTTAACAGCGCAGCCTTGCTCCACCGGCCAATTTTAGTGAATGCTCTACGCTCAATGTGTCCCCTCCCTGCGTGCTGTGACACAGGGACAACAGACAACACTGTAGCCCATCGCTTCCTTATCCCGCTCCCATTCCCGATGACCTCTCCTGACGGGATGGCAGGCAGAACGTATGTATTGCCTCTACAACACCGTCCCCGTAGCTATCCAGACATACATAATCCGCCTTTTCCTTTAATAACGGATGACTGTTAGCTACAGCGACGCCGACTCCCGCGGTCTCGATCATGTCCAGATCGTTGAGCTGGTTGCCGATAGCCATAACCTGAGACGGTTTCAGGTGAAGTCTGTTCATCAGCTTCTTAAGAGCTTGGCCTTTGCTCTGGTTTTCCGGGATGATCTCCAGAAAGTCGATTTCAGACTGGAAGACAGAATACTGATTTCCAAGCTTTCGTAAATAAGCATCCCATATCGGCTGTATTTTCTGGAAATCGCCGATCCACAACACCTTTTGCAATGTGGCCGACTTCCATTCCTCCGTCGTAAAATCAATCAGGCGGCAGGATATGCCTTCTTTATGCTCAAATCTATCCACATCCTCGGTTCTTCGGAATACGGAAATCTGATTCTCTTCGAACAGCAGTACCGAGATTCCTTCCCGGTCCGCCTCTTCCATCGCCGGAATCAAATCATCTAGCTTCATAGGCACCATTTCCAACGTCCGCTCGCGGTCGGCGATCACCGATCCGTTACAGAGAATAAAAGGCAGATCGATATCCAACGCCTCGACCACCGTCCGTACCGTCAGGCCGGGCCTTCCGGTAGCGAACGTAAACATCCCTCCTGCCTCCGTGAAGCGGCGGACCGCCATGCGGACCTTCTCGGTTAATTGGTGATCGGCGGACAGCAAAGTCCCGTCCAAATCACTGACTATCAATTTGATTTCACCCATGTCCATTCTCTCCCTTGTTCTTTATCTATTGCGGCAGCCAGTTCCTGGGGAAACAAATAGTACAGGTGTATGACCCCAATGCGATTACTCATTTTGCTCTCTGCCCAAACCACGGAAGGCTTATCATCATGCCAACCCGAATTTCGGCATAAAAAACCGCAAGCAACAGCGGTTCCCTATCCCAATCAAGGAAACTGGCGTGCCTGCGGGTTTTCTCATCATCTCCACCCACATAAATGGATTATCCTGCTTTATTAATTCCCTTGCCCTTCTGAAATGCAGCCCGGCCTTTGCCCGACTTGCCGCTGCCGGAAATATGACCTGAATCTACGGCCAGTACGGTTTCCAAGCGTGTCAATTCGTCCAATGCATCCACCAGCTTATCCGCACTGAGAAGCTGCAGCGTCAACCGAATCTTGATGATGTTCTCATCCTCGCTAAACATAAGCCCCTGCTCATGCTCCATATGGATATTCTTGATCTGAATGGAATGATTGCCTAAGAGGGTCGCTATATTTCCAAGGCTTCCCGGCCGGTCAACAATTCTCAGGGTGATTTCCTGAGTCCGACGATGCCACATCATATGCTTCTCCCACTTGTTCAGGAGAAACAGACTGATCAGTACGAGACCGGTGACCAGTATGGCAGCATAATAAAAGCCGGCCCCTACGGACAATCCGATCGCGGCCACTACCCAGATGGACGCCGCTGTCGTTAACCCCGACACGGTAGGGCCTGTGCGCAGGATAGCTCCTGCTCCCAAGAAACCGATCCCGCTGATGACCTGCGCAGCCAGCCGCGCCGGGTCGGTACGAACGTTAGCCTCGTAAACAAATGCGGAGAATCCGTAAATGGACAGCAGCATAATCGAGGCCGACCCGACACATACCAGGATATGTGTGCGAAAACCTGCCGCGTGGTTGTTCCACTCTCTCTCCAATCCGATAAGCCCCCCCAGAAGAAGAGCGAGAATGATTCTTATCGTTAAATCAAAATTGCTGATCTGCCAGAGTTCTGGATTGATACTCATAAGCTTGCTCCTTCCCGTCAATAAACAATATGCCAAAAAGACGATGAGCCGACCACCAGAAACCACACCTATCCCAAGGCATTAATGGTTTCCGGGGTTCTCTCATCGTCTCTACCCAAACGGAATCACAGTATATCTATTATGCTTGCACTCTTGGCAAAATGTCAATGGTTTTTCGAGCATATAACCGCTCGATGTCCACAAATAGTTTAATAAACAAAAAAAGGCCGCCATTTATTGTGATAAAAGGCAGCCCCTTAATACTAAATACCTCCAGTCGTTGAACCACTTACCGGAACATCTATTACTTTTCCGATCCCTTCAATAATAATATTTAAGCTTAGGGTCCCATTTGCTGTCGACTTATATGTTGTAGCAGAAGTTTTTATTGAAGTAACATTTTATAGTGCTACAAGATGTCAAGACAGTTTTTTTAAATAGTTTAAGGTGTGAAATAATGCACAATTACCTATTTCTGTGCCCTAGGAGGGCAGGCTCTTGGTAGAGCCAAGATGGAAAGTATGTTTGATAATTCCTTTGGTGTTGTTGTCCACAGGTGGAGGACATAGCCCAAGCGAAGGCGCGGGAGAATGTCCTATATCATTCACATGTGGATAGAAGTTCAACGTCCCGGTTATACACTGCAGCAGGCGTATGATTTTGCAAAGACTGATGAGGTAAGTAGTGATTGTGCAGGTGAATGTAGCGTTCTACACCTCTCCTGGTCTCCCGAGGACTTGTATAGTCGTTGATGTAGACCTCGTTGTACTTCAGGCTGCGCCAGAAGCGCTCAATGACTATGTTATCCGTAGCCCTGCCTTTGCCATCCATGCTGATACGAACATCGTTCTCTTTCAATAAATCGATATACTTCGGACTCGTAAAGTGGCTGCCTTGGTCGCTGTTGACAATCCCAGGCTTACGTCGTGTGAATGCACGTCTCATGGTCTCAAGCACGAAACCGATCTCCAAGCTTTGATCCAGTTGCCAATCTACGATGTAGCGAGAATACCAATCCATGACGGCGTACAGGTACATCCAGCCGTATTTCATGCGAATATATGTAATATCCACACTCCAGACCTGATCGGGCTCTGTAATCTTCAGTTTCCGAAGCAGGTACGGATAGACTCTGTGTTGTAGATCCCGCTTACTCAGATTTGGCCCGGGATGAATAGCCATAAGGCCCATTTCGCGCATGTAGCGCCTTACTGTGTTTTCGTGAATACCATCTCCTTCCCGATTCATAATTGCAGCAATCCTCCGGTAGCCCAGGAACGAATGCTCTGTGTAAATCTCGTCAATCCGGTGTTTGAGGCGAATTTCCTCCGGGGAGGGAGGAACCGGCTTATAGTAAAGACTGGAGCGGTTCAGACTTAATAGATCGGCCTGAACAAAGAGCGAATGCTCGGGGCAATCCCATTCCAGAAGATCTATGCGTTCTTCGCGGGAAAGATTAGAGGCCAGATTTTTTTTTAAGCCACGACAATTGACTGGTCAGCTTTCCAATCTCGGCGTAGAGGTCGTTGATCGTTTTTTCATACTCGTTTTTCATTTTCGTGATGCCTTTGCGATCATCGACAAACAATTGCGATAGATTCTGGACAGCTTCTGATTTCCACCGATTGAGGACATTTGCATGAATACCATGCTCGGATGAGAGCTGCGAGACCGACTTTTCTTCCTTTAAAATTTCCAGTACGATTTGCGCTTTCTCCTCCGGTGTAAACTTTCTTCTACTGGTTGCCATACAACTAAGAAACTCCTTTTTTGCTGTCTAGATTCTATGTAGCATTATATTTCCTTGTTACCAAGAAACCCCAAGAGTAAAACCATGCAACTGGGTGTTAGCCGACAAAGAAGTAATTTCTCGGTCTTGTGGATATTTTCCAACATCATAAGTGATCGTAGCATATAATTTAACCCAGTAGGTGTAAAAATCCCCTATTGTATAGTCGTGTGTTACAACGTTGCTCCCAGCAATAGAGAAATCGGCCTGGGTATCATACGGATTTGCTGTACCTAATTGTTCACTAATCTGATTCTTAGAAGATAATACTAGTGCAGCTAATTCATCAACATTATTTACCTTAATGCCTTCAAAACCATCCGGGTAGTCTTCAGGATCAATAGTTCTAATTGTAATATCAGCAGAAGCTAGCAATTCGTCAATACTATTGAAAGAACCCTTATAATTGTCAATTACAGATTGTGGTAAAAGGTCTTTTACATCAACTACATTATTTTTGTTGTCTCTGATGCCAGGGCCGAAGAAGCAAAGGAAAGAAATGCAATTAAACCTACCATTAAACATCGCAAAATTACTGAAGGCTTAATCATTTAATGAAATCCTTTCTTCTGATTATTATGATGGCTGCGCAACCATTCATCGTTACAAATATTACCATATATAGACTTTAGTTTACATGGGTCTTAAGTGCGTAATTTGGAAAAATAGGGTATTTTTTAGGAATGTTAATGATATTATTAATATATCAAATAAATTTAGAAAGCAACTGCTGGTTGTGATGAACTACTATACAAACCATCGCTTGTTTAAGTGTTTTTCAATATATCAACAACTAGTTATATATTCGCATAAATCAATTATGCAGAATGGCTTTATAATATGGAGGTGTTTTAAAGCGTGAATCGGATGTTTAGATTTTTATCAATTCTTCTCGTCTTATTACCAGTACTTTTCATGCTACGGTTTCCTAACAAAACTTTTTTAGTCTCTAAATTTTATGACTACTTTAATTTAAGGATTGAAGGCAAAACAGTATTTATATTGCCTATCATAATCTTTGTTTGTTTTGTTATTGGAATCTTTTTACTTATAACTCAACTTTCGCAGAGCGAAAATCGGCATAATTGCATGATGTGACTG
This sequence comes from Paenibacillus sp. 32O-W, assembly GCF_007679495.1. Taxonomy (GTDB): domain Bacteria; phylum Bacillota; class Bacilli; order Paenibacillales; family NBRC-103111; genus Paenibacillus_L; species Paenibacillus_L residui. Next base: position 29 of record NZ_VEGP01000081.1, on the reverse strand, counting down.
AACTAACGGTGAATGTAATACTGAGGTTG